>NZ_JBVHPX010000035.1:0-61248 GCF_055567735.1 Streptomyces sp. NPDC026394
GTGCGGGGGGGGGGGGGGGGGGGGCGCGCGGGGGGGGGGGGGGGGGCCCCCCCCCCCCGCGGCCCCGGGCGCGCCCCCCCCCCCCCCCCCCGGGGGGGGGGGGGGGGGGGGGGTCCCCCCCCCCCCCCCCCCGCCACCCTGCTCCGGAGGAACAGCCGGAACGGGGCTGGTCCCGAGCCGGCCCCGGAACAGGCCCGGGCCGGACGCAGACTTGACGCAGAATGGAACCCGCACAGAAGAGCGGAGTAATTCGTGGAACGCATACTGGTCATCGGTGGCGGCATCGCCGGCACGGCAACCGCGCTGGCGCTGCACAAGGCGGGATTCGACGTCGTCGTGCACGAGGCGCAGCCCGACACGGCCGAGGACATCGGGGCCTTCCTGACCCTGGCCAGCAACGGTATGCGCGCGTTGGCGCAGCTCGGCGCCTCGGCCGCGGTCACCTCGATCGGCTTTCCGCTGCGTTCCCTGCGTCTTCTCGACGACCGGGGCGGCGAGGTGGCGCACGCGCCGATGGGAGAGGCCGACGACGCGCTCCTGCGGTACCGGTGCCTGCGTCGCGGCGAGTTGAACGCTGCGCTGCAGGCCGAGGCCGTCCGCCGGGGCATCAGGATCGTGCACGGAGCGCGGCTGGTGTCCTTCGAGGACGGGCCGCACCAGGTGTCCGCGCGGTTCGCGGACGGCAGCGTCGCCACCGGTGATCTGCTCGTCGGCGCGGACGGGGTGCATTCGACCCTTCGACGGTCGATCGCCCCTGGCGTGGCCCCCGTCCCGGCGGGGCAGCGCGTCTTCTACGGCTACACCCGCAGCGCGCCGGTGGCGGAAGAGACCGGCCACATCACCATGGTGCGGGGCAGCAACGCGTCCTTCGGCTACGCGGTCTCACCGGACCGGGAGACGTACTGGTTCGCCCGGGTCGCCACCGAGGCCCTTCCCGCCGAGGAACCCGCAGGCCCCGCCCCCTTGCGCCGGCGTGAGCAACTGGTCGCCCTGCTGCGCGCGGGCGCCACGCCCGCCGCGGACATCGTCGCCGCCTCCACGGACGGCATCATGGCCACGAACGCCACCGAGATCCCGCCCGGCACCCCCTGGCACTCCGGGCGGACGCTGATCATCGGTGATGCCGCGCACGCGGCATCACCGGCGACGGGCCAAGGCGCGTCCATGGCCTTGGAGGACGCCGTCATCCTGGCCAAGTCCCTACGGGACACACCCGACGCGGAGCGCGCTCTCGCCCTCTACGAGGCGTGCCGCCGCCCTCGCGTCGAGCACAACATCACCGTCAGCGGGCAGATTTCGCGCGGTACCCGCACTCCCCCGCGCAGCGGCTCGGCACCGTCACCGGCACCGCAGCGTCCTGGCGACGACGCCTTGATCGCTCAACTGGACTGGCACACCGACCTGCGCACGGTCTCCGGCGAAGACGGCCCCGGGGCGACGGCGGCGGACCGTTCTTCGCCGCGGACGTAACGGACAGCGGCCCGAGCAGTCCGCCGGGTCCGATCCGGCCGTCGGCCCCGGCCGTTCATCCGCGTTTGCGGAGGTACGCCTCCAACTCCGCGGCCCCGGTCAGCATCGCGCGGGCCCGGGCGGACAGGCGCCCCTGCCAGTCACGCAGGGCGCCTTCCAGCGGCTCCAGCCCGCCCGCCGCCCGCACCTGGTCGATCAGCGGGGCGATCTGTTCCAGCAGATAGCCGCCCCGCCTGAGCTGGTGGACCAGGCGGACGTCCCGTACGTCGGACGCGTCGTAGACGCGGTAGCCGGTCAGCTGGTCGCGGCGCGGTCGTACCAGTCCGGCGTTCTCCCACTTGCGGAGCGTCGCGGGCCGGATGCCCAGCTTCACTGCCAGCGGCCCGATGAATGTGCTGCCGGTCTCCGACGCCGCGTCGGCCTCGGATGCCGGGGCCCGCGTCAGGTCGCGGATGGCGCTCTCGACAGCCTGGAGGGTGCGCCGGTCTTCGAGGAGCTGGGCGTGGCTCGCGTCGATGAGACGGAACGCCTCGTCGGCTTCGCCCCGGTTCACCGCCCGCAGGATCGACCCCGCCACCTGGTGGCCGTGGCCGGGCAACAGGGCGAGGAACGCGCGGAGGGCCAGTGCGTGCAGGGGGGTGTAGGCGCGGTAGCCGTGCGGTGTGCGGTCCGCGGCCGGAAGGATGCCGCCCTCCTCGTAGTTCCTGACGGCCTGCGTGGACAGGCCGTGCGCGCGGGCCAGGTCGATCGGCCTGAGACGCCCCTCGTTTTGAAGGTTCTTTCCCATTTTCCCGCCGCTAGAGAGCAAAAGCTTCAACCGAAGGTTCAACGATACCGTTGAAGGCATGGCATCCGACATCAAGGACACCGTCCATGCCGTCGAAGCCGCCGCCGTCATGCGGCTGCTCCCGGCCCGGCCGCGACTGCTCGCCCTGGGCGAGCCCACCCACGGGGAGGGCCCACTGCTCGACCTGCGCAACGACCTCTTCCGGCAGTTGGTCGAACAGGAGGGGTACCGCACCATCGCGATCGAGAGCGACTGCGTGGCAGGCCTGATCGTGGACGATTACGTCACCGCGGGCACCGGCACGCTCGACGACGTCATGGAACGCGGCTTCAGCCACGGGTTCGGCGCGTCCACGGCCAACCGTGAACTCGTACGGTGGGCACGGGCGTACAACGCCGGCCGGACGGCGTCGGGGCAGCTGCGCTTCGCCGGTTTCGACGGCCCGCTGGAGATCACCGGCGCCGCGAGCCCCCGGCAGGTCCTCACCGCCCTCCACGGCTACCTCGCCACCTGGGTGGACCCGGACCTGCTCCCCTGCACGGCGGAAGCACTCGACCAGCTCCTCGGCACCGACGAACGGTGGACCGACCCCGCCGTGATGACGGACCCGTCGCGGTCCGTGGGCCGGTCGCCCGAGGCCAGGGAACTGCGGCTGCTCGCCGACGACCTGGAAGCGCTGCTGCACGCCCACACACCACACCTGATCGCGGCCACCTCACGGGATGCCTGGGACCGGGCCTGCCTGTACGGGCGCACCGCCACCGGCCTGCTCCGCTACCACTTCTGGATGGCCGACACGTCCCCGAGCCGCATGACGCACCTGTTGGGCATACGGGACCAGATGATGGCCGACAACCTCCTCGCCCTCGCCGACCGGGGCCCCGCCCTGGTCCACGCCCACAACGCCCACCTCCAGCGGCACAAGAGCTCGATGCGCATGTGGGACCACCCCCTGCTGGAGTGGTGGAGCGCCGGCGCGATCGTGAGCGCCCGCCTGGGCGAGGAGTACGCCGTCCTGGCCACGGCCCTCGGCTCGATGCGGCACCGCGAGGTGGGCACCCCGCCGGCCGACACCGTCGAAGGGCTGCTGTACACGCTCCCGGAGGACCGCTACGTCGTTGACGCTTCCCGGCTGGCCACCGTGCTCGGTGACACGCCGCCCGCTGCCCGCGTCTCCCCCTGGTTCGGCTACGCCCCGCTCGATCCGGCCCACCTGGCGGACACCGACGGGCTCGTGTTCGTCAAGGACGTCCCGCAGACATAGCGGGTGGGTGCAGGGGCGGCCGTCGCCCGGCCGCCAACGCGGACAACGGCCCGGCCGGGGCGCCTGTGCAGAACAGGCGCCCCGGCCGGGCCGGTCCGCTGTTCTCAGTGCCCGGCGGGCGCCTGCGGATCGCGTCGGACGCCGACCGCGGCGAGCACCGCGCCGATCACGCACAGCACACCGGTGACGAGGGCCGCGGTGTGCACACCGTTGACGAATGCCTGGCCGCTGCCCTCGACCACCGCGGACTTCAACTGGTGCGGCATGCCGTCGCCGACCGGCGACACCCCCATCGCGACCGCGTCCTTGGCCTCGTGCATCCGCGCGGCGACGGGGGCGGGGACACCGGCCGAGGCCAGCTCGTCCGTCAGAGTGGCGCCGACCCTGCTGCTGATCAGGGACATCAGCACGGAGGTGCCCAGCGCGCCGCCGACCTGGAGGGCGGTGGCCTGCAGTCCCCCGGCCACCCCCGCGTCACTGACCGGCGCGTTGCCGACGATCGCGTCGGAGGAGGCGGCCATCACCATCCCCACGCCGAGACCGAGCGCGATGAACGGCGGCCACATGGCGGCGTACGAGGAGTGCACCCCCCAGCCGAGGATGCCGAAGGAGGCACCCGCTTGCAGCACCATGCCCAGCGGCATGGACAGCCGGGCACCGAACCGCTCGGTGAGCTTCGCCCCCAGCGGCGAGGCGACCACGGAGGCCAGGCTCAGCGGCAGGGTGCGCACCCCGGCTTCGACGGGCGTGAAGCCGCGTACGTTCTGCAGGTAGAGCATGACGAAGAAGATCACGCCGAGCAGGACGAAGAAGTTGACGGCGGTGATGACCGTACCGATGGTCAGCGCCGGGCTGCGGAACAGCCGCATCGGCAGGATGGGGTTGCCGCGCTGCTCCTCGGCCGCGCCGGCCGGGGAGGCCGGGGCCGGTCGCCCGAGGCGCGTCTCGTACCAGCCGAATGCCAGCAGCACGACGATGCCCGCCGCGAGTACGCCGAGGGTCGAACCCGCGCCCCAGCCCCACGACTCCCCCTTGACGACGCCGAAGACGACGAGGAGCAGGCCGAGCGCGAGGAGGACGACACCCGGGATGTCGAAACGGTGCCGGCCGGCCGTGCTCTTGCTCTGCGGCAGGACGAGCGCGCTGAACACCAGGGCCACGACGCCGATGGGGGCGTTGATGTAGAAGACGGACTCCCAGTTGACGTGCTCGACGAGCAGACCGCCGACGATCGGGCCGAGCGCCGTGGACACGGACGACACCATCGCCCAGATGCCCACCGCCATACCGAACTTCTTCGGCGGGAAGGCCGCACGCAGCAGGCCCAGCGTGTTGGGCATCAGCAGTGCGCCGAAGAAGCCCTGCACCGCGCGGAAGGCGATGACGCCCTCGATCGAGCCGGACAGGCCGATGGCGACGGACGCCAGGGCGAAACCGGCGACACCGATCAGGTAGTAGGTACGCCGGCCGAACCGGTCACCGAGCTTGCCGCCGAGGATCAGCGTGGCGGCCAGGGCCAGCAGGTAGGAGTTGGTGACCCATTGCAGGTCGGCGGTGGAGGCGTGCAGGTCCCGGCCGATCTCCGGATTCGCGATCGAGACGACCGAACCGTCCAGACCGACCATGAACAGGCCGAAGGCGACCGCGACGAGCGTCAGCCAGGGGTGACCGCGGCGGCCCCGGGCCGGTTCCGGCGGCGCGGGCGGCGCGTGGGTGGGCATGGGTGAGTGCCCCATGACGGAGGAGGACATGGTGATGCCTTGCTTCTTCGAAGGGGGTGAATGGGGAGGTGTGTGGTGCTACAGGGGTGCGCGGCTACGGGCGACTGCGGACTGCTGCGGGCTACTGCCGGGACGTGGAACACGGCACGGCGAGGATCACGGCACAGCCGACGGCCGACGACGGGCCGGCAGCCCTGGCCATTGATCGGGTTCAACGGCCCGGATCACCGGCCCGGGTGTCGGTCCGGGGCGTCAGTCCGCAGCAGGGTGGATCCGCTGCGCCAGTCCCTGGAGAGCGCCGAGAGCGGACCCGATGGCGTCGAGATCCCCGTCGGTGAGGGCGTGCAGCGCCTCGACGAGGTAGCCGTCCACCAGGTTGTCGACCTCGGCGACCTGGCGCCGGGCCTTGGCCGTCAGGTGCAGGTGCGCCACCCGTTTGTCGGCCGCGTCCTGCCTGCGCTCCAGCAGCCCCTGGGCAGCCAGCTGGGTGACCAGGGCGCTCACGTTGTTGGGCTTGATGAGCAGCGCGTCGGCTGCCGCGCGCACGGTGACACCGTCGTGTTCGGCGACGTGCCGCAGCAGCGCGATCTGGCTCTCGGGAAGCCTGGGGAACGGGAGGTCCTGGACGATCCGCCGGTCAAGGGCCCGGTGCAGTGCGGGCAGGACGGACGCGAGCCCGGAGGCGATGCGGTGGGTGTCCTGGCCGGACGCACGGGAGGCGGTCATGCGGACACTTTAGGTATGACGTCATACCTAAGTCAAGCCGCACGCCCTTGCCCACCCGAAGACCCCGGACGGAACGCGAATACCTCCGTAAGCCGTAACCCGCAGCCCGCAGCCCGCAGCCCGCAGCCCGCAGGATCAGACGTACGGACTCCACCGGCCGAAGCGGGCCAGCAGACTCGCGGCCTGGCGGGAGTTCAGCCCGAGAGCTGTCGCCACCTCCTCCGGGGACATCGCGCCACGGGCCTTGCGGGCCGCCCAGTACCCCAGATTGGCCGCGGAGATCTCCATACGGCGGGCGATCTTGACGGCCCCCACCGGGGACTCCTCGGTGTACCGCTCGACCTCCGCCTCAAGCGTCTCCAGCAGCCCGGCGATCCGCTCGGGCACCGGGACGGTCGACTCGCCCACCTCCATGATGTGTCGGTCCCAGTCCGTCATGCACCGGTCCGCGTCCGCGGCGGCGGCCGTGCGCAACGGCTGGTCGCCGACCTTGCCCCAGTCGAGGACATGACTGGCCCCCACCCAGCCGCAGGCGCACGTGGCCCGGAACGCGGACGCCCGCGGCGCCCGAGCGCTCCGCCCGTCGTAGATGCTCCAGTGACTGGAGCTCGGTACGTAGCCCCCGGAACCCGCGTCGAAGTACACGGGCTCGGCGGTACTGCCGTCGTCCAGGAGCACCTTGACCGTTCCCTCGTGCGACGCCCCGTACTCGTCGGCCGTCCAGCTCTCTTCCACCGCACGCTCCTTGCCCTCGTCCGCCCCGGCCCACCCTGCCGTACGGCCGAGGCGGTGGTACGACCTTGCCGTACCGGGCACTCCGGGGGCAGCGAAACGGACGGACTGCACCCTCCGGCGCGAAGTCGAAGAGTGCAGCCGCACCGCACCACCCCCTCGCCTGCGTCACCCTTCGGCTGCATCTCCCCTCAGCAGCCGCACCGCGCCCTCCCGGCTACACCGCCGCCTGCACCGTTTCCGCGTGGACGCCGAGCCGCCGGGCCGCCCGCTCCGCGACCTGCGCGAAGACGGCGCCCATGTCGGCGCTCGCGGCAAGGAGCTGCTCGGTGAGTTCGGGGCCGGCCAGCTCCGGGGTGCCCACGCCGAACGGGGGCCGGGGCGCGTACTCCATCATGAGTTCCGACTTCCGTGCGACGTCGTCGCCGAAGAATGCCTGGAGGAGCCGCAGCCCGATCCCGAAGCTTCCGGTCGCCGGGCCGGCGGTGATCCGGTTGCGGTCCTCCACGACGTTGCCGCGCGCCGGCACGGCACCGTAGTGCACGAGATTGTCGTGCAGTTGGAAGTTGGTCGTCGCGCGGTACCCGAGCAGCAGGCCCGCCGCGCCCAGCAGCAGCGACCCGGCACACACTCCGGCCACCCAGGTGGCCCGGCTGCCCCGGTCGGCGAGGAAGGCGAGAACGTCCTCGTCCTCGAAGATTTCCGGCGGCACGGCACCGGCGTACAGGACGTCGAGGTCCGCGGGGCAGTCCTCGAAGGTGGTCGTCGCGCGGGTGGGGAAGTGCGGCATGCCGGCGATCTCGTCCCGGTTCTTCCAGACGAGGTGCAGGTTCACGTCCGGCAGCAGGCCGAAGGCGGTGTGGAACCCGATGATGTCGACCGGCATGTAGCCGGGGCACACCAGGATGGCGATCTCAAGAGCACGACGTTCGGATGTCATGGCCGACCCTTCTCGAAGAACTTACAGACAGGCTAACAGCTTGGCTGTAAGTTGGGAACGTCCGAGCCCGGCATCCGCTCACCGCGCCAGCGGCACGGTGATCTCCTTCAGCCAGGCACGGCGGGCGAAGTCGCGGGCCTTGATGACGACCGCGTCGCGGCGCACCTCGACCTGAAGACCCTGGTTGAAGGTTCCGCCGACGGAGACTTCGCCACCCTTGCCGTCGTCCCGGTAACCGGTCTGGACGGCACCGGTGTTGACCACCGTGAACCCGCTCAGGTTCGCGGTACCGGGTACGACCCGGCGCACCACCCAGTCGGAGAGTTCCAGGTCCCAGTGGGTGTGGCCGCTGAAGAGGAAGACGTCCGGGTGGCGGCCGAGCAGGCCCAGGAGGCGGTCGGCCTGGAGGTAGTCGCTCGCGTAGAGCTTGTTGCGGGTGCCGGAGACCGTGTCGGGAAGGGGATGGTGGGTGATCACCATGACCGGCTTGCGGCGGCGCGACCAGTGCCACAGGCGGTCCTCCAGCCATGTGAACTGCGCGTCACTGATCCAGACCTCGTCCCAGAGCTTCGGATCGTGGTAGTGCGCGTACCGCTCGGTGCCGAGGGTCAGCACGGGGATACCGCCGAAGGAGGTTTCGGCGTGGACCGTGCCGCGCCGGGCGAAGCGGTGGAAGCTTCGGAAGAGGGAGTCCTCGGTGGTGTGGTTGGGCCAGGTGTCCTGGGACAGGGTGCCGGGGTCGCGCCACTTCGGTACGTAGAATTCGTGGTTGCCGATCGCCCAGGCCACCTCGTGCGGGTGCGAGTGGCGCGCCAGTTCGGCGCTGACCTGCGCGTATTCGGCGTCGTAGCCGCGCGGTGTGATGTCGCCCGCGACGGCGAGACCGGCGCTGTGCGGGTTGACGGCCGCCATGTCGTCCAGGGCCCGGCCGAAGTCGCGCAGGTCCCCTTGGATGTCGCTGATGACGTTGAACCGTACGGCGGCGCCCCGCCCGGGGTCTCGGTGCGGAGTGGCGTATGCCTGCGGAAGGCTTGCGGCGGCCGCCAGGGCGGTGCCACCGCCCGCGGCGAGAAGGGCTCTGCGGTCCATGTGCGGCTCCGGATGCGCGAGTTGTACGGGGTGTCCCCTGTCGTTGGTGAAGATCACGGCGCGGGGTGCACTCCGGGCTACCGGCATCGGGCCTGTACATGTGCGGGGCATGAACTTGTGTCTGCTCTTGAACAACACGGCTCACCGCCGCACCCCGGCCCGGCACCCGCCTCTGGTCAGATCGGCGTACGACCGGCGTCACGGGCCGCCCACCAGGCCAGGCAGGCCAGCCCCAGCACCACGAGCGCGGCCACCGCGGTCCCCACAGACACCGCCACCCGGACCCTGCGACCACCCCGGTCACCCATGACGGCTCGGACAGACGCCCAGCTCGCCAGCGTGAGCGCCGGGACGCCGAGCATCATCACCGGCAGCTCGACATACAGCAGGCTCCACTCCCGCTCGCCCTCGAACCCTCCCCCGAGGCCGGCGCGGGCCCCGGACAGCCATACTCCGCATCCCACGCAGGCCCCCAGAAAGGCCAGCAGGCAGCCTGCTCCGGCGGCGTCCACACTTCTTCTTCGCATGCTGATGGCGACGCCACACACTTGGTCGCGGTTCCTCACCTGCACCGCGGCTCAGCCGCCGGCCAGGACAGCCCTCGCTCAGACGGTGCGCACCAGCTCCCAGGTGTCCACGGCGAAGTCGAGAACCATCCCGTGCCGTTCGTAAAGGGCGAGCGCGCCGCTGCTGTTGTCGGTGTCGACGCCGAGACCTATGAGGTGCCGGCCCAGCTCCGCGTAGTGACCGAAAGCGTGGCGGAGGAGGTGGCTGCCGAGCCCCTGGCCGCGGGCCCGCTCCAGGACACCGAGGTGTGCGATCCAGGCCATCGAGGCACGGGCGTCGTGGGTGCGCAGCACCGCGGCGTCGCCGAGGCCGTCCACCCGCGCGATCCATATCAGCGACCAGTCCGCGCGGTCGGCGTCGATGTCGTCCAGCCACTGTTCGTACGTCCGGGGCTGGAAGTCGAAGTGGCTGGCGAACGTCTCCTGGAGCAGCGCGTGGGCGCACCGGCGGTCGGCCTCGGTGCGGCAGGGGCGCAAGGCCACGCCGGGCGGCGGGGTCGGCAGCCGGTCGGTGGCGGTGGACAGGGTCCGGTTCAGTACGTTGTAGCGGCGCACCGTACGCCAGCCCCGTCGGCGGAGCGC
This sequence comes from Streptomyces sp. NPDC026394, assembly GCF_055567735.1. Lineage (NCBI taxonomy): Bacteria > Bacillati > Actinomycetota > Actinomycetes > Kitasatosporales > Streptomycetaceae > Streptomyces > Streptomyces sp. NPDC026394. The sequence goes on from NZ_JBVHPX010000035.1 coordinate 9,878, forward strand.
GTCGAGGTCCATGGTGGGCGCGGTGTTGAGGTGCAGGTGGATCACCGCTCGTGCCGCGCCGTTGGCGGCCGCTCGCTGTACGGCCCGCGCCTCCATCAGGTCGTACAGGTGCAGGGCGCCCGGCAGTCTGCCGGGCAGGACGTAGTGATCCATGTCGATGCGCTCGCCGCCGGACTCGTCCCACAGCAGGCCGTACGCGATCAGCCGCCCCGCGTCGTACATCAGCCAGGAGTCGTGCTCCAGGTCCGCTTCGGGGTGCTTGAGGTCCGCCTGCACCTCGCTCAGGTCGGTGTCGGCGCGGCCCACCTCCAGCAGGTCGATCTCGTTGAGCAGCGCGCACACCGCCGCCGCGTCGTCGAGCGTCGCCGGGCGTACGGTCAGGCCGAGCGGCGGGGTGAGGGGCGAGGTCATGCGCCGATTCTCCGACGCCGGCCCAACGACCGCCACGGATTAACGCGTTGGCACCCGGTGTTCACGTCAGTACGGCACCACCCGCCAGGAGGCGCAAGAACGAGCCAAGGTGCAGGAGGACTCCATGAGCTTTGCCCTCGTACGCAATCCGGGCGACGGTCAGAACTTCCGCTACTACCGAAGCGTGATCGAGCAGGTCGTGTCCAACGCCGAGACGGGCGGCGCGGTCACCGTCATGAGGCAGACCGCGCGGCCCGAAGACGCACCGCCCCTGCACACTCACAGCCGGGAGGACGAGAGCTTCGTCATCCTGTCCGGCCGCGTGCGGTACTGGGTCGGCTCGCCCTCACTCGCCAAGTGCGACGTGCACGAGGCCGAGCCGGGCGCCTACATCTTCGTCCCCCGGTTCACCCCCCACACGTTCCAGACCATCACACCGACCGCCGACATCCTCGTCATCAACAACCCCGGAGCCATCGAGGGGTACTTCCACGCGATCGGCCCCGCCGACGCGCGCAGCGACACCGAACACACCGACATCCTCGGACACTACGGAACGGTGCTCCTGGACAGCCCACCGCCTTCCTGAACATCCTCCGGGCGAGAGCATGCTCTCGTCCGGACGCCACTGCGACGACTCCTGCTCAAGCCGCCGGTCCGGATCCGTGGCAATGCCGGCCCCTGTGACCGCCAAGGCCACGGCTCGCCTACGTCGGCGACTCCTGGAACGACCGCATCAGCTCGTTCCGTCAGGCGGGGGCGCCGACGGGGAACCGCTGGTGGCGGTCAGCCGATGGGATGGACGAAGGTGGCCGGCTGAGTGGCACCGTCCTGGTGGACGAGCGGGCCCCAGGGCCACTTCAGGGTCAACGCGGTGGTCTCGTCGGGCGGGGTGACGGCCACGGTGGCGGGCTTCCAGGAGCCTTCCTCGTTCTCCTTCGCCATCCCCAGGTTGATCGTGAAGTCGGTGCTGTCGCCAGGGCCCAGGACGATCGAGCCGTGCTTGGCGGCCGACCGGGCCAGGGACCAGCTCGGGCCGCCCCCGTCCGGTGTGAGGTCCACACCGGCGAACCCGCCGATCTTGCAGGTGCGGCCGCTGGTGTTGGTCAGCACGATGCTGGTGGTCGTGCCCCCGTCCGCGTCCGGGTCCGGGACCGCGTCCTCGCCGGTGGCGAAGGCTGCCTTGAGTCCGGAGGTGTGGCAGCGCTGGACACCCGAGCCCGCCTTGCCGCCCCGGGCGGCATTCTCACTGCCCGGCTGCTTGCCCGCGTCTCCCGCCTCGGCACCGGAGCCCGAACCGCCGGGCTCCGCGGCGGCCGCACCCGTATCCGTCTGCCCCGGCCCCTTCGTACCGGTGGCATCCGCCCCGGAACAGGCTGTCAAGGCCAGACCGGCGGCCACGGTCAGGGCCGCGGCTGCGACGCGCAGCGTGCGACGACGGGCGGTACGCGAAGTGTTCGTGCTCAACTTCATGCTCAAGCCCGTGCCTGTCTCCGTGCCTGTTTCCGTACCAGTCTCCGTGCCTGCTTCCGTGCCTGTTTCCGTGCTCAACTTCGTGCTCATTTCGGGTCCCCCAGGGCAGACGATGCCGTTGACTCCTCGGTACGTCACCCACTCTGGCCAGGGCCCCTGGCGTGAAGCTGCCACTCCGCTAACACGCGGCTAACACCCCGCGCGCCGCGCCGGGTTGACGCCTCCAGAGTCGGAGCGATGTCGGGAACGGGCCTCACAACAGGCTTGCGCGTGGGAATTCGCAGCGTAAGGCCCCTACGACGACAGGAATCCCCTTTCCCGGCGCTCTGACTGGGGGGCGCCGCTTCCCTACCTCCACTCTGTCCGGGGCCGAGCTCGGTGCCCTCCCTGTTTTTCCCAGGGCGTCCCGGTTCACAGGACGAGGCGACGAGCTGGCGTACCGGCGTACCGGCGTACCGACCGTGATCATGATGGGAAGGACCTCCGATGACCGTTGAGCACGTGCTCGCGCCGAGTCCCGCAGCGGCGCACCGATGGCGGTGGCCGGCGCTCGCTGCCCTGCTGCTCGGTGAGGCCATGAACTTGTTGGACGCGACCATCGTTCAGGTCGCCGCGCCCGCGATCCACGCCGAGCTCGGAGGGACGGTGTCCGACATCCAGTGGTTCACGACGGCCTACACCCTCCCGTTCGCGGTGCTGCTGATCACCGGTGGCCGACTGGGCGACATCGCCGGCCGGCGGCGGATCTTCGTCATCGGCGTCACCGGCTTCATGCTCGCGTCCGCCGCCTGTGCTCTCGCACCCTCGGCGGGTCTCCTGATCGCCTTCCGTGCGGTTCAGGGAGCCGCGGCGGCCGTGATCATCCCTCAGACCATCGGTCTGATCAAGACCATGTTCTCCGGCGACGAGATGTCCAAGGCGCTGGGCAGCATCGGCCCCGTGATGGGCCTGGCCGCCGTCTGCGGTCCGGTGCTCGGTGGTGTGCTGACCCATGCCGACCTGTTCGGCTCGTCGTGGCGCGCGGCGTTCCTGGTCAACGTCCCGGTGTCCCTCGCCGTACTGGTTATCGCCCCCAAGATGCCGGAGGCCCGCGCTCCGAAACGGCCCACACTCGACCTGACCGGCACGCTTCTGGCCATGGTCGGTACCGGGCTCGTCGTCCATCCCCTCATCGGGGGAGACATCGCCACGCTGCCAGGGTGGAGCTGGGGAGCCGTCGTAACCGGTCTGCTGGTGATGATCCTGTTCGGACTGCACCAGCGACGGGCGGCTGCGGGCGGCCGCAGTCCGCTGGTGGAGTCGAGCCTGTTCGCGCGGCGGAGCTTTCCTGCCGCCTTGGTGACGTCGGCGGCGTTCTTCGCCGTGACGAACGGTCTGATGATGGTCATCGTGCTGCACCTTCAGCTGGGACTCGGCACCGACGCGCTCGACGCGGGGCTGACACTCGTCCCGTGGTCGGTCGGTCTGGCCATCGCGTCGTGGCTGGCCGGCGCCCGCCTGGTGCGGCGCTACAGGCACCACACCATGTCCATCGGTCTCGGCGTACTCCTGGCCGGAGCGCTGGCCGCCATCGCCGTGTACCGAACGGCGGACGTCACGGCCTACCCCAAGCCGCTGCTGCTCGCGCTGGGTCTCATCGGCCTGGGCGTCGGCCTCTTCGGCCCCGCCTTCTTCACCATCGCCCTGGAGCCGCTGCAACCTCAGGAGATCGGGTCGGCCGCCGGACTGCTGAACGCCGTACAGCAGCTCGGAGCCACGCTCGGAGTGGCCGTCCTGGGCAGCGTGTACCTCAACTACGCTGTTTCCGGGGGCCCTTCCGCCGCCCTGCACGCGGTTCAGATCGCCTTCTGGGTCGCTGTCGCGCTGGTGGTGGTGAGCTTCGGCACCAGCAGGCTGATGGTGCCGAAGGGCCCTTCGGGCCGGGCCGTGACACCGCACTGATCGAACCACCTGCCGAAACAGTCCCTTCCCCGTGGCGGCCTCATGGCCGCCGCGGGGAGGACTGGCAGGCCGTCGGCCGCGCCCGGAAGGGACGCGATGGGAGTCGGAACCGGACATGTCACCCAAGCGTCCCGATAAGCATGAAGGTGTCCCGAAGATTGGCTCTCGTCCCTGCTGCCACACTGGCGGCGCTCCTCACCCTCTCCGCATGCGGCGGTGGTGTGGAGGGTGACGGCGCGCCGGGAGACCTCGCGGCGCCCGCGTTTCCCGCAGAGCAGCGACCGGCCGGCGCGGGCGGGCTGCTGGCGGAAGGCGTCTGGCGGTTTCGGGAGGTCACGTTCGACGGCCAGGAGGAAAACCTGCCGTCCGAGGCGCGTGCGTGGATCGCGCTGCACGGCGACGGCACCGCCTCGGGTGACTACGGCTGTACGCCGTTCCGTCTGAAAGCCGAGGTGTCGGCCACCCGGCTCACGCTGGGCGAGAAACTGACCCCTCGTCCCGCCCCCTCCGCGGCCCCTCCACTGGCCGGGTCCGGACCGTGCGCTCCGCACAGCGGACACGACCGACTGAAGCTGACGCGCTTCGAGAAGCAGGTGCAAGGAGCGCTCCGCGGGAATCTCTCACTGTCCTTGGAGCGGCCCAACACGCAAGGCGAGGTGGAGCTGCATCTCAAGAACCAACAGGGCGACGACATCACCCTCGTGCAAGCCAGGAGCGACACCTTCTTCACGACCCGGTGGAAACTCAGCACCGTCACGGCCTACGACAGCCAAGGTCCGGAATTCGCCGCCGGCGACCGGATGTACTTCGATTTCCACAAGAACGGCGAGGTGAGCGGCAAACTCGGCTGCAACGACTTCACCGCCCGGGCCACGTTCTCCGGATTGCACGTCTTCTTCCACGACGTGGCCCTCTCCTCGCACCGCGGCTGCGACGAGAAAATCATGGAGGAGGAAGCGGGCGTACTGGCAACGTTGCGGAAGTCGTTCAATTACACATACTGGGCAGAGCCGGGAAGTTCCCGTATGTCCCTGACGCATGACCTGGCGTTCCCCGCGATGGAGACCGGCTTTCTCTTCCAGGGGCTCCCCCGCCGATAGCGGCGGCCGACGACCGACGGACCGGAATCGAAAACGGAACGGAACCGGAACCGGATTCACCACGGATGCGCGCTGCTACGCCGCATTAGCCGTCCGTTAGTGGAACGCCAACGTGATCTTCGAAGCTGTCTTTCGTCCGGGAGCGAGACGAGGGAACAGCGCAACAGGAGAACACGATGCACACCGCCGCCCGCCGATTCCGTGGCCGCACCGGCCACCGGATCGCCGCCGCCGTCGTCGCCACGGCGCCGGGTCCGGGGGCCACGGCCTGCGGGCAGGATTCCGTGGCGGCGGGTGCTTCCGGCTCAGCGGACTCCGCTGCCTCTTCGCCTGCGTCCAGTGCCCGGCACTCCTCGGCCTCGTCCCAGTCCACCGGCAGCAAGTCCGCCCCGCCGGAAGCGGCGTCGCCAACGCCACGCGCGGATCGGCGCCGCCACCTTCACATGCGATGCCGGCGAGGCGGTCGAGGGGACATACCACCCGTTGGTTCCGCACTGCGGGTGAGGACGGACGGGTGAGGAAGAACAGCCGGGCAGAACCGGCCGGAACGAAATTCGAGGAACACCGTATGAAGCGCATCATCATCGCCTTGGCCGTGATTGTCGTACTGGCGGCAGGCGGCGGAATCGCCCTGAGCCTGAACACGAACAACGGCGGGGCGGTCCTCACCGCGAGCGGGGCCGGGCACGAGGTGCCGCGCGCGGACGTGGAGGAGAACGCCAAGGGCCATCCCTTCCGCGGCGAGGAGCCGGATTCGGTGAGCTGCCCGAGCGGGCTGCGGGCGAAGGAGGCGGAGAGTGTCCGGTGCACCGCCGTCTACAAGGGCCGGCCGAAGTCGATGACGATTTCCGTCACCGAAGTGCAGGACGACCAGGTGACGGTCGACTTCGCCATCCTCGACAAGAGCACGGAGGGCGCCGCCCAGGGAGCCGAAGGCGAAGCGGGGAAGAGCAAGTAGCGGTCCGTCGGTCGCGGAGCCGGAGCAGTTCGACTCCCCTCCCCCGCTCGTTCTCGCGAACGCCTGGCGCCTGGGCGCGGGAGGGGACGGCCTGAGCGACGTCGGCCGGGAACGGCTGCGGACGGACCGCAGCCGCCGTCACTCCTGCGATGCCCCCAGGGCACGGACCAGATGGGGCAGGACGCGGCGGGCCAAGGGAGCGGGGTCGGCGTCGGTGGTCGTGTGGGTGACGCGCATGGCGGTGAGGCCCTCGTAGAGCGCCACGACCAGGCGGGCGAGGGCGGTGGAGGAGACGTCGGGGGCTTGTCCGGAGGACGCGAGGCAGCGGCCCAGGATCTCGGCCAGGCCGGTGTTGAGGCGCTCTTCGTGTTCGGCCAGGGCGCGCGCGATCTCCGGGTGGCGCGCCGCGTGCAGGGTGAATTCCATCGAGACCAGGAACCAGGAGCGCTCCTGCGCGTCATGCGTGGCCAGGAGGTCGAAGACGCGCGCCACCGGGTCGGCGTCGTTCGTGAACGTCTCGACCTGCTCCCGGAGTTGGGACAGAAGCCGGTCGGTGTGCGTGTCGTACAGGGCCAGGAAGAGTTCTTCCTTGTCCCGGAAGTTCGAGTAGAAGGCGCCGCGGGTCAGTCCGGCCTGCTGGACGATGTCACTGATCGACGTGGCGTGGAAGCCGCGCTCGGCGAAGAGCACGAGCGCGCTGTCGGTGAGTGCGGCGACGGTGGCCGGCCGGCGTTTGGTGGGTGACTTGGGCACGTACCGCTCCCTGGAGGTGATGGTTCCTCCCGAAGGGTACGCGCCCGCCCGTTCCGGGCCTGCCGTCAGCCCTGTCGCGGGTAGTCGTCGTAGAAGCCGGCACCGGTCTTGACGCCGAGGCGGTTCGCGTCCACGTACTCCCGCAGCAGCTCGCGGGGCCCTTCGGGCAGCCCGGGGCGTTCGGCGGCGTAGTGGTTCTCGATGTCCAGGACGACGTCCAGACCGATGGCGTCCATCAGGCGGAACGGACCGGCCGCGGCACCCGTGTTGACCTGCCACATGCGGTCGATGTCCGCCGGGGTGGAAACACCTTCGGCGACCACCGCGAGGCATTCCCGCTTCATGGCGGCCCAGACGCGGTTGAAGATGAAGCCGGTGCTCTCCCGGCGGGCCTCGAACGGGTGGATGCCGTAGTCGGGCAGCACCTTCAGCAGCAGTGCGACGACATCGGGGTCGGTGTGACCGCAGGACATCACGTCGGCGGCGTTCTGCCGGGGCGGCATGTAGAAGTGCAGGTTCAGCAGACGCTCGGGGGTGTGCACGCTGTCGACGAGGTGGCTCGTCGCGTAGGACGAGGAATTGCTGGTCAGGACGGCGTCCGGCTCGGCGAGCGCGTCCAGGTCCGCGAAGAGGCGCTTCTTCAGGTCCAGGCGCTCCGGTACGGCCTCGATGACCAGCCAGGCGTCCGCGAGGGCGGGTGCCAGGTCGGTCACGGCCTCGACGGTACCGGGACGGCCGCCGTCGATCGTCTTCACCACCTCGGGCAGCTCGCGGGCCACATAGGCACAGGCCGCCTCGCCCGCTTCGGCGGCCGGGTCGTAGATGCGGACCAGGCCGCCCCGGGTGGCGAACATCAAGGCGATACGGCGGCCGAGCGTGCCCGCGCCGATGACGGCGACCGGCCGGTCCTGGTGGCGGGCGGGAGGGGTGAAGCTCATGACTGCTCCTGTCTCGTGGCCCCGCCGCGGGAGGGGCGCGGGGCCGGAACGCGGGTGGATGCACCACCCAACTTCTCGATACAGTGTGTATCCGATACACCGTGTATGCAACTGAAGGGGCGCCCCTCGCGCCCCGGTGAAGGAGCAACCCCATGCGCGCCGACCAGGTGACCGCCGCAGTGACCACCCCCCTGACCGTCCCGCTCTACCCCCCGCGCCCCACCCGCTTCACCGACCGCGAGTACTTCAACGTCGTCTACCGCACCGATCCGGACGCCCTGCGCGCCGTGGTCCCGGAGCCGTTGGAGATCACCGAGCCTCTGGTCCGCTTCGAGGTCATGCGCATGGGCGAGGTGGACGGCTTCGGGCCGTACACGGAGTGCGGCCAGGTCATCCCGGTACGTCACGGAGCCGAGCAGGGCGAGTACCTGCACGTCATGTACCTGGACTCCTTCGGCGCCACCGCCGCCGGGCGCGAACTGAGCGCCTATCCGAAGGTCGCGGGCGAGCCCGCGCTGCGCCACGAGCGCGGCGCCCTCGTCGGGACCCTCGACTACGGCAGCGAGCGTGTGGCCACCGCCACCATGGCCTACAAGTGGCAGCCGCTCGACCCGGAGGAGGCCCGCAGCCAGATCACCGTGCCCACTTTCGCCGTCAAGACAGTCCCCGGCTACGACTTCAGGCCCCGCGTCTGCGACCTGGTCCGTATGCGGATCACCGACATCACCGTGAAGGAAGCCTGGCACGGCCCGGCCCGCCTCCAGCTCTTCGAGCACGTCATGGCACCCCTGGCCGACCTGCCCGTACGCGAGGTCGTCGACGCCAGCCACATCCTGACCGACCTCACCCTCGCCCCCGCCGAGCCGGTCCACGACTACCTCGCCGCCTGACCGCCCGCCGGGCACGGCGGCACAGGCCCCTCCGCCTGGACTGTTGTCCCGGGGACGTTGTCGGCGTTGACGCGGTGGGCGTCACTTCCCGTCCGCGCCGGATTCCGCGCTGTCGAGGATCGGCATCACCCGGTCGCGGCCCGCGCGTCCCCGGCCCTCACCCTGCCCGCGAGGCTGCTCGCTCAGCAGCGCCCGGACACCGGGATCGGGATCCTGCCCGCTCCCGAGGAGATCCGCCCGCTGCGCTACCAGACGGCCTGGCACCCGCGCCTCGACGGCGACCCGGGGCAGCGTTGGCTCCGGGACACCGTCCGCGCCGTCACCGCCGAACCGCCGGAGCCGCCCCCTGAGGGGACGGGCTGACCACCGGGAAGCATCTCGCCGCCACGGGCGCGCCAATCAGGCGCAAGGTTTTCGCACGCGCCTTCGCTGGGGGACCGAATATCGGCGAACGGCCCTGCCCCGAAGGGAGTCGGCGCCGGCCTATGTGTGCGCGTCTCGTGGGCAGGGGGCGCCGGTGTGCAGGTGGGACGAGGCGCCGTCGATGACGGAGTCGAGCCTGTCCCGGGTGTGGGTGAGATCCGCGATGCGCCGGTCGAGGTGGTCACGTTCCGCGGCCAGGCGCTGGAGGAGTTCAGGGGTGGCTTTGCCGTCGATGACGCAGGGCGTCAGCTCGGCGATGACCTTGCTGCTCAGTCCGGCGGCGTAGAGCTGGCGGATGAGGTGGATGCGGTCGACGGCGGTTTCCGTGTAGCGGCGCTGGCCGCTGCTGCTGCGCTCGGCGGTGAGCAGGTTCTGTTCCTCGTAGTACCGCAGGGCCCGGGTAGTGACGCCCGTGCGGCGGGCGAGTTCCCCGATCCGCATTTCCGCCCCCTTCTGCGTGATCTGCGGCACACGCACTTGCCTTTCACGTCAACGTCAAGTTTTACCGTAGCTCACGTGCCCGCCGGGACGCCGGCGGCGTGGGCACGGAGGTCCTGTCCGTCACCACCTCGGTGTGCCGCTGTACGGCCGGGACGCCCTCGGTCACCTCGACGCCGCACGCGTTTCTCCACCTGCCCCGGCCCGTTGCTCCCTGAAAGGCAGACCCCCGCATGAACACGCACCACACCACCGGCCTCACCGGCCCCGCCCCCACAGCGACGGTATCCGTCAAGCCGCTCGTGCTGAGCGCACCGTGGCGCGGCGCGGACCTGCATGTCCGCGTCACGGCCCCCACCACCGGCACCAGCCTGCCCGTCGTGCTCTTCGCCCACGGCTTCGGCTCGGACCTGGACGGCTACGCCCCGCTGGTCGATCACTGGGCATCCGGCGGCTTTGTCGTCGTCCAAGCCACCCACCTGGACTCCAAGCGGCTCGACCTGCCGGCCGATGACCCTCGCCGGCCCCGGATATGGCGCTACCGCGTACAGGACATGCGGCGCGTCCTCGACGAGCTCACCACCTTGGTCAGGAGCGTGCCGGGTCTGGAAGGCCGCGTCGACCACAGCCGCATCGTCGCGGCCGGGCACTCCTTCGGCGGCCAGACCGCCGGCATCCTGGTGGGTCTGCGCGTCACGGACCCGCAGACCGGCACCGCCGAGAACCTGTCCGATTCCCGGGTCATGGCCAGCATCCAACTGGCCACGGCAGGCAGGGGCGGTGACGAACTGACCCCCTTCGCCCACGCCAACCTTCCCTGGCTGCGCGGTCAGGACTTCTCCCACATCACCGCCCCCGGCCTCGTCGTCGCGGGAGACAAGGACGACCTCCCGTTCTCCACCCGGGGCCCGGCCTGGACGGCCGACCCCTACACCCTCAGCCGCGGCGACAAGAGCCTCCTGACCGTCCACGGCGGCGAGCACTTCCTCGGCGGCATCTCCGGCTACCAGGCAGCGGAGACCACCGACGAGAACCCCGACCGGGTCGCCCTCGTCCAGCAGACCACCCTCGCCTACCTGCGCCACGTCACCGGAATCGACCGCACTGACTGGAACAACGCCCGAACGGTTCTCACCGGCGACCACCCGCTGGGACACCTCGAATCCAAGTGACCCCGCCACCCGCGGCCGCGTTTCCTCCGTCCCCTCGGTGGAAGACCGGGACACCGTGTCGTCGTGCCGCCGTGTCGCCAGTAGAGTCCCACTGACCGGCAGGCACGGAGTCGTCCACCACTTGGTCAAGTGCCTGTACGCACTCAACAATTCAGGGGGTACGGTGACCGAGAACCTCACGGAGTCCGTCGAATCGGCACGCCAGCTCACCGTGGTCTGGCGCTCCATGGTGCTCGACCGCGACGCGGACGCGGACGTACGCGACCTCCCGGGTATCGCCGTCCGTTGGGCGGACTGCCGCTTCGCGTTCTGGAACTGCGTCACCTTGACCGACGTTGGCGTAGGGGCGGAGACTCTCGGACACCGCTTGGGCCAGGCAGCGGACATCATGCGCGCGAAGAAGCACCCGGGCTTCCTGTGGCTCTTCGAAGACCTTCTCGACGGCGAGGCCCGCTCCGCCGTGGAGACGGCGGCGGAGCAGGCGGGCTTGCAGTACGCCTTCCCCGGTACGGGCATGGCCGGAGACCTGCTGCCCGTCCCGGAACCTGCGCACCCCGAGCTGACGTTCACGCGCGTGAGCACCGAGGAGCAGGTACGGGCTTACGCGGACATCAACTCCCGCGCCTACGGTTTCCCCGTGGAAGAGGGCCGCGACGGCCTCGCCGGGTCCGCGCTCTGGAAGAACGGCGTGTACGCCTACCTGGGCATGCGAGGTGACGTACCGGTGGCGTGCGCCGCCACCGTCGAAGCGGAGGGCCGCCTGTTCGTCCTACTCGTCGCCGCCGATCCGCAGTGGCAGCGCAGGGGGTACGGCGAGGCGGTCACCCGCAAGGCGCTGTACGAGGGTGCCCGGGCCACCGGCCTGACTCGCGCCGTTCTGCACGCGACCGCCGCCGGGGCCCCGGTGTATCCGCGTATCGGTTTCCAGCCGAACTCGCCGATCCGCTTCTACAGCCTGAAGGACTGAGCCGACGGGGCGGTCCCGAGTGCGCGGCGGTCACGCACCGGGGCCGTCCTCGCGCGTGAGCGAAGCCAGCAACGCCTGTGCCTCCCGGGTGCGCTCGCCGGTGGCGAGCGCCCGCTCGAACCAGTAGTGGGCCTCGTGCGGCAGTCCCTCCCCCTCGGCGATCCGGCCGAAGACGAGGAGGAGGTCGGCCGGAAGACTTTCCGCGTGGCTCGACGGCTCGGGCGGATCGTCAGGTGAGGGTGCCTGGCCTGGGGGCGAGGCAGGCTGCACGGGGGCCGAGGCCGGGTGTGCGCCGATGGGCTCCGGAAGGGCCGAGGCCGGAGGTGCCCCGGTGGGCTCCGGACCCGCGATGCCTGGCGGACCGGGGCCGAGCGGCAGGACGGGCGTGGCATCGAACTCGTCCAGTGCCTGGCGTGCGCGGCCTCGGGCCTCGGGGTCGTCCGACGCCGCCGCCTGGGCGAGCCAGTCGTGTGCCTGGTCGGCGTGTTTGTCGAGCACGGCCAGTTGCCCGAGGATGACCAGGCCCTGGGGCCGGTGGACGGAGTCGTCCGAGCGGGCCAGCGGGAGGAGGGTGCCGCGGGCCTCGGCGAGGCGCCCCAGCCTGGCCAGGGCGCTGCCGAGGTAGCGGCGGGCGAGCGGCTCGATCGCGGATGTGCCGGTGGCCAGCGCCTCCGTCAGGGCTGCCCTGGCCCCGTCGAGGTCGCCTTCCGCGAGCAGGGCCACGCCGAGCAGTGCGAGGGCTTTCGGGACGGTGTCCGGCACCTCCAGACCGAGTGCCGTGTTCAGGTACTCCTGGGCGGCCGTGGTGTCGCCCACCTCGATCAGGAACTCGCCGTAGCCCAGCAGTGCCACCACCGCGGCGCCCGGGTGCGCGAAGTCCGTCTCGTCGAGCCGTTCCAGTGCCTCGTCCACGTGTCCTTGCCGGAGCAGGATCGCGCCCAGGTGGGCGCGGGCGATCGGGATCACCGAGACGGCGACCTCGCTCGTGGAGTCCAGCAAGGCTTCGAAATGCGCGGTCGCCTCCGGCATCCGGCCTTCCTCCACCGCCAGCTTGCCCAGTTGCACCCGGCAGAGGTCCGCGGCCGAGTCGGAGCCGGACGTCACGAGCCGCTCCAGCAGCGGACGTCCCTCCTGCGCACGCCCCTCCTGCTGCACCAGCAGGATGCCCAGGAACGCTTCGGCGACCTCGGCCAGCGCCGAGCCGGACGTGGATTCCTCCCTGAACAGGGCCTCGGAACGGGCCAGTTCGCCCCGGTCCGCCAGCATCATCGCCAGGTCCAGCCTGGCGACGGCCGACCAGTGCGGGTGCGCGGCATCGATGGCGCGCTGGTACGCGGCCTCGGCTTCCGCCCAGTCACCTCGTGCGGCCAGTACGTCCCCGAGCAGGTCCGAGGCGCGCGGTGCCAGGTCGGGCTCCTGGGACGCCGCGACCTCGGCGAGCAGGTCCCGGTCCCGCTCGTCACCGAGCCGGTTGCACATCACGGCCAGGTCGAAGCGGGCCATCGGGGACCAGAGCGGGTGTCCGCTGCCGATCGCCTGACGGTACGCGGCTTCCGCCTGCTGCCACTGCTCCTGCGCCGCTTCCAGGTCCCCCAGGAGGTCGGCGGCTCGCGGCGACTGTTCCGGGTGGCCGGCCCCCGCCATCTCGGTCAGCGCGGTGCGGGCCCGCTCGTACTGCCCTGCCTGGCACCAGTACAGACCTTGGTCCGTACGGGCGAGCGGTGGCCAGTCGGAGGGGGCGGAGTCGACCACCGGTTGCAGTTCCTCGGCGGCGGCCGCGTAGTCCCCGCGCGCCGCGTGCACCGTACTGAGCAGGCAGCGTGCCCGCAGCACCTGTTCCGGATTGGTGAAGCCGACGGCGCGCCGCAGGATCTCGGACGCCTCGTCGTACCTCTCCTTCAGGCAGAACAGCCAGGCAAGGGTCACCTGCGCGTGCTCGGAGGCGAAGACGTGCCCGGAGGCCGCTGCGGCGTCCAGGAGTTGACGGGCCTCTTCCAGCTCGCCCCGCTGAATGTGCAGGCCCCCCAGGTTCGCCTGGGCCAGCGGCACCACCATCGGGTTTCCGGACCGCAGGGCCGAGTGGAGCAGTTCGTCGGCCTGTTCCAGTTCGCCCTCCCCCAGCAGGGCCGCGCTCAGGTTGACCTGGGCCAGCGGCACCGCCGAGGAGATCGCGGACTGCCGTACGGCCCGTGGCAGGTTCAGCGGACCCGCGGTGCCGAAGCGGGCCGGCGGGTCCGAGGAGGCGGGCCCGGACGGCTCCCGTTTGACCGTGGTGGTCGCTCCGGACATCTCGCCGCGCTGCACGATCAGGCCGCCGAAGCCCATCTGTACCAGCGGCACGACCTGTGAGTCCCCGGACCGCAGGGCCGCTTCGAGGAGTTCCCGGGCCCGGTCGGTCTCGCCCTGCCCGAGCAGCAGTCCGCCGAGACTGGCCTGGGCCAGCGGCACCGCGAGCGGGTCACCGGTGGCGATCACCGTCTCCAGCACCGCGCGTGCGGCGTCCAGGTCGCCGGACAACTGCAGTACGGCGGCCAGGTCGACCTGGGCGAAGGAGACGACGTCCGGCGCATCCGAGTCGGTCGCTCGCTCCAGCAGCCTCTTGGCACTGGTCACGTCGCCGCGGTACATGGCCAGTTCGCCGAGCATCAGGGCCGCCCAGGCGACGACGTCACGGTCCGTGGCCTCGGCCAGGGCGCGCTCCAGTGCGCTCCTGGCCGCCTCGCCCTCTTCCCGGGTGAACGCGGCGAAGGCGACGCCGAGCAGTTGGTCGGCGGGGGTGCCGCGGACCGCCCAGTCCCAGGCGAAGCGGGGGACGCGCGCGGTGTCCGGGTCGTCGCGGCTGTCGAGGTACCCGGGGAGGTAGGCGAACGCCTCGTAACGGCGGCCCTCGCTGCCGTCGGCCCTGCCGCCCGCTCCCGGTGTGCCGGTCCGGCTGTACTCGGTCAGCAGCGCGATGCTGCCCGCCACGGGCTCGGTCGCCCAGGCGATCCCGGAGCGCAGTGCGACGTCGGTGGCGGCGCGGTGGCTCGGCCCGGCCTCCAGGTAGTGCGTGAAGAGACCCGCCAGCGCCGCACTCGTGAGTTCCCCTTCGCAGCCCATACGGTGCCAGTCCGCGGCGGCCAGGACCACCGCCCAGCCCTCGGGGCAGCCGGCGCGACCGCCGTTGAAGCGCGCTTCCACCAGGGGCGCGGCGACCATCAGCTCGCCGATGCCGCGGTCGGTGAAGTCCTCGTCCGGATACAGGCGACGGGCGTCCGCGAGATCCTCCTGGCGGAGCAGCCGCGGCAGCAGGACCGGCTGCGGCGCCCGCTCCAGCACCTGCCGGGCCGCGCGGTTCACCTCGCCCTTGGGGGTGAGGATACGGCCCAGCCACTCGGAGGTGATGGTGGCGACCACGCGGACCGGGGGCCGCATGGACCGGTAGGCGTCGAGCACCTTGGTGTCCAGGCCGCCGGGCCGGAGGTATTCGTCGATGTCGTCGAGCCACAGCACCGCGCCGTCGCCCCCGGTGGGCAGCGGAAGAGCGGCGATACCGCCCGGGGCCGAGGGAGCGGGTCCGGGCACGATGAGGCGTGTGCCGTGGGGCAGTACGCGGCGCAGGCTCTCCACGAGAGTGCGGGACTTCCCGGCCTTGGCGTCCCCCGCCAGCAGGACGAACGGCCTGGTCAGCAAGGCTTCGTCGAGTGCGCGGTCCTCCCGCAACCGGGGCACGTAGGGCGGGTCCGGGTGGTCCTGGAGGTTCTTCGACGGGGTGACGCCCATGTCGTAGATGCGGACGTCGTGCAGTCTGGGCAGTTCGCCCGCGGAGTCCAGTGGGAGGGCGAGCAGTTCTTCGAGTACGGCCCGTTGGTCCTCGCTGACCGGGTCGCGGATGAGGTCGCGCAGGGGCGGCCAGTACGTGGCCAGGGTGTCGACCGGGATCGCGTACGACGTCCGGGTGTCCTGGCCCTGGGACGGCCTGTCCCGGGTGGTGACGATGCCGATCACGCCGCCCAGGGTGCGGTCCCACACCGGGGAGCCGGAGAAGCCGGGGGCGAGGGCGTGCCCGCGGGCGGACTGCGACTCCAGCTCGATCCATTCGTGTTCCGCGGCGCCGCGGACGATTCCGTTGGCCGGGACGCCGCCGTATTCGTGGTCGCGGGGATAGCCGTACACGTGGAAGGCGTGGTCGAAGGTGCCTCCCCTGGTGCTGATCAGGGGAGCGGGAGCGGCCGACGGCGGCAGCGGGCCCAGGAGTTCGAGTACGGCCAGGTCACCCCGGCGCCCCTTGGCGTCCTGCGGGTGCCAGCCCCCTGCCACGACCGCTGCCGGTACCGGCTCATGGCCCCCGGCCCACTGGAACCGTACGGACACGGGGGTGTCGGGCGGCTCGGCCCGGTCTCCGGCCGCGGCCGCGACATGGGCACAGGTGAGTACGTGCCGGTCGGTGACGAGTACACCGGCGCCACTGGGCGGCCGGCCTTCGGCACGGGCGATGCTCACCAGCCAGGCGGCCTGTTCCCACTGGGAGGACACCGCGGGCTGCCTAGCCGGCCGGAGCGGCGGGCTCGTCCCGGCGCCAGCCCAGCCGTACGGTGAAGTGCCCCTCGGCGGAGGTCTTGGCGACGACCACCCCGGCCTCGGCGTTCAGTTTGACGCCGAATCCGACTTCGTACTCGTCGGGTGCCATCCGGCGGAGCCACTCCAGTACCGCGTCGATCGTGGGCCGGGCTCCGGCGAGCATCTCGTCGAGGCTCCGGGCCGCTTCCAGGATGCCGTTGTCGCCGCGTGCCACGTTCTCCAGGCCGGGCGAGGCGCTGTCGACCTCGACGAGCATGTCCTCGCCACCCGCCGTCCTGAACCGCACCAGATCACTCATGTGCCGCCCCCTGACCAGTCCGGCCCGACCGAAGTGCGCTTCGAGTCTAGTCCCGCTCCCTGCGGTCGATTCCGCGATGACGTCATTTTTCCGGTGGGCGGACGGGCGCCCGCCGGGAGGGCTACTCTGGGGCGTGCGGAGAGCGCACGGGTGTGGTGGGCGCGGGCGGGTGGTGGCCGTGTTCGTGGGGATCGATGTCGCGGCGGGTGTCGCCGTGACCGGCGCGGCGGACGGTGTCCGGCCGCCGGAGTCCTTCGTCTCCGGGCCCGGGGTATTTCTGCGGGGCCTCACGGAGCCGGTGGACGGTCTGGTGCTCGCCGTGCCGGATCAGTGGTTCGACGCGGCCGGTGCGGCCCGCCGCGAGGCGCTGTACGGAGAACTCGCCGAGGGCCTGGGGATGCCGCTGCGCCAGTTCGTGCCCAGAGCGGTGGCGGCCGTGGCCTCACTGGAGCAGTCCTCCGGCGGGCACCTGGTGTGCCGACTGGAGGCGGACGGGGTCGTGGCCGCCGTGTGCGGTGTGCGCGGGCGGTCCGTGACCCTGTGCGGTGTCGAGTGGCGGGCGGCGTCCGCCGGCCCGCCTGTCGGGTCGCCACGGGAGCCGCAGAATCCGCAGGAGGCGAGGCGGGCCGCGCTGCTGCTGTCCCGGGCGCGGGTACAGGCCCGCTACCGGGCGGCTCCACTGTGTCTGCCGCGGGAGGTGACGGCCGGAGCCGTGCTGGACGCCTTCGCACCCGTCGAACAGTCCCTGCGGTCGGCGCTCTTGCCGCTCCTGGCCGGGCTGACCGCCTCGGAGGGCGTGACGCAGGTCCTTCTCGACGGCGGCCTTCGCCGGCATCCGCTCGCCGGGGCCGCCGTCCAGGAGGCCGCGACAGGCGCACCGGTCCGTGTGTTGGAGGACCACGCGGCCGCGCTGGGAGCATTCCTCGTCGCGCGCGGCACCGTCCGGATTCCCGAGACCGCGCGCCACCGGCTGAGTCTGCGCGTCCACCGCGTCCACCAGGGACTGCTCACCGAAGCCGAACTCCCTCTGGCCGTCCCTGGCGGGCCCGTCACCCTGTCCCTACAGGGATCCGGGCGAGGGCCTGTGCAGGAGCCAGTACGGGAGTCCGTACAAAAGCCGGTGCAGGAGTCCGTACGAGACGGTGCTCACGACGCGACGGTGGACGTGCCCGACGGGCACCGCCCCGAGGTCCTGATCCGGCTGGGCGACACGGAAATCCGCGTGCCCAGCCCCGCTCTGCGCCCGGGACGGTACCGCTTGGGCCTGCACTCGGCGGGGAACGGGCCCGGTGTGCTGGCCCTGCGTCCGGAGGACGGCGGGGAGACGGTGCTACTGCCGCTGAGCGGCCCGGCCGGAGCGAGGACGGGGGACACGGAATGAACGACGAGACGAGGGCGCGCGTCACCGAGGCGGCGGCCCGCGGCACGGACCAGGACGCGTTGCACGCCCTGCGCTGGTCGCTGGAATGGGCGGCGCAGGCCGTCGCCCGGCTGGCCGGTGAGGCGCCGGAGGACGTGACGACCGAGGCGGTCTTCCTGCTGGACGACGCCCTCGGCTCGGCATCCGGGCTCACCGGGGCGGTGCCCTCGTTGCTGCGGGCGGCCCGCCCCGGCCCGGACGTGGTGGCCTACCTTCGGGACCGAGAGCGGGAACTCGCCGAACTGGGCTCGGAGGTGGAGGAATTACGTCGTCGGCGCGACGAGGTGGCCGGAACCCGGGACGCCCTCGACGCCCGCCTCGCGGAGTTGGCGGGCCTCCGGGACCAGGTCGCCGAGGTCCGTCGCCTGGAACGGCTGGTGGAGGCCTTGGAGGACGTACAGGAGCAGCGCGATGTGCTCGACGCGCGTCTGACGCTGCTGCGCGAGCGCGCCGACGGCACCGAGGAGGCCGTTCGGCTGGGCAGCGGCGAGCTGGTGCGACTGTCCGAGGAGCGGCTGACGCGGCTGGCCACGCCGGTACGGCAGGCGTTGGAGCGAGCCGCCGAGGCGCAGCGCGTTCTCACCGGGGCCGAGGGCGAGCTGGCCGCCGCGGAGAAGGCCGCGTCCGAGGCCGCGCAGCAGACGGACCTGGTGCACGCCGAGCGCGAGCGGCTGGCTCGGCTCACCACCTGGGCCCAGGTCAACCACCGCATCGTGGAGTCGCTGGCCGAGTGCGCCGAGCCGGGAAACGGTGACGACGCGCTGGAGCGGATCGCAGGCGCCCTCGGCACCGTCGAGAGCAGGCTCGGCGAACTGGACGCCGCCCTGAAACGCGCTCTCGACACCCGCGACCAGGAGATGTCCGCAGCCCGGCCCCTCGTCACCTGGAATGACGAGGGACCGGCCACCCACCCGGCGCGGTGACCCCCGGGCCCCCTCGGCCGGATCAGGAGATGAACAACTCCGCGTCGCGCGCGAGGGCTTCGAGATCCGCGGCGATGCCCTTGCTGATCTCGCTGACCAGCTTCTGGCCACCGTCCTCGATGAACTGGGCGCTGAACGCGGCCGCGAGCTGTGCCTCCTGCGGTCCGGCGCCCTGCCGCAACTTCGACACCAGCCGGT
Organism: Streptomyces sp. NPDC026394; assembly: GCF_055567735.1. Taxonomy (NCBI): domain Bacteria; kingdom Bacillati; phylum Actinomycetota; class Actinomycetes; order Kitasatosporales; family Streptomycetaceae; genus Streptomyces; species Streptomyces sp. NPDC026394. Next base: position 28,741 of record NZ_JBVHPX010000035.1, read on the forward strand.
TCTCCCCGCCGACCTTGCGCATCATCAGCGGGATGTTCGTCTGCCGGGCCCTCGTCATGGCGGCCTCCCGCCCCTCGTTGATTCCGATGAACAGTACGACGGCGGCGATGATGACGGCGAACGGACCGGTCGTCGCGATGATCGCGGTACCGGCGCCGAACAGGGTCATGGCCACGACGCCGGCCACCACCACGTTGACCACCTTGGCGATGTTGTCGAGCACCTCGGTCGCCGCCGCCGAGTCGAACGGAATGTCCATCTGCCCACCGCTGACCTGCACAGCGGGCAGCTCCATCGCGGACGGCGGAATGTGCCACCGGTGGCAGATGGGGCGGGTCAGCTCCTCGATCTCCGGTCGCAGCCCGTTCTGCCACTCCGCGATCGCCCCGGCCAGCCGCGCGTTGCCCGGTTCGGCCAGCTCGGCGTGGAGCGCCCGGGATATCCCCTCCGCCATGTCGTCGAGCGTGGCGATGTCGCCGTTGCGCCAGCGGCGGAACGCGGGGATCACATGGCGCTCGGTCATGCCTTCGGCGACCGCCGCCCCCAGCCGTTCGCCCAGCGCCGGCAACCTGTCCTGCACCAGCGAACCGACCCGGTCGCCCTTGATCAGTTTGCGGACGTCGGCCCGGAAACCGGCGGCGTGCAGCCCCATCCGGCCCGCCAGGGCCAGGCCGCGGGCAATGGCGAGTTCAGGCTCCAGACCGAGCAGCACCCGGTCCGCGCCGAACGCCTCCCGCGCCTCCTCCTGCACGAAGTGCATGCGGGACGCGCCACCGGTGAGCACCACCAGCTCCGGTTCCCGCCCGAGCCGGCCGGCCGCCTCGTGGAGCGCGTCCCGGAATGCCTGGCGCCAGGGGCGGTTGCCGAGGGAGGGTTGTGGCGTGTCCAGGACCGTGTCCATCTCGGCAGCCGTCAACTCGACCTCGAAGTAGGCGTTCCCGGCCCTGGTGACCACTTTCCGGGTGCCGCCGACCGTGGCCTCGGGGTCGTCCACGAACCGGCTCGGATCGGTACGGAAGAAGGTCTCCTTCGCCTCGCGGCACAGCAGCTCCAGCCGCAGCCGTTCGAAGCGCGAGTCCTGGAGCGTCTCGCGGAGCGCGTCGGCCATCGGGTGCCGGCTGAGCTGGCGTTCCAGGATGGTGCGGTCGATCAGTCCGGCGCCCAGCTGCACTCCGGCGTCGATGGGCGGGCCGGTCTGGTAACCGAGGACGCCGGTGAAGTCGGTGGTCAACGAGCCGAAGTCGGCGATGAGCACACAGCCGCCCAACTGGTCGCGGTCGAGCTGCACCTCACCCGAGTCCCGGGCGTACAACATCGCGGCCCGCGACTCCCGCACCACCTCCACGTCCGTCAGCCCGGCCTGAGCGAGCAACTCCCCGTATACGCGAATCAGTTCGTCGTCCCATCCAGAAGGGGCGCCGAACACCCAGCGGACCGGACGGGACCCGCTCAGGTCGTGGTCCCGCTCCCGGGCGTCGCGGCCCACCTTCTCCACGAAGAGACGGATGGGGGTGCGAATCTCGTCGCGTTCGATCTCGGGCGACTTGAACGCCAGGTACAGCGAGGTCACCCCGCGCGCTTCGGTGGCCTCACGGCCCACCAGCACCCCGCGGCCGGGGTGCTCGGCGACCGCGGTCACATGCTGGCGGCCCGCGCCGGTCGACCCGATGTCCAGGACGACCGGCGGTGCGGTCCGGTCGGTGTATGTCTTGGCGAGTGCGGACTCTCCGTGCCCGAGATCGAAGCCGACGATCACTGTGCTGCCGGACACCTTAGCCATGGTGGTGCTCCTTGCCCCCGTTGTTCTGTGTGTCATGGTCGGCCGTCGGCGTCTTCTCGTCGGCGGTCTCCCCGTACGGAGCCGACCGGGCCTGTGCGGACTGCGCTGCGCCGGGCCCGGCCTGTGGTACGTCGGGGTCGGCCTGTGGTACGTCCGTTCCGGCCGGCGGTACGTCGGCTCCGGCCCGCGCCGGGGGCTCCGGAGGTACCGCGACAGGCATGGTCGCCTCGCCCCGGCGCAGAATCCGGCCGTCCTTCAGCACCAGCGCCGGCTGCACCGTGCGGCAGTCTCCGCCCGCCGGGCCGCCCGGTTGCCTGCCCACGGTGAAGAGCCATTCGTTGGTGCCGTCGAAGTCGACCACGTCGATGTCGTGGCGCAGCGACAGTTCCTGGCGCAGCCCGGCGATCCGGCGCAACGCCAGCTCGCCGTCGTGCTCGCTGTGCGCCGCCATCAGGTCACGGAGGAGGTTGACGAGTTCGTCGTCCTCGTGCCAGGCGAGCGGCACCTTCTCCGGCGGGGGCGGCTCCGCTTCGGCGAGCAGGCGGTCGGCCGACTCCAACGCGGCGTGGAGCTGTTCGAGCAGTGACACCGTGTGGGCCACCGGCCGCCGTACGCGCAGCAGTTCCTCCTCGTGTTCCCGCTCCCTGCGCCGGTCGTCCTCGTCGCCGCCGAATCCGGTCAGGAGCAGGTGGAACGGTGACCGGCGCGGCGGCGAGGGCCGGGGCTGCGGCAGCGTCGGCGCCCGTACGGCGGCCAAGGTACCGACGACTGCCGCCCGGACCAGTTCCACCGCGGCGGCTGCCTGTCGGCGTTCGCTCGCGCCCAGCTCGGGATGTGTCTGCGCTTCGCGCGCCAGCCGGGTCAGCGCGGCACGGATCGCGTGCGTCGCCTGTTCGGTGGCGAGCTGGTCGTCGAGGGTCAGCTCCAGCTTGGTGCGTGCCGACTGGAACGCCGCACCGAGATATCCCTCGCTCATGGTCCCCCCTTGTCGCTGTCGGATCGGTGGATGCCCGCGAGGGGCCAGGTGCGGACCAGGCCGTCGGCGCCCGCGCTGAGCAGCCGGCCGTCCGGGGCGAAGGCCAGTCCCCGTACGCGGTCCGGGTGGGCCCCCACCGTCCGGGCCGTTCCGCCCCGCTCACGGACCCGGACGGTGCCGGCGTCGTCCGCCGTGGCCAGCACTCCCCCGGGGCCGAAGGCGACCTGGCGCACCGGGCCGGTGTGCCCGTCCATCTCGGCCTGCGCGGTCCGCGCGGCCCCCAGGGTGAAGATCCGTGCCACGCCATCGGCACAGCCGAGTGCCACCAGCCGGTCCTCGCGGTCCAGTGCCAGGCAGGCGACCTCGTGTTCCGCTGTGAGGCGACCGGTGCGCGCGCCGGTCCTGCCGTCCCACAGGCTCGCCCCGTCGGAGCCCGCGACGATCACGACGCGTCCGTCCCGGGTGACCTCCAGCGCGGTGGCGGAGGCCCAGCCGACCCGGGCGAGCACGGCGCCGGCGGCTCCGGCCGCGCCGAGCACGGTCCGGTGCACGCAGGCGTCGTCGCCGAGGCTGAACACCACGCCGTCCCGCTGTCGCAGCGCATTGACCCAACCGTCGTGCCAGGCGAGCACCCGGACCCTGCCGGAGGCGGCGAACGACCAGAGCCGGACCGCTCCGTCCTGACCGCCGGACACGACGGACAGGCGGTCCTCGGTGAGGTCGACGCAGGTGACCCTTCGGTCGTGCAGCTTCAGGGAGGCGAGCGGCGCCTGGTGCCACAGCCGCCAGACGGTGACGGTGCCGTCCTGGTCCCCGCCCGCGAGGAGTACGTCGTCCGGGTCGGGCAGGCCGCGGCAGACGGCAGTGGTGAATCCGCCCGGGTGCCGGAGCGGGCCGGGTTCCGGGCGTTCCGGTGGCAGGTACAGCGTCCGGGCCTGCGGGAACCGCCGGGCGAGCCTGGCCAGCAGGCGCTCCGGCACCGCCCAACCACGCAGTCGGCTGGCCAGCACGTCCACCGTCGTCGGGAGGGCCGTGGGCTCCTGGGCCTCGGATGCGCCGGTGGTACGGGTACCGACGCCGCCCGCCAGGCGGAACAGCGTCTCGTCCGCGCCGTCGGGCAGCCCGGGCAGCAGCTCGGCCCAGGGCCATTCGGTGGCTTCCGCCTGCTCGGCACCGTGCCGGACCGTGGCGGCCCGTAGTCCCCGTGGGCCGATCTCGATGACGACGCCGTCGGGGAGCGGCTCGGGGAGGCCCGTCGCCGTAAGCTCGTCGGCAGGCTCGGCAGGCTCGGTCAGCTCGGCCAGCGCCTGGTCGCGTTCGGCGGGCTGTGGCGGGCCACCACGCAGCAGCGTTTCCAGCCGGGCCAGCCGCTCGGGCTCTCCGCGCCCCGGGTAGCCCGCCGCCCGCGCCGCAGCCGTCAGGTCCAGACGGCGCCGCGCGGTGGCGAGCCGTTCGTCGAAGGCATGCCGGATCTCCGGCGTGAGAGGGCCGAGAACTGCGGGGCCTTCGAGGGCCCAGCGGCAGTACGCGCACTCCGGCCCACCTGCGGCCGTCGCGAGACACACCGGGCAGCAGGTCTCCTCGACCGCGTGTCCGGCGACGGACACTTCACCGGTCGCCATCGGGCACGTCCTCCGGCACGAACTCCAGTGGCCGGCCGGCCGGTGTGTCCGCGTCGATGCGCCGCGCCATGCGGGCCTCCATCCGTTCCAGCAGCACCCGTACGGTCCTGGCGTTGGCGAAGTGCTCGGGGTGGGCGCGGCGCTGCCCCTCCAGCCATCTCCGTACCCTCGGTACGGTGTCGTCCGGCAGTTCGTAGGGCGGCTCGTGGTCGTGGGCCGTCCGGCGCAGGATCTCCACGAGTTCGGCGCCCGAGTAGTCCGGGAAGACCACACGTTCGGTGAAGCGGAAGCGCAGGCCCGGGTTGGCCGCCAGGAACGTCTCCATCGGAGCGGGGTAGCCGGCGGCCACGACGACCAGCCGGCCGCGCAGGTTCTCCATTTCGCGGGTCAGTGTGTCGAGGGCCTCCTTGCCGTAGTCCGTTCCGGGTCCGCTGCCGCGCGACAGGCTGTACGCCTCATCGATGAACAGCACGCCGTCCACCGCCGACCGCACCGCTTCCTTGGTCTTCAGCGCGGTCTGGCCGACGTAGCCCGCGACGAGTTCGGGCCGGGTCACCTCGATCACGTGTCCGCGCGGCAGCAGGCCGAGGGAGCGGAGCAGCTTGCCGAGCAGGCGGGCCACCGTGGTCTTGCCGGTACCGGGCGGGCCCACGAACAGCAGGTGGGGCGGGGGGAACGGCTCGCCGCCGTGCGACCGGCGCAGCCGCAGCCGGTACACGAGGTCGCGGATCATCTCCTTGACCGGTTCGAGCCCCACCAGGGTGTCCAGCTCGGCGAGGAGTTCGTCGACCGGCGGCACCGGGCCCCTGATGTGTGCCCGGTAATGTTCCGGGAGGTCTTCGGCGTCCAGTGGCTCGCTCACCACAGCGCGTACGCGCTGTGCCCAGGCGTCCTTGAGTTCGTCGGCGAGGTCGCGCATGGCACGCGCGTTACCGAACTGCTGGTCACGCGTGGCGTGCAGGCCCCGCGTCACCTCGCCCAGGAGTTCTTCGAGGGCCGGTGTCCAGCTCAGCCCGAGCGCGCGCAGCCGGCCGAGCAGGATGGCGTGCAGTTCCGCCGGTTCGTAGTCGGGGAACTGGATGACGTTGGCGACCGGTATGCGGCTGCGCAAGCCGAAGTTGGTGGAGAGGAATTCTTCCACCTTGTCCGGGTAGCCGGCCGCGATCAGCACAAATCTGCCGCGGTCGTTCTCCATGCGGGTGAGCAGCGTGTCGACGGCCTCGGAGCCGAAGCCGCCACGCCCCGGCTCGGTCAGCCGGTAGATCTCGTCGATCATCAGCACCCCGTCGAGGGCCCGGTCCACGGTCCGGTTGGTACGGATCGCCGTACCGCCGACCACGCCCGCCACCAGGTCGGGGACCTCCGCCTCGACCAGGTGGCCGCGGCGCAGCAGGCCGAGGTCCCGGTAGATCTCGCCCACCAGCCGTGCGACCGTGGTCTTGCCGGTGCCGGGGTTGCCCGTGAACACCAGGTGGGGAGAGCCCGTCTCGACTTCGCGGCCGAGGCCCTGGGCGCGGAGCGCGGCGTCCGCGGCCGCCCGCCAGCGCAGCCGCTGCAGATGCTCCTTGACGGAACCGAGACCCACCATGGCCTCGATGCGGTCGGTGACGCTCCGGTCGTCCTGGGGGCTGCCACCCGCCCACTGGTACTGCCGCAGTGCGGCGACGTCGAGTGGCCGCTTCTTCTCGGCCAGCAGACTCAGCCGGGCCCGCCAGTTCTTGGCGCGTTCGGGAGCGGCAGCCATCGTCCGGACGACCAGTGGCAGCTCGTTCCACTTCTCGACCCGCAGCTCCGCGCGCAGGCGCACGACGTGGACCAGGCGCTCCAGCTCTTCCGCGGACGGCAGGCCGATCGCCGCGGTGGCGCCGCCTCCGGGCCGCCCGCGCTGGTCGGCGAGGTAGGTCTCCAGGCGCGGGACGCGGCGCAGCTCGCGGACGAACTCCTCCACGTCGTCGAGCGTGTCGCGGCGGAACAGCAGGACACACAGATTGCGGTCCTGGGCGCGCTCCACCCACTCCGCCAGTGCGCCGGCGAGCGTACGGCCCGCCTGTTCGTAGCGCAGTGACTCCTCGGCGTGCGTGAAGACCACCGCCGTACGGTGCTCGGCCTGTCTCATGAGGTGGTCGAGGAGCATGACCCGGTGCTGATCGGTGAGGGTCGGTACGGGGGCCCCGCCCGGCAGGGTGCCGTCCGCGGCGGAGCCGTCCGGCACGGTGGCCCCCAGGATGCGCCGGCCCAGCGGTCCGGAGAACTCCGCTCGCATCAGGTTGCTCCCGCCCCGGTGCGCGGCGGGGCGGCGGCGCCGGGTGAGGTCACGGGAGCGCTGGTCGCGGAAGTACACGGGGTGCGACAGGGACGAGTACACGATGCGGGTGAATCCGGCGTCGTGCAGGACGTCCCACAACAGTTCCTCGATGCCGCGTACCCCGTGGTCCCGGCAGACGAAGATGTCGTCGACGCCCTGGCCGTGCACGATCAGCAGGGCATCGCCGGCCGGCAGCCGGAATCCGTCCAGCCGCTCGACGAGGGGGCGGCTCATCCCGGTTCGGCTTCCGCGGCGGCGTGGGGCAGGGCGCGCGGCTCACTGTGCGCCGGCGTGCGTGGCTCACTGTCCGGCAAGGCTCTCGGCTCACTGTCCGGCAGGTTCCGCGGCTCACTCAGAGCAGCGAAATCGGCGTACTCGGGGTCCGGCGTGCCGGCCTCCTCCTGGGGCGCCGCGGCCGGGAAGCCCTGACCCCGTAGAGCGCGCATCAGTCCGGCTCCCCGTTCCTCCAGTTCGGTACGGGAGGCCGTGTCGTGGTCGTAGGACAGCACCCGCAGGACGGACGCGCCCGAGTCGGGACCGGCGGGGGCGACCTCCACGACGATGGCGTTGCGGTTGCCGTGCACGAGCCGGGCGAAGAACGCGTCCCGCTGGTCCCCGCCCAGATACGTGGTCGCGTCGAGTTCGTACGCCGTCATGCCCTCCAGGGTCCGTACGACCGCCTCGGCGAGGTTGACCCGCTGCTGGGAGGCGAGCTGGCGGCCGCCCGCCCGCTCGACGAGCCGGGTCAGACGGTCCTGGAGCGCGGGTGCCCGGTGTTCGAGGAGTTCCCGCAGCTCGTCGGCGGACAGCGGCCGCTCGTCGTCCTCGACGCGGCGCCGCAGCGCCTCGGCCTCCTGGCGCAGGGCGGTGAACTCGCCGTGCGTCCAGTAGTCGACGTCGAGGTCGTACCCGTCGAGCTCCTCACCCTGTTCGTCGCGCACGTTCTGCCGGGCGCTGTCCTCGATCAGCAGGCGGACCAGGAGCAGCTCGCCGCGCGCCTGGGCGCGCAGCACCTCCCGCTCCCGCTCACGGTGCTCCAAGTCCAGTCGCAGCTCGCTGAGTTCCTGATACGCGGCCTGCGCGGTGGCCAGAGCGGCGTCGAACCGGCCCTGGGCGATGTTGTCCCCGGCCCGGCCGAGTGTCTCCTCCAGGCTCTCCAGCCGTCCTGGCGCGTGCCGTTCGTGCGGCAGCGTGCCGAGGACCAGGGCGTGCATGGCGCGCGCGTCGGACAGGGCGGCGCGGGCGACGACTGCGGCGTGCTCCCGGTCCTGGACCAGTTCGGCCAGCTCGGTACTGATGCGCCGGATGTCCGCGCGTCGCTGCTCCCGTTCGGCCGCGAGCTCGTTCCGTAACCTGCGTTGCTGATCGGCGAGCTGCCGGCGTGTGTCGCCACGCAGCTCGTCCGCGGTGGCCCGCAGGTCCTCCGCCATCTGCCGCGCCTGCGCCCGCAGTCGCTGCTGGGTCTCCGTCTCCAGCCGGCGGGTCTGCTCGCTCAGCCCTTCGACCACCTGTTCCACCGAGCGCTGACGGTCCTCGATGACTCCGAAGACGCGCTCCAGGTCGTCGTGCGTCTGCCGGCGTATCTCCCGTATCAACGCCGGGACGTTGCGGAGGACGTCCTTCTGGCGTGACGCCGCACGCTGTATGCGGTACCACTCGGACTCGTCCACCTGGATGCGTTTCCTACCGCTCATGGTCTCCCCCGATGTGTGACGTCCGTACCTGGTCGACCGCCGAGTCGAACGCGGCGAGCAGGAGGGGCGGCGGGACGCCGATCAGCAGGGCCGCGGGCCCGTCGACGGCGATCTCCGCACTGCGGTCGCGGCCCGTGAAGTCGTATCCGCACCCCGCGAGACGGCCGGTCAGGTGATGCACCCGCTGGTTGCTGCTGCCGCGCAGTCCCCGGCCGTCGTCCAGCGCGGCGACGTACCGGCCGTCGATGAGGACGTCGACCATCCCCAGCAGTTCCCGCACACCGGGCCCGGGGGGCCGGGCCCGCAGGCCTTCCACACGGTGACCGGTGAAACAGACGAGGCTGACCTCCCGCACCTCGCGGGCCGCACGCGCCAGTTCGGCGAGCCCCGTGGCCTGCTGCATCGGCTCACCGCCGGAGAAGGTCAGCCCGTCGACGGCGGGATCCGCGAGGAGTTCGGCAGCCAGCTCGGCCGGCCGGGCCGTGCGGGCGGGCACGTCCGGTATCCAGTCCGGGGACATACAGCCCCGGCAGCGGAACGGGCACCCCTGCACCCACACCACCGAACGCCATCCCGGCCCCAGCGCGCCGGTACCCACCCATGTCGCCGCAACGTTGAGTCCCGCCATAGCGTCCCCCGACCCGTGCCCGGACCGACGATTCCCGCTGCGGCGGTCCGCGCCCCTCAGAATCCTCCGCCTCCGGGAGGCGGTCAAGGGACGCGCACCGCGGGCCGGCGCGGTCTGACGCCACGGCGAATTCCCAGCTCAACCCGCCATTCTCTCCTGGCCGGAGGAGCACTCACACCGTCTTCCGAACAGTTCGAAAAGACGGACGAAAATGTCCGCGCAGCGGCCGAGTAGGACCGTTCCCCTACCGAAAGAGCCCACCCGGAGAACGGAACGTGCCTCCGCCGCCACTTCGGCGAGCATCGCGCTGAAACAGTCGGTGCGGGAGAACCCGTAATCCGTGCCGGGCGGGATTGCGGCGGGCCGGGCCACGGCACCGGGGCACTCCCGTCCCGGGGCATCGGTCGCTGGGGGTAGGTCCTGCGCCGCAGGCGCGCTTCGCGCCTGCCTGGTCAAGGTCGGTTCCCATGGAGATACCGGCAATCGTTCGCCGCCAGACGTGTGTGCCAGCGCCACCTCCGCGACTGCGCGGAACGCCCGCAAGGAGCCGCGCGTACGCCTGGCCCTACCGGACACCTTCGACGTGCTGCTTCTCCGGGGTGAGGCGGAGTGCTTCCCGGACCAAGAGGTGCCCGGGAAGCGGCTGGCATGACGGCCGCCCTCGCGGTCACACCTCTCTCGGATCACGGTCTACCGCGGTACAACCGGAGCGCTAGGTGGGGTTTACGTAAGGCGCTACGTAGATCGCGTCCGGACGGCCCGAGGCGCCCGTACCCGGACGTAGCGTCGACGGCATCAGGCACAAGGGCTTGGAGCCCGGGCACAAGAGACACGCATGAGCGAAGGAAGTCCATGACCAGGACGAAGAAGACCGGGACGAAGGCGCGGAGCGGCCGGGTGGCTGTGATCGGTGCGCTGGGGCTGGCCTCCGTGGCTCTGGCCGCCGGGCCGGCGTTCGCCAAGGGTGGTGTGGAGATCACGGCGCCGCCCACGGCGCAGGTCGGCAAGACCTTCACGGTCACGGCGCACGGCGACGACGACGCCTCCAGCTACCTGCGGGTATGCCTGGAGAACCGCAGCGGCGGGTCGGCGTGGCACCGACTGACCTGCGGCGCCGTGGTCGAAAGGGGCTACGACGCGCGGGTCGCCGCACACGTCGAGGCCGCGCACAGCGGCGCCCAGCAGTACCGCGCGGTGGTGTACGGCCTGCTCAGCCCGGCCGACCACAACCCCGTACGCCAGCGGACTTCCAGCCCCACCACGGTGGACGTCCGCTAAGGCCGGCAGCCCGGCCGCGGACGGCATGCGGGATCTCACGACCATCACGACCACGGCCACGGCCGGGCCTCGGGGACGCTACGGCTGATCCCCGGGGCCCACATCGGTGCGCCTGCCTTCACCCAACACCCCGGCAGTCCCAGGAATTGTGTTGCCCCTGCCGTACCGGACGTCTTAGGTGGCCCCATCGGCCGACGGAAGGGCAGGGCGGGAACCATGGAGCAGCCGCAGCAGATGGAGCAGCGATTTCTGGGCGGGACGGGGTTGCGTGTCAGCGAACTGTGCCTGGGCACGATGACGTTCGGCAGCAGCGCGGACGAGGTGACGTCGCACCGCATGCTGGACGCGTTCACGGCGGCGGGCGGTACCTTCGTCGACACGGCGGACATCTACGGGCAGGGCGCGTCCGAGGAGGTCCTGGGCCGTTGGCTCAAGGCCCGTGGCAACCGTGACGACCTCGTCATCGCCACCAAGGTGTTCGGGTCGATGGGCGAGGGCGGCGGGAACGCGTCGGGCCTGAGCCGTAAACACATCCTGACGGCTGTCGAGGGCAGCCTGCGCCGTCTCGGTACGGACTACATCGACCTGTACCAGACACACATGTGGGACGTGGAGACGCCGGTCGAGGAGACCCTGTCGACGCTGGACGGGCTCGTACGGGACGGCAAGGTGCGCTACCTGGGCGCGAGCAGCGTCACGCCGTCGCAGTTGCAGGAGGCGCTGGACGTGGCACGGTTCCACCGTTGGGAGCCGTTCGTCTGTCTGCAGCCGCTCTACAACCTCCTGACGCGGGAACTGGAGTGGGAGCTGCTGCCGTTGAGCCAGGCGGAGGGAGTCGGAGTCATACCGTTCAGCCCGCTGCAGGGAGGCTGGCTCTCGGGCAAGTACCAGCGCGGCATGGCGGCCGCCCCGGCGGGCTCGCGGGAGGCGGCTGTCCAGGAGCAGCAGGGTCGGGAGAGCTGGCGGGACCGGGACACCGAGCAGACGTGGCGGGTCGTGGACGCGGTGCTCGCGGTCGCCGACGAGACGGGGCGTACCCCGGCCCAGGTGGCACTGCGCTGGCTGCTGCAGCGCCCGGGCGTGACGGCACCGATCATCGGAGCACGCACCCTGGAGCAGTTGACGGACAACCTGGGCGCTCACGGCTGGGAGCTTGCGCCGGAGCAGGAGGAGCGCCTGACTGCGGCGAGCGAACGTCCGCTGCCGTACCCGTACGACGTACTGGCGCGCCCGAGGGAGCGCTCGCGCCCTTCGCGCCGGGTCCAGGACGCGTAAGACCGCCCCACTGCTGCGGGACGCTGCGCTCGACTACGAGAGGGGGAAAGGCCCCGTGTCGATGAATGCGCTGGTGGTCGCCCGCCCGCGGCTCCGGCCGGACTCGGTGACTGATCGCCCCTCTGCGAGCAGGATCATGTCCCCAACCACAGGTCGCGGCCGCGCAGGAGGCCGGCCGATGAGACACGGGCGGCCGTGCCTCACGGACCGGCCGTGCCGCGAAGGCCGGGGATCAGACCGGGCCTGGCACCGATCTCCGCCACATCCCCGCGGACGGCGGCCACGAAGCGTCCGAGTTCCGCCGCAAGGACGTCCCAAGTGACCGGTGAGGTCCAGGCATCCGGTTCGAAGACCGAGCCGACCCGCCACCCCTCTGCCGACTCCACCATCCGCACCACCCCCGGTTCCGGGTAGGACATCGAGTCGAACACGAAGTCACCGCGCTCGCCGTCCGACCGGCGCAGCCAGCCCACCAGAGCACGCGCCAGCTCAGCCACGGGGAACTGCTCCTCCGCCAGCACCACCCGGTCTCCGTCCCGGATGACCAGGTCTGCCTCGATGTCCACGAGCAGAACTCCGTCATGCGCCCTCTCAGGCCGAAGGCCACGCCGGTACACGTCCGGCGCACCCGCATTCCGGTACCCCAAGCTCACTGACATCCGGCCCTCCCGAGCGTTCACGGGCCACACATCCACCGGCCATCCAAGCCGTAAACAATACCAAGGCCCGCCAAGGCCTACCAAGCAGCTCCAAAAGGGTTGTCAGGGTCGCTTCACGGGTGCGGGCTCCCGGTCCCGCGCTCTACTGCCAGGTCGCGGTCTCGGGGTCGATGCCGTGGGCCCGGGCGCCGGCGTCGACGATGCGACGGAACCATGCGGCAAGGCCGGTGCGGATGCCGTCGTAGTGGGCAGCGAATCCCGGATCGGTCTCGAACGTACGGGCCAGGCAGACCTGCATCTGCCTGGTGAGGGGAAAGTACGAAGCAAAGACTTCGCGGTGCCGCTCGACGAGTTGGTCCGCTTCCGGACTGCCGGGGGTGACACCTGCGTCCATCGCCTCCCCGAGGGCGCGGTCGAGGTCGGCCATGGCGTCGGTGACCGCCTGCCATTCCTCCGTGCCGCGAGAGGCCGAGCGTTCGGCGTACTGCTGCCATTGCGTCGTGTCCCCGTAGCGCCGACGGGCCTCGGCGGGCCAGTCCGGATTCCACTGCGGGCCGAAGACCGCGGCCTGCTGCTCGACGGTCAGCAGCAGGCCGCGCTCGTGGGCGTCGATCATCCGGTCCAGTCCGGCGCTGAGCCGCTGGAGGCGGGCGATCCGTTCGGCGACCTGGGTGCGTTGCGCGCGCAACGCACCGGGTACATCCGCGGTCGAGTCGTCCAGGACGGTCCGGATCCGGTCCAGGCCGAGACCGATCTCGCGGTAGACGACGACGCGGTGCAGACGTTCCAGATCACCGGCGGTGTAGAGCCGGTATCCGGCAGTCGTACGCAGCGACGGCCGCGCCAGGCCGATCTCGTCCCAGTGGTGCAACGCGCGGACGGTCACGCCCAGCCGCGCCGAGACCTGACCGATGGTCAGGCCACCGGCCTCATCGGCATCAGTCATGCTTCTCATGGTCGCCGCGGCCGGCGTCCGGTGGGGTGATTCCGATGGCTGCAAGGTTCCGCGCCTCCTGACTGGCCGGATCGAAGGGCTTCGCCGCAGTAAAGACGATCCGTGCGTTCTCGGGCGTGATCACCGTCACGTCGCGGGTGTTCCAGGGCGTGTCCCTCGGCCCCTCGACCGAGTCGGGGCACAGCGCGCGACATGCCTCGACGAGGGAGTCGACCTGGCTGAGCACGCACGCGAAACTGCAGCTCATCGCCGGTGGCTGTGCCGGAGCGTTCTCCGCCGGGACGAGGAGTACGTCCTGGAACGCCCACCGGCGCAGATGTACGAGCCTGCCGGGGATGCCGAACAGCTCGAAGAACCCGAGCCCACGGGTCCAGAAGTCCACCGAAGCCGCCAAGTCGCTCGTGGGGATCGTCACGAACGCGGGCATCCCGTATATGCCGTGGAACGGCTCCGGCGGAACCGCGTCCGGGCCGGGAGCGGGTACGGGGCTCATCTCGAACGCGTTGTAGTAGTCGCTCATGCCCCCACACTCCAGCCTCACGCTACGTGAGGCTCAAGCCTGGCGATGACGAGCGTGAACGTCCATGAACCGCCCGCATGGGGGCCGACGCACGAGACCTCTCCAGTCAGCACCTATGTGATGTTCAAATGTCTGATGTTTGTCTGTATGCTGCCGCCATGAAACGCATCAGTACACCGCGGCGGACAGCCAGCCTGTCCGCGCAGCTCGTGGACAGTCTCCGCTCGCACATCGAGGCAGGCGGATGGCCGGTGGGAACGCGTATCCCGTCGGAGCAGGCGCTCATCGAGGAGCTCGGGGTCGGGCGCAGCACCCTGCGGGAGGCGCTCGGTGCGCTCGTACACCTGGGCCTGCTGGAGGCCCGGGTCGGGGACGGCACCTACGTCCGCGCGTCGAGTGAGCTCCAGTCGGTCATGGTGCGGCGAGCGAGTTCCGCGCAACGGAACAACGTGCTCGAACTGCGTACCGTCCTCGAAGAGTACGCCTCAGGAGCCGCCGCCCTGCGCCGCAGCGAGGACCAGCTCCACCAGCTCAAAGAGCTGGTGGCCGACGCCGACGCGGCCTGCGCCGGCGCGGACAGGTCCGCGGCCGAGAGTGTCGACGCGCTGTTCCACCGGGCCGTCGTCCGGGCGAGCGGCAACGACCTTCTGATCGAGATGTACGACCACCTCGGTACGGCTCTCACCTCCTCCCTGGGCGGCCTGCCCTGGGACGCCGCCGGCGCCGAGGAGCATGCCACCCTGCACCGGCGCCTCGTCGACGCGATCGAGGACCGGGACGAGAGCGGCGCCCGCGCCGCGGCGGCCGCGATCGTCCAGCTCACCCGCGACCACGAGGCCGGGGCCCCACACGAAGCGGCGGGAGAGTGAGTCCGCGGGCGGCGTCGCTGTCCCGTCGGCGCTCCACCGCGGCGTCGCCGGCCGCCGACCGCACCCGGCCCGCCGTGTCCGTCGGGCTCGTCCTCGCGATCTGCCTCGTAGCGGCGAACCTGCGTACCGGCCTCACCGGTGTCGGTACGCTGCTCCCGGCGATCGAGCACGGCAGCGGCCTGACATCGAGCTGGGGCGGACTGCTGAGCACGCTCCCCCTGCTGACGTTCGCCGCGACGTCACCCCTGGTGGCCCGGGCCTCCCACCGGTTCGGCACCGCACGCCTGCTGGTGGCCGCCCTCGGCACACTGGCGGTCGGCACCGTGGTCCGGTCGACTCCCTCGGTGATCTGCCTGTTCGCCGGGACCGTGATCCTTTCCGCTGCCATCGCGTTCGGCAACGTGCTGCTGCCCGCGCTGATCCGGCGGAGCGTGCCCGCACACCGCGTCCAGGGCATCAGTGCTCTCTACGTCACGGTCATGGGCGTCACGGCCGCGGTCTCCTCCGGGATCTCCGCGCCGCTCTCCCACACGTTGCCGGGTTCCTGGCGCACCGCGCTCGCCTGGGGTGTCGCCTTCACTGTCGCGGCGTTCCTCGCCTGGCTGCCCCGGATGCGGGGCGACAGGCCCCACTCCTCCACCGGGGCGACCCGCAGCCCGGTCCCCTGGCGGTCCCGACTGGCCTGGCAGGTCAGCCTGTTCATGGGCCTGCAATCCCTGGCCTTCTACACGGCCGTCGCGTGGCTGCCCAGCATTCTGACGCACCACGGCACGACCAGCACCACGGCCGGGTGGATGCTGTTCCTCTACCAGCTGATCGGCCTGGCGGCCAGCGGTCTCCTGCCCCTGCTCACCCGGGGCCGTCACGACCAACGATGGGTTGCGGCCGGGGCCTCGGTCCTCGTGGCCGGTGGCTTCGCCGTACTGGTGTCGGCCCCCGCGCTGTCCGTTCTGGCGTGCATCTTGCTCGGCCTGGGTGGCGGCGCGTGTCTCGTCCTCGCACTGACCTTCCAGAGCGAACGCGCCGGCAGCCCCGGAGAAGCTGCCGCACTGGCAGGCATGGCGCAGTCCGTCGGCTACCTCGTGGCAGCAGCCGGGCCCCTCCTCCTCGGCATCCTGCACGACAGCACAGACAGCTGGACCCTTCCGCTCGTGCTTCTGGTCGTTCTCGGCATCGCCATGGCAGGTGCCGGATACGGCGCAGGGCGCAACCGCCAAGTGCGGTGTCCGGCACGCTGACAAGGCCGCCCACTCATCCCCGCAGCATGAAGATTCCCCCACCTGAACGGGCCTTCCAGCCCCAGGCGCAGAGGAGAGCACTCATGTCCGACTCACAGCCCCCGACCGACGCGTTCACCGCGCATACGGCGCAGCCACCGACCGACGAGTTCACCACACGTACCGCGCAGCCTCCGACCGACGCGTTCACGCAACGTACCGCGCAGCGCGCCGCTCACCTGTACGCGACAGACCCGCAGTTCCGCGACGCCGCGCCCCTGGACGCCGTCACCGAGGCGATCCGACGGCCGGGTCTCACGCTCGCCGACCTCGTGGCCACGGTGATGGAGGGGTACGCGGACCGCCCCGCCCTGGGCGAGCGTGCCACCGAACCGGTCACCGACCCTGATACGGGCCGTACCACGCTGCGTCTCCTGGAGCGCTTCGACACGATCACCTACGGCGAACTGTGGGAACGCGTCGGCGCGGTGGCCTCCGACTGGCGGCACCAGCCCGGCCACGCCGTGGGCCGCGGTGACGTCGTCGCGCTGCTCGGTCCCACGAGCGCCGAGTACACCCTGGTGGATCTGGCGTGCGTCCGCTCCGGTGCGGTGAGCGTCCCCCTCCAGGCCGGCGCCTCGGCCGAACATCTGGCCCCCGTCGTCGCGCAGAGCGGGCCGCGCCTGCTCGCGGTGGACGTGGCCCACCTCGACGTCGCGCTCCAGCTCGCGGCGGACACCCCGTCGCTGGACAGGGTCGTCGTTCTCGGCCACCGTCCCGAGATCACCGCTCACCAGGAGAAGCTGGACTCCGCGCGCGATCGCCTCGCCGCGCAGGGCCGAGGCGTCGCCCTGGACACCCTGGCGTCGGTCATCGAGCGAGGGCGGGCCCTGCCACCGGCCCCCCGGTGCCCCGAGGGGGCGACGGCCGACACACTCAGCTCGCTGATCTACACCTCGGGAAGTACCGGCACCCCCAAGGGCGCCATGTACACCGAGCGGCTTGTCCGGCAGTTCTGGGTCGACTTCGTGCCTGGCCAAGGCGTACGGCCGTCCATCGTGCTCAATTACCTGCCGTTGAGCCACATGATGGGACGGGGCGTACTGTTCGGCACACTCGCCCGTGGGGGCATCGCCTGCTTCGTGGCGTCGAGCGACCTGTCGACGCTCTTCGAGGACCTTTCCCTGGTCCGCCCCACCGAGTTCATCATGGTGCCCCGCGTCAGCGACATGCTCTTCCAGCGTTACCAGGCCGAGTTGGCCCGCCGGAGCGATACGGGGGTGGAAGGCGACACGTCCGAGCAGATCGAGCGTGTACAGGCGGAGCTCCGAACGGAATTGCGGGAGGAGCTCCTGGGCGGCCGCCTCCTGTGGGCCGTCAGCGCCTCGGCACCGTTGAGCGCCGAGATGACGGCGTTCGTCGAGAACTGCCTGCACGTCCGGCTGCTCAACGGTTACGGGTCGACGGAAGCCGGAATCGTCTCGCTCGACGGCCGGGTGCTGCGTCCGCCGGTGACCGACCACAAACTGGCGGACGTGCCCGAGCTGGGATACTTCCGGACCGATGCGCCACACCCCAGGGGCGAGCTGCTGATCAAGTCCGACCGGCTCATTTCCGGCTACTTCCAGCGGCCGGATGCCACCGCCCAGGTCTTCGACGAGGACGGCTTCTACCGCACGGGCGACATCATGGCCCGCACCGGCCCCGACACGTTGGTGTACGTCGACCGCCGCTCCAACGTCCTCAAGCTGTCCCAGGGCGAGTTCGTGGCCACGTCCCGTCTGGAAGCCCTGTTCACCGGCAGCCCGCTCGTCCGGCAGGTGTTTGTGTACGGCAACAGCGCCCGTGCCTACCTGCTCGCGGTCATCGTGCCCACTCAGGACGCGCTCGACCGTGCCGGCCAGGACCCGCGGCGGCTGAGGTCGATCCTGCGCGAATCCCTGCAACGCCTCGCCACCGAGGCCGGTCTCAACGCGTACGAGGTGCCACGGGACTTCCTCATCGAGACCGAGCCGTTCAGCCAGCGGAACGGGTTACTCTCCGGAGTGCGGAAGCTGCTGCGCCCCGCGCTGACGAAGCGCTACGGCGAACGCCTCGAAGCGCTGTACACCGAGCTGACCGAGCGCGGGGCCGACGAACTCCAGGCACTGCGCCAGGCAGGCCCGTCCCAGCCGGTAGCGGAGACCGTGCTCCGTGCCGCCCGCGCGCTCCTCGGACACCGGCCCGGCGACGTCAGGTCCGGCACGCGCTTCCTCGAACTCGGTGGTGACAGCCTCTCCGCGCTGTCGTTCTCCCAACTGCTGAAGGACATCTTCCACGTCGATGTCCCGGTCGACGTCCTCATCAACCCGGTCAACACACTCCGGCAGGTGGCTGATCACATCGAGAAGGCCCTTGCGGGACACCGGCGCCCGACCGCCGACAGCGTCCACGGGCCGGGCGCGACGCGGCTGTTGGCGGGCGACCTGACGCCGGACGCTTTCCTCGACACGGACGCCCTCGCGAAGACCGGCAGGCCGACCGGTCCGCTGCCCGAGGCACGGACCGCCCTGCTGACCGGCGCCAACGGCTACCTGGGCCGCTTCCTGTGCCTCGAATGGCTGGAACGGGTCGCCGAGCGCGGCGGCACCCTGGTGTGCGTGGTCCGTGGCAGCACCGACGAGGCGGCCCGGAAACGGCTCGACGCGGCCTTCGACAGCGGCGACCCGGAACTCCTCCGGCTCTACCGCGAACTGGCCGCCGAGCACCTGGAGGTGGTCGCCGGCGACATCGGGGAAGCCGGCCTCGGGCTCGACAAGGGGACCTGGCAGCGGCTGGCAGACACCGTGGACCTGATCGTCCACCCGGCAGCGCTCGTCAACCATGTCCTGCCGTACGACCAGCAGTTCGGCCCCAACGTACTGGGGACGGCCGAACTGATCAGGCTCGCGCTCACCTCCCGGATCAAGCAGTTCACCTACCTGTCGACGGTCGCCGTCGTCTTCGGGTACGAGGCCGCGGCCGACGAGACGGCCGACATCCGTACGGCCTGCGGGGTGCGCGACCTCGACGGCGGTTACGCGGACGGTTACGCCGCCAGCAAATGGGCGGGCGAGGTGCTGCTGCGCGAGGCACACGACACGTACGGTCTGCCGGTCGCCGTGTTCCGCTCCAACATGATCCTCGCGCACCGACGCTACCGGGGCCAGCTGAACATCCCGGACGTGTTCACACGCCTCCTGCTGAGCCTGCTGGCGACAGGCATCGCCCCGGAGAGCTTTTACGCCCGAGGTGTCGGTGCCGATACCGGCAGCGGGCACTACGACGGTCTCCCCGTGGACTTCACAGCGCGCGCCATCGCCGCGCTGGGCGACGGCGCACGGGAGGGGTACCGGACCTTCAACGTCGTCAACCCGCACGAGGACGGCATCTCACTCGACACCTTCGTCGACTGGCTGGTGGCAGCCGGGCACCCCCTGACGCGCATCCGCGATCACGACGAATGGCTCGACCGCTTCGGGACCGCCATGCGCGGCCTGCCCGATCGCCAGAGGCAGCATTCACTGCTCCCCCTGCTGCACGCCTTCGCCGAGCCGGAGGAGCCCTTGCCCGGCTCCGCACTGCCTGCGCAACAATTCCGCGCGGCCGTCCGGGCCGCCGCCCTCGACGAGGAGAACGACATCCCCCACCTGTCGCAGGAACTGATCACCAAGTATGTGGCGGACCTTCGGGCACAGCACCTGCTGTGACCAGCCAGGCCGGGGCGGAGGCTGGGCCTAGGAGTGGCCGGGAGACGGCCGGTCGGCGTCGGTGCGTACATGCGCGCGCAGCCCTTGCAGTCCGAACAGGATGAGGAGTTCGACCGCGCCGCCATCGGCGCTGCCCAGCCAGTGCGGCAAGGACGTGTCGAACTCGGCTGCCTGACCAGGCGGCAACGTCAGGTCGCGATCGCCGGTCACGAGCCGCAGGTGACCGTTGAGCACGTAGAGCCATTCGAAGCCCTCATGCGTCTGCGGAGCCGGTTCGAGGGGTTCCGGACGGGCGGGGATGATCATTTTGAAGGCGTGCACGCCGCCCGGACGCCGGGACAGGGGTACGAAGGTCATGCCGTGCCGGCTGATCGGCTTGAGGTGGATCCGGGGATCGCCGGTGCGCGGAGCACCGACGAGGTCGTCCAGCGGGACGTCGTAGACACGGGCCAGCGGCAGCAGCAGCTCCAGGGTCGGCCGGCGTTGCCCGCTCTCCAGCCGGGACAGGGTGCTCTCCGATACGCCGGTCGTCACCGCGAGGGCGGCGAGGGTGATGCCGCGGTGACGGCGCAGCGCACGGAGCCTTGAGCCCACCGCGTCGAGCACGTCGTCGTCCGTCTTGGGGTCCATGCGGCCCATCTTGCCGTTACCGCAAGTTTCCGTGCCAGGCCGTGCGGTGCCTGGCGACACTGGGCGCCCACCGACACAAGGAGTCTTGATGAGCACCACCGATGCGGTCGCGTTCTGGGACGGCGTCCACGCGGCCCGGCCGGCAGCCGGACACCCGCGGCCCAACGCCCGTCTCACCGAGACGGTGACGGGTCTGCCGCCTGGCGACGCGCTGGACCTCGGCTGCGGTGCCGGCGGCGACGCACTGTGGCTCGCCGACCAGGGGTGGCAGGTCACCGGCGTCGACATCTCGGCCGTGGCGGTCGAACGGCTCGCCACCCTCGCCCGCGCGCACGGCCTGGCCGAACGCGTCACCACCGTGCCGTACGACGTGCACGAGTCCTTCCCGCCCGGCGCGTTCGATCTGATCTGCGCCCATTACCTGCAGTCCCCGTGCGACCTGGACCGGGCGACCGCCCTGCGTGCGGCGGCGCACGCCCTGCGCCCGGGCGGGCGGTTGCTGGTCGTCGACCACGGCTCGGCCGCGCCGTGGTCGTGGCAGCAGGAACCCGACACGCGGTACCCGAGCTCGCAGGAGGTCGCCGCCGGTATCGGCCTGGCCCCGGAGACATGGACGATCGAACGGGCCGACGCGCCCCGCCGGATCGCGACCGGGCCGGACGGGCGCACCGCCGAAGTCACCGACCATGTCCTCCTCGTCCGCCGCACCGCCTGACGCGGTGGCCGGCGCCGACCTCGACGACGGCTCGACGAAGAAAGGCGACCCCTGTTGCCCAGCACCACGCGCCACACCCACCGCGGCGACACCCCACCACCCCGGACCGGAAGCAGCGAGGCCGAGGTCCTGCGCGGATTCCTCGACTACCTCCGTACGTCGATCGCCGCGAAGGTCGACGGCGCCCCCGAGCCACAGGCCCGAACAGCCGCCGTACCGTCGGGCACGAACCTGCTCGGCCTGCTCAACCACCTGACGGCGGTCGAGCGCTGGTTGTTCCTCGGGGACGGCGTCACCGACTGGCGGGCGACGTTCCAGGCCGCACCGGCGGACAGCGTCGCCGACATCGTGGCCCGCTACCGCGAGACGGTCGAGCGCGCGAACGTCGCCCTCGACGTGTGCACCGATCTCGACGCACCGTTCCCCCGGCCGCAGCAGGGGCGCCCCGGCCCCAGCGTCCGCTGGGCACTGACCCACATGATCGAGGAAACCGGCCGTCACGCGGGCCACGCGGACATCCTCCGCGAGCTGATCGACGGCTCGACCGGTCGCTGATTCACCCGCGTACACGGCCCCCCGGCTCCGCGTCCAAGATCGATTGTCAGTGGTGGGTGAGAAGGTGGGAGCACCGAGTCGGAAGAGGGGGAGCTTTCATGTCCGGAAAGCAGAACTACATCAATCACGTCGCTCTTGTGCTGGATGCCAGTTCGTCCATGTCGCACCTGAGCCGTAAGGTCGTCGATGTCGCCGACCAGCAGATCGCTTATCTGGCGCGCCGCTCGAAGGAACTGGACCAGGAGACCCGCGTCACGGTGTACGCCTTCGCGGACACGGTGGAGTGCGTCATTTACGACAAGGACGTGCTGCGGATGCCGTCCCTGAAGGAGCTTTACCGGGTCGGCGGAATGACGGCGCTGCTGGCGGCCACGCTGAAGTCGCAGCGGGAACTGGCGCAGACCGCTCAACTGTACGGCGACCACAGCTTCCTGACGTTCGTGCTGACCGACGGGCAGGAGAACGCGAGCCATCGCTGCCCGGACGCCGCCGGCAAGGGCACCCGTGAACTGGTCGAGGCCGTGGACGCATTGCTCAAGAGGCAGGAGGACAACTGGACGCTCGCTGTCCTCGTGCCGGACCAGATGGGCAAGCGCGAGGCGATGCAGTGCGGCTTCCCGAAGGACAACATCGCCATCTGGGACGCCACCAGCACCCAGGGCCTGGAGGAGGCGGGGCTGGTCATCCAGCAGGCCACCGAGAACTTCATGGTCGGCCGGGCCCAGGGCATCCGAGGATCCCGGGCGGTGTTCTCCACCGGCGCGGAGGCGGTCAACAAGGACACCATCGAGGCAGCCGGCCTCACTCCCGTGGCTCCGTCGCAATACCAGCTGATTCCGGTGGCTCGCACAGCGGCGATACGGGAATGGGTCGTCGAATGCGGACACACGTACCGTACCGGTTGCGCCTTTTATCAGCTGAGCAAGTCGGAGAAGATTCAGGCGCGGAAGCAGATCGCCGTGCTGGAGAAGAAGACGGACCGGGTGTACACGGGGCCGGAGGCCCGATCCTTGCTGGGCCTGCCGGACGAGGAAGTTCGCGTCAACCCGGACCGCAATGACGACTTCACCATATTCGTGCAGAGCACCAGCGTGAACCGGAAGCTGGTGCCGCACACGCGGCTGCTGCTGATGCTCTGATTCCTCGGCGACCTTGAAGTCCCGGAAGCTCCGAAGCTCCGAAGCTCCGCCGGCCCTACCGGCGGGGCCGCATCCGCGGCTTCGGCATGCGGGTTCTCGTGGGTGCTGACGTTACGAGCGCCGTGCCGCAGACAAAGTGCCCCCCCAGGACCCCGCCCGCACCACCGCCGAGCACGAGGCCGATCGCCATATTGTGGAAAACAGTCGACCCGAGTACGAGCCCGGCCGCGATGCCGATCAGCATGCCGACAACCAACCCGGTACTGAGCGACGGTGCTCCGACTTCCTCGTCGTTCGTCACGCGACCATGGTGCCGGAAGTGCCTCTGGGGGCCAGTTGCCCGGCAGCGGAGCCTACGGCCAACTCTTCGGGCGACCTCGCGGCCGGCCGTGCGCCTCACCACCTGACCAGCCGCGACAACCCGGATGACGACGGAAGACCCCGCCTCTACGATGGGCCGATGGCATCGATCAAGCAGTTCCAGGTCACCTTCGACTGCGCAGACCCCGAGCGCGTCGCTCGCTTCTGGTGCGAGGCGCTGGGGTATGTCGTACCGCCGCCACCGGAGGGGTTCGCCACTTGGGACGACTTCGACCGATCGCGGCCGCCTGAGCTACAGGGTTCGGCGTTCGCCTGCCACGACCCCTCGGGGGTGGGCCCGCGACTGTACTTCCAGCGTGTTCCCGAAGGGAAGGTGGTCAAGAACCGGGTGCATCTCGACGTGCGGGCCGGCACCGGGCTCGTGGGTGAAGAGCGGGTGGCCG
The DNA here is from genome assembly GCF_055567735.1 of Streptomyces sp. NPDC026394. Classification (NCBI taxonomy): domain Bacteria; kingdom Bacillati; phylum Actinomycetota; class Actinomycetes; order Kitasatosporales; family Streptomycetaceae; genus Streptomyces; species Streptomyces sp. NPDC026394. Next base: position 52,050 of record NZ_JBVHPX010000035.1, read on the forward strand.
CGCTTGAGGCCGAAGGCGCACGCCTGGTCGCGCTCGGCGCGGTACGCGTGCGGCTGCTGCCCGCTGACGACGACAACGAGTCGTGTCTCTGCATGCAGGACGTCGAGGGCAACGAGTTCTGTCTCGACTGAGTGCCGGGCGACCAGGCACGCATGCCACGCCGCACGCGGGCGGCCCGCCCTGGCGGGTCCGCCCGGGCCGGGCAAGCCACCGGAGCCCGTACTCTCGGCGGCATGGTGTTCGATTCGGCTCATCTCGATCTCCAGCCCTACGCCGGTTTCGCCATGGATTCCTACGTCCGGCGGACGCACTGCAGCTGGGAGGACGCCGACTGGCAGTCCTTGCTCGTACAGCGGTTCCACCACGTCCCGGTGGTCGAGAGCATGGAGTTGCCGGCCGCGGCGGACCTGCACCTGATCCTTCCCGTGGCCGGCCGGGCCGTGATGGAGACGCGGGCCGGTGGCCCATGGCACCGCCGCACCTGGGCACCCGACCAGCTCGAACTGGCCGTCCCCGACCGGTCCGTCCTCCGCCGCTACCGCGGGGACGGGCCGTTGCGCAGCATTCAGGTGCACATCCCGCGCGGCACCGTCGAACGTACCGCGGCGCAGTTGGGGAGCCGCGAGGTCGACTACGCGAGCATGGCGGCATCCGTGGCCGCCGGGGACCCGCTCCTGGTGGAGGCGGTCCGTGCCGTCGGTTCGGCGGCGGAGACCGGGGACCTGTACGCCGAGGCATCGGCCGCCTTCCTGGCCGTACACCTGCTCACCCGTCACTGCGGGGCCCCGGAGCGGCGGGGGCCGTTGCGGGAGGACGCGCGTGTCCGCGCGGCGATCGCGCTCATGCGTGACCGGCTGGCCGAACCGCTCACGCTGGCCGATGTCGCGGACGAAGTGCATCTGAGCGTCTTCCACCTCGTCCGCGTGTTCCGCCGGGTGACCGGGCAGACACCTCACCGCTACCTCACCCGCCTCCGTGTCGAAGAGGCGAAACGCCTGCTGCGCGAGACCGACTTCACGGTCGCCCGGATCGCACCGCTCTGCGGATTCGCCGACCCCGGCGCCCTGTCGACGGCGTTCCTGCGCCACACCGGCGTCCGCCCTTCGGCGTACCGCAATTCCTGACCTCTTCGCGGCAATCTCGCGCATGGGTCCGAGCGGTGACCGTACCTAGGGTTTCGTCCATGGCTGGAAACACGACGACACCGCCGGGCACCGAGCAGACCGGACAGATCGAGCACTTCCCCCTTCACGTTCCCGACCGCGAGCTGACGCTCCTGCGGACTCGTCTCGACGAGGTCCGGCTCCCCGAGCCCGAGACGGTGCCGGACGCGTCCCAGGGCATCGGGCTCGGCCGGCTGAGGACGTTGCTGGACGCCTGGCGACAGCACGACTGGCGGGCCACGGAGGACCGCTGGAACGCGATTCCGCACTACCGCGCCCGTCTCGACGGGCTGAACATCGCGTTCTGGCACGTGCGCTCGCCCGAGCCGACGGCGCTCCCCTTGGTACTGACCCACGGCTGGCCGGGCTCCGTGCTCGAATTCGAGAACGTCCTCGGGCCGCTCACCGATCCCGTGGCTCATGGCGGTTCCGCCGCCGACGCGTTCCACGTGGTCGTACCGTCGCTGCCCGGATTCGGGTTCAGTGAGCGTCCGGGTGAGCGCGGCTGGCAGCCGGCCCGTACGGCGCGGGCCTGGGCCGAGCTGATGACCACGCTCGGGTACGAGCGGTTCGGCGCGCACGGCGGGGACTGGGGCGCGTACGTCAGTACCGAACTGGCGCGCCAGGTGCCCGAGCGCGTCGCCGGTCTGCATCTGACGATGCCGCTCGCCTCTCCTCTGCCGGCGGACCGGGACGCCCCCGACCCCTCGGAGCTGCGCATGCTGGAGCGACGCGACAACCATCTCGCGGACGGCTACGGCTTCGGCATGATCATGGCGACGCGTCCGCAGACGCTCGGCTACTCCCTGCTCGACTCCCCCGCCGGTCTGGCGGCGTGGCTCGGCGAGAAGTTCGACGCCTATTCCGACACCCGGCCCGAGGCCGGTGGCGGGGTGAGCGTGACGCAGCAGGTGGAGAACATCGCCCTGTACTGGCTGACCGGGACCGGCGCCTCCAGCGCCCGCTGGTACTGGGAAGCCATGCGGTGGGTGCCGCGCAGCGCCGAGGAGGAGATCGCCCAACCGGTGACGACGCCCACCGCCTGCTCACTGTTCCCGGCCGAGCCGTGGCCGACCGCCCGGCGCTGGGCGGAGCGCCGTTACCACGACCTCCGCTCGTGGCACGAGATGGATCGCGGCGGCCACTTCCCCGGCCTGGAACAGCCGGACCTGCTGGTTGCCGAGATCCGCGCCGCGTTCCGGCACACACGTCAGCACACGGACGGTCGCAAGCGATAACGGCTTCCCTGTCAGACATTCGGAGTGAGCGGCTGCCCCGACCAGTCGGCCGGGGCAGCCGCTCACTCCGGCTTCCGGCAGAAGACATCGAGTCGGACTGCCGGGTCCGTAGCTCAGTGCAGGTCAGCGTGTCGGGCGCACGCCCACAGGACGAGCCCGAGGAAGCTGAACGCGGCACCCAGCGCGCATACGGCGCCCCACCCGGCGACCGTGTAGAGCGTCGTCGCGGCGATGGCGCCGGCAGCGCTGCCGACCGAGTAGAAGACCATGTATCCGCCGATCAGCCGGCTGCCCGCGTCCGGGTGCAGCGCGTGGATCAGGGTTTGGTTGGTGACATGCACCGCCTGCACGGCGAGGTCGAGAAGGATCACCCCGACGGCCAGGGCCCAGAGCGAGCTGCGGGTGAAGGCCAAGGGCAGCCACGAGGCGGCGAGCAGTGCCAGGGCGATGCCGGTGGTCCGCCGGGAGAGCCCACGGTCGTTCAGACGGCCCGCCACCGTCGCGGCCAGGGCTCCGGCGACGCCGATCAGGCCCAGCGCCCCGATCGCACTGTGCGGCAGAAAGTACGGGGCCTCGCTGAGCGGCAGCGCGACGCTGCTCCACAGGGTGCTGAAGGCGGCGAAGATCAGCAGCCCGAACAGGGCCCGGAGCCGCAGCAGTCTTTCCCGTACGAACAGGGTGACCGTGGAGCGCAGGAGCTGCCCGTAGCGCAAGGCGGTCGGCGGGGCGTCAGTACGGCGCGGCAGCACGCGGTACAGGACCAGGGCGAGGAGAGCGGTGAGCGACGCGGAGGCGAGGTAGACGGAGCGCCAGCCCGCCAGGTCGGCCAGCAGGCCGGAGGCGGTGCGGGCGAGCAGGATTCCGACGACCACGCCGCTGGTGACCAGGCCGACGACCCGTCCGCGTACGGCGGGTGCGGCCAGTGACGCGGCGAAGGCGACCAACGTCTGGGTGACGACCGCGAGAAGCCCGGTGGCAGCCATGCCCACGAGCAGGAACGTCGCCGTGCGGGCGGCTGCCACGACGGTCAGCGCCAGCACCAGGAGCAGTAACTGGGCCACGACGAGCCGTCTGCGGTCGGCCACGTCGCCCAGCGGCACGAGGAAGAAGAGCCCGAGCCCGTACCCGACGTGCGTCAGGGTGACCACGCTGCCGACGAGCGCCGGGCTCATGCCGAGGTCGTGTCCGATCGTCACCAGGAGCGGCTGGGAGAAGTAGACGTTGGCCACGGCGGCCCCGCAGGCGACGGCGAACAGGATGACGACGCCGCGGGACAGGACGGACGCGGCACCTTCCTCGCTCCCGGCCTCGGCCTCAGTCCCGACCTCGACTCCGACCTCTGCCTCAACCTCGACTTCGGCCCCTGCCTCTACCTCCGCTTCGACTTCGGCCTCTGCCTCGGTCCGTCGTGTCACAGCCTCACCCTTGCCGGGCATCGGTACCCCTCCGACCATCTGGTTTCAACTTGCCACCATAGCGACGGAGACCGTAGCCGTTTTGGTAGCATGTTGCAACCACTCAGAGAGCGAGGGCGCCATGGTGACCAGGACACGCTTCGACGACAGCGACTGCCCCGTCGCCCGGTCGGTGGACGCGATCGGCGACTGGTGGTCCCTGCTGATCGTGCGGGACGCCTTCGACGGAAGCCGGCGCTTCGGGGAGTTCCAGCGCAGCCTCGGCGTCGCGAAGAACATTCTCACCGCGCGACTGCGCACCCTGGCCGCCGGCGGAATCCTCGAATCCGTTCCCGCCTCGGACGGCAGCGCCTACCGCGAGTACGTACTCACCCCGAAGGGCGAGGCGCTCTTCCCCGTCATCGTGGCGCTGCGACAGTGGGGCGAACAGAACTTCTTCGCCCCCGGCGAAGCACACTCACAACTGGTCGACCGACGCCACGGAGAGCACCTCCGCACATTGGAAGTGCTGTCTGCGGACGGGCGACGACTGGGCCCTGATGACACCACCGTCCACAAGGTCTCCAGTCATCGGTCCGACCCGAAGGATCGAAGCTGACGCGTCACACCGCCGTGAAATCCTGCCCCATTTGAACGTTCTGGAAATACCTACCCCTTTCGCCTGGACCGGCCATATCGGTGTGGCGCACCGGGGAGGGCAACTCGAAGACATCACGAAGTCGTTGGGATCTCCGCGGGCGGACAGCTCGTCGACCGGAGCCGACGGGCTGCCGTAGCTGTATGCGTACGGCGGTCTGGAACTCGACATCCACCAGTCCCACTACCAGGCAAGCCAGTCAGTCACCGTCCAGACGAACCGGCCCACGACGGAATGGCCGTCGCGGGAGCCGGGCCCGGTGGAGACGTCCCCCGGCCGGACGAGCCCACGCCCTGCGCAATGCCGGTTTCCGAGCGCGGCCACCACGCCTGCGGTCAGGGCCGTCCCGCGGAGTCAGGCACGAAGTCGGATGAGTACATGACGTTAGAATCCCGAATCGGCACACAGTGCACTGAGTGTCGGGAAAGTCGGCCTTGCCCGTGAGAAGGGTGCGGTGCCGCGCCCGGCGATGAATTCTGATCGCGCGAAGGGGACCGCGAAGGCGCCATGAACAGACTTTTCTCACGTATACCGAGGGCGACCCGGGCACTGGCCGCGGGCCTGATCGGTGCCGCTCTGCCGCTGGCGTTCGCCCCGTTGGCCGTAGCCGGCCCGGCCGCCCCCCTCGGGTCTGCGCAGCCCGAGCTGCGGGTGGTGTCGTGGAACATCTGCGGCGAAGCGGGCGGTCGGCGCGGTGAGGCCGGGTACTGTCCGCACCGCAACGAGCCGGAGCAGAAGGCCGCGCAGATCAAGAAGCTCGTCGACGAGCGACAGGCCAACGTGGTGATGCTGCAAGAGGTGTGCGGTGTCGCCCCGAACAGTCATCTGGAGTTGCTACGCGCCCAGTTGGGCGACGGCTGGGACGTACGGCATGCCTCCGGGGCCCGGCCCGACGGACGCACCGACTGCCGTGGGGCACTCTCGGGTGAGCTGGGGGTCGCCCTGGCGGTCAAGGGGAGCATCACCGAGAGCTCTTCGGCCAACATGCTGCCCGCGGACCCGTCGGGCCAGGACAAGCAGACACTCCCGGTCCTGTGCGCGTCCGTCCAGGGCTGGACGACCAGGGTGTGTACCACGCACATCGCGGTCGGCGAATCCGAGCGCGTCGCCCAGCAGGTCAAGAACGTGAAGGCGTACCTCGGTACGGCAGCGAACTCCGGCTTCGTCCTCGGTGGGGACTTCAACCGCAACGCGGGCGCGGACTACATGAAGCCGCTGACCGATTCCTTCGACCGCTGCATCGACGGCTTCACCTACCACGGGTGGGACCGCGCGACGCGGCGGCACTCACTCCACGAACTGGACCACTTCTTCACCGACCGGGCTCCCGGCAACAGCCGGTTCGCGACCTGCGCCATCGACACGTCCCGGATGGACCGGTCGGAGAACGAGCCCACCAGCGGCCCGCCCACCGGGTACTCCGACCATGCGCCGATCTTCGCGCAACTGCCCGGGGCGCCCGTCCCCGGCGACCTGAGCGGCGACGGCAAACCGGACCTGGTGGCGGTGGACGACACGGGCAAGCTGCGCCTCTACCCCGGGCTGGGCGACGGCGGGGTCACCGGCGGCCACCGCGTCATCGGCACGGGCGGCTGGTCCGGCGCTTCCGTCACCCACCGCGGCGACTTCACCGGCGACGGCCGCGAGGACCTGCTCGCGCGCATCGGCAACGACCTGTGGCTCTACCCCAACACCGGCGAGGGCTCGCTCGGTGCCCGCATCCGGATCGGCCGGAACTGGCCCGCCGACGCTCAGATCGTCGCCGCCGGCGATGTCACCGGCGACGGCCACCCCGACCTCGTGACGCGTTACGAGGACAAGCTGTGGCTGTACGCGGGTGATCCGGCGGACCGGCCGCAGCTCAAGCCCCGGGTCCGGCTGGGTGGCGACGGCTGGGCGCCGATGACACTGTCCGCGGCCGGCGACGCCACCGGCGACGGGCGACCCGATCTGTTCGTCCGGGACACCCGCGACGACAAGCTGTGGCTCTACCGCGGTCGTTCCGACAACACCTTCGGCGACCGCACCCTCTACGGAACGCGCGGCTGGGACACCCGCAACCGTCCGTTGATCACCGGAGCGGCGGACGCGAACGGCGACGGGGTGGCGGACCTGTGGGCCACGACGGCGGACGGGAGCGGCACGCTGCTGTACTACAAGGGCGGCACCGGCACCGCCGGTGACCCGACGGACGGTGACGCCAGGATCGTCGGCCCGACGGGCTGGAAGCGGATCCAGGCCATCGGCTGAGGCCGACCGGCCGGTTCCGGTTTCCGGAACCGGCTCGTGGGGCCGTGGGCTCCGGAATCGCGGGACAACCGAACTGCGCAAGCACGGAATCGCAGAACCGCGAAAGGCCGGCCACCGGCCTACCGTCGGCGCGCTGAGGCCCCAGCCACTCCCCCACCACTGGGCACCGCCCCCGCCACCACTCGGCACCGCCCCCGCCAATCCAAGAACCAACCTGCCCCTGAGCAGAGCAAAGACCCCACCGAACAGACAAAGACCCAACCGAACAGAAAGAACGTCATGTCTGCCAGACGCTCCTCCCGCGCCGGTCTCACCGCTGGGATATCCGCTGCCGCCCTCACCGCAGTCCTGCTGACCGCCGGGTCAGCCGACGCGGTCGTGGGCCCGGCCGCCCAGGACGGTTCCTATCCGTCCACCGTGAAGCTGGACATCGGCGACGGCAAGCGCAGTTGCACGGCCACACTCGTCGACGAGCTGTGGCTGGTCACCGCCGCCAGTTGTTTCACCGACGACCCCGCACAGTACGCACAGCTCACGGCCGGGGCGCCGAAGCTGAAGACCACCGCGACCGTGGGGCGCACCGATCTCTCCCGGACGGACGACGGCACGGTCACGACCGTCGAGCAGCTCGTCCCGCGTGGCGACCGAGACCTGGTCATGGCCAGGCTGGCCGAGCCGGTCCCCGGGGTCGCACCGGCCGGTCTCCCGACCGGGAAGCTGTCGCGCGACGAGGACGTCACCGTCAGCGGTTTCGGCCGCACCAAGGACGAATGGGTGCCCGACCGCCTGCACTACGGGCGCTTCGCCGCGCGCGGCGTGGAGAACAGCACCATCGACCTCGCCGGCAAGGACGACGCGGCCGCCGTGTGTGAGGGTGACGCCGGTGCCCCGGTATGGCGTGCGAGCGGCGGCCGGTACGAGCTCGTCGGAGTCAACAACCGATCGTGGTTCAAGGGCTGCTTCGGTCATGAGGACGAGACCCGCGACGGTGCCGTCGCGTCCCGTACGGACGACATCGCCGACTGGATCCAGACGGTGCGGCTGACCACGAAGGTCCCGGACGTCAGCAACGTCATCGCGGCCGCCGACTTCGACGGCGACGGCCGCACCGACATCGCCGCCGTACTGAACGACGGAAACCTGCACGCCTTCTCCGCCAACCCGGACGGCACGCTGCGGTACGGCCGCGAGCTGTGGGCCCACGACGGCACCTGGAAGAACTACACGCAGATCATCGGAGGTGACTTCAACGGCGACGGCAAGGCCGACCTGATCGCCCTCCGCGGCGACGGGCAGCTCTTCCTGCACACCGGCTCCGGTGACGGCCTCCTCAACCCGCGCCGCCCCCTGTGGCACGACACCTCCTGGGGCACGATGAAGCAGATCGTGCGCTACCGCTCCGACTCCTCCGGCCGCGACGGCCTGGCCGCCGTGTGGGGTGACGGCTCGCTGCACGCCTACACCACCAACCCCGACGGCACCCTCGTCAACGCCAAGCGCGACCTGTGGCCCGACAAGACCTGGGACGGCATGAAGCGCCTGGCCTCCGGCGACTTCAACGGCGACGGCCGGGACGACATCGCCGCGATCGCCTACGACGGTGCGCTCCGCCTCTACACCGGCAACGCCCAGGGCACGGTCAGCCGTGCCGCTGACCTCTGGCACGACAAGACGTGGGGCTACATGCGCTCCGTCCTCGGCGGCGACTTCAACGGCGACGGCAAGGCCGACATAGCCGCCCACCGCGTCAACGGCGACCTGCGCCTCTACACCGGCAACGGCAAGGACCCGCTGACCAGCGGCCCCCTCATGTGGTCCACCACCTCCTGACCGGCCCTCCCCCTGCCCTGCAACCAGCGGCCCGCACGGCGACGCGTGACGTCCGCCGTGCGGGCCGCTGCCTCGTTCGTGGGCCGATGGGAGCGTGCTACGTTCTCCAGAGGCTACTCGCGCATCGCAGGACGGGGGCTGCCATGACGTACACGTCGCCGCTGTGGCCCGTTTCCGTGAAAGGTGTCGCGCTCGACGCACGTGAGCGTGTGCTGCTCCTGCGCAATGAGCGCGGCGAGTGGGAACTGCCAGGCGGCCGCCTGGAGATCGGCAGCACCGGTGAAGGGCAGTTGCCGGACCCCAGTCCGGAGGCTGCGCTGGAGCGCGAAATCCGGGAAGAGACCGGCTGGGACGTCGAGGCCGGACCGCTCCTTGACGGCGGGGTATGGATCTACCAGCCCGTTCCCGGGTGCCGCGTGCTGATCGTGACCTACGGCTGCACCGTGCTGACTCCCCAACGGCCGCCCGCCGTCAGTCACGAGCACGAGCGGCTGGGCCTGTTCACCGCGGACGAGGTGCCAGGGCTGACCATGCCGGACGGATACAAGCGAGCCGTCGCCGCCTGGTACGGCTAGTACTGCAACGGTGCTTGCCGTGACTGGTGGCTAGTTGGGTCGTTGGTCTGGTTATGGGTGGGGGCCTTGCTGATGTCAGGTTGTGGGCGGG
>NZ_JBVHPX010000036.1:0-59979 GCF_055567735.1 Streptomyces sp. NPDC026394
GACCGCATGGGCGAAACCGCCCGCACCAACATCCAGCGCTACGCCACCGACGAAATCGTCCAGCGCTGGGAGGACCTCTTCACCTTCCTCCAACGCTGAACCGAAGCCCCGGCGACAGAACCTCCGCGGCAGATCGTGCGGCCAGTGGTCGCCGGGCCGTCCTGTCGCCGGGCCGTCCGGTCGTCCGGCCACGGGGGTCGTCCGATCGCTCGGTGGCTCAGTCGCCGGGCAGCAGCCGTGTCTCGACGGCCGGGAGGCCCTTGGCCCACCAGTGGTCGTAGCGGCGGTAAGGCGCGGGGTCCCGGTCGGCCAGGAAGGCCATGAGCGACCGGGCCTCCGCGGCCAGTTCCTCCCAGACCTCGTTCGGTAGGGGATGGAAGGCGGTGGCTTCGATGCCGGCGTCGGCGGGACGCCGGACCCCGGCGACGTAGCCGTCCACCAGGAGGGTGGGCAGCACGTCGCCGTTCACGCGGATCACGAGTTTGCGGTACGCGGGCGGGATGACGCGGCCGCGGTCGGCGTAGGCGAGCAGGATGCTGTCCCACATCGCCATCAGCCTGGGAGGGGCCGGGGTGTCCTCGGCGGGCCGGGGCGCGTCGGGGACGTCGTACAGCACCGTGCCGTCGGGGCCCGCCAGTTGTACGAGGTCGTCGGCGAGCGCCTGCAACGCGGCTTTGACACGGTCCCGCCGTACCAGCGAGAACTGGGCCACGTCCGCCACCGACGCCGGACCGAACCCGGCCAGGTAGCGGCGTACCAGAACCTGGAGGCCCGCCGCGGCAGCGCCGGGGTCGGTCAGCGCCGGTCGTCCGCTTGCCGCGACGTAGGACTGCCGGGTGTGGAACAGCCACGGCGCTTCGGCGGGCGCGTTACCGCGTGGGCACCGACCCCGACGGCAGCCGGGCGCTGAAGTACCTGCTGCTGCCAGAACTGTTCGACACCTTCCTCGCCACCTGCGCCCGGGCACCGAAGTATTTCAGCTTCCTCAAGGAGGACCTGAGGCCCAGCCTCACCCTCGACCTCGTCGGCAGTGACGCCCCCGTCAACAGCGAGAAGTCCGTGAGCCGGATGACTCTCCGGCAGGTGCTGCTCACCGGCATCGAGGACGACGTCCACTTCGGCAAGACCTTCACGCACTACGAGAAGGACGCCGATGGCCGTGTCACCGCGTACTTCGACGACGGGACCGACGCCACCGGCGACCTGCTCGTCGCCGCCGCCGGCTCCAACTCCCGTGTGCGTCGGCAGTACCTGCCGCACGCGCAGGTCAAGGACGCCGGCATCGTCTCCGTCACCGCCAAGGTCCCGATCATCCCGGAGACCGAGGCGCTGCTCCTGCCCGAGGTCTTCCAGGGCATCGGCCTCGTCGTCGCCCCCAGGGGGTACAGCTGCATCCTGCACACCATGGAGTTCCGCTGGGACCGTGCAGGCCGCATCAAGAGCGGCATCGGCGGCAACGACGCCGAACTCCTCACGCGGTGGCCCGGGCTACTCTTCGACAACACCCGCGACTACATCAACTGGGGCTTCCGGGCCTCGACCGGCAAGTTCCCGCCGGACGTCCTGAAGAAGTCCCCGGACGAGCTGATCGAAACCGTCCTGGACATGACGCCCGACTGGAGCCCCGACCTCCGCAAACTCTTCAGCATGGGCGACCGGCAGACCACCTTCCCGATCAACATCCGGACCTCGGTCCCGATCCCGCGCTGGAACGCCGACACCGTCACCCTCCTCGGCGACGCCGTCCACACCATGACCCCCGGCCAGGGCGTCGGCGCCAACACCTCCCTGCGCGACCATCCACAAGCCGGTCATCGGCCGGGCCGCCCTCGCCTCCATGCGCGGCTACTTCTGGGTCGCCCGCCACCTCCCCTCCGTGCGGAAGAAGATGGCGCAAGACCTCTACCCGGACCGCGGCGGCGACCGCGAGGAGTACGGCCGGCTCGTCTCCCCGGACAAGAACTGATCACCCGGCTCCGAGGAAAACAGTGAAGATCTCAGTGAAGAAGAGCGGCATGGTCAGTGCTGTGGTCGCCGCGGCCCGGCTGACCGTCGTGGCCGCGCAGTCCCGGCAGCCGCAACGACCTCGGGTGTCCGAGCGGCAGTGTGTACGCCACCGCCTGCGACTCGGAAGGCATTCGGCAGCAGTGGAATCCCCTACATGCGGTGGAATATATACATCCGACACCCGGCTCGGGTTCCAGGTGCGACCGTGGGGGAAAGTCGATGGCTGCGCCGTGGGTGCGCCGTAGCTGTTCGCGGAATGTCGAATCGAGCATTCCGGATGGGGTGGGAGTCGGGGCCGGGGCGATTCCGGTGGGGTGCGTGGAGATGTCGGTCACGTTGGATCGAAAGGATTGGTCAAAAGCCTGTGCAGGCAGCGTCGTTGTGTGTTTGGTTGCTGCCATGAATGCTACTCAGGCCATCGATCTGCGATCCGACACGGTCACCAAGCCCGACGCCGAAATGCGTGCCGCAATGGCCGCCGCGGAAGTGGGTGACGATGTTCTCGACGGGGATCCCACGATGCGGGAGCTGGAGGAACGGGCGGCTCAGCTTCTCGGTGCGGAAGCGGCTCTGTGGGTGCCGACCGGATGTATGGGCAACACCATCGCGCTGATGCTGCATCTGCAGCGGGGTGACCGTTTTCTGGTGCCTCGCGCGGCGCATGTGCTGGACAACGAACTGGGCACCGCCGCGTGGCTCGCCGGTGGGATGCCGGAGCCGTTGGCGTGGGACGCGGGGCCGGGGCGTCCGTCGCCGGAGGCCGTGACGGCGGCGGCGGGTTCCCAGGGGCCGTACTACCGGCTGCGTACGCCGCTGCTGTGTCTGGAGAACACGCACAACGCGGCGGGGGGTGCCGTCACGGCGCCGGCCGAGCATGCGCGGCTCGTCGAGGCGGCCCACGCCGCCGGGCTGAAGGTGCATCTGGACGGTGCGCGCATCTGGAACGCCGCGGCGGCCCTCGGCGTGAAACCGGCGGAGCTGACGGCCGGTGTGGACAGCGTCCAGGCGTGCCTGAGCAAGGGGCTCGGCGCTCCGGTCGGCTCGCTGGTCGCGGGCCCGCGTGACTTCGTCGACGAGGCGCGGCGGGTGCGCAAGATGCTCGGCGGCGGGGTGCGCCAGGGGGGCGTCCTGGCGGCGGCGGGGCTGGTGGCGCTGGACCGGCTGGAGCGGCTGCACGAGGATCACGAGGCCGCCCGGGAGCTGGCCGACGGCCTGGTGGAGCTCGGTCTGCGGGTGCGGGGGCCGCAGACCAACATCGTGCTGGCCGAGGTGGACGATCTCCAGAAGTGGCTGACGCGGCTGCGGGCGGCGGGGGTGCTGGCGTCGTCGATGGACGGCTGCGTACGTTTCGTGACGCACCGGGACGTGTCCCGCGCGGACATCGGCGAGGCGCTGCGGCGGACGGCCGAGGTCGCCGCCCAGGGCTGATCGGGTCGCCCGGGGTTGATCGGGGTTGATCGGGGTCGGCCGGGGTTGCTCGGGGTGCCCAGGGCTGACCGGGTCGCCCGGGGTTGATCGGGTCGCCCAGGGCTGATCAGGTCCCGGGGCCGGCCGGTGCCGCCCCGGGGTGATCACCGCACCGGACGCCCGCTGGATTTCTCCGGTTCGGCGGATTCACCGGACGCGGTGTGCCGGTGTATTGGCCTTTCCCGGCGAAAGGCCAATATGCCGCGGCGGTCACTTCTCCAGGTCGTTGCTGATTCCCGCCAGCAGCCGGTCCAGCCCGAATGCGAAGCTCTCCTCGTCGTTGGCCGTGACGAGCAGGCCGCTGAGCCGGACGAAGTGGGGGAATTTCTCGCTCGGCAGTGATTCCACGAACGAGCGCATGGTGTCGGCGTCCTCGGAGGATTCCCCGGAAGGGGCGTCGGGTCCGGTGAGCCGCTTCCGTGAGAGTTCCACCAGGACGCCGCCGATGGTGTAGTCGGCGATCAGGTTGTAGGCGTGGGCGATGGATTCCTCGGGATATCCCGTCCGCAGCAGTGCGCCGAGGGTGTATTCGACCACGCGGAGCGCGCGGGGGCCCAGCGTCGGGCGGCTCGCGGCCAGGCGCGCGGCCTCCGGGTAGCGGCTCAGCACCCGCCGCACCTCGTGCATGACCCGGCGGAGATCCTCCAGCGGCTCGCCGTCCTCCTCGGGAAGGCGCACCTCGCCGAAGATCTCGTCGAGGACGAGGTCGAACAACTGGTCCTTGGTGACCACGTGCCAGTACAGCGACGTCGCCGCGGTGCCGAGGTGGGCGGCGAGCTTGCGCATGCTCAGCTCTTCCAGCCCGTGCTGCTCCAGGTATTCCACCGCGCCGCGGACGATCTGCTCCCGGGAGAGCGGCTGCTGTCTGCGGGGCGGCTTGTCCTCCAGCCAGGCCGCGCTCACCTTGTGCTTGCCGTCCGTCACTGCGCCTCCATGGGGCCGGGGTGTGCCTTGCGTGTGCTGGTGGTGCCGGCGTGCGATCTAGAGTACAGTGCCCGAGAGTCGTACGCTGTACTAGCGATCGAACGTCGTACTGGAGGGGATATGGAACAGGGACATCCACGCCGCTGGGCGATACTGGCGGTGCTGTGCCTGGCCGTGTTCGTGGTCTCGATCGACACCACGGTGCTCAACGTCGCGCTGCCGACGATGAGCCGTGAGCTGGGGGCCGGGACCGAGGAACTCCAGTGGTTCGTGGACGCGTACACCCTGGTGCTGGCCGGCGTCCTGCTCACCGCGGGCAGCTTCTCGGACCGCTTCGGGCGCAAGAAGATGCTCGTCGTGGGCCTGGTCGTCTTCGGCATCGCCTCCGGACTGGGCGCCTTCGCGCAGGAACCGTGGCAGGTCGTCGCGGCCCGCGGACTGATGGGCGTCGGCGGGTCGTTCTTCATGCCGGGCACCCTGTCGATCCTGGTCCACGTCTTCTCCGCCGAGGAGCGCGCTTCCGCCATCGGACGCTGGGGCGCGGTCACCGCGCTCGGCATGGTGCTCGGCCCGCTGCTGGGCGGCGTGCTGCTGGAGCACTTCTGGTGGGGCGCCGTCTTCGTCCTCAACGTCCCCGTCGTCGTCCTGGCGCTCATCGGTGTCGCCTGGATCGTGCCGGAGTCCAAGGATCCCGTCGCGCGCCGGGCCGACCTCCCGGGCACCGTGCTGTCCACGGTCGGCATGGGCGGCGTCCTCTTCGGGGTCATCTCCGCGCCGACGCGCGGGTGGGGTTCGGGCGTCGTGCTCACCCCGCTCCTCGGCGGACTGGTGGTGCTGGCGCTCTTCTTCCTGCGCCAGGCGACCGCCAAGGAGCCCATGCTCGACCTGCGGCTGATGTTCTCCCGGCAGTTCCTCGGGGCCAGCGGCACCATGGCCTTCCTGATGTTCTCCCTGCTGGGCGGGGCCTTCGTGGTCACCCAGCAGCTCCAACTGGTGCTGAACTTCTCGCCGATGTCCGCGGGACTGGCCACCGTGCCGCTCGCCGCCGCCATCGTCGTCTCCTCTCCGCTGTCCCCGGCCGTCGCCAAGGCGATCGGCGCCCGGGTCACCATCGCGCTCGGCCTGGCCACCATGGCCGCGGGCCTGGGCGTGCTGGCCTTCTTCGCGCCCGGGGCCGGTTATCCGCCCACCGCCGTGGGGCTGGTACTGCTCGGCGCCGGTATGGGCCTGGCCGTGGCCCCGGTCAACGACGTCCTCATGAGCGCCGGCCCCCCGGAGAGTTCGGGACGGCTGTCCGCCATGAACGACACGGTGCAGGAACTCGGTTCGGCGTTCGGCGTCGCCGTCATCGGCAGCGTGCTGGCCCTCGCGTACGGGAACGCGCTGCCGGGTACGGTCCCGGCCGGGATGCGCCACTCCCTCGGGGAGGCGGCCGACGCGGTGCACGGCATGCCCGCCGAGCAGGGCGGCTCGCTCCTCGACGCGGCCCACCGCGCCTTCGCCCACGGCATGACCCTGTCCATGGCCGTGTGCGCGGCGACCGCCCTGCTGGGTGCCGTCATCGCCTTCCTCCTCATCCCCGGTGCCAAGAAGGCGCAGCCCGGCCACCGGACCGTCGCGGAGCCGCAAGGGGAGAGCGTGCCCGCGTGACCCACCGCCCGCCGTACGGCGGGCCCGGACACCGGCCGGTGTGCCACCCCCGTAAATCACCGCACACCGGGCCGGTACAGCCGGGTGGTGGCGTCGTAGCCCGCGCGACGACCGTGGAGGCCGCCACGGTGTCGTACCGCTCCGCCACCGCCCGGCGCTCTTCGTCCGCAGGACGGGAGCACGGCGAACGGCCGGTGGGGACGCGTCCCCACCGGCCGGACCACGCCGCCGGACGAGCGGCCCGGCTACTGCGCCGGCGCGGTCTCCGTGAGGACCGTGCCCTCGGCTTCGGCCAGTTCACGGATCGTGGCGCAGCCGAAGATGTCCCGAAGCTGGACCTCCAGCCCCCGGCTGCCGGCCGCCACCTGCACCTGGATCGCCCGGATCGAGTCCCCGCCGAGGCGGAAGAAGTCGTCCTCCACACTCACCCGGTCCAGCCGCAGCGCCTCCTGCCAGACCTCGGCCAGCACCTCCTCCGTACGGTTGCGGGGCGGCACCAGCTCCGCGGACGTCCGGTCCCGCTCGGCGGGCTCCGGCAGCGCCGCACGGTCGATCTTCCCGTTACGGGTCAGCGGGAAGGCGTCGAGCGTGACCACCGCGCCCGGTACGAGGTGCGCGGGGAGCCGCTCGGCCAGCCAGTCCCGCAGCACCACGCCGTTCACGGGCGCCTGGGTGCGGGCGTCGGCGACGACGGGGCGCGGGTCGTCGGCGTACCCGGCGCGGACCGCGTACAGGGAGTGCCGGTCGGTGCCTTCGAGGAGGCTGTCCTGCTCCGCCGTGACCGTGAAGCCCTGCTCCTCCAGGAGGGCGACGATCTCCCCGAGGCGCCCCTCGGTGGCGGTGCCCGCGCCGTCGTGCACCTCCATCACGACCTGCTGCACCAGGCCCCAGTGGCGGGCGTCGATGCCCCGCAGCACGTCCAGTTCGGCCCGCTGGACATCGATTTTGAGGAGGTCGACACGGGTGAGGCGTTCCTCGTCGACGATGTCGGAGAACCGCCGTACCCGCGTGCGCAGTTCCTCGCCGCGGAACCGGTCCGCCAGCAGCTCGTCGGCCCGGTCGAGGAGCCGGCCGCTGTCCTCCAGGCCCTGCCCCCGCTCGTTGGCCAGGTAGCGCTTGATGACCTCGACCTCGGAGTCCGAGTCGGCGTACGCGCTGACGCCGGACATCATCGAATAGCCGGGGTAGTAGGTGAACGACAGCTCGGCGTCCGCGGCCCCCAGGCCGTACGGGAAGGTCTTCGCCCGCACCCCGAACCGGGCGGTGTTGGTCCGCAGGTGCTCGTACACCGGGGCCAGTGGCTCGTAGGCGTAGAGCGAGGCGCTCGGGCACAGCTGGTGGACGAAGAGCGAGAACATGCCGATGTTGGCGCCGACGTCGACGACGACGGCGTTCTCGCGCAGGGTCACGTCCCCGCGCAGGTAGGTGCGCTGGAGGAAGATCTCGTCGTACAGGTAGCGGGTCTCGTGCGGGTTGACGCCCGCGACGCGGTCCGGGTCGAGGCCGGTCACGGCTTCGGCGACGGGCCTGGCGTAACCGGTCAGCGTGGTGCCGTCCGCGCTCTCGCGGGCCACCACCACCGCCTGCGCGACGCCCGGGTGGGTGCCGAGGACGGCCTGGATCTCGCCGGGCTCGACCCGGAAGCCGCGGACCTTCACCTGGTCGTCGGTACGGCCGAGGTAGGCGAGGGTGCCGTCGGCCAGGTACCGCACCCGGTCGCCGGTGCGGTAGACCCGCCGGGCGCCGTCCGGCAGCGCCTCGGCGGTCACGAAGCGGCGCGCGGTGGTCTCCGGGTCCCCGAGGTACCCGCGGGCCAGTTGCGGGCCCGCGACGCACAACTCGCCCGCCACACCCGGCGGTACGGGCCGCAGGTCCGCGTCGAGGACCAGGACGTCGGTGCCGGGCAGCGGCCGGCCGATGGTGGGCCGGGTGCCGCCGGTGATCTCGGCGAAGGTGGCGTCGACGGTGCACTCGGTCGGGCCGTAGACGTTGACGGCGCGCACCCCGTCGAGGCCGGCGAGGGTGTCCCACAGGGACTGGTCGACCGCCTCGCCACCGATCAGGACGGTGCCGGGCAGGGTGGCCCCGGTGCCCGCCGTGGCCGCCAGCACCGCGCGCAGGTGGGAGGGCGTGCAGTCGAACACGTCGACCCGCTGCTCGGCGAGGTGGGCCAGCAGCTCACCGCCGTGGTGGCGGATCTCGTCCGGTACGAGGCACAGCGTGTGCCCGGCGGCGAGCTGGATCAGCTGCTTGACGGAGGCGTCGAAGGTCAGCGGGGCGTTCACCGCGACCCGCAGCCCCGGACCGGCGTCGGCGTGCACCGTCGCCTTCAGCGCCCGCAACAGGTGCGCCACCGCGCGGTGTTCGACGACCACGGGGCGCGGCGCGCCGGTGGAGCCGGAGGTGAAGATGATGTACGCGGCATCGTCCGGCCGGACCTGCGGCAGCGCGGCGGGCGCCGGGGCCGCGGCGGAGGGCGGGGTGAGGATCTCGACCTCCCCGGCCAGCCCGGCCGGCACGCCGTGCCCGTCCGGGGCCACCAGCCGCCGCGCCTCGACCGCCCGCAGCAGCGACACCTGCCGTGCCGCGGGCGCCGCGATGTCCAGCGGTACGTAGACGGCCCCGGCCCGCAGCACACCGATCAGCGCGGCGACGGTGCGCCAGGAACGCTCGGCGGGCACGGCCACCGGCTCCTCGGCGGCGACGCCCGCCCCGACGAGGGCGGCGGCCACCGCGGAGGCGGCGCGGTCCAGCTCGGCGAAGGAGACCGTGCCGTCGGCGGACACCACGGCCGGTGCCGCGGCGTCGGCCGCCGCGAAGGCCGCGTCGAACGCCTCGACGAGGGTGCCGGGGGCGTCCTCCGCGAGCGTGCCGCCCCGGCTCCATCGCGCCAGGAGACCGGCCTCCTGCTCGCCGCAGACGCGCAGCGCGCGCTCGTCCTCGAACGCCGCGGGAAGGGTGGTCAGGACCGCGACGGTGCCGTCCAGCAGCCGCTGTACGGCCTCGCCGCCGTAGCGGGACGTGTCGTGGTGCAGTGCGAGGCGGATGGCCTCCGGCGCGATCTCGACACTCAGGTGGAGCGGGGACACCGGCGCCGGACCGTCCACGGTCAGGCCCGCGACGGGCAGGCCCGCCCACTCCCGTACGGCCTCCGGCTCGGACGCGGCGAACCCGGCGGCGAACTCCTCGTCCCCGGCGGGCCCGGCGTACCCGTCCGCCCCGACGGCCCGGGTGACCTGCCGCTGGACGACGTCGAGCAGCTCCTTGGGCGCCGCGGGAAGCGGCAGCGGGATGCCGACGGCGAGCCGGCCGTCCAAGGGACCCACGACGGTTTCGGTTCCGGGCGCCGAGCGGCCGTCGACGTGCAGGCCGAGCGGGAAGACGGCGTCGTCGGCCCCGGCGCCGTTACGGCCGGCCAGGGACAGCGCCCAGGCGGCCAGGGCCAGCGACCGTACCGGTACGCCCTGGATGCCGGCCCGACGGTGGAGTGCCTCGGTGGCGGCGCGGCTCAGCTCGGCACGGAGCACGTTCGGTGCCTGCGCCGGTCCGCCGTCGGAGAACGGCAGCGACAGCCGCTCGATCACCGTGCCCTGCGCGGCCTGCGCGGCCTGCGCGGTCGGCGCGCCGGCCTCGTCGGCCTGCTCCAGCAGCCACTCCGAGACATCGAGGAACTGGAGCCGGTCCGGGTCGTCGCCGAGGGTGCCGCCCTGGTAGGCGGTGGCCAGTTCGCCGAGCAGGACGCGCAGTCCGGCGGAGTCGCTGAGCAGGGCGGACGCCCGCAGTACGAGTTCCTGTCCGCCGCCGGGCAGGTCGACCAGCGCGGCGTGGAACAGCGGGCCGCCGAAGAGGTCGCAGGGGCCGGCCGGTTCGGCGTCCTCCAGCGGGACGGCGGCGTCCTCGTCGATGCCTTGCAGCGGAACCCGTACGCCGGGGTACTGGAGGAGCCGCAGGCGCAGCACTTCGTGCCGTGCGGCGACCGTCTCCAGCGCCGACCGCAGCCGGTCGCGGTCCGCCGGGGTGGTCAGGCGCAGCCGCGCGGTCAGCCGGCGGTCGCCGCCGCGCTGCCACTCCCGGAGCTGGGCGGGCGAGAGACGGTAGCCCTCGACGCTGGTCATCGGTTACCTCGATTCACATGAAGGTCGGACATGGCGACGAGAATCCGGCGGTCGCCGGTGAAGGGCTCCCGCGCGTGGGTGGCCAGGAAGTTGTCGACGACGAGGACGTCCCCCCGTTCCCACGGGAAGGACACCGCGGCCTCGCGGTAGAGGCCGCGGATCATGTCCGCGACGTCGTCCTCGATGGCGGCGCCGTCGCCGTAGTAGGCGTTGCGCGGCAGCCCTTCCGTGCCGAACTCCCCGGTGAGCGCCGCGGACACCTCAGGGGGGAGGTTGGAGACGTGGAAGAGATGGGCGTGGTTGAACCAGGCGATCTCGCCCGTTCGCGGGTGCCGGGCCGTGGCCTGGCGGACGGACCGGGTGCGCAGCCCGTCCCGGCCGGTCCAGGCGAACTCGGTACGGGAGGAACGGCAGTACGCCTCGACCTCGGCCCGGTCGGTGGTCTGGAAGACCTCCTGCCAGGGCAGGTCGAGGTCCGGGCCGTAGTTGCGGACGTAGAGGACGCCGTGCCGCTCGAACCGTTCGCGGACCTCGGCGGGAATCCTGGGCAGGACGGCCCGTTCACTGGCCACGGGTGTGGCGCCCCGGTCGGTACTGGGCAGGTCGCAGTAGAAGTACAGCCTGCTCGGCCAGTTGTGGGAGTAGGACATCTCGTGGTGGAACGGGATCCACTGGTCCTCGTTGAACTCGGTCGAGGTGAAGACCTTGTCCGCGACCTCGGTGCGGGGCGCGGCCCGCTCCAGGTAGTCCAGCAGGTCGGGCGAGATGGCCCGGGCCGCCCGTCCGAAGGCTTCCGGCCCGTCGACGGCGAAACCCCGGAAGAGGACGGCGCCGTACCGGTCGAGGTCCGCCGTCACCCGGTCGTGGTGGCCGGCGATCCACTGGTCCAGCTCCAGACCCTGGACCGCGGCGTCCACCCGCAGCAGGAACGGTTCGTCGTGCAGCGGGCGGCTGCGGACCAGTTCGGTGGCCGACCCGGCGCCGGCCCGGCGGCGCCGGGGCCCGGGGCCGGCCGCGGTGGCGGGGGCGGTCGTCGCGGTCATGCGGTTCTCCCGTTCGTGTCGAAGTCGCTGATCGGGTCGGCCATGGCGGTGAGGATGCGGCGCGGGCCCTCGAAGGGCTCCCGCGCGTGCGCGCTGAGCATGTTCTCGACGAGCAGCACGTCACCGGGCTGCCAGGCGAAGGAACGGGTCTCCGCGTCCAGCGCGGCGCGGATCTCGGCGAGGGTGCGGTCCTCGATGGGCGTCCCGTCGCCGTAGTACGTGTGGTACGGCAGGTCCTCCAGGGGGAGCGAGTCGAGCAGCCCCCGTGTCACCTCCTCGGGCAGCGAGGTCACATGGAAGAAGACCGCGTGGTTGAACCACGTGCGCTCGCCGGTCACCGGATGGGTGCGTACGGCCGGCCGTACCTGGCGGGTCCGCAGGTGGGTGTCGCCGACCCATTCGACGGTGATGCCCGCCCGGGCGCAGTAGGCGTCGACATCCGCACGCCGCTCCGTCTGGAAGGCCTCCTGCCAGGAAAGGCTGATGCCGGGCAGGTAGTTGCGCACGTAGGCGACGCCCAGCTCCTCGAACCGAGCCACGGTTTCGGGGCGCAGCCTGGCCAGCACCTTGCGGGAGTCGGCCAGGGGGGTGCGCCCGCCGCTGGTGGCGGCCAGCTCGCAGCAGAAGACGATGCGGACCGGCCAGTTGTCGGTGTACGACTGCTCGTTGTGCAGCCGGATGTGCTGGTCGGCGGGGTGCTCGGTCGAGGTGTAGACGCCGGCGGTGACCTCGCTGCGCGGTGAGGAGCGCTCACCGTAGTCCAGGACGTGCGGGGACAGGGCGTTCATCGCGGTCCGGAACGCCGCGGCCCCCGGGACGTCGAATCCGCGGAAGAGCACGGCCGCCGCGCGGTGGGCCAGTTCGTCGACGGTGCTCTTGTGGGTGGTGATCCAGGCTGCGAGGTCCAGGCCCGGGACGTTGGCGCGGACCAGCGCGGGCAGGGTGGCGCCGTTCCACTCCTTGGACACCGAGAACAGGGAACGGTCGCCGGAACGGCGCCGGACGGCCGGGCCGGGGCGGGGTGAGGCGTGCAGGTGCGTCATGGGGATCCTCCGTCGTGCGGTGGCGTGGTCGAACGTGGCGCTGGGGAGCGGGGGCCGCTCGGGTCCGGGGGCCCAGGAGACCGGGTCCGGGAGACCGGGCTCAGGAAACCGGGAGCGCGCCGCCCGGCACCGGCTCCGGGGCGAACCGCGGCAGCAGCAGCTCGATCAGCTCCCGGGTCCGGGAGGCGAGGTAGAAGTGGTCGCCGGGCAGCGTGACGAGCCGGAAGTCGTCCCCCGCCACCTCGGCCCAGGCGCGCAGTTCGCCGGCCGGGTGAGAGTGGTCCTGGTCGCCGCGCACCGCCGTGACCGGGCACTCCAGCGCGGGGGTGGCCGTCGGCTGGTAGGTCTCGATGAGCCGGTAGTCGCTGCGCATCGGCCGCAGGACGAGGTCGCGCAGTTCGCGGTGGCGGAGCACCTCCTGGCTGATGCCGCCGAACGCGGCGAGTTCCCGCAGGAATGCCTCGTCGTCCAGGAGGTGGACGGTGCCGGGGCGTTCGCGGCTGGGGGACAGCCGGCTGGAGACGACCAGGTGGTGGGGGGTACGGCCGTGTTCCTGGAGCCGGCGGGCGACCTCGTAGGCGATCGAGGCGCCCATGCTGTGGCCGAACAGGATCAGCGGCCGGTCCGCCAGGGGCGTCAGCGCCTCGGCGATCCGGTCGGCGAGCGGTCCCATCGCGCCGGCGCTCTCCTCGCCGATGCGGTCCTCGCGGCCCGGGTACTGCACCGCGAGGTGGTCGTAGGTCTCGGGCAGGAGGGCCGCCCAGCGGCGGTAGAAGCTCGCGCCGCCGCCCGCGTGCGGGAAGCAGACCAGGCGCGCCGCGGCGCGGGGGCGCTCGGGCCCGTAGCGCCGCAGCCAGTCCCGGGAGGCGGGCGGCGCGTGGGTGGACGCGGGGGAAAGTGAAGTACTCAGTGAAGTACTCATGGAACGAATTCGCCCTCCTGCGGCGAGTCGGGTGGGGTGGAGGTGGGGCCTTCGGAACGGAGGCCACTGCGGGCGGGGGACCGGCCCGGCCGCCGGGGGAACGGCCGGACCGGCGGTCATCGGGTGGCGTACGCGTCGGCGGTGTCCAGGGCGGCGTCGACGGCCTCCAGACCCCCGCGCAGCTCCTCCTCGGTGATCACCAGGGGCGGCGCGAGGTGGACGCGGTTCATCTGGCACATCGGCCAGACGCCCGCGGCGACACAGGCGGCCATCACCTCGGCCATCGGCGCGGCCTCGGCGCCGGTGGCGTTGAAGGGCACCAGCGGCTCCCGGCTCTCCCGGTCGCGGACCAGCTCGATCGCCCAGAACAGGCCGCGGCCGCGTACTTCGCCGACGCTCGGATGCCGAGCGGCCATCTTCTCCAGCGCGGGCGCCATCACCTCCCGGCCCATCCGCCGCACGTGCGCCAGCAGGTCGGTCTCCTCGAAGACCTCGATGGTGGCGATGCCCGGCGCGCAGGCCAGCGGGTGCCCGGAGTAGGTCAGGCCCCCGGGGTAGACCCGGTCCTCGAACGCCGCCGCCACCCGCTCGGAGACGATGACCCCGCCCAGCGGTACGTAGCCGGAGTTGACGCCCTTGGCGAAGGTGATCAGGTCGGGGGTGACCTGCCACGCGTCGACGGCGAACCACTCGCCGACACGCCCGAAGCCGACCATGACCTCGTCGCAGATGAGCAGGGCCCCGTAGCGGTCGCACAGCTCGCGTACGCCCTGGAGGTAGCCGTCCGGCGGGACGAGCACGCCGTTCGTGCCGACCACCGTCTCCAGGAGGACGGCGGCGACGGTGTGCGGGCCTTCCATGCGGAAGACCTCTTCGAGGTGGCCCAGCGCCCGCGCGCACTCCTGCTGTTCGTCCTGCGCGTGGAAGGCCGTGCGGTAGGCGTACGGCCCGAAGAAGTGCACGACGCCCGGCAGGCCCGGCTCGTTGGGCCAGCGGCGGGGGTCCCCGGTGAGGGTGATCGAGCCGCTGGTGGCCCCGTGGTAGGAGCGGTAGGCGGTGAGCACCTTGGACCGGCCGGTGGACAGCCTGGCCATGCGGACGGCGTGTTCGTTGGCCTCGGTGCCGCCGTTGGTGAAGAAGACCCGGTCCAGGTCGCCGGGGGCGCGCTCGGCGATCAGCCGCGCCAGTTGGTCGCGCGTGTCGTCGGAGAAGTGCGGCCCGACGGTGCACAGACGGCCGGCCTGCTCGGTGACGGCCGCCAGCAGACGCGGGTGCTGGTGCCCCAGGTTCACGTTGACCAGCTGGGACGCCAGGTCGAGGTAGCGGTTGCCGTCGTGGTCCCAGAACCAGCTTCCCTGGGCGCCGGCCACGGTCAGCGGCCGGTCGCCGCCCTGTGCGGACCAGCAGCGGAACACCTGTCCGCGGGCTTCGGAGGTGTCAGGCTCCACGGGCCTCGTCCTTTCCGTCCGGTGCGTGCTGCCCGGCGTACTGGAGCGTGCCGTCCAGGTAGCTCTGCTTGCAGGCGCGGCGCTGGATCTTCCCGCTGGTGGTCTTGAGCAGGCTGCGGCGGCGTACGAGGACCACCTCGGCCGGCAGCACCTCGTGGTGCTGTCCGACGGCGGTGGCGACCCGGGCGGCGAGGTCGTCGCCGGAGGCGGTCACGCCCGGGTTGGTCTCGACGAGCACCACGAGCTGTTCGCGTCCGTCGCGCTCGACCGGGAAGGCGGCGGCGCAGGCGGGGTGCAGCGCGGGGTGGGACTTCTCCACGGTCAGTTCGATGTCCTGCGGGTACAGGTTGCGGCCGTCGACGATGATGAGGTCCTTCCAGCGGCCGGTCGGGTACAGCTCGCCCTCGTGGACGAATCCGAGGTCGCCGGTGCGCAGGAACGTGCCGGACTCCTCGTCCGCGATGCGGGCCCGGAAGGTCTCCCGGGTCTCCGCGGGCCGCCGCCAGTAGCCCTTGGCGACGCTGCCGCCCTGCACCCAGATCTCCCCGACCTCGCCGTCCGGGCGGGCCCGGCGGGTCACGGGGTCGACGATGCGTACGGTCGTGCCGGTCTGGTGGGGGCCGTTGCAGACGACCGGCACGGCTCCGGCGGTGTCCGCGGTGACCGGCTCGGCGCGGCCCGCGGCGAGCGCGGCGCCGGAGACCCACAGGGTGCGGTAGTCCTGGTCGGCCGGGGTCGCGGAGACCTTCAGGGTGTTCTCGGCCAGCCCGTAGCCGGGGGCCAGCGCGCGGTGGGCGAACCCGGCGGGCGCGTAGGCCGCGGCGAAGCGTTCCATGCTCGGCATGCGTACCGGCTCGGCGCCGCAGACCGCCATCCGCCAGGACGACAGGTCCAGCCCGTCGACGCCCTCCGTCTCGGCCACCCGGCTGCACATGTCGTAGGCGAAGTTGGGGCCCGCCGACAGGGTGCCGCGGTGGCGGCTGATCGCCTCCAGCCAGCGGCGGGGCCGCCGGACGAACGCCTGCGGCGCCATCAGGTAGACCCGCATGCCGCGCCACAGCGGCATGACCACGCCGTACATCAGGCCCATGTCGTGGAACGTGGGCAGCCACGAGACGCCGATGTCGTCGTCGCTGACGTGCCACACCTCCTGGTTCTCGGCGGCCTGCACGCAGAAGTTGCGGTGCGAGACCATCACGCCCTTGGGGCGGCCGGTGGAGCCGGAGGTGTACTGGAGCAGGGCGGTGTGTTCGGGGTCAGGTTCCGTCTCGGTCCACCGCTCGGCGGCGCCCGGGTCGACCGTGTCCGTGGTGAGCCAGGTCAGCTCCGCCACGCCCGGGGTGCCACCGAACCGGGCGAGGACGTCGTCACGGGTCTCGGTGTCGGTGAGGACGACCGGGGACCCGGTGTCCTCGACGACCCGCAGCAGCCGTTCCACGCCCGCGGCGTTGTGCGGTACCTGGAGCGGCGCCCCGGCCGTCCCGGCGTAGAGGCAGCCGGCGAACGCCTTGACGAACTCCAGTCCCGGCGCGTGCAGGAGCACGGCGTTGCGGCCGCCGAGGCCCGCGTCGTCCAGCGCCACCGCACGGGCCCGGGCGGCCACGTCGAGCTGCTGGTACGTCAGCTCCTCGCCGATCGTCTCGCCGTTGTGCAGGAAGGTGTACGCCACCCGGTCCGGCTGCTTGCCGCTGCGTGTGCGCAGCGCCCGCACCAGGGTGTCCGGGGCGAAGTCGCGCAGCTCGTCGGTGTCCTCCCCGACGGGCAGGGCATCGGTTCCGTACGTCATGCCGGCCTCTCCATCCGGTTCCGCAGGCTCAGCGGCCGCATGTCGGTCCACACCTGGGCGATGTGCTCCAGGCACTGCTCGCGGGTGGCGTGGCGGCTCTCCTCCCGCCAGCCCGGCGGGGCCGGGCGGTCACCGGGCCACACCGAGTACTGCTCCTCGTGGTTGACGACGACCGCCCAGGCGGTCGCGGGCACGTCGCCGCTCACCGGCGCTCACCGCCCTGCTTGACGCCGCTGTAGAGGAACATCAGCAGCATGAAGGACGAGGCCGGGTCGGCCAGGAACTGCCGGACCTCCTCCTGGGTACGCTCCACCTGCTCCTCGGAGATCACGCCCTCCTTGACCATCAGGGCGGTGCGCGCCCGCACGTCGAGCTGGCCGGCGAGGGCGTCCATGCCCAGCTCGTCGCTGGTGACGGCCACGGCCTCGACGGTGATGTCGGTGAACCCGGCGGCGCGCATCATGGCGGGTACGGCGCGCCCGACGTAGCGGTTGCCGCCGCGCTGCGCCTGGTGCCGGCGCCGCATCTCCATGACGTCGGCGAGACCGGGGATGCCGGGGTGGATGCTGCCCCACAGCGCGTCGTCGGCGTCGGCCACCACGAGGCGGCCACCGGGGCGCAGCAGGCGGCCCAGTTCGGTCAGGGCCCGGGCGGGCTCGGCGATGTGCTGGAGCACGAGCCGGGCCAGCGCCAGGTCGAACCCGGCGTCCGGCAGCGGGGCTTCGGTGATGGAGCCCTGGAGCAGGTTCAGCCGCCCGCCCTCCTCGGGGGCCAGCCGGCCGCGTGCCTGCGCGAGCAGGCCCGCGTCGAGTTCGAGTCCGGTGACGGTGCCCTGCGGCAGGCTCTCCAGCAGCGCCTCGGTGATGAAGCCGGGGCCGCATCCGGCGTCGAGCACGTCCATGTCGGGGCGCAGGCCGAGCTGCTGGAGGTGGCGCAGTTCCTTGGGCCAGAAGACCAGGGCCTGGGCGCGGAGCCGCTCCAGTTCGTACTCGGGGTGGGGGTGTTCACCGGAGCTGTAGTAGGAGGACTGGGTCGCTGTGGTCATGAGTGGTTCCTCGTGGTGTCGTCGGAGAGGTGGGTGCGGACCGGGGCCGGCAGGAACCCGGTGCTGACGAAGTGATCCAGGTAGCGGTGCAGGAGTTCCGCGTCGGTGGCGGGGCACCGGAGGGCGGCGGGTTCGAGCAGCGCGGCCGTGTCGTCCTGCGCGAAGCGCAGTTCGCCGGCGGCTTCGGTGCTCGACTCCAGGACGCCCAGCAGGGGGTAGGCCGCGTTGTCCGGGTCCGCGGCGACGGCGCCTGCCCAGTCGGTGAAGGGCAGGCCGGTCAGGTCGTAGCCGAAGGTGCGGACGTGTTCGAGTACGTCGCTCAGCGGCACCGGCCGGGGGTTGACCAGGTGGTGTGCCCGGCCCAGGGCTTCCGGCGTGCGGGACAGCGCGACGATGGCGGAGCTGACGTGGTCGACCGGCACCAGGTCGGTGAGCACCCGGACGTCGCGGGGGTAGCGGCCCGCCTGCACACACCCCTTGATCACCCGCCACAGGTAGTCGTCGGTCTGGCAGGCGCCGCTGCGGCTGTCGCCGGCGACACGGCTCGGCCGGTGCACGGTCACCGGCAGCCCGGCGGCCGCGGCCTGCCACACGATCCGCTCGGCGACCCACTTGCTCTGCGTGTAGCCCTGGCGCAGCGCACCGGCGGGGCCGGGCAGGTCGGTCTCCCGGACCGGCCCGCCGTGTCCGGGCACGGCGCCGAAGACGCCGACGGTCGAGACGTGGTGCAGCGGGGCGCGCCGGGTGCGGCCGGCCAGCCGCACCAGTTCCGCGGTGCCGTCCACGTTGGCGGCCTTGAGCTGTTCGTAGGGGTAGACGAGGTTGACGCCGGCACCGCAGTGGTAGATCGCGTCCACGGTGTCCGCGAGCCGGTCGCGTTGCCGCGCGGTGAGGCCCAGGCCCGGGGCGGCGAGGTCGCCGGCGAGCGGCACGACCCGGCTGTCCTGTCCCGGGTCGTCGAGGCCGTAGCGCAGGGCCGCCTCCGTCAGCCGCTGCCGGGCCCGGGCGTCGTCGTCGGCGCGTACCAGGCAGTGGACGGCGGCGTCCGTGGTGCGCAGCAGTTCGCGCAGGAGGAACGCGCCGAGGAATCCGGTGGCGCCGGTGAGCAGGATGTGGGTGGGCTTGGCGAGCAGGTGGGGCGCCGGGGCGGTGAAGCCGGCCAGGCCGGAGGGGAGTACGGCGTCCGCGGCCAGGTCCCGGGCCGCGGGCGCGGCGCCGCGCTGCTCCTGCGCGGCCCGGACGGCCGCGGCGATGCCCGCGGCCGTGGGCACCTCGAACAGGGCGCGCAGCGGCAGTTCGGTGCCCAGTTCGGCCCGGAGCCGGAAGACCAGCCGGGTGGCCAGCAGGGAGTGCCCGCCCAGCTCGAAGAAGTTGTCCGACCTGCCCACCCGGTCCAGTCCGAGCACCGCGGCGCAGGCGGCGGCCACGGCCCGCTCCACCGCGTCCCGCGGCTCCTCGTACGTGGTGGCCACGGCCGGGCGGACGCTGTCGGCGGCGGGCAGCGCGGCACGGTCCACCTTGCCGTTGACGGTCAGCGGCAGGGCGTCCAGCACCAGCACCCGCCACGGCACCATGTAGCCGGGCAGCCGCTCCGCCAGCAGGGCCCGCAGCTCGTCTTCGGACACCGGGCCGGCACCGCAGGTGACGTACGCGGTCAGCCGCACGTCGCCGCCCGGATCGGGCCGGGGCACCACGACCGCGGAGTCGACGGCGGGGTGGTCGAGCAACTGCGCCTCGATCTCGCCCGCTTCGACGCGGTAGCCGCGTACCTTGATCTGGTGGTCGGAGCGGCCCAGGTACTCGATCTCGCCGTCGGCGGTGATCCGCGCCAGGTCGCCGCTGCGGTACAGCCGCGCGCCGGGCGTGCGGCCGAACGGGTCCGGTACGAACCGGTCGGCGGTCAGGGCGGGCGCGCCGAAGTAGCACCTGGCCAGCCCGGGGCCGCCCACGTACAGCTCGCCCGTGGTGCCGGTGGGCACCGGCTGGCACCGCCCGTCCAGGACGTACAGGTCGAGGTCGGGCATGGGGCGCCCGATCGGGCTGCGCCGCGCCGTGGTGACGTCGGCCGACGTCATCTCCCGGAGGGTGACGTGGACGGTGGTCTCGGTGATCCCGTACATGTTGACCAGGCGCGGGGTGCGGTCGCCGTGCCGGGCGAACCAGCCCTTCAGGGTGCCCGGTTCCAGCGCCTCCCCGGCGAAGATGACCAGGCGCAGAGCCAGTTCGGCCGGGTCGTGCGGGGCGTCGGCGGCCGAGAAGTGCACGAAGGCCGACGGGGTCTGGTTGAGGACGGTGACGCCTTCGGCGCGCACCAGCTCCCGGTACGCCTCGGCGTCGCGGGCGACGGCGTCCGGCACGACGACCAGCCGGCCGCCGTGCAGCAGCGCTCCCCACAGCTCCCACACGGACACGTCGAACGCGTAGGAGTGGAACAGCGGCCACACGTCGTGGTGGTCGAAGCGGTAGCGGGAGCGGGTCGCAGCGAAGAGCCGCAGCACGTTGGCGTGGGTGATCTGGACACCCTTGGGGGTGCCGGTCGACCCGGAGGTGTAGATCACGTACGCGGCGTTGTCCGGGCCGGTGG
Source organism: Streptomyces sp. NPDC026394 (assembly GCF_055567735.1). Taxonomy (NCBI): domain Bacteria; kingdom Bacillati; phylum Actinomycetota; class Actinomycetes; order Kitasatosporales; family Streptomycetaceae; genus Streptomyces; species Streptomyces sp. NPDC026394. The sequence continues at coordinate 20,035 of NZ_JBVHPX010000036.1, forward strand.
GAGCGGGCGCGGGCGCGGGCGTGGGGCGGGTGGCGGGCCGGTCGGTGCCGTCGAGCACCAGCAGGTGTCCGTCGTACTCCGGCAGCCGCCCGCGCAGCCGTTCGTGGACGACGAGGACGGGCGGCCGGGCGTCGCCGAGGATGCGGGCCACGCGGGGGCCGGGGTAGGCCGGGTCCATGGGGACGTACGCGGCTCCCGCCTTGAGCACGGCGAGGATGCTGATGACGGTGTCGAAGCCGCGGTCCAGGTAGAGGCCGACCAGGCTCTCGGCGCTGATCCCCAACGCACGGAGACGGGAGGCGAGTTCGTTCGCCGCCGTGTCGAGTTCCGCGTAACTGAGGTGACGGTCTCCGCAGGTGACGGCGGCGGCGTCGGGGCGGCGGCGGACCTGCTCCTCGAAGCCCTGGTGCAGGCTGCCGCCGACCGGGAAGTCCTCGCCGCCCCGGCCCAGCGCCAGCAGCCGCTCCGCCTCCCCGGCTTCGAGGAGCGGGAGCCGCGAGACCGGGGTGCCGGGGTCGGCCACCGCGCCCCGCAGCAGCGTCTCGTACTGTTCCAGCAGCCGGACGGCCGTGGCCTCGTCGAAGAGCGAGGTGTCGTACTCCAGGGTCACGGTCAGGCCCTGCGGCAGCCGGCTGACCGACATCAGCAGGTCGAAAGCGGCGGTGCCGTTGTGCACCTGGAGCGGCTCGACCGTCAGCCCCGGCAGGCGGAGCCCTTCCAGCGGGGCATTTTGCAGGACGAACAGGGTCTGGAAGACGGGTGCCCGGTTGCCGTTCCGGTCGGGGGCCAGTTCCTCGACGATCTTCTCGAAGGGCACGCCCTGGTGCGCGTAGGCACCCAGTGCCTTCTTGCGCACCCGGCGCAGCAGTACGTCGAAGCCCGGGTCGCCGGACAGGTCGACGCGCACCGCCATGGTGTTGACGAAGAAGCCGATCAGGTCGTCCAGGTCCTCGCTGGTACGGCCCGCGACGGGGCTGCCGACGACGACGGAGGACTGGCCGCTCCAACGGCTGAGCAGGGCGGCGTAACCGCCCAGCAGCACCATGTACGGCGTCACGCCCTGGGCGCGGGCCAGTTCCGCGAGCGCCTGGGCGTCGTCGTGGGGCAGGACCCGGCTGACGGTCGCGCCCCGGTAGGCAGGCGTTTCCGGGCGGGTGCGGTCGGTGGGCAGTTCCAGCACGGGCAATGGGCCGGACAGCTCGTCCCGCCAGTGGGCCAGGTCGTCGGCCATCTCGCCGGATGTGAACGCCGCACGCTGGCGTGCAGCGAAGTCGGCGTAACTCAGGGGGAGTTCGGGCAGCTCGGCCTCCTGGCCGGCGATGCCGGCGGCGTAGCGGGCGCCCAGCTCCCTCATCAGGACACCGACCGACCAGCCGTCGAAGGCGATGTGGTGCACCGTGACGGCGAGCAGGTGCTCGTCCTCGCCCACCCGCGCCAGTGCGGCCCGTATCAGGGGAGCCCGGTCCAGGGGGATGGGCGTCCGTGCCTGCCGGCGCAGCCAGTCGTGGGCCGCCGCCTCGGTGCCGGCGGTGTCACCGGTACGCAGGTCGGTGACCGGGACGGGCAGCGGCCCGGGGTCCTCGACGCGCTGGACCGGGACACCGTCCACGACGGTGACCGACGAGCGCAGCACGCCGTGCCGCCGCACGAGGCCGCGCAGCGCCTCGGTCAGGGCGGCCGTGTCCAGCCGGCCGGTGAGCCGTACGGCCAGCGGGATGTTCTGCAGCGCGGTGCCGGGGGTGAGCTGTTCCAGGAACCAGGCCCGCTCCTGGGAGAAGGAGAGAGGGCCGGCGGGGGACGGTGTCATCGCTTCTCCGTGTGGTCCGTCGAGGCGTGGTCGATGGCGCCGCCGTGGGCCGTGACGAGCTTGGCCATCCGCTCCAGGGACGGCTCGTCGAACAGCTCGTCCAGGGGCAGCCGGACGCCGAGGGCGCGGTGGATGCGCGAGGCGAGGCGGGTGGCGAGGAGGGAGTCGCCGCCGAGGACGAAGAAGTCGTCCCCGGGCGCGACGTCCTCGACGCCGAGCAGTTCGCTCCACAGCTGCCGGGTCCGGACGAGAACGGGGTCCTCCCGCGGGGCGTCGGCGTCCCGCGCCGGGGCGCTCGTCGCGGCCTGCCCAGGGGCCGTCGCGGTGTCCTTCGCCGGGTGGTCGTCCCCGGGAGCGTCGATCCAGTGCGTGCGGCGCTGGAAGGGGTAGGTGGGGAGCGGGACGGTGAGCCGCTCCTCAGGGGCGGAGAACGCCGCCCAGTCCACCTCCACGCCGTGTTCCCACAGCCGCGCCACGGCGTTCAGCAGCGTGCGCTCGTCCGGCCCGGCCTGCCGCTGCCCGCGCACGGTGGCGACCGCCGCCGTGCCGGGCCCGGTCACCTGGGCCGCGAACCGGCCCAGCGCCCGGCCGGGACCGACCTCCAGCAGCACCGGCCGTCCGCCGTCGGCGAGCGTCCGCAGCCCGTCGGCGCAGCGCACCGGGCGGCGCGCCTGCTCGGCCCAGTAGGCGGGATCGGTCGCCTGCGCCCCGGTGATCCAGGTGCCGGTCACCCCGGACACGAAGGGCAGCCGGGGAGCGTTGCGCGGCACCTCGGCGACGAGCGCCGCGAACGGGTCGAGCATCGGGTCGAGCGAGGGGGAGTGGAAGGCGTGCGAGGTCTCCAGCAGCCGGGTGGGCACGCCGCGCCGGGCCAGTTCGCCGGCCGCCTCCGCCACTTCCTCCGGCGTGCCGGACAGCACACACTGGCCCGGGGCGTTGACCGCCGCCAGCACCAGACCGGGCCGCTCCAGAGCGCGGGCCTCGTCCTCCGGCAGTTGCACCGCCAGCATGTCGCCCGGCGCCATCCGGGCCATCAGCCGGCCGCGCGCCGCCACCAGCCGCAGGGCGTCGGGCAGGGCGAAGACACCGGACAGGGTGGCCGCCACCCACTCGCCGAGACTGTGCCCGAGCATCCCGGCCGGCTCCACGCCGAGCGCCTGCACCGTACGGGCCAGCGCGTACTCGACCGCGAACAGCACCGGCTGCGCCAGCCCGGTGGAGGTCAGCGGGTCGGGCCCGTCCTCCGGCGCGGGCCGCGCCAGCAGCTCCCGCAGGTCACGCCCGATCTCCGGGCGCAGCAGCCGGGCGCACCGCTCGATCTCCGTGGCGAAGACCGGCTCGGTCTCCAGCAGACCGGCGGTCATGCCGCTGTACTGGCTGCCCTGCCCCGGGAAGAGGAAGGCGACCCGCGCCGTGTCGGCGGCCTGCCGCCCGGACGCTTCGGCCAGGGCCTCCGCCGCCCCGGGACCGGTCGTGTGGACGACGGCCGTCCGGTGCGCGAAATGCCGGCGGCCCCGCTGGAGCGTGTGGGCGACATCGGGCAGCGCGCCCCAGCCCCCGTCGCGCAGCCCCGCCACCAGCCGCTCCCTGGCCTGCTCCAGCGCCTCGGGAGTGCGGGCGGACAGCGGGACGATCTGGTGCGCGCGCACCCTGCGGGTGCCGTCCTCGGTACGGGCCGGGGGCTCCTCCAGGACGACGTGGACGTTGGTGCCGCCCACCCCGAAGGAACTGACGCCGGCCCGGCGCGGCGCGTCCCGCCGCGGCCAGGGCTGCGGGGCGCTGTTGACGGTGAACGGGCTGTCGGCCGCGGTCATCGGGTTGCGGGCCCGGTAGTGCACGGTGGGCGGCACCTGGCCGGTGCGGACCGCGAGCACCGCCTTGATCAGGCCGAGCACGCCGGAAGCCGCGTTGAGGTGGCCGAGGTTGGACTTCACCGACCCCACGTACACCGACGCCCCGGCGGCCCCGGCGGCGCGGAACACCTCGCCCAGCGCGGCCAGTTCGATGGGGTCGCCGACCGCCGTCCCGGTGCCGTGGGCCTCGACGAAGCCGACGGTGGCCGCGCTGATCCCGGCGGCCCGGTACGCCTCGGCGATCACCTCGGCCTGCCCGTCGACGCTCGGCGCCGCGTAGCCGACCCGGCGCGCCCCGTCGTTGTTGACCGCGGCGCCGAGGATGACGGCGTGCACCGTGTCCCCGTCCGCGAGCGCGTCCTCCAGCCGCTTGAGGGCCACGACACCGACACCGCTGCCGAACACCGTGCCGCCGGCGTCCGCGTCGAACGGCCGGCAGTGCCCGTCGGGCGACTGGATGCCGCCTTCCTCGTAGACGTAACCCCACTCCTGCGGGAGCTTCAGGGCCGCCCCGCCGGCCAGCGCCATGTCGCACTGGTAGTCCAGCAGCGACTGGCACGCCTGGGCGACCGCCACCAGCGAGGTGGAGCAGGCGGTCTGCACGGACAGCGCCGGGCCGGTCAGTCCGAGCCGGTATGCCGTACGGGTCGCCAGGTAGTCCTTGTCGTTGCCGTGCAGCAGCGCGGCCGGGTACTCCCGCAGGAGGTCCGCACGCCGGTAGTGCGGCAGTACGTTGAGGACGAGGTAGGTGTTGACGCCGCAGCCGCCCCAGACACCTACCCGGCCGTCGTAGCGGGCCGGGTCGCAGCCGGCGTGTTCCAGCGCCGTCCAGCAGTGTTCGAGGAACAGCCGGTGCTGCGGGTCGGTCAGCTCCGCCTCGCGCGGGGTCATCCCGAAGAACTCCGCGTCGAAGTCGCCGGGGCCGTCCAGGGGGGCCGCGGCGGGGACGTAGCCCTCGGGCTCGTCGCCGGTGACCGGGAGCCGGACCACCGACTCCCGCCCGGCCAGCAGGTTCTGCCACAGCCGCTCGGTGTCGTCGGCGCCGGGGACCCGGCAGGCCAGTCCGACCACCGCGATCCGGTCGAGGCCGTCGTCAGGCGTGGTGTCCACCGGTGTGCTCCTCTCTGAGCCGGCGCCTGCGCCGGGCCCGCCGGTCGTTCCTGAGTGCCGCGTCGGCCGCCGCGCGCTGTGCCGCCGCCGCGTCGTCCGGCGCCGGGTCACCGAGGGCCCGGGCGAGGGCGGCGACAGTGGGGTAGCGGAAGAGTTCGACGACGCTGAGCGTGCGGCCCAGCTCGCGTTCGATGAGTGCTTGCAGGCGGACGACGAGCAGGGAGTGGCCCCCGAGGTCGAAGAAGTTGTCCTCGCGGCCCACCTGCGGGGTGCGCAGCAGGTCACGCCACAGTTCGGTCAGCCGGTGCTCCAGGTCGGAGGCGGGCGCGGCGTCCGGTGTGCTGCCCGCCGTGTCCCGGTCGGCCGGCAGCCGGCGCAGGGCCCGCTCGTCCACCTTTCCGTTCGGGGTCAGCGGGAAGGCGGCGACGACGGTGACGGCCGCGGGGACGAGGTGGGCCGGGAGCCGTTCGGCGGCGTGGGCGCGCAGGGCGCGGGCCGCCGGGTCCTCGTCGCCGACGGCCGTGACGTAGCCGCGCAGCACGGTTTCCCCCGCGGCGTCGGTGTCCGCCAGGACCCGCGCGTCGGCGACGGCCGGGTGGGCGCGCAGCACGGTCTCGGTCTCGGCCGGGTCCACGCGGTGGCCGCGCACCTTGACCTGCCGGTCGGCACGGCCCGCGAAGGCCACCGTGCCGTCCGGCCGCAGCCGGCCGAGGTCGCCGGTGCGGTAGAGGCGTTCACCGGGGCCGGTGTGCCGGCCGGTGGTGAAGCTGCGCGCGGTGGCCTCCCGGTCGTTCAGGTAGCCGTCGGCGAGGTGGGCGCTGCGTACGGCGATCTCGCCCAGCTCGCCGACGGCGGCGGGCTCGTCGCCGCGCAGCACCAGCAGCCGGCTGCCGTCGATGCCGCGGCCCAGCGGCTGGCTGCCCACCGGGTCGTCACCGACGACGTGCCAGGCGTGGGCCTGCGGGGTCTCGGTGGCGCCGTAGAAGTTGACGACCGTGACGCCGGGGGCGAGCCGCCGGATCACCTGGACCTCGTGGGCGCCCAGGACGTCGCCGCCGAAGAAGGCGTAGCGCAGCGACGGCAGGGAGCCCTTCGGCAGGACGGACAGGAAACGGGCGGTCGGCGGGGTCAGGTGCAGGACGGTCACTTCGTTGGCGGCCAGCCAGGCGGCGAGCGCCTCCGGCGCGGCCAGGTCCCCGGGGCCGGGCACGTGGACCGGGGCCCCGACGGCCAGCGGCACGAACAGGTCGCGGAGCAGGGGGTCGTGGCTCAGCCCGGAGGTGAGCGCGAACCGGTCCCTGGCCCCGATGCCGAAGGTGGTGGTGTACCAGTCCACGAAGTGCGCCAGCGGCCCGTGCGGGCCCACGACCGTCTTGGGGACGCCGGTGGACCCCGAGGTGAAGGCGAGGTAGGCGGTGTCCTCCGGCCGGGCGGGGGCGCCGGTGTGCCGGGTCACCGGCCCGGCCGGTCCGGAGACCGTCCCGTCCGCGCCGATCCGGCACGTGATCCCGGTGTGTACCCCGAGCGCGGCGGGCCCGTCCGCGGCGTCACCGACCTCGATCCAGGCGCGGGCCGCCACCGCTTCGGCGTTCGCCGTGCGACGGGCGGCGGGGTGCTCCCGGTCGAGGACCGCGAAGGCGGCCCCGGCCCGCAGCACACCCAGCAGCGCCACCACGAGCCCCGCGCAACGCGCGCTGTGCACCGCCACCCGGTCGCCGGGCCCGACGCCGGCGGCCCGCAGCAGGCCGGCGACCGTGGCCGACGCGTCCTTCAGGGCCGCGTAGTCGAGCCGCCCGGCGGGGTGGAGCAGCGCGGCGGCTTCCGGGCGGCGGCGTGCCGCCGCGGTGAACTTCTCGTGCACCGCGCCCGTCCAGGGCAGTGACGGCAACGCCGCGGGAGTGTCGTCGGCCGGTGCGGTTCCGTACGTGAGCGTGTCGACCGGCCGGTCCGGGTCGTCCCCGGCCGCCACCAGCAGACCGTGGAGCTGGTCGAGCAGCGCCTGCGCGGTCTCGGGCGCGAAGAGGTCGGCGGAGTAGACCAGTTCGAGGTCGATACGGTCCTCGCGGGGCTTGGCGTACAGGGTCAGGTCGAACTTGGACGTGGTGTCCCGCGCCTCGACGAGCCGGGTGGACACACCCGGCATGCCGATCTCGAACGCGTCCAGGTTGTGCATGTTGAACATGACCTGGAACACCGGGGTGCGCGACATGTCGCGCTGCGGGGCCAGCCGTTCCACCAGCTCCTCGAACGGCACGTCCTGGTAGGCGTCGGCGTCCAGTGCCGTACGCCGCACCCGGCCGAGGAGGTCCGTGAAGGTGGGGCTGCCGGAGGTGTCGCCGCGGATGACGACGGTGTTGACGAAGAGCCCGACGGTGTCCTCGACCTCACGCCGGACCCGCCCGGCGACGGGCATGCCCACCAGCACGTCGTGCTGTCCCGACCAGCGGGAGAGCACCGACTGGAACGCGCTGAGCAGCACCATCGACGGGCTGGCGGCGTGGCGTGCGGCCAGCTCGTGGATCTTCCCGGTCAGCGCCGCGTCGAGGGGCCGCGCGGTCCGGCCGGCGGTCCGGCCGGACAGTTCGCCGCGCGGGAAGTCCGTGGGCAGCTCCAGCGCGGGCGGGCTGCCGGCCAGCCGCTCCTGCCAGTGCGCCAGGGACCGTTCCCCTTCCGCCGTACGGTGCCGGGCACGCTGCCAGGCGGCGAAGTCGGCGTACTGCACGCCCGGCTCCGGCAGCGGCGACGGCCTGCCCTCGTGGAACGCCGCGTACAGCTCGGCCAGTTCGCGCAGCATGACGCGCAGCGACCAACCGTCGGACGCGATGTGGTGCAGCGCCAGCAGAAGGACGTGACGGCGCGCACCGAGCCGCACCAGTTCCGCCCGCATGGGGGCGGCGGCCAGGTCGAACGGCCGGGCGGCGAAGGCCGCGGCGCGCTCGGCGAGCAGGCCGGGGGCGTCGAGCGTGGCCGCCGGCAGCACCTCGGCCGGGACCGGGGCCACCACCTGGCGCGGCTCACCGTCGACGGTGGTGTACACCGTGCGCAGCGCCTCGTGCCTGCGCACCACCTCGGTGAGGGCGGCGCGCAGTGCCGGTACGTCCAGCTCGCCGTCCAGGTGGAGTTCGCCCGCCACGTGATAGGCGGGGTTGCCCGGTTGGAGCTGTTCGAGGAACCACAGCCGGCGCTGGGCGAAGGAGAGCTCCGTCCCGCGCGGATCGCGCGCCACCGGCTCGATGGGCCCGGCCGACGTCCCGTCCCGCTCCGCACGGTGCTGCTCCACCCGCTCGGCCAGCGCCTCGACGGTGCGGGCGTCGAAGACGTCGCGGAGCGGGAGTTCGACCCCCAGCGTGTCGCGCAGCCGGGTCACCACCCGGGTCGCGAGCAGCGAGTGCCCGCCCAGTTCGAAGAAGTTGTCCCGGACGCCGATCCGCTCGACGCCCAGCACCTCGCGCCAGACGGCGGCGACGCTCAGCTCCAGCGGCGTGCGGGGCTCGCCGCCGGCCAGGTCCTCCCGGGCCCGTTCCAGGTCGGGCTCGGGGAGCCTGGCCCGGTCCAGCTTTCCGTTCGGGTTGAGGGGGAAGTGGTCCAGGACGACGAGGAAGGCGGGGACCAGGGCGGCCGGCAGCCGCTCGGCGAGGTGGGCGCGCAAGGCCGCGGCGTCCACCGGCCCGGAAACCGGTTCGCGCAGGGTCGCGTAGCCGACGAGATGGAGGTCCCCGGTCCGGGACGGACGGGCCAGGACCACGGCGCGGCGCACGTCCGGGTGGGCGGCCAGGACCGTTTCGATCTCGCTCGGCTCGATGCGCACACCGCGGATCTTGACCTGGTGGTCGGTGCGGCCGAGGTAGTGCAGGACACCGCGTTCATCCCAGCGAACGCGGTCGCCGGAGCGGTAGAGCCGGCCGCCCGGCTGGGTGCCGAACGGGTCGGGGACGAAGCGGTCGGCGGTGATGTCGGGACGGCTCTGGTAGCCGCGCCCGACGCCGAGGCCGCCGATGTACAGCTCGCCGACCGCGCCGACCGGCACCGGCTGCATCGCGGCGTCGAGGACGTGGAGTTCGGTGCCGGGCACGGTGCGGCCGATCGGCGGGGTGCTGCCGTCGGCGGTCAGCGGCGCCATGGTGGTGCAGAAGACCGAGATCTCGGTGGGCCCGTAGGCGTTGACCATGCGCCGGCCGTCGCGGGCCCAGCGCTCGACCAGTGCGGCCGAGCAGGGCTCGCTGGCCGAGGTCACCTCGGTGACGGAGGGCAGCTCGGCGGGGTCGAGGGTGGCCAGGACACCCGCGGTCAGGTTGAGCGTGGTGATCCGGTCCCGGGCCACCAGGTCGATCAGCGGGGGCCCGGGGCGCAGTTCCTCACGTGAGGCCACGTGCAGCGAGCCGCCGGTGGTCAGGGCGAGCATCCACTCCCAGGTGAAGTAGTCGAAGCTGATCGACGCGAACTGGAGCACCCGCCGGCCGGGCCGGGGCGGCAGCGCCTCGCGGTGGACGAGGTCGAGGTTGACCAGCCCCTGGTGGGTGATCATGGCGCCCTTGGGGCGGCCGGTGGTGCCGGAGGTGTAGATCACGTAGGCGAGGTCGTCCGGCGCGGGGGCCGGGCCGGTGAGCCGCCCGCCCGGCGCCGGGCGCAGCTCGTCCAGGAACAGGACCGGTACGCCGGCGGGCGGGAGCTGCCCGGCGTGGCGGCGCAGGGTGAGCAGCAGGGCCGCCCGGCAGTTCTCCAGCATGTACGTGAGCCGGTCGTGCGGATAGGCCGGGTCGAGCGGCACGTACGCGCCGCCCGCCATCAGCACCGCCAGCATGCCGACGACCAGTTCCAGCGACCCTTCGGCACTGAGACCGACGCGTACGTCCGGCCCGACACCCCGGGCCTGCAACTCCGCCGCGAGGTCCGTCGCCCGCTCGACGAGCTCACGGTAGGTGAGACGGGCGTCGCCGTGCACGACGGCGAGGGCGTCCGGGGTGCGTGCGGCCTGTTCCCGTACGAGGTCGTGGGCGCAGCGCCCGGTGCTGCGGGCGCCGTCCGCCAGGCGGTTCCATTCCCGCAGGAGCCGCCGGTCGGCCTCCGGGACGGCGTCCAGCAGGGCGTGATCGCGGTCCGGGGCGGCCAGACACTGGGCGGTGAGGGCGGCGAAGGAGTCCGCCAGCCGCCGTACCGTGCCACGGTCGAAGAGGTCGGTGGCGTACCGCAGTGAGCAGCACAGCTCACCGCCGACCTCTTCGACGAACAGCGACAGGTCGTGCTCCGTGCCCTGTACGGCGAGAGGGTAGGGCCGCAGCGTGAGGTCGCCCAGCCGCAGGGAGGCGTCGGTGAATCCGGTGCCGAAGAGCGAAAGGCCGCTCTGCGCGGACCACGCCGCCGACTCGTAGTAGAAGGCCACGTTGAACAGCGGGGAGCCGCCGGACCGGCGCAGGCCGGCCAGCCGCTCGGCCAGCAGCGGGAAGGGGTGGTCCTGGTGCTCCAGCGCGCCGAGCGCGGTCTCCCGCACCGCGTCGACCAGCTCGCCGAAGCTCTGCCGCGGGCTGATGCGTGTACGCAGCACGGTGAGGTTGGAGAAGTACCCCAGGACCTCCTGGAACGCGGCACGGCTGCGCCCCGAGGACACCGACCCCACACAGATGTCGTCCTGCCCCGTCCAGCGGTGCATCAGTACGTTGAAGGCCGACAGGAGCACGACGTACGGGGTGGTGCGGTGCTCCTTCGCCAGCGCGGTGACCTGCTCGGTCACCGCGGAGTCCAGGCGGAAGGTGTGCACGGACCCCAGGTGGCCGGGTACGGCCGGGCGGGGACGGTCGGTCGGCAGGTCCAGTACCGGGACGGCGCCGTCGAGCTGCTCCTCCCAGTACGCCGCGTCGGCGGCGGCCCGGTCCCCTTCGAGCATCTCGGACTGCCAGCGTACGTAGTCGAGGTAGCCCTGGCCGGGATGTACGGGCTCGCCCTTGCGGCCCTCGGCCGCGGCCGGGTAGCAGCGCTGGAGGTCGTCCATGAACAGCCCGAAGGACCACAGGTCCATCGCGATGTGATGGGCCGACAGCAGCAGGAGCGGCCCGTCCGCGTGGCGGATCGTCCGTACGCGCAGGAGCGGGCCCTCGGACAGGTCGAAGGGCAGAGTGCAGAACTCCGTGACCGCGGCGTCGACCTCCTCGGCGGTCCGGCCTGTCAGGTCCGCCTCGGTGAACTCCAGCGTGCCGTGCCGGGCGATCCGCTGCCGCACCTCACCCTCGTACTCCGCCAGCGTGGTCCGCAGTCCCGCGTGGTGGTCGATGATCTGCTGAAGGGCGGTACGCAGCGCACCGGTGTCCAGCGGGCCCTCGACCCGCGCGGCGAAGCTGAGGTTGTAGGCAGGGCTGCCCGGGTGGATCCGGTCGAAGGTCCACAGAGCCCGCTGGCCCTGGGACACGGGCTGCGGCTCGGCTGAGCGGCGGGCCCGGTCGCGCAGCAGCGCACGCAGGGCCTCGCGGCGCTGGTCCTGTGAGAGCTCAGTCGTCATGACTGTTCCGCTGCCTGCGGCGCGAGCCGCTGGAGCAGCGAATCCACCTCCTCCTCGGGCAGGTCGTCCAGTTCGGCCAGGAGCCGTTCGATGTCCGCGGGGTCTTCCAGCTCCGCGTGGCGGGGAGTTCCGGCGCCGTCCGCCGGGCCCTGGGAGCCGTCGGCGAGCGACGCGGCCAGTTCGGCGGCGATGTCCGCCGTGGTGGCTCCGCGCAGGAACCGCACGACGGGGACCTCGATGCCCAGCGCCGCCTCCAGCCTGCGATGCAGCTCCAGGCTCATGATCGAGTCGAGCCCGAGGGCGTTCATGGGCGCCGCGGGGTCGATCGAGGCGGCAGGCATGCGCAGCACCCGGGCGGTCTCCTTGCGCAGGTAGTCGGTCAGCAGGCCGGGCCGCTCCGCGGGGCTCGCGGCCAGCAGCTCGCCGATCGGGGCGTCGGCGACGGCCAGCAGGGCCTCGTCCTGGTGGAGCAGTGCCGCCGCCGCAGCCGACTCGGCGTCACCCAGCGGGGTCAGGGTGATGCGCCCGATCCCGCCCAGTACCCACCCCTCGGCGTCGAGGAGCTGCACGCGGAGCGCCAACTCCTCGGGCACGTCGTCGGCTTGGCCGTCCAGGACCGTGACACGGGCCCATGAGGGCACCGCCTGGTCCGTGGCGCCGGGGTCCGTGGCGCCGGGGGCCGTGGCCTTAGGGCCCGTGGCCTTGGGGACGGAGACGCCGGCCAACCGGGCGGGCACCCGGGCGGCCGCTCCCTGGTCCGCCAGGTGTGCGGCCAGCACCGCGGCCAGCACCGCCGAGTCCAGCATCGCGCGCCGGTTCCACGCGGCGGCGGCGCGCAGTCGTACCAGCGCCCCCTCGGGCCCGTGCTGCACCTCCTCGGCCCGCTCGGGTTCGGGAAGGCTCCAGCCGGCCGCGACGAGGCCCGCGCGGAGCGCTTCGCCGTGCGTCCGCTCCGGGAGACGGCCGAGCAGCGCGGCGACGTCCACCGGCTCCTGCGGCGCCGGGTGCCCTTCGGCGAGGGTCGCCTCGGCGTACGGCAACCACTTCCCCTCGCCCTCCCCGCGGGTGTGCAGGGTGAGGCGCCCCCCGGCCCCGTCCGGTGTCAGCGCGAGCTGAGTCGCGGCATCCTGCGCCACCCGTACGGCCCTCGGGTCCGGCCGTACGTCGACCGTGAACCGCCGCTCGGGGAACAGCTCTTCGGCCGCGTCGAGGGCCGCGGCCGCCAGGCTGTCCGGCAGGTGCAGCGGAACCCCCGCAAGGCCGTAACGGCCCGCCTGGCAGGCGGGAAGCTGAGGAGTGTGGGGAGCCAGCGCGCCGTCCCAGTAGTGCGCGTCCCCCGCCGCCGCGCTGAACCGGCGGCCCAGCAGCCCGGCGGGCGCGGGGGAGACCACCCGGGACATCCGCGCCGCGAGACGCGCCCGGTCCCCGAACCGCTGTCTGTTCCACTGCCGCACCGGGAGCCGGAGCACGCCGGCCGAGGCGGGGTTGACGGCGGCGAAGTCGAGTTCGGCGCCCGCCTCGTACAGCGTGGCCGCGGTGTGCAGGAGCGCGGTACGGGCCGGCTCACCGCGTCGCAAGGTGGGAGCCACCACGACGTCGGCGCCCGCTGCCGCGGCCGTTTCCAGGATGGCGGGCGTGAGCGTGGGATGCGCGCCGATCTCGACGAACGTCCGGCAGCCCGCGTCGGTCACGTGGCGTACGGCCTGCGCGAACCGTACGGGCTCCCGCAGATTGCGGGCCCAGTAGGCGGCGCCCAGAGCGCTCCCGTCGACGGGGCCTCCGGTGACGGTGGAGACCAGGGTGGAGGCGACGTCCTGCGGTGCCAGGTCCCCCACCTCGGCGGCGAGCCGGTCGTGCAGCGGCTCGACGAAGCGGCTGTGGAACGCGGTGGTGCCCGGCAGGACACGGGCGAAGACACCGTCGGCCGCCGCCTGCCGCACCAGCCGCTCCACCGCCGGGCCGTCGCCCGCGACCAGGGTGGAGCGCGGGGCGTTCCACGCCGCCGTGTCGACCGCGCCGCCCGCCGCCGCGATCCTGGCGCCCACCTCGTCGGCGGGCAGCCCGAGCAGCGCCGTACTGCCGGTGCCCGTCGCCCCGCGCATCACCTCACCGCGGGTGACGGCGAGGAACAGCGCCTCCTCGGTACTCAGCGCGCCGGCCGCGGCCGCCGCCGAGACCTCACCGAGGCTGTGGCCGACGTGGTACTCCGGGGCGATGCCCCAGCTCTCCAGGAGCCGGGCCACCGCCAGTTGGACGGAGACCAGGACCGGCTGGAGCACGGCCGGATCGTCGTACCCGGCGGCCGCCTCCTCGTCGGCGGCGAGCCGCTCCAGCAGCGACCGTCCGGTCAGCTTCTCCAGGATGTCGTCGCACTCGCCGAGCACCGCGGCCGCCACCGGCTCGTCGCGCAGCAGCTCGCGGCCCATGCCCGGCCACTGGTTGCCCTGTCCGGAGAAGACGAAGGCGGTCGGGCCGGGGCCGCCCGGGGGCACCGGCCGGTCCGGCGGCTCCGCCGCGACGCCGGCCAGCAGGTCCCCGGCCTCCCGGGCACCGCCCGCCACCAGGGCCCGGCGGAAGCGGTGATGGGTACGCCGGGTACCGGCCGTATAGGCCAGCGCACCCGTGCGCGAGCGATCGGACGCCAGCAACTCCCGGTAGGCGCCAGCCTGTTGCGCGGCCCCGGCCGGGTCGGTGCCCGAGACAGGCAGCAGCGTGGCGCCCGTCCGGCCCGTCTCCGTGTCGTCCCCGTCGTACGCCGTGGCGGTGGCGGGCGGCTCACCGAGCACGATGTGCGCGTTGGTACCGCCGAAGCCGAAGGAACTCACCCCGGCGACGGCCTCGTCCTGGCCCCCGGGCCAGGCCAGCGCCCTGTCCGGCACGCGCAGTCCGAGGCCGGCGAAGTCGATCCCGGGGTTGGGCGTCCGGTAGCCGGCGGTCGGCGGGATCGTCCGGTGGCGGACGCACAGGGCCGCCTTCACCAGCCCGGTGATGCCCGCGGCCGCCTCCAGGTGACCGAGGTTGCTCTTGACCGAGCCCACGTACAGGGGCTCCCCGGACTCCCGTGCACCGCCCAGCGCCCGGCCGATCGCCCGCGCCTCGACGGGATCGCCCAGCGGGGTGCCGGTGCCGTGCGCCTCGATGTAGCCGACGGCGCCGGGCGCCACACCGGCCCGGCGGTAGGCCGCGGCGAGCAGGCGCTCCTGCGCCGTGCCGCTGGGTGCGGTCAGGCCGTTGCTGTGCCCGTCCTGGTTGACCGCCGTGCTCTTGACGACCGCGTACACGGGGTCGCCGTCCGCGAGGGCGCGCGTCAGCGGTTTGAGGACGACCACGGCGCAGCCCTCGCCCCGGCCGTACCCGTCGGCGGCGGCGTCGAAGGTCTTGCACCGACCGTCGGGCGAGAGGAACCCGGCGCGCGCGAAGGCGTCATTGACCGCCCCGTCGAGGATGACGTTCACCCCCGCCGCCAGCGCCAGTTCCGATTCGCCCTCCCACAGGCTGCGGCAGGCGAGGTGGACGGCCACCAGCGACGACGAACAGGCGGTGTCCACCGCCAGACTCGGGCCGGTGAAGTGGAAGGCGTACGAGAGCCGGTTGGCGGCGATGCTCAGCGCGCTGCCGGTACCGATGTGCAGATCGGCGTCCGGGGTGCCGAAGTGCAGCCGCCCGTGGTCGTAACCGGAGATGCCGACGAAGACGCCGGTGGCACTGCCGGCGAGCGCCGCGGGGACCTGGCCCGCGTCCTCAAGGGCCTCCCAGGCCGTTTCGAGCAGCAGCCGCTGCTGCGGGTCCATGGTGGCGGCCTCACGCGGGGAGATCGCGAAGAAGGCCGCGTCGAAGGAGTCCACGTCGTCGAGGAAGGAGCCTTCGAGCCGGGCCCGCGCCCCTTCGCAGGTGTGCAGCTCCAGCCCGTCGGCGGTCGTCCGGCCGTCCAGCAGCAGCTCCCACAACTGCTCGGGCGTCGAGGCGCCGGGGAGGCGGCAGCCGATACCGACGATGGCCACCGGCTCCCGGTCCGCCGACGGGACGCTCCCCGACGGCTCCTGCCGCTCGCCGGGCCGGCCGTGGCCGAGGACCCGGTCCACGACTCCCGCCAGGGTGGGCGCCTCCCAGAACACGCTGGGCGGCACGGGGCGGCCGGACCACTCCGCGAGCGCCTCGCTCAAGGCGACCGCGTGCAACGAGGTGAGCCCCAGGGAGGAGAGGGCCGCGTCGGGGCCGACCGACGCGGCCGGGACGTCCAGCAGTTCGCCCGCCCGCCGCAGGAGACGGCCGGTCAGGTCGCTCGCCGAGAGCGGCCCGGAGGGTACGGGGGCATGACGGTCCGTAGGTCTGGCACACATGGATGCTCCGTCGGACAGGGTCCGGTCTGGTTGGGTCACGAAGGGGTCCGGAGCCACGTCCGTGGCTCCGGCCGGCGGCCGCGCGCACTACCTGCGGTACGGCCTGGTGCCGCCGCCCGCCCCGGCCGGGTTCCGGGCGTCAGACGGGCACGGGTGCCGCGGCAGCGGTCACGCGCCGAGGATGGCGGCGAGCTCCTTCTCGTCCCACTCGCTCTGCGCGGCGATGATCCGGCCGTCCTTGAACCGGGCCCAGTTGGGGTAGCTGAAGGTGAACCGCCGGCCGGTGGGCGGGAAGCCCATCAGCGTGCCGGTGTGGATCCCCCCGACGGTCCACCGCATGCGCAGGACGTCGCCGTCCCACCGCATCTCGGTGCAGGTGTAGCGGAGTTCGGCGACCTTCGACCGCAGCTCGACCATGAAGTCGCGGGCCGCTTCGATGTCGTCGCCCTGGGTCTCCATCTCCAGCGCCGACTCGTCCGTCTCGCCACGGAAGTCGGGGTGCAGGATCTCGGTCAGCAGGTCGTCCCGGTGGCCGTTCAGGACCTCGTCCTGGTAGCGGATAATCAAAGCTTCAAGGGATTTCTTGTCCGCGTTCGTGCTCATATCCATGTTTGCGTTCGTGTTCGTGTTCATGGAAAGTTTCACCTTTCGTGGCCGGCTACCGCCGAGCGGTTTGAATTCCGGGCAGCACGGCGTACCATGAAGGGCGGCGTGCGACGCCGAAAAGAAATCCAGGCAACGGTGAAGGCACGGCAGGGCAACCTGCGCGATCCGCGTCGACCTGCGAAAGGCCGACCGCACGCGCGGGTCTGAAAGATTCCGTAGCTGCCCGGATGAAAGGTAGCGACAAGCCGGCCCTACTGCGGGCCCGGCGTCACAAAGAGAAGCGGCTCAACTCACCGCGGGAACAGGGGCGGCGCTGCTGGGCGCCCTTCTGGAAGTACCCCCGGCACTCCTCGCCCCCCGGCACGAGAAATCACTTTTTACCCCCAATTATGCAGCCCGATACGGACTGCCACCCGTGAAGTTGCTTTTCAGCCTAACAGTGAACCGGCGACGCGAAAGTGGTCGGTTCTCTTCTTTGCGAATGCTTGGTAATCCCGTGATATGCCGTCCGGCGGTGGAGTGCGTGGGTGAGCACCTCCGGTAGCGGGTGGAATGGTGAATGGCCCATTCCTCCACGAGACGAGGCCGCGCCTCGTGGAGCCCCCGACCCCCGGTTCGCCGGTCGACTGTACTGCTGCGGAACATTGTACGAGTCTCGTACAGCAACCTCAAGCCTTCCGCGCACAGCCGCCACCCGCCTCCCCGGACCCCACGAACAAGCCCCGGCCCAACAGGCACCGGGCGCGGCGGGCAGCGGACCGGCCGGCAAGCGGGTGGCCGAATTTTTTCCGTTGCGGGAGGGGGCGGCTCGTGCAGGCGACGGGGACGTACGGCCCGCTGTCCTCGCTCCCGTGCTCGGCTGCACGACAGCACCCGTCCGACAGGGCCGTCGCACGGAGCTCGCCGTGGCGCTGGGCGGGCACTGGGCGGCGTACCTGGATCCGCACCCGCTGCGCCAGCTCCGCCAGCCGGAACTGCATGACCTCGCGTGGGTTCGGCACGAGGCGGGGGTCCAGGCGGCCGTCGATCGGCACGCAAGAAGCCGAGAGCCCGGGCTTGAAGCTGCCGCAGCGGAAACCCCTACCGTTCTGAGCAGGGCAGGAAACCTGCCCGGTGAAGCGCGTGGGAGGGAGGCGGCGATGGCCTGGCCGATCGCGGAGGTCGCCCGGATGTCGGGGGTGACGGCCCGGACGCTACGGCACTACGACGAGATCGGCCTGCTGTCGCCGGCCCGGGTCGGGGCCAACGGCCACCGCTACTACGAGGAGCGCCAACTGCTGCGGCTGCAGCAGGTTCTCGTACTGCGGGAGCTGGGCCTGGGACTGCCGGAGATCGGCCGGATCCTGGCCGCGCAGGTCGACGAGCTGGGGGCCCTACGGAGCCACCACCGTCGGCTGCTCGCCGAGCGCGACCGGCTGGACGCCCTGGCCGGCACCGTCGCCCGCACGATCGCCGAACTGGAACAGTCCAGGAAGGACGGCACAGACATGATCAGCATCAGCCGACCGGAGAACCTGTTCGAGGGCATCCGGTCCGCCCAGTGCATGAGGGCCCTGCACGATTTCCCGGAACTGGCCGGGGCCGTCGAGCGGCATGCCGCGGCGTTGAGCGAGGCCGAGCGCGAGGCCGACGAGCGCGAGCGCACGGCGCAGCTGATCCGGCTGGCCGACCTGCTGTCCGCCGGCCTGCCCGCTGACGCCGACGCGGTGCAGGCCGAGACCGACACCCAGTACCGGACGCTGGCCCGCATCCGGGCAGCCACCGCCGAGGAGTACCGCGCGATCGGGCGTACCTGCGTGGAGAACGAACACTGGCACGCGGTGTACGAGTCGATCGCACCAGGCTTGGCCACGTACCAGCGAGCCGCCATGGAGGCGTACGCCGCAACGCGACTGCGCTGACCCGGGACCGGGCCGCCGCCACGGGGGTGCGACGGCCCTACCGGACTCGACATGCGCCCTTCCGCGCCTCGGACCGGCGGGGATCGGTCTTTCGTTGCCTTCCTCGTGGTGTCGCGTTACGGGGCCGCTCCTCCCCAGCCGCTACTGTCACTGCGAACTGACACTCGCCCTCGCCATGAAGAGATGTGCTTGACCCGCCATGTGCTGGGCCGACACGCTCCGCGGGCGACGGTACTTCCAAGGTGAGAGGGGCCCGCATGGAGATGAGTGTCAGCCGGCCGGCTGTCCTGGTGGCGACTGCGGTCGGGATGGCCATCGCCGGAGTCTGGTACGGCAAGGCTTTCGTCGGCGTCTGGAGAGAGCTGACGGGAGTGACTGAGGAGGATTCCAAGAGAGTCGGCAAGTCTCCGTTCGTGGTCCTCCTGGCATCGATTCTCCTCACGGCGCTGGTGCTCGCCGGCAGTCTCTCCCTGGCGACGGGCTTCTTCGAGAGCGACTCCCTTTGGATCGCTTCGGCCGTCGGCTTCGTGGTCTGGCTGGGGTTCTCGCTGACGACCTTGGCGCAGCACAACGCGTTCGAGCAGAAGCCCCTGCGGCTCACTGTGCTCAACAGCGCCTACCAACTGGTGCTGTTCTTGGGCATGGCCCTCGCCGTCGGGTTGCTCCAGTAGCGCCGCGTTCAGTGCACCGCACGGACCCTGCGGCCACCGCCGTACCGGGGTGCTCCGATGGTGGGCGCGCTTCCGGTGGCCGGTCTGTCGGCCTCCGCCGCACGTGCTGCCACCGGCCTCCGCGTCGGGGCGCCGACCGCGGACGGCAGGGGCAGGCCGCTGCCGCGCAGGGCGTCGTGCAGGTCGACGGTCTGCGTGCCGGCGCCGACCCGTACGAGCCCGTCCTCGACGAGGACGTGGTGGATCCCGGAGACGTCGATCACCATGCCGGTGCCGGTCGAGAACCCCGCCAGGCTGTGCCCACCGCCGCGCACGTGCACCTCAAGACCGTGGCGGCGGGCGAAGCCGACCGCCTGCCGCACATCGTCCTCGCTCGCGCAGTAGATGCGTGACGTCAGAGCGCCATTGTCGGGCGGGAGGTCGGGGAATGACGGGCGGGTCTGGTAGTGGAGGCCAGGTTTGAAGTCGGACCAGTGGAAGTCGCTGTCTGCGCGCAGGTGTTCGGCGTGCGGCCAGGCGTCGGCGGCCAGAGCGAACAGGCCGGTGAAGCAGGTCAGTTCGGCCTGGGGGCGCCGCCCGGAAAGGCACCTGGCGGAAGACCGTAGCGACGCCGGGGCCTTGGCCCAAGGTGAACTGCGCATCCTTCCAGCAGCTCTGGCAGGCCAACGTTGTCGGCCCCGTTGACCATGGCTGACCTACCGGCAACGATGCCCGCCGGGCCGGCCCGCCCGGCGCCATACGCCCGCCCACCCGCCGCGACGCCACCCCGGACCGAACCAGAGCAGCGGGCGATCGACGCCAGCGCCCCTCGGCGAACCGGGATCGCACACAGGAACTGGTGAACTCTGGCTTACGAGCGGCGCCCCGCCCAACACACAGCCCGGGTTAGCCGGTTGCGGCCACTGCGCGCCGTGGCAGGCCGGCGGTTCAGACCTGCTGGTTGTCGGGGCTGACCGGCTCATGGACGGTTCGGGGTACCTCTTGCGGAGCTTCGCCGAAGAGCATGCGGTGTCCGCGGGCCGTGTCCGTGTACTCGCGGACCCGGTGGATCAACCCGTCCCGGAGTTCGAAGACGAAGCAGTAGTCGTTGCTGTATCGGTGTCCGTCGGCGAGCGTCGCCGTCATGGTGAACTCCGCCACCCCCCGTTCGTCATCGGCGTGCAGCCCCAGGACGGCGACGGTGACGTCACGCCCGAAGACGCGGGGGAAGTCCTCGGCGAAGAAGCGCGCGATGGCATTCCTGCCGACCATGTGGTGGGTCGCCCCGAGCGCGACGGCGGTGGCGTTCCCCGGGGGCGACAGCCACTCGGCGTCCTCGGTGAGGACCGCGGAGATCCGGTCGTGGTCATTGCTGGCCAACGCCTGGAAGGCGTTGCGGATGATGATGTCGCTCATGGACCCACTGTCACCGCCCGCGCGTCCGGGCGTCTTGGACAAATGCTCCGATCGGTCTCCGCGTAGCATGGGACGATGCGACCCTCCGTGCGCGAGCGTGAGGCTGTCACCAGGTGGGAGGTCGCGAGGCCACCGTGGCGAGGTCGGACAGGCGGCATCAGCCTGGCCGGATTCCGCGACCGGGGCACGGGCCCCGTCGACCTGCCGGTGATCCCGCGCCCGGCCTTCACCCTGATCGTCGAGTTCGGTGAAGGTCCACTCATCGTGGGCGACGCCGTCGGCCGGCAACAGCGCGGAAGTCTCGTCTCCGGGCTCGCCTCCGGGCCGGCGCGTATGCGAGGCGAGAACGTCGCATGCGTGGAGGTACACCTGTCCCCGGTGGTCACGCACACCGTGCTGGGGGTCGGCCCGGCGGAGCTGGACCGTGTTCCCCTCGACGACCTGTGGGGCCGGAGCGCGGCACGGCTGCGGGAACAACTCAATGAAGTCCCGTCCTGGGAGGGCCGTTTCGCGCTGACGGATGCCTTCCTCGCCCGTCGCCGCGGGGCGGGGCCACCGGCGGACCCGGAGGTGGTCCGGGCCTGGAACCGGATCGTCGCCAGTCGCGGCCAGGTCAGGGTCGAGGACCTGGCAGCCGAGGTCGGCTGGAGCCGCAGGCGCCTCTGGTCCCGGTTCCGGTCACAGATCGGTCTGCCTCCCAAGCGCGCCGGGACTCTCGTCCGCTTCCACCACGCGGCCCGCCACTTGACCGCAGGCGGCAGCGTGGCCCGCATCGCAACAGAGTGCGGTTACGCCGACCAGTCCCATCTCCACCGCGAGGTCATGGCATTCACCGCGATGACTCCTGCGACACTGGCCGGTGACGCGGGCCTGGCCGTGGACCACATCGCATGGACCGGACACGACACCGGCGAGACGCGCTGACTACCCGCCCCACGTGGCACGCACCTCACACCACAGGCGCAAGGCGACGTCCGCCCTGTGCAGCAACCCCACCGACCACCTTTCATGACTTCGAACTGGCAGTACGTGGGGAATCGGTGCCCGCCGCTGTCACTCCGTACCGCCCGGTTTCCCCCCACGGCCACGGGGCCGTGCCTGACCTGTTCCGGGGGAGTGGGTGCGGGTGCCCGCAGGTGAGAAGGCCGGGGCCGTCCCGCGCCAGCGGTACGACGGGCTGGTGACCGAGGGCCGGAAGCGCGTATTCAAGATCGGGGACGGCGCTCTGAAGATTCTGCCGCTCCGTACGCACGGCGGCCGCGACGCCGGCCGCGGCCCTTTTTGCGGGCCCCGGCGGCGTGCTGGTGGAGCCCGCACGATGGTGGAGCCCACCGACACGGCCCAGGCCAGGTCTCCTCGGTGTCACCCCGGCCCATCAGCGCGGTGAACACCCGTCCCCCGTTCCCAGTCGTCCCGAACGAAACTGCCCTGGAGCGCAACCACCTCCTGCTTGCCGGCCGGGCTCTTGAACAATCGGTACGGCATTCCATGAGTTCGCCCCGATCGGCGGAACCGCGTACCTGCACGCCATCGTCCAGTCCGTACCGACGGCCGACAACGCCGACCACTACGCCGAGATCGTCCCCGGGCGCGCCGTCGTCCTGCCCTGCGCTCGCTCCCACAGGCATTCCTGCACCTACGGGCTCGACCACTTCGTCGACATGGGCCACGATCCATGCCCTCAGCTCGCAGAGCACCTGCCTACGAGTAGAAGGCGCGCCCCGCCATCAGTCGGCGCGCGGTCCGGCTGATGCCGAGCGACCGGAAGGTCACCTCCGGGCCGCTGGTGTCGTCATCGACGGTGACCGAGACGCCGGTGATCCCGGAGGGGTGGCCGACCAGCACCGCACCGGGCCGGCGCGACTTCGCTGCGTCGTGGACGGTGGTGCCGCGGACGCGGGACGCGGCGGCGAGGCTGATCGAGGCGGTGACGGCGATGCTTTCGTGCAGACGGTTCATGAACATCAGGTGGAGCCGCAGGTCCATGTGCCCGGCCTCGGCTCGCTGTCCGTTCAAGGTACGGTACGAGAACGGCGGCGCGACGAGGCCGACGAAGGGCACCGCGGGGACGTCCGTGTCGCCGCGACGCCAATCGGAGCACAGGCCCATCAGGACGCAGGCCTTTCCGCGCGCCTCGCGTACGAGCGCGAGGAGGTCGCGGTCGTCGTTGATTTCGGTGCGTTCGTCTCCGGTCAGTGCGAAGTCCTCGGCGCGCAGCCAGACCACCGGGTTGCCCGCGTCGACGATCGAGGCGTCGATGACACGGCCGTCCTCCAGCGTGAGCTTGTCGACGGGGGCGCCGGTGGGGAGCAGGCGCCCGGTCATGGCGCCGATCGTGGCCGACCAGTCCATGACGATCTCGGCTCCGGTTCCTGGCACGCCCGGGATGGCCAGATCGCCCGTCACCTCGGCGAGGCCGTCGGAGACCGGCACCCGCGCGACGAGGATCTTGCCGGTGTTGGTGTTGTGGATGCGGACCTCGGTCACGCCCTCGTGTGCGGGGACGAGGCGCTCGTCGATCGCGAACGGGCCCACGCCGGAGGAGATGTTGCCGCAGTTGCCGTTGTAGCTGACACGGCCGCTTTCGATGTCGACCTGGGCGAAGGTGTAGTCGACATCGGCGTCGTCGCGGGCGGACGGCGCGACGACGGCCACTTTGGACGTGATCGGGCGCGAGCCGCCCAGTCCGTCGATCTGGAGGACGTCGGGAGAGCCCATGAGCCGGCGCAGCAGCGCGTCACGTGCCTGACCGGCTGGGGGGAGGTCGCGTTCGTGGAGGTAGAGGCCCTTGCTGGTGCCGCCCCGCATGAGGACCAGGGGAATCGATGCCTGTCCACCCATCAGGAGCCCTCCTCTGCCGTCGCCGGCCGGGCAGGAGACGGTGGTTGTGCGGTGACGAGCCGATCGGGCCACTGGAGCCAGTCGTCCAGGCCGACGGTGCCGAACAGCTCGGCCGGGCCGGCCGCGTCCCGGGGCGGCAGGCCGGTCTCGCGCAGTCGGGTCAGTGCCGAGTCGACGGCCGCGCTCGCGGCGGCGATGTTCACGAAGGGGTAGATGCCCAGCCGATAGCCCAGGCCGGCGTAGTCGGATGCCGTGAGCAGCGGGGTCCGGGAGTTGGCGATCACGTTGATCACCAGCGGGACGTCGATGCTGCGGGCGATCCGGTCGAGCTGGTGGGGATTCCCGGGAGCCTCGACGAAGACCATGTCCGCACCGGCGTCGGCGAACCGGCGACCGCGGTCGATCGCTTCGTCCAGGCCGAGCGGAGTCAGGGCGTCGGTACGGGCGATGATCACGAGATCGTGGCTCCCCCGGGCGGCGACGGCGGCGCGGACCTTCCGTACGGCCTCCTCCTTGCCGACGACGGTCTTGCCGTTGAGGTGCCCGCAGCGCTTGGGGAAGACCTGGTCCTCGATGTGGACGGCGGCGGCACCGAGCCGGACGTGGGTCTCCACCGCGTGGCGGACGTTGAGCTCGTTGCCGTAACCGGTGTCGATATCGACGATCAGCGGTAGCGAGGTGGCGCCTCGCAGGCGGACGACGTGTGCGGCGACCTCGCCGGCGGACATCAGTCCCAGATCGGGCCGGCCGAGCACGCTGACCGAAGCTGACGCTCCACTCACGTATGCGGCGGGAAACCCGGCGCGCTCCACCAGCGTGGCGGTCAAGCCGTCATAGACGCCTGGAGCGATGACCAACTCGTCGCCGTTGATCAGCTCACGCAGCAGGCGGGCGGGATGGGTGGTCAACTCCTCACTCCTTTCGTTACGAACGTCCCATTGAGCCCCGACGAGGCGCGGCCGGCTGCCGTACGGCGTGGGAAGCACGTCCTGCCGTACGGTGCGGGAAGCGTGTCCGACGGGCCCCACCAGCCTGTGGGCACGGTGGCCGGCAAGGGAAATGACGGACGTTGGGCCGGTCTATGCGTCAGGCGTATGAGGGGTACGGAGGGTTCGCGTAACGAACGCACAGAAGCGGCGGGCGGCTGGGGTGGCCGGCCCGTCGGTGGCGGTGACGATCCCGACCTCCCGCTTCGCGCCGTTCTCGTCCAACGGGACTTCCACGGTGCCGGGGTGGAGCGCGGTCTCTGACCGGGACTCCGGCACGATCGCGATACCGGCCTCGGCCGCGACCAGGGCCCGCAGGGTGCTGAGCTCCGTGCCCTCCACGGCGAGCTGGGGCGTGAACGCCGCCTCGGTGCAGACCTGGTCGAGGATCTGCCGCACCCCGAACGCCCGGGGGAACGTGACGAAGCGCTCGGCCGCGAGCTCGCCGGCCGTGACCGCTGCCCGGGCGGCCAGCGGGTGGTTCTCGGGGACGAGGAGGGTGAGCCGTTCCTCCAGCAGCGGAACCCAGCGGATGTCCTCCCCGGCCGGCCGGGGGCTGGTGAACCCGACGTCGAGGCGTCGGTGACGGACCTCGTCCACGACGATGTCGGCGGCGTTCCCCCGTAGCTGGAAGGCGGCCGACGGCGCGATCGTGCGGTACTCCCGCAGCAGTTCGGGGACGAGCCAGCCGCCCAGCGAGTGGAGAAATCCCAGGGCGATGGTGCCTGCGTCCGGGTCGAGGAGGGCCCGGATGCGCTGTTCGGCCGACGCGACCTCGCCGACCGCCCGTACGGCGTGCGCGTGGAACACCTCACCGTAGCGATTGAGGCGCAAGCGGTTCTGCTGCCGGTCGAAGAGCCGCACACCCAGCCGTCGCTCCAGCCGCGCCAGCGCGCGGGACAGCGTCGGCTGCGAGATGTTCAGCTTCTGCGCCGCCGCGGTGACGTGCTCACTTTCGGCGAGGGTGATGAACCAGCTCAGCTCGCGTAACTCCATCCAGCGACCATACGCCGCGCGCATGAGTCGGCTTCCCTATGGTCATTTCACCGCGGCGGCCCTGGGCCCCGATCCTCGAACGAGATGTCGGCACAGCGAGCAGAGGAGCCTTCGAAATGACCCTCGAAAGCCGGGACCAGCGGTATCTGGCCGAGCAGGTGGGCGAGTTCGTCGCACGGACCGAATTCGGTGACGTCCCCGACAAGGTGCTCCAGCGCGCCCGCCACCTCGTGCTCGACGCCGTCGGGATCGCCTTCGCCTCCACCGCGTTCCCCTTCGCCGGCGTGGCCCGCGACGCCTTGGCGGCATTCGGGGGCGGGGACCACGTCGTGTTCGGCATGGCGGACCGGCTCACCGCGCGCGACGCCGCCGTGCTCAACGGCATTCTGATCCACGGCCTGGATTTCGACGACACGCACCTGCCCGCCGTCGCTCATGTCACCTCCGTGGTCCTGCCCGCCGCGTTGTCCGCCGCGGTCGCCTCGAACGCCTCGACGCGCGACCTGCTGCTCGGCTACGTCCTCGGCGTCGAGGTCATGGCCCGGGTCGGCATGGGAGCCGCCGGTGGGCTGCACGACGTGGGCTTTCATCCGACGGCCGTGGCCGGAGGGTTCGGAGCCGCCGTCGCCGCCGGAAAGATCATGGGTCTGGACGCCGGCGGCCTGGCCACCGCGCAGGGCATCGTCGGGTCACAGGCGGCGGGCCTGATGGAGTTCCTGGAGGACGGGTCGTGGACCAAGCGCTTCCATCCCGGCTGGGCCGCCGCGAGCGGACTGACCGCCGCGAGCTTCGCCAGGGCCGGCTGGAGCGGTCCGCCCGGCGTTTACGAAGGCCGCTTCGGCCTCTACGCCACGCACGTGCCGAGCCGGGACGCACGCCCGGCCGCCGTCTCCGAGGACCTGGGCGTGAGCTGGGAACTGCTGCGCACCGCCGTGAAACCCTTCCCCGTCTGCCATTTCCTCCACGCCTTCGCCGACGCCGCGCTCATCCTCCGCAACGAGCACGCCCTGAGGGCGGAGGACATAGCGGGAATCCGCTGCGCGATCCACCCGGTTCCACGCAAGGTGGTGTGTGAGCCTGCCGGGGCCAAACAGGCGCCGCGCGACGAGTACGACGCCAAATTCAGCCTCCCCTTCGCCGTCGCCGCGTCCTTGGTCCGCGGTCGGTTGACCCTCGACGAACTCGAAGCCGACGCCCGCTCCGACACCCGGATCCGGGAACTGGCCCGCAAGGTACAGGTTGACGACGACCCCGACAGCGCTTTCCCGTCGGCCTATTCCGGTTTCGTGGAGATCGCACTCACCGACGGGCGAGTGGTGCGCCACCGTGAGCAGTACAACCGCGGCCACGAACAGCGACCGCTCACCGACGAAGAGATCGACCGCAAGTTCCGCGGCACGATCGGACGAGTCGCCGACCGCGAAACGGCCGATCGCGTGCGGCGTGCGGTACTGGCGCTGGGCGACAGCCGCCCTGCCTCCGGCTTCGCCGAGGCGTGCGGCGGGCCGGTAGTGACCGGTGGGGCGTGAGGGGTCGAGGCACAGACAGTACGGCCTGGGCGGCTCAGTCCTTGCCGTGACGGCTCCACACCCGCCCGGAGCCGGTGTGGACCGTGCAGCGCCACCTGCCGCCTCCGGACTCCGCCATGTCCGACGAGACACACCAGCCTCTGTGCATGCCAGGGCATCCGTGCCCGGCTGATCACCGTTGCGTGAACACCGTGACCTTCCCCGGGCACCACACGGCGGGATCATGGGCACGGCGGATCGCAGCGAGGGATGTCGCCGACGCCACGGTGCCGCGCCTCGGGGCGTGAGCGTCTTGCGGGTGAGGGCAGATCCGGTCGATGGCGTGATCGACGTTCATGTCCCACCGTCGCGTCGCCGAGTCCTCGCCGCGTGTGTCCAGGCCCTGCCAGGCGGGGCTGAACGCCACCTGCTCGACGCCACCGGCACGTCCGGTCAGTGATTGTGCCGGGGGAATCGGCTTGGCCGGGTCGGTGAGGTCCCACAGCCGCACCGACCCGTCGTAGCTGCCAGTGGCGAGCATCCGCCCGTCCGGACTGAACGCCAGGGCAGCGATGCCGAGTGCGTGACCGACGAGTGGGTCGCCGATGCGGCACGCGGTCTGACCAGCGCAGGCGCCGCCAGCCGGGGCCTGGGTGCTCGGCGTGGCCCACACCTCCACCGGTGGCGACCGACTCGGCGAGGAGGTCGATGCCCACCACGATGTGCGGCTCGATATCCCCGTCGGCCCAGACGGTCCTGGTGGTACTCGTGGTGCGACATGTCCGCCGGGCACTGTTCGTGCTCTTACATGGCAGTGAGGACTCAGGCGCCGTCCCGATCCCGGGCCACCTGCGGCCGTCCTGCCACTGCTCGGCTGCGGCGTTCGTCACGTGAGCAGGTTCCCGTGCCGTCAGTCGACGGCAGTGCAGTCGGGAGTAGAGGAAGGACTCGGCGGTCGCATCCGGTGATCTCGTCGGGATACCCGCGCGGCAGGTCCTCGACCGGAGTGCCTCGGCGCCCGCGCGCTGGACGACCGAGTCAATAAACAGGCATCGAGCCGTGGGGGGGGGGGGGGGGGGGGGGGGGGGGGGGGGGGGGGGGGGAGGCGGGGCGGCGGGCGGGGGGGGGCGGGGGGGGGGGGGCCGGGGGGGGTGGGGGCTGTTGTCGGGGGGGCCCCCCCGGGCGGCCGCGCCCGCGCCGGCGCGCCCGCGGGGCCCCCCCCCCCCCCCCCACCCAAACCCCCCCGCCCGGGGGCGGGGCCCCCCCCCCCCCCCCCACGGCTCGATATAGCGTCATACATCAGCTGGTCTCGAAGCAGTCGGCTTGGTTGTCGACGCTGTCACCGATGTCGTTGTCGTAGGAGCGCGGCGGTTCGGTCCACAGCAATTGCGTGCAGGACGTATCGTCGTTAGGGCGTGTCCTGCCGTATACGCGAATCGTCAGAGAGCCCTTGTTGGAGAACGAGGACGTCATGTTGACGAAGTTGTATTCCGAGAATTTTTTCCCTAGCGGGTGGGGTTCGTTCCAGGCCAGGCGTCGGCCGGCGAAGTTGTTGTACTGGTAGAAGCAGTACCAGTTGCGGCCGAACACCTCCGTCGGGCAGTCGCCGCCTGCCTGGACGGACGCTTTCTGCGCCGTAGCGGTGCGCAGCGCCTTGAGAGATACCCCGGCCAACTTGGCCTGGAGCTTCTCTGCGGCTTCGCTGAAGGGTGGTGCCTTCTGTTCGCCGGGCAGCGGGAAAGACTGGACCACCTTGCCGTCGTCCCAGGCGATCTCATACCTGCTGATCTGGGTGCCGCCCTCAGTCTTGGACAACACCTCGTTGATTTCCGCCTGGAGCGGGTCAACCGTTTCGGCCTGTGCGCCCGGGACGGTGGCCAGCGTGATCATGACGGCGCCAGCCGTCGCGGCTAAGCGGTACCGTTTCTTCATGTTTCCTCCCCTGTGCGTCGCAGAGTGTTGATCTCAGGCGACGCGGTGGAGACGCTGTCACGATCACTCGGGCATATCCAGTCTCCACAGGCCGAGGCCGATGGTCCTATTGCGCCGATTGTGATGCTTGTTGTGCTCTGTTCTGGCAATTCCGGCCAAGGCAATACGGTGGCGCGTGCACGGCGGGGCCCGCAGTCCGGTTGTCGGGAGGCGCTGACCAGGCCCTGCGTTGCCGCAACAGTTCCCCGAGGCCTGTGGCACCCCGGCCGGGCTGTCATCGTGTTCTTGTTCAGGTCATAGTGGGGAGTTAATGACTTGACCGACACCGTGGCTGCTCGTGTGCATCGCCCGGCCGGGCAGGGCGGACGTGAGACCCCGCCGCACGGCTCCCGGAGCGGCGGCGACAGGGGGCCGGGCGCAGCCAGCTCCTGTCTCACGTCGGCGCGGGGGCCGGGCAAGCCCGAGGCGATGGCGGTCGGCAGGCGGTGAGGTGCCGCGCCATCAGTGGTGTGTGGCCTCGCTGACCAGGTACGTAACGTAGTGGATCACGGCGTGGGGGCCAACCTTCAAGGCCCCTGCGTTTCCGTCTAGTTGCTCCTCGTACGCCAGCAACTTGCCCGTGTCGGAGGCGAACACGAGTGTGCTGGTCTGGGGCAGACCACCACTGTCGGTGCGGATGGTGAACGCGGCACCGCTGCGTCCCGCCCGGTCGGTGACCGTTCCGCGGTATGCGATGCCCTTGGCGTCCTTGAGCACTCGCAGGATCGCGGCCCGCTGGGCCGGGCGAAAAGCGGTGTCCAGGTTCCGTGCGGAAACCGCGTCGAAGAGCTCGCCGGGACCGCTTCCCTCATAGCCTGCTGAAAGCCAGCCGCGCATGCCCTTCACGTCACCCGGGGCGTCCCGACTGCTCTCGTCCCAGGGATCGGCCGGCTTCCCCTCGCCCGAACGCTGCAGGGGCTCCTCGCCGATGGCACCCGCGTCCTTCCACACTTCACGTTCCTTGTCCGAGGCGAAGTGAGGCGGCTGGGTCCGCACGGTCCACCGCGTGGAGCCATCGGGCTTCTTCCAGGTCTCCCGTCGCTCGGGGATGACCGCCGAGGTGACCTGGACCCCGTCGATGCGTGTGGAGAGAGACCAGCTGTCCTGGACGAAGTGTCCGCTGCTGCCGGGCCTCGTCGATCGGCCGCTGCTGTCATGCTCGGCACGCTGGGCGATTTTCTCCAGCATGGAGGCGGCCGGCAACGGAGGGACACCGGAGTGCAGGGCCAGCGGCCGGGGCGTCACTGCCTGGGCGGGTTGCGCTGTCGGCCCGAACAACACGGTGGACACGACAGCCGCCCCAGCCGCCGTGACTGCGATCGCCCCGATGAGCACGGTCCGCCGCCTGCTGTGCCGCCTTGCCGGCCGCTGCGCCGGCTCAGGCCCGGTGGCCAGGATGCGTTCCAGATCGGCCTGCCTTTCGGCCTGTGAGGTCTGCTGTCCGGTATAGCGGGCCGGATCCACCATCTTGTAGACCTTCTCTACTTCACGCATCGGCTCCACCCCAATTCACCTGCTGAGTACTCGAAAGCGGGCCGCCCTCGACGGAGGCACTGTGCGCTGGCACCGCAGCAACGGCGCGTCGCAGGCGCTTGCGGGCCCGGTGCAGCCGCACCTGAAACGTGGCCCTGGTGCACCCGAGTACCTTCGCGGCCTCGTCGTGCCGAAGGTTCTCCCAAAACGCCAACCCGAGCACTTCGCGGTCCTTCGCGCCCAACTGGTCGATGGCCGCTGCCAGGCTCATCTGCTCAACGACCGCGTCAGCATGGTCCGCGGCTGCATTGTCGCGCTGTGTTTCAAGCAGCTCTGTCAAGCGCAGGTACCGCTGGTCCGCACGGTGGGCATTGGCCAACGTGCGGCGTGCCACCCCATACAGCCACGGCAGCGGCTCCTCGGGCGGGACCTGCCCGAATCGCCGCCACGCGACCAGAAAGACCTCGGCGACCTGATCTCGCACCTGGTCCGGCGCGATCCGGCGCCGGACATACGCATCGATGGCTCCGTAGTGCGTGCGGTACAACTCGGTGAAGCTCTGTTCCTCGCTTGCTGTGTCCACATCTCCTCCACACCGTCTATGTCCGGCCCGGCCGACTTCTTACGGCCGAGCACAAACTTTCTCTACGGGGCTGGTGAGAGGCGAGGGCCTGGCGTGACGGGCACCGCCTCGGTGCTTCGTGCAGGGCACAGGCCGGGCAGGAGCAGGGTGCCGGTGCCGGCCGGCAGGTCGAAAGCCGGCACCCGGCCGCCGTACATTCCAGCAGGCCAGACAGGAAGGTGCGCCCCAGTGGCCGATGTGGACGCGCACGCTCTGGTAGCCGCCCAGCCGCAGGTTCTTGAAGTGGTACGTCTTGTGAGTGCTACGGCTGGCCAGGGTCCGGCCCTTGAGGTTGACCGGGCACCGACCGAGCCGTGTGCGACGGCCACGAGACGGGCGGAACGGGGCATGAACCTCCTGCGGACGGTCCCACCAGTGGCGGGACCAGTAGGACGAGGTGCCCGGCGGTCAGCCGGTGGTTGAAGATGCGACGGTCCATTACAGAACTGATATTTGCACAACGCTTCTCGATCCGCCGTGCACACCCCCGCGCCCGTCCGTCGGCCGTGCGCCCCGGCACAGCACACCGAACACGGTACTGAGCTGCGGCATTTCCGCGGAATGGGCTGGTGAGGCCGGCGCTGCATACGGGCGTGCGCGCGGGGAGCCGACTGCTGGGAACGCATGTCCATGCTGCAAGCGGCCCGCGAGAAAGCTGCGGGGGTGCGAAGAACTGTCCAGGCAGTGAGGCACCCGCAAAGACGTGTCGTCTGTCCTGGCATGACGATCGTTTGGTGCGATACGGCGCGCTCGGCATCCCGGCCCGTTGTTGGACAACTGGCGTAGGGCGATGGGTTCACGGCTTGGAGGAGGGTGACTCGGCCATGACCTTGATCGGTTTGCCGTAGGCCGGGGGATGTTCACCGCAGTCGGCCGGTAGGCCGCGGTGAGCGGTCGCTGCCGTCGGGGGGAACGGCGGCGGCGATGAGCCGGTCCGCTTCCACCGGAGCACGGCTCGGCGCGGCAAGCCGGACACGATCTCTTCCGGCCAGGCCGACGGACTCTTTCCTGCGTGCCGCCGACGAACTCTTCGCGTGCCACCTTCGGGCAGCGGGCGCCCGGAGATGGCGAAGGCGAGACGTCGCAGGCGGCTATTGGAGTGGTGGGGCGGTGCGTTGTCCGGGGGTGGTGTCGTTGTGGGCAGGTGGGTCCGGTGGCCCGGGCGTGTTCGCCTTCACCGCGGCGATCGCGTCCGTCAGGTGCTTGCGTGTGGTGCCGGCCAGGGCGGTGCCCTGGTGGCTGTCGAGCAGGTCCTGGGCGAGGCGGTGCAGTTTGGTGTTGGTCTTCTGTGAGGTGGTGACCAGGACGGCCCAGGACGCTTCGGGGGTCAGATCGAAGGTGGCCATCAGGATGCCGCGGGCCAGGTCGATGACCGGTCGGGTCTGCATGGCCCGGCGCAGCTGGGCCACCTCGGTGCGCAGTTCCTGGTCGGTACCGTCCTGGAGGCTGTGACATTCGCCGGGGGCGGGGGAGGGCATGGGGGAGTGCATGGTGTGCTGGCCGTTCGGGGACGGGGCCTCGAACAGGTCCCGGGTGCCGCTCAGGTCCAGGATCCGCTCGACGGCGCGGCTACGGGTGGTGATGGTCAGGCTCTTGCCCTGGGCGAGGGCGCGTCTGCGCAGGTCGAGCAGCAGGCCCAGGCCGGCGCAGTCGCAGAAGTGCACGGCGCCCAGGTGCAGGTCGAGGCCGCGGACGCAGTCGGCCAGGGCGGCATGCAGGCCCGGTTCGATGTGCCGGCCGGCGGCCCAGTCGAGGTCACCCTTTATCGCCAGGTTGGTCCGGTCACCGTCGGCGGTGACCTCGATCGCCAGCAGATGCGGCCCGGAGATCGCCGGGCCCGGCGGGGGCGCGCCGCTGGGGGCGGGGCCAGGGAAGGGGGGTGCGCCGGGTGCGGGCTCGGGCATGGCCGTCCTCTCCTTCGCTCACTCGCCTGCCGTGGTGTCCAGGTTCGTCCACCCGAGACACACACGTCAATCAATACGTGAAGAATGGTACGTGCTTTGTGGTGCGTGAAATGCAGGTCGCTATAGTCGGGGCATGTATGAGGTGCCCGAGCCCCACACCGGATGGACGTTCTTGACCAACCACGCCCGGGTGCTGGCGGTCATCGCCGACAACGATCACGCCCGCATCCGCGACATCGCCGCCCACTGCCGGCTGACCGAACGTGCCGTGCAGAAGATCATCGTCGACCTGGAAGGCGACGGGTACCTCTCCCGCACCCGCGAGGGGCGCTCCAACATCTACCGGATCGAGCCCGGAAAAACGTTGCGGCACCCGGCCGAAGCGGACCTCGGCCTGACCGTGGCCGCCCTGCTCTCCCTGCTCGTCCAGGACGAACACCAGCGCACCGCACCCGCCGACGACCGTCGCACCGGCACCGACTGATCCCCCCTCCGCGAGCTGCCCGGCCGCCCAACACTCAAGACCCCCGGCGTCGGCCTTGGGGAGCGTTTGGCCCCGGCAGGTTGTTCGGCAAGTCGGGATCTATCAACCGTGTGGGGATCGTGCTGTGTGCCCCCGCATCTTGCGCAGTGGCGCGCGTGACGGCGTAAGACCGAGTGGGGGCCTGGAGTGTTCGCGGGGAGAACGGCGCGGCTGGTGGTCAGCAACGATGGCGAGGAGCTGCTGGAGCTGACCGTGGAGCCCTGGGCGGACATCCACCGGATCCGGCCGAAGGAGACCTGCATCGTGGTCACCCACTCGCCCGCGGGAGACGGTACTTGGGGTGGGACGTTGTCTGGCGACGAGCCGTTCGAGGTCGGGCATCGGCCCGATTCGATCACGGTGTGGGCCAACGGCCACTGCTTCCACCTCAGCGACAGGGAGGGTAATCCGATCTACGCGAACGAGTACGGGGGCGGGTGTCCTGCCCAGAACCTGTCCACCTGAAGAAGTACCTCACCTGGTGGATTGCTGTTCATCGTGCTCCGGGAGTCGTTGGCGAACTCGCGGTGCTGCGTTGTCATGTGCTCAAGTGTCGCGCCGGTTCGGAGTCGACTCGTGTGCGCCTGCGGCGCATCAGGCCGGTCATCGCGAGGCGGCTCATCGCTTCGGAGCGGTATGGGTGGGTTTCGTAGTCGCGGGCGAGGCGGCGGTGGGTCATCAGCCAGCCGAAGATCCGCTCGACACCCCGTCGCCTGGGGATGACCTTGAAGCTCTTCTGGCCCGTGAAGCCCTTCTGGCCTTGGCGATGTGCGAGAGCAGGTGGATGCCGCCAGCGTCCAGGGCTTTGTCGCCGGCACCCGGCTGGTCGACCGCATCGCGGCTGTCCACCCCCGCCTGCGCAAGGTCCGGGTCGACGGCAGCTACCGCCAGTACCTCGTCAAGCACGCCGCCCGACAAGGCATCGACATGGAAAATCGTCCAACGCGCCTACGGGGCGGGGGTATCCCGACCAGTGGCGCAGGTCGGCCACTCGCTGCGACCAGGCCCGCGAGTCCTGCAACGCTGCCGTCACCATCGCCTCGATCCTGCTCTGGTTCTGAGCTTTGAAGACGATCATCAGCAGGTCGGGCCCGTGGTCGGCCGGTCGGGCGGTCGTCGGCAGTCGAGGAGCCGCACACCCGCTTCGTGCAGGGGCGGCACGTTTCCGGGGTGCCTGCCTGGGCTTTCCGCCGGGCGGGATTTCTGCCGTGAGTTCGAGCCGGATACGCGCTGTGAAACGCCTAGGTGTCGTGGATACGCAGGGCTACCCACCCCTGGAATGCGGGGTTCCAGGGCGCGGCGTATTTGGCTGGTAAGCATCGCCGAAGCGGATACAGTTCAACGGGCAATTACCTTTCGCGGGAGTCGGTTTATCCGGAGGCAGGGCAAAGTTCCGGCAAGGTGCTGAGATAAACGGACCGCTGTCATCCAGCCATGCCAGCAACCGCGGGGGTCCGCCGGTCAGTGCCTCCGTCACCCCTAGAGTTGCAGGTCAGCGGCGTTATGGGAGGCCGGCGACCGGTGGCCTGAATCGTTGGCTCCCGACCCTCGCAACCCGCCCTTTGATCGCCAAGGGCTTGCAAAGTCGCAATGACTTGTTATTACCTGAGACACGTTCAAGCCGGGGCGTCACTCCTGACACTCCGCGCTTCCTTCGCATCGGTGTGCAGGGGATCGCGTGCCCGCTGCCGCACCGAACCGGCCAGTGCTTCTCCCGTGCCACGCATCCGCCACGGGAAGCGCTTCGCACCCATCGCCCCGGTGGAACACACCCGGGACGGCACACAACAGGGGGAAAAGAAGTGGGTTTCCGTACGCCGACGACTGCTGCCGTGTCGGTCACCGTCCTGTCCGCGCTCCTGCTGACGCAGGTGCCGGCTCGGGCGGACACGGCGCCGGCGTCTCTCACGGACAGCGGGGTACGTGCCCATGTCGACGCGCTCCAGCGCATAGCCGACCGTAACGACGGCAACCGAGCCTCCGGGACCAGCGGTTACGCGGAGTCCCTCGACTATGTCGAACAGCGGCTGAAGAAGGCGGGTTACGAGGTCGAGCGGCAGCCCTTCGGCTTCCTCTTCACCCAGGTCCTCACGGAACGGCTCGTACTGCCCGGCGGGAAGCCGGTGCCCGTCACCCTGGCCAAGTACTCCCCCTCGACCCCCGCGAAGGGCCTGACCGCGCGGTTCGCGGAGCTGACGGGCCCCGAGGAGCGGCGGCAGGGCTGCGCGCCCGCCTCGTACGACGGCGCCACGGTCACCGGACGGATCGCGCTGGTCAGCAACGGCGGCTGCACGATGGACGACAAGGGCAAGGCCGCCGCCGCGGCCGGAGCCGCCGCGGTCGTGGTGATCAACGACCGGCCGGGCGAACTGTACGGCTGGCTCAAGGACGCCGCCGGGGCCCGCATCCCCGTCTCAGGGGTGTCACCGGAGACCGGTGAGGCCCTGACCCGCGCCGCCCGGCAGAACGCGCCCGGCACCCTCACCCTCCGCTCGCGCACCGAGAAGCGCACCACCGAGAACCTCATCGCCCGTACCAGGTCCGGCGATCCGGCACACCAGGTGATATCCGGCGCCCACCTCGACTCGGTGCCCGAGACCGCCGGGATCAACGACAACGGCGCCGCCGTCGCCGTCCTCCTGGAGAGCGCACTGCGTGGCGCCCAACGACCCGCTCCGAGAAACCAGTTGGTCTTCGCCTTCTGGGGAGCCGAGGAGTTCGACATGCTCGGCTCGCAGTACTTCGTTGACCGGCTCACCCCGGCGCAGCGCAAGCGCGTCGCCGCCTACCTCAACCTGGAGATGATCGGCGGCCCCAACTCCGGGCTGTTCACCATGGACGGGAAGAACGCCGACCCCGAGGGAGGCATCACGCCGCCGAACGGCTCGGCCGATATCGCGGACCGCTTCACCCGCGCCTTCGCCGAGGCCGGCGAGGTGGCGCAGACCTGGAAGCTGGACGGCCGGTCCGACTACGCCCCCTTCATGAAGGCCGGCATTCCGGCCGGCGGCCTCAACGGCGGTTCCTTCGAGCTGAAGACCGCCGAGCAGGCCCGCCTGTGGGGCGGCACGGCCGGCAAGCCGTTCGACCCCTGCTACCACCAGGTGTGCGACAACGCGGGCAGCTTCAACGCCACCGCGGCACGCAAGCACGGCGACGCCTTCGTCCGGACGCTGGACCACTTCGCCGGTACGGCGGTGGCGCGCACCGACCGTGCGGCGCACGGCCGTGACTGAGCGGGCGGTGGACGGCCGGCCGGCACCGGCCCCCGCCGGTCACCCGCGAGCCGCCGGAAAGCTGGTGGTCGGCGCTCTGATCGTCGACAGCCGGGACCGTGTCTTCCTCCAGCAGCGCTCCGCGGACCGCCGGCTCTTTCCCGGCTGCTGGGACCTGGTGGGCGGCCACGTCGAGCCGGACGAGAGCCCCCTGGAGGCGCTCGCCCGCGAGCTGACGGAGGAGACCGGATGGCGCCTCGGCCGGGTCCTGCACCGGGTGGCCGAGGGGCAGTGGGATGCCGACGACGGCACCCGCACCGAGACCGACTACCTGGTCGAGGCCGTCGGCGACCTCACCGCCCCGCGCCTGGAACGGGACAAGCACCCGCGCTGCGCCTGGGTGGGACCGCACGACCTCGCCCTCCTCGACGACAGCGTCCGGCGCAGCGGCAGCACCTTCGTCCGGGATGCGGTGACCGCGGCACACACCTGGCTCGCCCGGACACCGGCATCCCACCGGAAGGACATCAGCGACACGCTGTGACGGTCGCCGGTCCAGTGACGCACGTACGTCCGCAATCGGGTCAGAAAGGGAAGAGCGCGTGACACACGTGGTTGAACCGAGCAGTCGCCCCCGATGTCGTTCGTTGGTGATCGGATTCGCCGGGCACCAGGGGCAGGAGTACCTACCGATCGTCCGGCGGCACACCGACATCGCCGGCGGCGTCGACCCCTCGGGGGACGCCGCGGCGCTGGCCCGACAGTGGGACTTCCCGCTCTACGGCAGCCTCGACGAGGCCCTGCGGTCCGCCGACTTCGACACCGCCGTGGTGACCGTTCCGCACCACGCGCACTTCGCGATCTGCTGCGATCTGCTGCGCGCCGGCAAGCACGTCCTGAAGGAGAAACCTTTCGCCGTCACCGAGGCGCAGGCCCGGGAACTGGTCAAGCTGGTGGACGACGCGGACCGCAGCGCCTTCACCCTCGTCCAGCGTGGCTTCAACCCGGTCTTCGCGTTCGCCCGTGAGCAACTGGCGGAGATCGGCAGGCCGTACTGGTTCTCGTACGACTACCACCTGAACCTGCCCACCCCGACCAGCGGCTGGCGCGCCACCAGCGATCTCGCCCTGGGCGGCGTCCTGCTCGACATGGGCTACCACCTCCTCGACGTGCTCAGCGGCCTGTTCCCGGCCCCGGCCGAGGTGCGCTCCACCTTCCTGCACCGCTACGAGGAGATGCGCGAACGGCGCCTGGAGGACCTGGCCAGCGTGCAGTTCAGTTACCCGGGGCTGGACTTCGCGGGCTCGCTGCGGATTTCGCGGCACAACCTGGAGAAGGTCGAGAAACTGACGATCCTGGGCACCGAGGGCGCCCTGAACGTCACGCCCACAGAAGCGGCGCTGCACTCCCCGGACGGCGATGTCGCGTACCGCCTGGTGTCCGAGCAGCCCAAAGGCACTGCCGTGAACGCCATGTTCGCCCACTACTTCCGGCACCTGGACGACCGCGACTACCGCACCACGCACGTCCGGCGGCAGCTCTCCGCGGTACGGCTGCTCGACCGTATCTACCGCGACCGGCCCGCCGACACCCGCACCGCCGCGGAAGCCGGGCCACCGCTGACCGCACCCGGCCAGGCCGTACCCGCCTGACCCGCGGCCGCCGGGGCCGCTGCCCCGGCCGCCTTCGTCCACCGCCGGTACGCGCCTTCGCCGCCACCCCGCGACGCCCTGCCGGCCGCCCCTTTCTCCAGCCCCGGGCCCCGGCCCCCTGCCGTCTTGCGCCCGTACGACCGCTTCCCGACCGAGAGACAGAGGACCCCGTGACTTCCACCGGCGAACGCCTCGCCCTGCTGGGCGGCACCCCGGCCATCACCCGGCCGCTCCCGCACGAGATCTGGCCGCCCCGCGCCGAAGGGGCCGAACTCACCGCCCTGGCAGCGCAGCGCAACGACGACATCTCCATCAAGGGCAGCAGCGGCCCGGTCCGCGAGCTGGAGGACGCCTTCCGCGCCTTCCTCGACGACCAGGTCCGCTGGGCGGTCACCTTCAACTCCGGGACCAGCGCCCTGTTCGCCGCCTACTTCGCCCTCGGGGTGCGGGAAGACGTCGAGGTCGTCGGCCCGGCGCTCACGTACCACGCGGCGCTGAGCCCGGTCCACGCGCTGCGCGGCGAGGTCGTCCTCGCCGACATCGACCCGCTCACCCGGGGCATCGACCCGCAGGCCCTGGAAGCGGCGATCACCGAGCGGACGAAGGTCGTCACCGTCGTCCACCAGTGGGGTCACCCCTGCGACATGGACGCGGTCATGAGCATCGCCGAGCGGCACGGCCTGCGCGTCCTGGAGGACTGCTCGCACGCCCACGGCAGCCGCTACAAGGGCCGCCTGTGCGGCACCTTCGGCGACGCGGCGGTCTTCTCCCTGCAGGCGAACAAGGCCGTCTTCGCCGGCGAGGGCGGCATCCTCGTCACCAACGACGCGGGGGTGCACGACCGGGCCACCCTGCTCGG
Source organism: Streptomyces sp. NPDC026394 (assembly GCF_055567735.1). NCBI lineage: Bacteria > Bacillati > Actinomycetota > Actinomycetes > Kitasatosporales > Streptomycetaceae > Streptomyces > Streptomyces sp. NPDC026394. Next base: position 58,758 of record NZ_JBVHPX010000036.1, read on the forward strand.
GCACTACCGTGACCGCTGCCGCGAGGAGATCACCGACGAGGCGCTGCGCGACCACTGGGTGACCGGGTTCGGGCTGAAACTGCGCATGTCGCCGTTCAACGCCATCGTCGCCCTGCACTCCCTCGCCGCGTTCCCCGAGCGCAAGGAGGCCCGGCACAGCGCGCTGCGCTACTTCGGTGAGCGGCTGGCCGAGGTCGACTACATCGAGCCCGTACACGTCGGCGAGGACGTCGACATGGGGGCCTGGTACGGCTACAAGCCGCTGTTCCTGCCCGAGGCGCTGCCCGGCGTCACCCGCAAGCAGCTCATCACCGCACTGCGGGCCGAGGGCATGGAGATCGGTGCGCCGTCCGGTCCCCGGCTGTCCACCCTGCCGTTGTACGCGTCGGCCGAGAGCCCGCTCTTCCCGGGTACCCCCAAGCACGCCAACGTGGCCGCCCCCGGCACCGCCGCCGAGCGTGTCGAGCAGCAGGCGCTGTCCCTGCCGACCTTCAACGACTGGCCCGCCGACAAGGAGCTGATCGACGCCTACATCGAGGCGTTCCAGAAGGTCGGCCGCCACCGCGCCGCGCTCGCCGGGCACGCGCGCGACGACGGCTGACGAGCGCCCGGCCCATCGTACGGACGCGGGGTGAATCCTGCCCCGCCCCCGGGCCACGGTACGAACCGGGGCACATCCTGCCCCTGATCACCGAACGGCCCCGGGGAGACCCCGCCCCACCCGCACGACCGACATGAGGACTGGAGAGGAACCATGGCTGTCAAGGAATCCCCCGAAGCCGCCGAGGCCGTACTCAACCGGGCGATGGAGGGCGACGACCTGCCCGACTCGTTCACCCTGCTCGGCCGGGAGTGGGACCTGCACCGCGACGTGTTCCCCGGCACCATCACCGCGGCGACCGAGGTGATGGCCTCTGCCCTGCCGTACCCGAAGGGCGGCTCGTTCCTGGAGGTGGGCTGCGGCACGGGCGTCATCTCCGTCACCGCCGCGCTCTCCGGCTGCGCGCAGGTCACCGCGCTGGACATCAACGAGAAGGCGGTGGCCAACACCGAGGCCAACGCGCGCCGGCACCAGGTCGCCGACAAGGTACGCGCCCTGCACAGCGACCTGTACGACGCCCTGACCTCCGAGGACCGCTTCGACGCGATCTTCTGGAACGTACCGTGGACGTTCGTGGAGGACGACTTCAGCCTCAAGAGCCACCTGCATCACGCCGTGTTC
>NZ_JBVHPX010000037.1:0-57771 GCF_055567735.1 Streptomyces sp. NPDC026394
CGGCTCCAGCCGGGCCCACTGGCCGTTCGTCAGATCCCCACGCCCCACAAAGTGTGATCATCTACGACCAAGATCCACTTTCGCAACAGACCCTAGGGCCCGTGCGAAACGAATCCTCCCCGAACGCACTGAGAGTCTGAGGCTGTCGGGGCGTAGCCGGCCTCTCTCCGGTGCCGGGACCAGTGCGTTGTACGCGCCGGAGACGTCGATGCCCTGCCTGTGCATACGCCAAGACCTGCCGCAGCCCCACGCACGTGGAAGGCTTGCCCACCGAATGGGCAAGCCCCTTCCGCCCGGGGCAACCCTGGTGCCGCTCCTGGGCAAGCCTGTCGGGACGGCGATGCCCTTCTCCTGATCGAAATCGCTCAGTGCGTCCGACAGCCCGCGTGTGGACCTGGGCATGGCCGCTGACCGGCCGATTGCCGCAGCCGATCGGCCGCAGAACCAGTCGGCCACGTCGTCCGTCGGATACCCACGGAAGCCGTGACGAGCGAGCGTACGGCCGCTCACTGCAGTCGCCCTGGCAGCGGGTTAGGCACCCCAAAGGTAAAGAGTAAGAAAAATAGACGGGATGGTGTCCGAACCGGCCTTCCAGCCGCACTTGGTCCAGGTGAAAGGACCGCAACCGCTGGAGGACCCATGCAGTACACCCGCCCCGGCCGGAGCCGGGCATGAGCGCCGAGCTGCCCGGCGTGGCAGCCGTCCTCGATGCCGCCCACGTCATCGCCACGAGTGCCCCCTACCTAGCCGTCCTCGTCCTGGCCGCAGCCGTCGCCGCGGGGATCATGGGCCTGCGCCGCCGACGGCAGGCCGGGGCAGCCCTGGCTCACCGGACGTGTGTCGAGCTGGTGCCGACGTCCACGTTCAACCCCGGCATGGAAGAGGTCGGCCGGGCAGCCCACCAGTTCGCCCGGATCCATCACGCGGCCGGTGCCCCGGCCCGCGGTTCCGCCGCCCGCCTGCGCTACACCGTCACCGACGGCCAGATGCGCTGCTACCTCGAAGGCCCGGCGGATGCGGCCGCGGTGCTGCGCATGCCCGCCTACGCCGAGGTCGAGGTCCGCACCCCGCAGGCCCGTCCCGACATCCACCCGGTGCACTTCGCGGTGGCCAAGGAGGCCCGGCGATGACCTCCACCGACCTGACCAAGCCCCGCCAGACCGCGCCCGCACCCGCCCCGGCGGCGCCGCAGTACTTCGAGCGCGCCGAGCTGGTCCTGGCGCTCCCCGATGCCAAGCCCCTGGCCTCCTTGGGCCTGGCCCCCGACCCGCTGCAGCATCTGGCCGCCGCTCTGGCCGGCGTGCGCAGTGAGGACGGCGAACAGACGGAGCTGTGCCTGGACCTGGTCCCGGTCAGCGAACGCCGCCTCGCCCGCCGCCGCCGCAGCCTGCTCGCCGCCGCCCGCCGCCGCGGCCCCTCCGCTTACGGCGAGAGCCTCACCGAGGGCGGCGCCGCCGGCCTCGGCAGCGGCCTCATGGACGCCGTGGCCTCCGACTGGAAGGGCAACCGCTCCGTACGCGTCACCAAGCGGGTGCCGCGGCAGAGCGACGTCCGCGACAGCGTCGGCAAGTTCACCCCCGGCGGCGCGGTCTTCGCCGTCCAGCTCCTGCTGCGGACCGGCGCCCGCCACCCCCAGGCCGCCCACGCTCGCATGAACCAGCTGCTCGCGGCCCTGGCCTCCACCAGCGGCGAGAACTACTTGCGGCCCCACCGCCCCAAGAGCCGCCGGGCCATCGCCCGCTTCGACCGCCGCATGGCCACCGGCGAGTTCGCGCCCCGTCGCCGGCAGTGGCTGACCGTCCCCGAACTCGCCGGGTTCCTCAAGCCCCCCACCGTCCGCTGCTCGGGCAGCAACCTCGTGCGCTGCGGCGGCATCGTCCCGCCGGCCCCGGCCACCTTGCCCGTCTATACCGGGCAGTCCGACCTTGTCCCGCTCGGCGCCGTCACCTACCCCGACGGCCGCGAACGCATCGGCGCCGCCCGCGCCAAGGACCTCCTGTTCGGCCTGCAGCTGGGCAAGGCCGGTCACGGCAAGACCGAAGCCGGCCTTGTCCAGGCCATCGCCCTGGCCCACACGGGCCACGGCGTGTGGTTCCTCGACCCCCACGGCGAAGCCTGGACGCGCGCCCAGCCCTACCTCGCCCACCCGCATCTGCAGGACCGCATCTGGGAGATCAACCTGGCCACTCCCACCCCCGGCCAGCGCGTGGTGTCGTGGAACCCGTTGTCGATGGAAGGGCGCGACGCCACCCACGTCCAGGACGTCGTCCGCGCGGTCACCGAGGGCATCGCCGCCGCGCAGGACTGGGGCGACAAGGCGCCGCGCGCCCGCACCATCCTGGCGCGCACCGTCCAGGCCCTGGCCCTCCTCGCGCTCCAGGCGGCCGCCGCCGGCCGGCCCGATCTGCAGCCCACCATCTTCCAGATCCGCACCTGGCTGACCGACGAGAACTGGCGCGAGGCCCTGCTGCCGCAGCTGCCGCCCACCGTCCGCAAGTACTGGACCACCACGTTCCCGAAGCTGGCGGAGAACGCGGTACCCACCGTCACCTACGCCATCGACCGCATCGACACCTCCATGTCCCTGCGGGCCTTCTTCGGCTCACCGCGCTCCGGCTACGACGTCCGCACCGCCATGGACACCGGCCGCATCGTCTTCGTCTGCCCCTCCGGCTCCGAATCGGACGCACTGGTCTCCTGCCTGCTCATCCACGACCTGCACCGCGCCGGCCTCTCCCGCCAGGACACCCTCCGCGCCGACCGCAAGACGTTCTGGGCCTGGGGCGATGAACTCACCGCCCTGGACTCCTCCAGCAAAGGCTTCCTCGCGGCCATCGCCGAGCAGCTGCGCAAGTACGAGGTCCGCTTCATCGGCATGACGCAGATGGCGCTGCGCCTGTCCGCGACCACCCGGCAGGCGCTGCTGCAAAACCAGTCGCTGCTGTCGACCTGCGCCGCCGACTACGACGAAGCCGCCTTCGTCGCCCGCCGCTGGAACGGGCACGTCACCGCCGAAACCATCACCGAACTGCCCAAATACCACTACGTGATGTCGATCGCCCTCGACGGCCGCCCCACCAAGCCCTTCCGCGTCCGCGGCCTGCCCGTCGACGAAATCTTCGCCCACCACTACAACCCCGACGGCCTGCCCGCCCTGCACCGGGCCATCGACACCAACACCCGCCGACGCCCGGTCGGCGAGATCCTCGACGCCCTCGAAACCCTCGACGACGACATCCTCGCGCTGTTCACCGCCCGCCCCACCCCGCCCGCCCCCAGCACTCCGAGCCCCGGCGGCCCCGGCGACGAGCAGCACACCCACCTCGGCTAGGAGGCGCCATGCCCTACCCCCACCCCGTCCCCGCCGGAGCGAGCGTCACCGGCCAGCACGCCCTCAACGCCCTCTACCAGCACCGTCTGGTCTCCACCGGACAGCTCCACCGCCTGATCACCCCCCAGCACACCCGATCCGAATACCTCCGCCGCCAGCTCCAGAGCCTGCGCGCCGACGGCCTGGTCGAGTGCGTCAACCGCCGCCGCCACGGACAGAGCGAACTGCTGTGGTGGCTGACCGAAGCCGGCGCCGAAGCCGTGGAAGCCACCGGGCTGCTGGCCAAACGCCCCTACCGCATGAGCCCACAGGCCGCCGCCGGCCCCCTGCAGGAGCACACCCTGGCCACCGTCGAAACCGGCCTCGCCTTCGTCACCCACGCCGCCCGCCTCGGCCACGAATGCGGCCCGCTGGACTGGTCCCCGGAGACCGCCCACTACTACCGCTGCGACGACCGCCCCGGCGAAGAGCTGTCCCTCATCCCCGACGCCGTCCTGCACTACGTCCACACCGAAGCCGACCGGCGCACCCTGCTCACCTTCTTCCTCGAGGTCGACCGCACCCAGATGACCGTGGGACGCCTCGCCCACAAACTCCACGCCTACGCCGCCTACCACGCCTACACCCCGCAGCCGGCCAACCGCGCAGCACGCCACCACTCCAGGCCCCAGCCGGCCTGGCGCAGCCGCTACCCCCTCTACCCCCGCATCCTGCTCGTCCTGACCGGCGCCACACCCGCGCGGCTCCAGCGCCGCATCCACGACCTGCGCAGCCTCGCCGCCGCCGACCCCCACCTGGCCACCACCGGCATCAAGGCCGGCGCCACCACCCTCGACCAATTGCGCGACCAGGGCCCCTTCGCCCCCATCGTCACCCCCGTACTCGGCTCCGCCACCCCGACCGGCATCTGGCTCACCGCCACCACGCCCGCCGCCACCGCGGCCTGACCGACAAGGACCCCCATGCTCTGGTTCACCTCCCCCCAGCCGGCCCTCGCTTCCACTCCCGCCCTGTTCCACCGGCCGGCGTGCGATGACCTGGCCACGGCGGACCTGCCGCACACCCCGCTGATCGCCGAAATGCTCGCCCTGTACTGCCACACCCGCCCCCTCGCAACGCTCGCCGGACAGGAGCAGAGCGCGGAGGAGTACCGGATGATCGCCCGCTCCGTCATCCACCACCTCTACGAGGGCTGGCAGCAACAGACCGGCGGCCGCGGACGCATCGACGACCTTCTTCTGATCCCCCGCAGCGACGGGCCGGCCACCGTCACTCCGGCCCCGCCGTACTCGGACAGAGCCCGTACCCCGCACTGAAACGGCAGTGGCCACGGAGACATCACCTCCGCGGCCACCCACGCCTTTCAGCGTCTGCACTCCCCGCTAGGAAAGCGCACTTCTCATCATGCCCGAGCGCCCCACCGGCGACCACCACAGCGCGGAAACCGGCCCGGCACGACCAGAATTCACTCTCGTCCTCGCCCCGGACCACCAGGAATGCCACACCACCGCATCCCGCCGGCTGCGCCGCGCCGAGGACTTCCGCACCGCCGCCCACCACATGATCAACAGCGGCTACCACCCGAAGGCCGGCGTCACCACCCTGCGCCTCGCCGAACTCTTGGCCGCCCGCATGCGCACCAGCCGCGACGGACACTTCGTCTTCGCCGCCGACGCCAGCGCCCGCGCCCTCGGCGTCTCCCGCCGCACCGTGATGTATGCCGCCAAGCACCTGCGCGAGCTCGGCCTGATCGCCTACGTCGAACACGGCAGCAAAGCCAACGTGCTCCGTACGAAAGGCGCCTGGAAAGCGGGCGACGGCTACCGAGCCACCGCCACCGTCTTCGCCGCCGTCGCCCCGCCCGTGTACGACGCGGTCCGAGGCCGGCGCCTCTCCGGCCACGGCTACCACGCCCGCGTCATCGGCGTCACCTCCCGCGGCCGGCGCCGCGCCATCGCCGACGCCCGTCGCACGGCCGCGGCCACACCTGCCGAACACCGGTCGCGTTGCACCCCTTCTGTGGTGGTCTCCACAGACCACCGACATGTGCAGGTAGACGGGGGGAAGAACTACACCTCGCGCACGCGCGCGACGCGCAAAACCCCCACCTCCAGCCGCCACCGCACCACGCCACAGCGCTGCGCCCGCAACATCACCGTCACCGAGCAGCTCCAGAACGAGATCTGGTGGCTCCACCGCACCTGCTCACGCAAACTCGCCTACGCCCTGCGCCCCCTGCTCGACGCCGGCTGGACCGCCCAGAGCCTGGCCGCCGAACTTTGGACCTGGGGTGTCCCCGGACACCTCCGCGATCCCATCGCCTACGTCCACCACGAACTGGCACGCCGCCAGCACACCGGATACCTTCCCCCCACCCACACCCCGGCACCCCAGCCCGCCCCCACCCCTCCCGCGGACGAGACCGCCGAGCGCTACACCGCCTTCCTCCGCTCCCTGAACGGCACCCACACCGGCTTGGCAGCACTATGAGACCAACCTCCGCCCCGGCCTGCGCCGGGCTCTCGCCGCCCGCCGCACCCAGCCTGCCGCGCAGGCGCCCCGGCAGGCGTGGCGACTGCGGGAACCGGAAGGCCACTTCTGGCAGTCGCTCGCAGCCCCGCGCAGCGGCTCTCCGCTCGACATGTACCGACGACGCGCTTGTGGTGCGTGCCCGTCTTCTCGGCCTGCCCCGGACGCGCACGAGGGATGGATGGAAGCGCTGCGCGATCAGCAGGCAGCGCAGCGCGCCTTCGCCGCCCTGCGCGCCGAACTGGACGAGCGCGCCGCCGCCCGCTGACCAGTTGGACCGAGGGGCGGTTTCATGGGCGGCTCCACGGTTGCTTTCATCGTGGGATTCATCGTGGGACCCAAGCACGGACCGAGGGTGGGAAGCCGCCTTCGACGCCACGCCGAATTGATGCAGGTCAGGCCCTGTAGGCAAGCCCTGCCGTTGCGCCGACATCTCTTCCTACGCGATAGACGGAGGAAGAGAATTCCTATCAGCGTGCCGCGCGCCCTGCCGCGCCCGATCAGTCAGGCGGCACTTCAGCCCAAGACCTGCGCAGTCTTCGGTGCACCCGCCGGCCTGGGACGGACCGCGATCGAAACGCAGAACCCTTCCAACAGCACGGTGGGGCTCAGCCACGCCGTGTGAGACTACGCCGATGACCGAGATCGAGACCCCGCGCCTGGTCCTGCGCCGCTTCCGGGTCCAGGACGCGGCTCCCATGGCGGCTTACCGCAACGTCCCGCACATAGCCCGCTACCAGGCATGGCCCTCGCCCCTCACACCCGAAGCCGCCATCCACCAGGCTCGCGTCTACAGCGAACAGGACCCCGAGCAGCCCGGCTGGTTCCAGTACGCCATCGAACTCAAGGCCGACCGGAGCCTGGCGGGCGACCTCGGCGTGAACCTTCACGACAACTGCCTGCAGGCCGACCTCGGCTTCACGCTCGCCCCGGCCCTGCACGGCCAGGGATACGCCACCGAAGCCGTACGCGCCGCGCTCGGCCACCTCTTTTGCCGGGGACTGCACCGGGTGTCCGCCGAATGCGACGCCCGCAACACCCCCTCGGGCCGCCTGCTGGAACGCGTCGGCTTCGGCCTCGAAGGCCGGCGCCCCGAGTACACCTTGAACATCAACACTGGAGAATGGACCGACACCCTCCTGTACGGCCTGCTGGCCAGCCGCTGGCAGACACTGGCTGGATAGACCGGGCCGGCGGCACTCGGGGTCCGACGTCGGGAAAGGGCGTCTATGAGATCGAATACGTCGATGCTGGCGAGCGCTGCGCGGTAGACGATGGGCTTCAGGGACTCGGAGCTGCTCTCCTTCAGCACATCGGCGTGGGTAGCACGGCCGGCCTTGAGGGGCGCGCACTGAGTCGTCTTTCGTCGGTCAGCTCAGGTGCAGGGGACGCGTCATGGCGGCGAAGACGGGGGAGTCGGGGAAGGGCTGCTGGCGGCCGACTTCTTCGTAGCCCCAGGTGCGGTACAGGTCCATGACCTTGGGGTGAGCAGGGTCGACGAGGAGGGTGACGCGTTGTTCGTCGCGGTGGGCGAGCAGTTCGTCGTGCAGGCGCTGGGACAGGCCCTGGCCACGCCAGGGCTTGCGGATCATCAGTTCGTTGAAAGCGAGGGTGCGGTGGCCGTCCTCAACGGCATACCCCTTGGGCAGCGGGGTGATCATGTGGTCCCACCAGGCGGTGTCGGGGCCCAGGGGGACGGCGTAGGCGAAGCCGGCAGGCTCGCCGCCGGCGTAGGCGATGACGGTCTCCCAGCCGGGGCGGGCGGCGTGGCTGCTCAGGCGCTCATCGAACCGGTCGGTGGAGTGGAACGCGTCGTCCTGGTCGGCGTAGACGTCGGCGTAGACCGTCAGGAGGGCCGGCCGGACCGCGTCGACATCGTGGTGGTGGCGCAACTGGACCGTGGTCATGTGGCTATGCCTTCTCTCGGAGGTGGTCGGCCCAGGCGCGGGCCTCGGGGGCATCGGGAGCAAGGGCCTGCAGACGGGCGGTGAAGGCGCTCAGGAGGCGTTCGGTACGCCCGTGCCACGCGTCGTGGGGGATGGCTCGCGCGGTGGCGAGCGCCGGAGTGAGGGCATCTTGTTCGAGCTGGGCACGGGCCAGGTGCACCAGGGCCAAGGCGCGGTTGCGCAGCAGGTCGGGGCGGAGCTGGGCGAGGTGGCGGTGGGCGTGGGCTTCGGTGTCGGCCCATCGGCCGAGGCTGTGGTGGGCGATGAGCGCCAGCAGTTCGAGCTCGGCCTGGTCGTAGAAGTCCATCCAGGGGGGCCGCGGGCGGTCGGAAGCGGTCAAGGCTGCGCGGCCCAGTGCGTCCTGGGCGTGGCCGAGGCTGCGCAGTACGGCCTGCGGGTCGTGGAGGTCGCCGAGGTGGACGGCGGTGCGGGCGTGGACGAGCGAGGCGTACAGCGGATCGCGGCGCACGATGCTGGTGGCGCGCGCGGCGTCATCGGCGGCCAGCGCATCGGTGTATCGGCCCAGCTGCCGGTACAGCGCACCGGCGTGGCCCCAGACGCGGAACTGCACGGGCGAATCGGCGCTCAGGCCCGCCAGCGTGACGGCCTGGTGCATGTGCTGCTGCGCCGCCTCCAGACGGCGCCCGTCGATCGCGGCCCACATGGCCGAGGAGGTGAACGCGGCCGCCAGGGAATACAGGTGGCCGCGGACCCGGGCGGAGGCGGTGCCGCGCTGCTGCAGGTCGAGTGCCTGCCGGGCCAGCGCGCCGGCGCGGGCCTCGATGCCCACCGTGCCGCCGTGCCGGTTGTCACTGGCCACGACGTCGGCCAGTTTCGCGGTCAGGCGCTCGACATCGCTCATGCCCACCCGCCGTCGCCGCTCATCGGCAACGGCGCCTGACGTACTGCCGGCGACACCGAGAGCTGATCCTGCGGTAGCGGTGACGAAGCGGCGACGATGCACGGCTTCTCCCTTCTGCGCGCCGGCGGCGGCCCGCCGGGCGGGCACGACGAAACCCAGCTCGGTCATGTCCCGGCCGGTGACGATGTGCAACGCGACGCTCTGCAGGGACTGGGGCCAGCGGGCCGTGCCGCTGCGCCATTTGTGGATGGTGCGCTCGCTGACCTGGCCCTGGCGTCCGCTCAGGCGGCCGATGGCCGTGTTCACCTCGTCGGCCAGCTCCCGGACCGTCATGCCGTGAGCATCCATCCACCGGACCAGCGCCTCATTGCGCCTGCGTTCCATGAACCCACGGTAGGACCGCAGCACCACCCGAACCCGGTAAAGGAACGGTCAATTGGGCAGGGCGCATGCACGCGGGATTCGGCCCGCTGGGCATGACGGAAGACCGCGGGCGCCGGTTTTCTGTACGTACGGCGCCTGTGGCGCGCATCACACAGGCCCCCTCGCCGGAAGGACCTGCCATGCCGCCCCCTGCCGACCCGAGCACCATGTCATCGCTGCACAAGGGAGCCCGGGTCACCGACACCGTCAGCGGCACCCCCGCCGTCGTCGAAGCTCTGGGCGACGCCACCGGCACGCCCCGCCCCGCGGGGCAGGCCACCCACATCTGGCTGCGCCCTCCGGGCCGGCAGGGCCCGGTCTGGTCACGTCCCGTCGACCGCGTCCGCCCCGCCGACACCCAGGGCGAGGCGTGAGATGAAGCGGCACTGTCCCGGCTGCCGCAGGCTGCGCGCCGAAGCCGAGCAGCCCGGCGCCGACCTGGACGACATCCTGGCGCGTGTCGCGCTGCACGAAACCGCGGCGCACCCCCGGCGGCCGCCCACGCCCAGGACCACGAAGCCGCTGGCGGTACGGAGGTGAGCGCGCACGCCGCACCGCACCGGTGGCGGCCGCGCGAACTGGGCGCGGTCTGCGCCGGGGTGCTGTGGGCCACCGCTCACGCCACCGCGCTCGGACTGCTCGCCGAAATCGTCACGCGTGACCTCGACCAGCAGCACGGCCAGGAGCCGGTCGCCGCGGCCGCCGACACCCTGCCCGACAGCCCGTAGACGGCCGCGCGCCGGGCCGGCGACCGCCCCCGGCGCGCGGCGCAGATGTCGCCCCTTTCCCCCGAGGGGAGCGGCACGGCCCGCCCGCACCCGCGGGCGGGCCGCCACCTCACCACCGGAAGGACACCCACGATGGATGACCAGATGAACACCCTGCCCGACCCCACACAGGTCGGAGCCCGCGCCCGCGAGATCCTCCTGACGTTGCAGTCGTGGCCGGAGTTCGCGCGGCTGGAGGCCAGCACCCTCGCCTACCCGGACTGCTGGGGGACCTACACCGGCTACACCACCATCGCCCGCTTCGACCTGGCCACGGACGCGCGGCCGCTGTGGCTGGAGGCCCAGCGCGTGATGGCCATGAAGACCGCGGTGCACGAGATCACCGGGCAGGACGAGCGGGCCGCCGAACTCGTGGTGCCGGCCCCGGTCGACGAGATGGTCCACGCCCTGCTCGCCCAGCACAACCTGGCCCGCAAGTTCGAGACCGAGACCGGCCTCGCCCTGGTGCACATGACCGACCAGGAGACCTTCGGGTGGGAACCGGGCGACTACACGCACCAGGTCTACGTCGCGGCCTGGGACGCCGAGCCGCCCGAGCGGTACTGGATCCCCAAAACCGAGGCAGCTCGCCGGCACCGCATCCTCGACATGCTCCTGTCGTCCATCGGCATCGCGGACCTGGGGCGCCGGCACCACATCGGCTTCACGCCGGAGCAGGAGGCCGTGGCCGCCGCCGCAGCCTAGGACAGTCGGCCTGACCCCAGCACCCGCCGCAGCGCGGTGACCACCAGGTCCGCCGGGAACCGGGCGGCCGCCACGTCATGGACGCGCTGCAGCGCCGCCTCGAACACCAGCGGTTCGACGCCGCCGAGGTAGGCCAGCAGCCACTGGTCGAGCCCGTCAGCCCCCTCCGGAAGCGGAGGCGGGTCGGCGGGCCCGCCCGCCCCCGGCAGCGGGGCCCCGGCCGACGCGTAGGCGCCGGCCGGCAGCCCGACCCGGTCCGGATGCACGCACACCGGCGTCCCGCCGTCCCGCAGCACCCGGTAGCCGTGGGCACGCTCGTACGCCGACTCCTTCGACGGCTTCGGCACCACGTCGAAGCCGCCCAGCGGCAGACACAGGGACGGGCAGACCCCGCACACCAGGTGCTCACGGCCGGGCGCCAGACGCGGCGCGGCATCAGTCACAGTCCGCACATTAGCCATCCCAGGAGCAAGCCGTGACCGGCTTCATCACCCAGTCCCGCGAAAACCACCCCGAGGTGGAGAACGCGTTCCGCCTCGCCGTCGCATGGTGCGACGGACACCGGATCGACGGCGCACCCGCCATCGCACACGCTCTCAAAGTCACCCGCACCCTCGGAGCACACTGCCCGGACGCCCCCGCGCACGTCATCGCCGCGACGTTGCTGCACGACGCCCCCGACCTCGCCCCCGAAGACGGCATGGAAGCCCGTGTCACCACGGCCGCAGGCACCCTGACGCTGGATTTCATCCGCGACCTCTACGCCGAGCACGCCGTCCTCGCGCACCCGACCGAGGCCGCCGGCAGCGCGCACCTGCGCACGCTCACAACGGTGCCGTGGCTGATGGCGGCCGCAGTCGCCGACAAAATCGTGGCGTTCGAGTACGCCGTCGACCTCGCCGAGCACGCCCCTGACGCGGCCGCCTTCTGGGCCGGACGCCCCGCCTTCACGCGACTGCTGCCGTATTTCCACCGCGTCCAGCGCGCGGCCGACCGTGTGGTGCCGCAGTCCATGAGCCTCGCGTACGGACGTCTGCTGGCCCGATGCCCGAAGGCGACCGCGGCCACCTGACCTACGTCAGGGCGGCCCCCATGACACGAGGGTCTGCTACCGGCAGCCGAAAGCCCGCCGGGGACCGAGCCTCGGGGCGTGTTACTCGGGCACCGGCAACAGGACGCGCTCGTCCTTCTCCAGCGCACCGCTCACAGAGGTGTGCCGCGCGGAACGATAGGCCGTACGGCGCTTGCCGCGACGGTCCCGAAGCCGCTGCGGGACCGTCGCGGCTGCGGCTGCTGCCGGGTGCCGGAAGACGGCAGGTAGCGTCGGGCACATGAACGATTCACCATCCGGCCCCGACGGCAGGACACTGCGCTACCTGGCAGACCAGGTGAACGGCCAGGTACCGATGAGGCTCGTCACGGAGCTGGACCCGCTGCAGCAGGCGGTGCTCGCCACCGGCCGCGCGCTGGAACACCTCGGCGTGCTGGCCGAGCCCGACCCGCGCTTTCCGCAAGACACCGACAATCCAGGCCCGCGGATAGCGGACCTGGCCTACCAGGCCAATGCGGTGCGCCAGCATTCCCACGAACTGTGGGCCCAGCGGCAAAGCGAAGCAGACCTGCTGGCCGCCCAGGCCCAGGAACGCGCGGACGCGGTCGGCGAAGTGCCGTACATCGAGACCGCGGAACTGACGCTGAACCGCCCGGGCGGCGAACCGGTGACGGTACGCGTGTCCTGCGGCGCACAAGGGACCCGCTGGTCGTGCGACGATCCGGCGCTGTCGGGCGCCACCGGCATCGTCGACCATCTGGAAATCGACAACGCGCTGCAGACGCTCGCGCGCGTGCTGGAGCCCTGCTTGCGCCAGGCCGAGTCCGGCGCAAGCACCGCAGGACACGAACCTTCGCCCGGTGGCCGCGCGGCCCTCCTGCCCAGGCGATCCGCGGCGCCGGCCGCTACAGGGTGTGGTGGACAGCTGCGTCCTGCACGCTCGCCGCAGAAGCCCGATGGCGGTGGCGGTGTCCGGGCGCGCTCGGCGGAGCCGTCGATCCGGTCAGTGGCCCCTTGCTTCACCGCGGCCAGGCTCTTGGCATCGGGCTGTTCGCCGCCCGTACGGGTGATCTCCGGGGCGTGGGCGAACCACTGGGCCGCCCGGACGGTCTTGTGATGCGTGAAGCCGATCAGTGAGGTGCAGATCGCCGGGCCGGGGCTGGCCCCGGTGGACGTGGTGGCCGGTGATGAGGAGACCGCGGCTGCGGCTGTCCAGGCGTTGTGCGCGCTGTGGTGGTCCAGCGGCCCGTCGCGGCCGTGGCGGGTCCCCGGCCAGGCCGGTGTCCGGATGCGGGCCTATGTGGACATCCGGCGGGAGCCGGACGGGACCTGCGTCTGACGCGGGGGAGTGGACTCACCGATGGGGGCGGGCCGTCGGGGCGCGGCGGGGTAGGGCTGATGCGTGCCACCACCGTTCTCCCTTCCCACCGGCCTCGCACTGGCGCGCCCCGTCGACAAGATCCGCACCGGACCGGGGTGGACGATGGAGGCCAAGCTCGACGGGTGGCGCTGCAGCGTGCACACCGGCTCCGGCCGTATCTGGAGCCGTCACGGCAAGGAGCTGACCCGGGCCTTCAGCGACGTGGCGGAGGTGGCGCGCCAGCTGCCGGACTGCGTCCTGGACGGTGAGCTCTTGGCGGTGACGGAGGCGGGTGGGATCTCCTTCGGGCGGCTGCAGACCCGGGCCGGACGCGGCCCGAAGCAGGGTGCCGACTTCACCGTGCACTTGGCCGCGTTCGACGTCCTGGCCGTCGGGGACCATACGGACTGCCGCCCCAGCTCGTACGGGGAGCGCCGCGCCATCTTGCTCGACCTTTTGGAGGGCGGGCCGCCGCAGATCCGCCCGGTGCCGGCCACGCGCGACATCGAGGAGGCGATGAGCTGGGTCGGCGCGCTCGGAGGCGTCGAAGGGGTGGTGTCCAAGCCGGACCGGCCCTACGCGGCCGGCCGTACGGCCTCGGGCTGGCTCAAGTGGCGCCAGCGCCACACCCTGGACGTCGCGGTCCTCGGTGTCACCGGCACCACCCCCGCCACCCAGGCCCTCGTGCTCGGCCTGCCCCGTGCCCGTGGCGCCTTGCGGGCCGTGGGTGTGAGCCTGCCGCTGTCGGCCGCGCTGCGCCACCAGCTCGCCGGCCTGCTGCGCCCGCAGGGCGAGGGACGCAGCGAGCTGCCGGGCACCGTCGGCGGGCTGCCCGGTGCGCCGCCGGTCTCCTACCTGCCCGTATGGCCGGAGGTGGTGGTGGAGATCGAGGCGGACCAGCCGGCCGCCTCGGAGTTCGGGCGTTTTCGCCACCGGCCCCGTGCGGTGCGCGTGCGCGGGGACCTGGCCGTCGACGAGCTCCCCGCCGTTCCCTAACCGCACGCCGCTGGCAGCGGGAATACCGGGGCGGGGAGTCGGTTCTTCAAGGTTGAACGAGAGGACGACCACTATGACCACGCCCGCCGCCCGCCCGAGCATCGCGCTGACCTGCCCGTCCGACCAGGTCGGCCGGTGCGCCCGGTGCCAGCAGCCGTGCCACCGCTACGGGTACGGGGGGAATCCTCTGTGCCTGCGGTGTCTGGAGTCGGTCCGTGCCGCCCAGGGCAAGCCCATCCCGCAGGCGGCGGCCTGACCGAAGGCGGCCTGAAAGCCGTCAGGTGTCGGGGTGCAGGGCCTGGCGCAGCAGGGTGACAGTGGCGTCCGCGGCTGTCACGGTGGCGTCGTCCGCACCGTGTGCCGGATCCTGGAGGTCTTCCAGGAGGGCGACGGCGGCTTCGAGGACGCCGGCGTGGACGGGAACGGTGCGCAGGGCGGCCAGGGAGGCGGTGGCGCGTCCGGCCGCGGAGACGTCGCCGGGCTGGGGGATGAGCTGAGCAACGCCCCGGCCGAGGGCCCGGGATGCGGGGGTGGTAGTCACCGCACCAGTGTCCCGTATCGTCCCAGTCCCCCGGGCTGGCGCTGGGAACGCTGAGAAGAAGACAGGAGCCGGGGCGGACCGGGCCGGGTCGTCACCGGCCCGGCCCGCCTGGGCCCCGTTCGCCTTCCTCAGAAGCGAGGGCGAGCCGATCCTGCCCCTGCGGCCGAGCCGATATGCCCCGTGTGCGGCGGGCCCCGGCACGAGCACGACGAAACTCGGCGAGGCCCGCTCAGCATCCTGAGGGCGTCCGTTGGCCGGGCAGCTATCCGGATGGGCATCTGCGGGCGGCCCGGGCAGGCGGGCCTGCCGGGTCCGGCGCTGTTCCTGTGCTCCGGTTCCGTGGTGGTGTGGCCTGGTCAGTGGAGGGCGCCGCCGAGCGCCGTCAGCAGTCGGTGCTCACACTCTCCGGGGCCGTTGACGTGGTCGACGAAGTCGGCGGTCAGTGCGAGCGCGCACGTCATAGCGATCCGCTCGCTGTCGGGGGTCGGCCCGGCCTGCTCCCGCCAGGCGAGTGCGTCGCGTCCTTCGAAGGCGACGGCCGCCACGTGGCGGACCATCGGCAGGTCGGACGGCTCCACGTATCCGGACCACTGCCTGACGATCTTGTTCATCAGGGTGTCGATGAACCGCTGGGCGAACTGCTCACCGCCGGGGGTGCCGGCGCCGATCTGGTCCAGCGCGCCGCAGAGCAGAACGATGGTGCCCCGCAGCAGTTCGCCGGTGCCGTGGGTGGCCGCGGCCGCCGCGATGCGGTTGCCGCCACCCGCTACGTCCTGGCCGCACACCCGGACATGAAGAACGGTCCCATCGCTCCGAGCATCCAGGTCGGAGTCGTGCCATGGGGGTGCGTCCATGCTGCTGCAAAGTGTCCGGGCACAGGTTTCTTCCCCGCGCCTGAGGGCTCCAGGCGCGGGCATCGGCGTCATGGTCCCCTCTCGGCCACTGCGCATGTACCGCACCGACACCGCCGGGCGTGTCCCGTCGGAGGATGGAGTACGACGAGGTGGCCGCTTCCGGCCGGGTGCAGGAGGCGTGATCCCAGGTGGGCGCGTCATGGCGGGCACGGCAGCCCACGGTTCTGGTCCGGGAAAGTCGAAATGCGTATCGACGCATTGCCCGATACTGCTGAGATACGACGCAAAACGGTGTGAAGTCCCCCTGCGGGATGTACTCGCGATGCGGCAGTATCGCCGGGGCTGCGATATCTCTCGCGTGACGCAGTCCTTGCCTTGTCTGAAACCCTTGGTGGTATAGGGCGTATTTGAGCTGTATACATAAAGTGATGGCCAGCCGGGCTGGAGGAGGGAGAAAGCATGGCGCGTGAACAGGTCGCGGAGATCTGTAATGAGGTCAATGCGACGCGTGTGGTGGATGTGGAAGCGGATGTGGTGGTGCTCGAATATTCGGCCACGGGCAGCGGTGAGGTGGCGGGGCAGCGGGTCACCGATATTGCGACGCATGTCTCGAAGAGGTACCCCGATGGCACCGAAAGCGCCACGGCGCGTTTCTTGGTGACGCCGGAAGACGGTGACGGTCAGCTCATTCTGGTCGGCAGCGCGACGGGAACAGTTGAAGACGATGGGGGCGTGCTCTTCAAGGGTTCGCTGACGGCGCGCAGTACCGGCGGGGCGTTCGAGGACCTCAACGGCCAGGCGATTTTGGCGGAGGGAAGGATTCAGCCCGACGGCTCTGTCCGGCACCGGTGGTGGACTTTCTGAAGACTGTGCGTGAAGGCGTTTGACTTCTGGCGCCGCGTGGAGTGGTGTCTCCTTGGCGGCCGGGCTCGCGCTTTGTCGTGGCCCGGCCGTTGCCTTTCGCTCGTTGTTCTGTGCGTCATACGGTGCGCCGTGGGCGCACTTTTCCGCAACGGGTTCACGGCCTGCGGCGTATTCACCACGATCCGGGCGTTGTTGCGGTGAGGGAGAGGCTTATGTGGACGTTACCTGCTGGCCGGGCTGAGGATTTGGTGGAGCCGGTTGCGGTGGTCGGGGCTTCGTGCCGTCTGCCGGGTGGTGTGGATTCCCTTGCCGGGTTGTGGCGGCTGCTGGATGAGGGGCGGGATGCGGTCGGGCCGGTGCCGAAGGAGCGGTGGGATGCCGAGGCGTTTGCCCGGTGTCTTCCTGACCGTGCGGCGGCCCAGGTCCGTTACGGGGGTTATCTCGACGGGGATATCGGGGCGTTCGATCCGCAGGCGTTTGGCATGTCCGGGCAGGAGGCCGACTGGACCGATCCCCAGCACCGTCTGCTGCTGATGGTGGCCTGGGAAGCGTGTGAGCACGCCGGGATCCCACTGGAGTTCTTGCGCGGTTCCTCGACCGGGGTGTTCTGCGGTATCTACGCCATGGATCATCTGGTGCGCGGGCACCGCAGGCCGCTGGAGACCGAGGGGTACTGGTTTTCCGGGGGCGCCCACAGCATGGGGGTGGGCCGGGTGTCCTACCTGCTGGATCTGCGGGGCCCGAACGTCGCGGTGGACACGGCCTGCTCGTCGTCGCTGGTCGCGGTGCACCTGGCCTGCCAGGCCCTGCGGGCGCGCGAGTGCCGGGTCGCGCTGGCCGCGGGGGTGTCGGCGGGCCTGGGCCCGGAGGTGACGGTGGCTTCCGCACGGTGGGAGCTGTATTCGCCGACCGGCCGGTGCCGCACCTTCGACAAGGACGCGGACGGATACGTGCGGGCCGAGGGCTGCGGTGTGGCCGTCTTGAAGTTGCTGCGCGACGCCCAACGCGACGGCGACCGGATATGGGCGGTGCTGCGGGGGTCGGCCGTCAACCAGGACGGCCGCTCGGAGCGGCTGACGGTTCCCTCCGCGCAGGCTCAGGCGCAGGCGTTCCGGGCCGCGCTGCGCCGGGCCGGAGCCCGCGCCGGCCAGGTCGGGTTGATCGAGGCGCACGGCACGGGCACCCCGGTGGGCGATCCGCTGGAGTTCGCCGCGCTCAAGGAGGTCTACGGCGCGGGCACGCGGCCGTGCGCGGTGGGTTCGATCAAGACGAACATCGGTCACACCGAGCCGGCGTCCGGAATCATCGGGTTGCTGAAGGCGGTGGTCAGTCTGCGCCACGGCCGCATCCCCGCGAGCTTGCATTTCACCGGCTGGAACCCGCAGATCGACGCCAGGGGCTGCCGGTTGTTCGTACCGGGCCGGACGGTGGACTGGCCGGCCGGGGCGCGGCCGCGGCTGGCGGCCGTGTCCTCTTTCGGTATGAGCGGCACCAACGCCCATGTGATCGTCGAAGAGGCGCCTGCTGCCGCCCGCCCGCCGGCCGAAGACAGCAGTGCACGGCCTGGGCGGCCGGAGCTGTTCTTGCTCAGCGCGGGCTCGCCGGAGGCGTTGGGCCGGACCGCCGCGCGCATCGCCGACTGGGCCGCGGGCGAGGGCGCCCAGGCGGCGTTGGGGGATGTGGCGTACACCTTGGCGCTGCGGCGCTCGCACGGCCGCCACCGCGCCGGTGTCCTCGCCGCTGCGCGCGGCGAACTCATCGAGCGGATGCGGCAGCTGGCGGCCGGTGAGCAGGCCCCCGGAATCACGGCCGGGCCGGTGCGGCCGTCCGCTTGCGGGGCGGTGTTCGTCTACTCCGGCCACGGCTCGCAGTGGGCCCGCATGGGCCGGCGGCTGCTGGACGCCGACGCGGCGTTCACTACGGCCCTCGACGAGCTGGAGCCGCTCATCGGTGCCGAGAGCGGGTTTTCCCTGCGCGAGGTCCTTGCGGCGGATGCGGTGGTCTCCGCAGTGGAGCGGGTCCAGCCGACCCTGTTCGCGCTCCAGATCGCGCTGACGGCCATGTGGCGCTCGCACGGCGTCGAACCTGCGGCCGTCATCGGCCATTCTATGGGCGAGGTCGCCGCGGCGGTGGCCTGCGGGGCCCTGGACCTGGCGGACGGGGTGAAAGTGATCTGCCGCCGCTCGCGGCTGCTGAACCAGGTGGCCGGCGGGGCGATGGCCATGGTGCGCCTGCCGGCCGACGACGTCCTGCGGGCGCTGCGGCACCACAGCTGCAACCAAGTGGAGGTCGCCGTCCTCGCCGCCCCTGCCAACACCGTCGTCTCCGGTGATGCCGGGCAGGTCGCGCGGCTGCTGGCGGCCTGGGAGAGCGACCCGGACGCCGGTGCCGTGCGCGTCGCCGTCGACGTCGCGTCCCACTCCGCCCAGATGGACCCCATCCTCGGCCCGCTGCGCACGCAACTCACCGGCCTGCTGCCCCGTCCGCCCCGGTGTCCCTTCTACAGCACTGTCACCGAGGACCCGCGCGAGCCGGTGGCCCTCGACGGCGCGTACTGGGCGCACAACCAGCGCCGCGTGGTGCGCTTCGCCTCGGCCGTCCAGGCCGCCGCGGCCGACGGCCACCGCCTCTTCCTCGAAGTCAACGCCCACCCGCTGCTCGCCGGAGCCACGGCCGCCACGCTCGCCGCCGCGGGAGCTGAGGACGCGGTGGTCGTCCCGACGCTGCGGCGCGACGGCGATGAACTGACCGACTTCACCACACACCTGGCCGCCCTGCACTGCGCCGGATTCCCCGTCCCCTGGCACGCGCTTTACAGCCCCGGACAGCTGACGGACGTGCCTGGCACGTGCTGGAGCACCAGTCACCACTGGATCGCCCCCTCCGAGCTGACACAGACCCCCACTCCGGCCGAGCACCCGCTTCTGGGGACACACGTCCTGGATCCAGCCAACCCGCGACGGCACCTGTGGCAGGCCCAGCTGCCGGCCGCTGTCACCGGCTGGCTCGCCGACCACCACTTCGCCGGGGTGCCGGTCATGCCCGGCGCCGCCTGGTGCGAGATGGCACTGGCCGCCGCCGCCCAGATCCTCTCCGGTCACGGTGCGGAGCCCTGCGTACGCGATGTCCGCTTCGAGGCCCTGATGCCGCTCGACCACGAGCGCCCGCGCCTGCATACGCATGCCGAACTCCACGGTAACCAGGCGGACTGGTCCGTGAGTTCCCCGGCCGCGGCGGGCTTCGAACAGCACAGCGGCGCGACCCTCGCCGGCACCGGCGCGGACGTCCCTTTGCTGCCCGTCCCCCTGGCATCGCTTCGCCACAGCTGTCCGCAGGAGGTGGACATCACCGCCGCCCGGCACAGCTGGGAAAGACAGTGGGACATTAGCTGGGGGCCCGCGTTCGCCGCCATCACCTGCCTGCACCTGTCAGCCGGCCACGCCCGCCCGGCCGCCCTGGCCCGCCTGGCCCTGCCGGATGCGGCCCGTGCCCAGGCCAGCGGCTTCCTGTGGCACCCAGCCCTGCTGGATGCCGGACTGCAGACCCTCCTGGCCCTGTGGACGCACATCGTCGCGCTGCCCGAAGGCAAGGCGTACCCGCTGGGCGTCGGCGAGGTGCAGGTCCACGGCGACACCGCGACAGGCGTGTACTGCCACGTACGGGCCACCCACTTCGACGAGCACGGCGTCACCGGCTCCCTGCGCCTGCTCGACGCCGACGGCGTCCTGGTCGGCCGCGCCGAAGGCATACGCTTCGCCCACAAACCCCGCCCGAACACCGGTGGCAGTGACCAGCTGCAACACTGCCTCTTCGAACAGCAATGGCGACCACAGCCCCTGAGCACACTGGGCACCACGTCCGCCACCACCTGGCTCGTCGTCACCGAACAGCTCAAGGCGCACTCCTGGCACACGGCACTGCTCGAAGCCCTCGACCACCGCGCGGACAGGGTGACCCGGCTGTGCGTACCGGTGGAGGACGAAGACGCCGTCGGGCAGGCCCTCCCCACCGCCCTCCACTCTTCTCCGGCCCCCGTCACCGATCTCCTGCTGCTGCTCGAACCCGAAACAGGCACGGACGGCCAGGCAGTCGATCACGCTCACCGGCGCGTGGCCCGCGCCCTGGAGAGCGTCCGTGCGCTCGCCGCACGCGAGGCACCGGTGCGCCTGCACGTCCTGGCCCACCACGGCCAGCCCGTCACCGAAGGCGAGGCCGTCGCCCTGTCCCATGCCGGCCTGCACGGGCTGCTGCGCAGCATCAGCTACGAGCACCCCGAACTGCACCCACGGCTCTACGACACGGACCTGCGCACCAGTCCCGAAGACATCGCGGCGCAGCTCCTGGACGGCGACGCGGAAGACGCGATCGCCTGGCGTGACGGGCACCGCTTCGTGGCCCGGCTCGCCCGCTCCCCCCTGCGTCCGGACGAACGCCACACCACCGGCTGCCTCCCCGGCCGGGACACGGTCCGCGCTGAAAGCAACGGCACCACGGTGCGCTACGTCCTCGACGACCCCCCGGACGTCAGCGGGCCGGACATCGCCCGCATCGCGGTGCACACCACCTGCAAGCGTACGTCCGAGGAACCGGCGCTCGCCCTGCATCCCTGCGCGGGCACGTTCGTCTCCGGCACAGCCGAAGGGCTCGTCCCAGGCCGGCAGGTGGCGGCTCTGGTGGCCGATCCGGGCCCGGTCAGCCAGGTCACCGCTCAGACGCGCTGGATCGTGCCCGTTGCGGAGCACCTGGATGGCGCCGCGGTGGCCTTCTCCCTCCTGCCCTACCTCACCGCCCGTTACGCACTGCACCGCCTGGCTCACCTCGCACCCGGCGAACGCGTCCTCATCCACGGCTCCGGCCTCCTGGCCTCGGCCGCCCAGCACACCGCCCGAGCCGCGGGCGCACGGCTCCATCCCGCGGTCTCCGGTGCCACGCCCCAATGGGACGTCGTCTTCGACACCTGCCCCACCGACGAGCCGAAGCCGGCTCGATTGGCTCTCGGGGGCCGCCACATCTCCATGGGCCCGCCTCCCGCCACCTCCGCTGGGCACAACACCGTCACCTGCACCGTGGACACCGGCGACCTGCTGACCAGCGCCTCGGAGACCGCCGCCGTCCTGCTGGCGGACATCGGACACGCCCTGGCCAACGGCACCCTGCCCCCGCTGCCTTTCGACGACCAGGCACTGGACACCGCCGGCCGGTCGAACGGCGCCCGCCCCGGGACGCCGTCCCTTTACCGGTGGCCTGCGCGCATCACCACCGCATACGTCGCCCCGACGCAAGTCCCTCTGGTCCGTCCCGCCAGCTCCTACGTGATCACCGGCGGGCTCGGCCTCATCGGCATGGCCGTATGCCAATGGCTGGCAGCCAAAGGAGCCGCCACCATCGTCCTCAACGGCCGCACCCGGCCCCGGCCCGACACCCAGGCCGCCCTCGAAGCCCTGCGCGCCCAGGGCACCCGCATCAGCGTCCTGACCGGAGACCTGGCCGCCCCCGGCACCGCCGAGACGCTCCTGCGCTCCGCGCAGGAAAGCGGCTACCCGCTGCGCGGCGTCATGCACTGCGCGGCCGTCGTGGAGGACGCCACCACCGCCCACGTCAGCCCCGAACTGCTCCAGCGCGTCTGGCGCCCCAAAGCGGCAGGCGCCTGGCTCCTGCACGAGGCCAGCACCGGCTACGGCCTGGACTGGTGGGTCGGCTTCTCCTCCTTCGTCCCGCTCCTCGGCTCCCCCGGCCAAAGCGCCTACGCCGCCGCCAACGCCTGGCTCGACGCCCTCATCGCCCACCGCACCCACGCCGGCCTGCCCGCCCTCGGCATCAACTGGGGCGCCTGGCAGGGGCTGACCATCAACGTCAGCAAGGACGCGGCCAGCACCTTCCACCCCATGGCCGCCCACCAGGCCCTCAACGGCCTCGAACTCCTCCTGACCCACGCCCGGCCCAGCTCCGGCCTCGCCGACATCGACACCGAACGGTGGCTCAAAGCTCACCCCCAGGTGGCCGCCGCACCCTACTTCTCACCGCTGCAGCCCACCGCCCCCTCCGACACACCATCAGCCGGCGCTCCCACTTTGCCCGCCACACTCCTGACAGCGGCACCAGAAGAACGACGCCGCCTCCTGAAGACCCTCATCACCGCCCAGGCCGCCAAAGCCCTCCACTGCCCCGCGGAACACATTGCACCCCACCTTCCCCTGCCCACCCTCGGCATGGACTCTCTCGTCGCCGTCCAGCTACGCAACCGTCTCCAGCACGCCCTGGGCATCACCCTCGCCCCCGGTGCTCTGTGGGCCCAGCCCACCGTCAACGCCCTGGCCGACCATCTCGACCACCTCCTCGCCTCCACCACGGCCACAGCCGTAGTCGCCCCTTTCGAGCAATAGGTGTGTTGCTCGAAGAGATGGGTGACGGTGCCGAGACGGGTTGGGCGGGGCGGCTGTGGTCGTCAGCGCCGGGACGGGTTGCACCCGGTGCGCGGTGCGGGGAGGAGGGCAGGGCTGGCACGGTGGCCAGGAGAAGGTCTTCGTAGCTGTGGTGGCGGGTGGTGCGGCGGTGGTGGAGCAGGTGGGCGGCGCGGTCGGGCTGGCCGGTGTCGTTGAGGGCACGGGCGAGGGTGCCTTGGACGATTTCGCGTTCCACGCCGACGCCGCCCAGGCGGGCGAGGTCGTCGGCAGTCTTTTCCAGCAGGTCGGTGGCCGGGCCCGGGCGGCCGGCGGTGATGTGGGCCAGCGCGCGCACCACGGGGGCCAGCACCTGAGCGAAGGCGGGCCGAGCTTCGGCGGCCGCAGTGCGGGCGAGGCTTTCGAGGGTGGGGGTGTCGCCGACGGTGGTCAGGGCCAGGGCGAGCTGGAAGGTGTGGAAGATGCTGGCCGTCCCGCCGGGTTCGGCCAGCAGGGCGCGGGTGTGGTCGGCTTCGACGAGCCGGGCCGGGGCCTGTCCGGCCAGCAGCAGACGCCAGTTGACCGCGGAGCGCGCACCGACGTCTTCGGGGGCGAGTTCGGTGTCGGCCCGGCAGCGGGCGCCGTCCAGGTCGCCTGCGGCCAGGCACTGCAGGGCGGCGTGCCACTGCAGGTGGCGGCGCTGCGGTACGCGGGGGCCCTCGGCCAGCCACTGATCGACGAACGCCAGGTACTCCGTCCAGCTGCCGAGATACCGGCGGAGCGTAGCGATGGGGAGCAGCCCGGCGGCGGTGTTCGCGCGGACCGGTCCGAAAGGGGCCCAGCGGCCACCGGTCCGCTGTGCGGGCGCCGGTCACTCAGCCCGCGGGCCGGGGGCGGGTTTCGCGGTCGGTGGGCTCGGCGTGGCTGCCGTGGGCTCGGCGCAGGCCGGGCTGGGGCCACCAGTACGCCCGGTGCACGGTGCCCCGGTCGGGGTCGGTCTGGAGGGTGACCTGGTACTCGGTGCGGCCGTCGGCGTGGTCCAGGCGCGCCATCACCGGGGCGTACTTCCACCTGCCGCCGTCGTAGACGTACAGGGCTGGCCGGTCACCGGCTGGCCAGCACCGCACCCGCGGCTGGGGCCCGTTCTCGGGCCGCCACGGTGGGACCTGCTCGGGTTCCTCGATCTGCTCACTCACGCCTTCCATGATGCGCGTGAGCACGGACAGACCGGGCGCGCGCCTTCGGCCGCAAGCGTGCACCGGCTCCGGAGGCTGCGCGCATTGCTTCTCTCGCGCGCGGCGCGCACCGCGTTCTGCGACGGATGCGCGTTCGGCAAGGGGGCGCGCGCCGCTCCTGCCCGGTTCGGCAAGGGGGTACGAAGGAGCGCTGCATTTTCGGCAAGGGGTGGTTGCCGACCGGGCCGCGGGATCCGGAGCGTTCCCCGGTTTCGGCAAGGGTGTCGGCAAGGGGGGCTGTGATACGGCGCGGGTGAGGTGCGGTGCGGCGCGCTCGAGGTGATCAGGCTCGGCTGGTGCGCGCGGCGCGCCTCGGCGAGCGCGCCGCACCCTGCGAAGGCGCGCCACCCGGTGCGCGCACGCGCCTGATGCGCGGCGCGTGCGCGCACCGGGCGCGCCAGGCCTTGCCGGGTGCGCGCGTCTGCTGGGGCGGGGCGCGGTCAGGGCACGAGATGCGCGTCGGCTGTCAGCCCGTGCGCGCGGGAGGAATCGGCGGGTTGTCGGTGGGCCTTTGCTGAAGATCGCGCGGCGTCCGGTCACACGGGGGCGCTCGACCGGACCCCTATAGGTCAAAGCGCGGGTTCTGCCCGGAGCCCGCACGATCGCTGGAGGTCACCCGCGATGACGTACCACCACCACGCCCGGACGACGGCGGCGGCCGACGTGCGCCCCCTTGCCGACGGCCGGCAGGCCAGTGTCGTGACCAGTGCCGCGAACGCGGCGGCGGCCACGCAGGAAACCGCAGGCCACACCCCTGATCCGGCCGTATCCCGGCGGGCCGACACCTCTCTCCTTGTCCCTGAAGCGTCAGCGACCGGGACAAGCTCTACTTCTACTGCTTCCCGGGTCCGTGCGGATGCTCTGCGGATGCTGGGGTGCGTGCGGATGGCGACGGTCCGGCAGATGGCTCAGCTCATCACAGCGGAAGGTTCGGACGGCCGGTCGTACGTACGCAGGGCGATGCAGCAGCTGAAGGTTCAGGGCTTGGCAGAGACGAACGGTAAGTCTGGTCGGGATCGGATCTGGAATCTGACACCGTCGGGGTTGAAGGCTCTAGCTGAAGGCAATGAACTGCCGTCACGCCCGCGGGCCGGTACCGGTGCCAGGGGCATCCGGGCCGGTTTCGGGCCGCACGGCATCGCGGTGACCGAGACGATCCTCGCCTACGGCGGCCGCCACCATCTGACCGGCTGGCAGGTGGAAGTCAACCACGCCATCAAAACCATCGGCCTGAGCTTCAGCACCGACGCCGTCCTCACCCTGCCCACCGCCACCAGCGAGGCGAGCTTGTTCGAGGTCGACAACGGCACCATGACCCGCGCCCGCCTGGCGAAGGAGGTCTGGGACTACGAGCGCTACGCCGGCCACCGCGTCTGGGAAGGCGCGCGCGGCACCATCGGCCGCACGTACGACTTCTGGGCCCGCCACCGCTACACCCGCAGCCGCCTCTTCCCGACCCTGCACGTCGTCCTGACCGGCCTGCCCGAACACCGCCTCCAACGGCGCCTGGAAGCCCTTGCCCGCGACGTCGACGGCATCACCATCGCGGTGCTGGCCACCACGCTGCCGCGCCTGAAGCGCGGCGAACCGTGGTACGAGCTCGCCGTCGACGACGACTACCGCCGGCGCACCCGCTACCCGCAGGCGTTCAGCCGCTGACCGGACCGGCCGCCCGGGGCCGACGAGCCGGACCACCATCGTCCGTCCGCCGCCCCGGGGAAGGCCGCCCGCGTTGTCGGTGGCTGCTGGGAACCTGGCCGTATGGACAGGGACAGGGATGAGGAGCTGCTGCGCGGCCGGGTCTACGGCACGGACTTCGACGACCCGCACCCCGGCCCGCAGCCGGGCCGTACGTACGCGGAACTGGTCGGCGGGCCGCTGGACGGCCTGCTGCTCGACATCACCAGCTGGACACCGGACGAGATCGCCACGGGCGCCGCGCTGATGACGGAGATCGGGCAGTTCGGCGCCGGCGGGCGGGCGCTGTACGAGCCCCGGCCGGAAGATGCGGGCCGGTGGGACTGGGGCGGCGACGTCCCCTGAGAGCCGGGCTGCTGGCCGGGGCCGGAGGCGGCCGCCACGTGCGCGATCTGCCGTCCGGAGGCGGTTTCGCCGCAGCTCGGAGCCTTCGCGCGTACGTCGGCACAGCGCCGCTCACTTGGTCCTCGGGCACTAGCCACACCGTCGTTCACCGCAAGGTCTGCAACCGCTGTTTGAAGCGGACTACTCGCCAATGGGCGTTCGCGGCGCTCACCCGCTCCCCGGGCTGCCGCGCGCTGTACGAAACGCGCCGAAACCGCGTTGACGGCTATGCGGCCGCACTGCGCCATGTCGGGAACAAGCTCTGCAACGACCTGTACCGGTGCCTGACGACCGGCGACCTGTACCGGGAGGAGATCATGTTCCCGAACCCGTAGGGCGGGTCGGGCCGGTGGGCGGCCGGAGGTACATCTGGGCACCACCTTGGGCCACCAAGCCCTCATACGGGTGCGGTGCCCGGCAGTCCTTCCGCCCGCCCCGCGGTGTGTGGGGTATGAGTGCGACACGACGAAGCCCCACCAACTTGGTTGGTGGGGCTCCTACGTCGGTGCCCCCGCGCGGGCCTCCGAGCAGGAGACGGCAAAATCAGCGGGAAGCGCCGGGCAGGGCGAGGAAGCGGCCGATGGCCGGCCTGTTCTCAGCGAGGTTTCCGTTGAGAATATTCTGTACGTCCTGGTAGACCCGCCCGTTGATCGTGACCGGCGTACCGGGTTGGTTGTCTACGACGTTGCGGCGGACGAGGTTGGACAGATGCGCCCACTCCAGTTCCAGGTCCATACCGAAGCCGCCGAGCGTGTCGACCCAGTGGTGCTGGTCGTCCATGACGCCTCCGCTGTGAATGGTCTGGCTGATGCGAGCCTGGATCCATTCCATGCGCGCGGCTTCAGAGGTGAGGCCGATGATGTAAGCGAACGGCAGACGGTAGCTGTCTGCGTTCGCCCGAGAAAAGTCCCTCAGCGACATCAAGTGCCTGTGCACCGCACCGCGGTTGTAGGACTCGTTTCCCCGCCTCTGTCGACTGTCCAGGTGGTTGTAGTTCGAGTCGTAACCAATGTCTGTGAAACGAATTGAGTTGTCCCTGTACTGGCGACGCATCTCCCCCTGCAGTGCCGCCGGGGCGTTGTTGAAACGGAACCTCTCGCCGTTCCTTTGGAACCCTACGAAATACAGGTTGTCCGTCTCGAAGAACAGGTTAATGTGATTCTGGGACCTGTTCCAGATCCTGACCTCGACGAATCGGTTCTGGTGGCTCTCCGCTACCCACAAGCGCGGGTCGCGGCTAGTGTTGAGCTGGTGCCCGACGGTGCGGTAAAGCTGGTTGATGAATTCGTTATAGCTTCGCGCGGCTGCGTCGTCATTGTTGCCGTTTAGGGCCGTGATGTCCCAGTCAAGGATGGTCCACCTGTTGATGGTGTCCGCGTGGGCTGGCGTGGCGTTGCTGCTGAGCAATCCGAATGCGGCGAACAGGGCAATGAGCAGTACGCCAAGTTGCCTGCCGACGAGGCGAACGGTGGGTATTGGGAGCATGAGGGATCTTTCTGTGCTTCAGCGGCAGTCACCCGACGGGTGTGGACGTCCATCACTCTGTCCTGTCGACCTAACGCATTTCTAATGCTGGCCTCATTAGCCCCCTGTCTCTCCGCCCGACCACGCGCCCGCTACTCGCAGGTGTTCATCCGCTGACCGGGGCGGCCGCCCGAAGGCGGCGGGCCAGTCCACCATGTGTTGACCGGGCGAAGGCTGCCCGTGTTGTCGGTGGGTGCTGGGAGTCTGGCCGGTATGGACAGGGCTGAGGAGCTGCTGCGGGGCCGGGTCTACGGCACGGACTTCGACGACCCGCACCCCGGCCCGCAGCCGGGCCGGACGTACGCGGAACTGGTGGGCGGCCCGCTGGACGGCCTGCTGCTCGACATCACCGGCTGGACGCCGGACGAGATCGCCACGGGCGCCGCGCTGATCACGGAGATCGGACGGTTCGGCGCCGGCGGCCGGGCGCTGTACGCCCCGCGGCCGACAGACTTGGTCCGGTGAGACTGGGGCGGCGACATGACGGCGCTGCTGGCGGGAACCCGGTCGTCGTGGAGCGACGGCTGCTGCAGAGGAACGCGGAGAGTGCGCGTGAGGCAGCGCGGGCGCTGGTGCGGCGAAGTCGCGCGGCGATCGCGGAGAGTCATCGCCTGCTTGACGTGAACTACCGGCTCACCCGCCAGCTTTGCCGTGTCGCCGCAGGTGAAGAGGCAGATGACCGTGCTGCGCCGAGAGGGCCGCTGCAGCTTGGCTGACGGCTGCGGACGTGAGCCGGGCGTCAGATGTGTTCCGGTGGGCCGGGGAAGAGGGGGTCCCGCCGGTCAAGGCGAACGGCTTGGATTCACTCCCACGAAGGACAGCGCGAAAGCGCGAATCGTTTGCGCACGGCTGCCGTCGAAGCCAGCGCCCTAGGGTGGAGACGGGCATCAGCTCCTGTTCCAGCCCGCAGGCATAGGAAAATGCTGGCACCACGGCTCCGGGAGGCCGCCCGTGTCCCACCCGCCCGGCCGTCTTGATGACTGCTCGACGGTCCGCATTTACCGGCTGAAGCAGGCCACCGTGATCGAACTTCACGGAGAGATCGACATGTGGACCGCTCCCGCCGTCCGCGCCCATCTTCAGCACCTCACGGAGCCCGGCGCCGTCCTGCTCGTCGACCTGCGCCCGGTGACCTTCTTCGACTGCTCGGGACTGGAGGTCCTGCTGGACGCCCACCACCGGTCGGTGCTGGGCCGCGGCCGCATGGAGGTGGTGTGCGGCGACGCGCGCATCCTCAGCCTCATGAGGAGCACCCGCACCCGCAGTCTCTTCCACCCTGCCGCCACGCTGGCCGAAGCACTCGCCGGGTAGCCCCCGATGCCGGTCGCCGCAGGCGTGCGCATGCGGAACGCCCTTGTTGTGCGCCGTCACGCCGGTGAAGGATGGACGTAATGCCGGGCGGCGGGCAGCATTCCGCGCTGGTTTCTTCCCTCTGTCCGGCAGGGCTGGCCGCTCGGCCGCTGTGACGATCACCGGCACTCTTGTCCAACACCAGATCACGGGACTGTACTGGTAGCCGGGCCTCTCAGGACGAAGACGGGGAAGCCCGTGATCGAATCCGGGAGCCGGGGCAACCTCCAGCGGTTCGCCACGCTCGTGACCGTGGGGTGCCCTGCCGGTAAATGAGGCTCTGAAGGGCGGTAGGTGCCCGGGGCAGTGGTCCGGCGCCGGTGCGCGCTGCACGTTGGTCTGCACGATGCCGACCGCGATGGCGGTCAGAACGTGCTGGACATTGCCGTCCGGCCCGCGCCCGGATCCGGTACGTCCGCGTGCAGGGCCGGTATCCGAAAGAGCGAGTCCGCTTCGCGCGAGGTCAGCGGGTGAGGGAGAGGGCGAAGGGCTGGAAACCGTGCTTGCGCAGGATGTGGGGGACCAGAAGCGTCATGGCCTCGGTGGCACGGGCGGTGGTGATGCCACCGAGGTCTTCGATCCATGCGGGCTGCCAGCCCAGGTCACCGAGCAGGTCGGTGACGGTCTTCTTCGCGTCTTCGTCGTCGCCGGACACGTAGGCGGTCGGCGCGGTGGACAAGGACCCGGGAGCGGTCATGACCATGAACAGCATGGTGTTGAGGGTCTTGACCACGCGCGTGTGCGGCAGGGCGGCCTGGAGTTCTTCGGCGAGGCTGCCACCGGGGTAGCACAGGTCGCCGGGCAGGCCGTCGTCGCCGTGCCGGGTCGCGTTGGAGACATCGACGAGGATCTTTCCGGCGAGCTCGGCGCGCAGGCTCGCAAGGCGTTCGAGGCTGGTGTCGCCGGGCGTCGCGTTGATCACGATGTCCGCGGTTCGGGCGGTGACACGCTGGTCGGCAAACCGGATGCGAGGATCGAGTCCGGCCGTGCGGGCGGCGCTCTGTGCCTCTGGGCGCCGGTAGCCGAGGGTCACGTGGTGGCCGGTCGCGGCGAGCTTGCGGGCGAGGCCGCCGCCGACGCGGCCGGTACCGAGGATGCCGATCGTGGTCATGCTGATGCTCCTTGAGGTATTCGGTGCCGGGATGAACGAGCGGGGAGGTCAGGCGATCGCGGAGAGGATCTTCAAGGCGGGGGCGTGAACGCCGGGGGCGGCGGCCAGGAAGCTGCTGCCGGCCACGCTCCAGGGGCCGCCCGCCAGGTCGGTGACGACGCCCCCGGCCTCGGAGACCAGCAGGGCCCCGGCGACGAGCCCGGAACGGACGTCGGAGAACTGCCAGAACGCGTCCATGCGGCCGGCGGCGACGTGGATGAGCTGCAACGTGGCGGGGACCGAGACACGCACGACGAGGCCGCCCAGCAGCATGGCGGTGACCGAGTCGCCGATCCGGCGCAACGTGCGCTCGTCCTCGCCGGGCTTCGCCTGGCCGGTGCCGGTCAGCGCGGCGCCCAGGCCGGTCTTGGCGGACACCTTCAGGCGCCGGCCGTTGAGGTGCGCGCCGCCGCCTGCGGTCGCGGTGTAGGTGTCGCCGGTCAGCGGCAGGTGAACGACGGTGAGGACGGGCCGGTTGTCGCGGACCAGGGTGGCAGTGACCGCCCAGTCCGACATGCCGTGGACGTGGTTGATGTTGCCCTCGGCGGGATCGGCGACCCACCACTCCCCGGGCGGGAGCGCGCCGCCGGCCAGCTCGTCCTCGGCCCAACTTGATCCAATCCGGGCCCGCAGCAGCGGTTCACGCAGTACGTCCAGGACGGCGTCGTCGTTGGCGTGGATCTCGTCCACGACCTCGGCCAGGCTCACGCCTCGGGCGTGCGAGGTGAAGCGGTCGCGCAGAGTCGTGCCCGCGGCTGCCACCACGGCACTCACGTCTCTCATGAGCGTGGTGTCGGCGGCAAAAGGCATGGCTGTGGGCATGGTCGGCTCCCTTAGGTCGGTCGAAGCGGCGGATCGCCCGCCTTCGCATGCTGACGGTAGGCAGCCCACCCATTAACAGCAAGTGCATGCTTTTCATTTGTAGAGTTACTGCCATGCAACTGGATTTGAACCTGCTCACAGCCCTGGACGCGCTCCTCGAGGAGGGGAGCGTCCAGGGCGCGGCGGCCCGCCTGAATGTCACCGCGCCGGCGATGAGCCGCTCACTGGGCCGCATCCGCAAGGCCACCGGCGACCAGATCCTGGTCCGTACGGGCCGCCACATGGTTCCCACCGCACACGCCTTGGCGATCCGGGCACAGGTCCACGACGTCGTGCAGCAGGCCCAGCGCCTGCTGTCCCCGGAGCAGGACCTGGACCTGGCCACGCTGGAGCGGGTGTTCACGGTGCGCTGGCACGACGCCCTCACAGCGGCCTGCGGTCCGGCCCTGATCGCCGCCGTCCACCGTCAGGCCCCCGGCGTCCAGCTGCGTCTTCCGGCCGAACCTGGGGCAGACAGCCCGGAACTGCGCCGTGGCGAGGTCGACCTCGAATCCAGTTCCACCCGGCCGACGCTGCCCGACATCAGCTACCGCTTGGTCGGCGAGGACGAGTTGGCCGTCGTTGTCCGCCCGGGGCACCCGCTCATCGAAGGCCGGCTGAGCGCCGAACGTTACGCGGCTGCCGAGCACGTCACCGTCTCGCGGCGCGGACGCCTGCGCGACCCGATCGACGACACCCTCGCCGGGCTCGGCCTCGAACGCAGGGTCGTCGTCGCCGGTCTGAACACCGCCACTGCGCTCCGACTCGCCCTGCACACCGACCTGGTGGTCTCGGTACCGCACGCGGTGACGCGTGCCGCCCGGGACGAACTCGGCCTGCTCACTCTGCCGCTGCCGGTAGCGATGCCCGCCATCCCTCTCTACCTGGTGTGGCATCAGCGGTACGACAACGACCGCGCCCACGCCTGGCTGCGCGACCAGGCCGCCGGAACCGTCCAGGCGTTGTTCGGGACACCGGCCACCTCGGAGCGGCTCTCACGTTCCGGAGAGGAACGCCGCCGCGGGCGCCCAGCAGGCGACCGACTGACGTGGTGATCCCGGAGCCGATCGGCGAGGCCTGAAACCGCATCTACGACGAACCGTTCGCGGTTTTCGGATGCCGCGTCCTGGACGACGCGCACGGCCGTGACCACCTGTACGAGGCGCAGAGGAAGGAAGCCCGCCGGACTGCCGGGCCCCGGACCACCGCGCCCGCCCGGGCGCCGGTTCCTGATGTCCACGGACGCGCTGGCCGTCTGCGCCTTCGCCGGCCTCGCCCGGTCGCCACCGAAGCGGTCCTGCAGATCCGGGCCGCGACGCCTCAGGCGGAACTGGAGGCGTACGACCGGCCTGGGGCCGCGGGCAAGGGGCAGTTCACCGGCTGGCATGCGCGTGCCGTTCGGCTGTTCGAGTCGATTCGGGGGCGGGTGGGCGTCGGGGGGAGCGGGGCGCGGGATTCTTCCTGCGGTGCCGCGGCGTGTGGCCGGGCGAAGGAGTGAGGACGATGCGCATCAATACCGGTCCCCAGCACCGGCTTGGACGACGGGGGAGATGGCTGACCGCTGTGCTGGCGGCGGGGGCGGTGCTGGCCCCGGCCGTCATGGTGCCCGGCGCGGCGGCTGCCGGGGAGCGATCGGTGGCGCGGCCGAAGCCGCCGGTGCATCCGCCGCAGTCGGCCTGGGGCCGCGCCTACAGCTTCACGCCGCTGCTGCAGGCCGGCGGCATCACCTCCGGGCTGGCCCTCACCCCGACGACCACGGTGGTCATCTACAACAACACCGGCCACACGCTGCATCTGTCCAAGAGCCACATCGTCGGGGACACTCCGTCGTGGTCGGAGGGCAACGGCGTCGACGGCCAGTTCCCCTACGGTGTGCCGCCCAAGTCGATCGCTGCGGGCGCCAGCGGCCGCGTCCAGCTGGTCAATAAGAGCGGCGGCGGAATCGGCGGCGGCGTCAATTACTACGCCAAGGACGGCAGCCTGACGTACTTCGCCAGCCTGGACTTCGATAACTGGATGTACCAGAAGAACAAGTACACCGTCGAGCTGATCACCTGGAAGTACAAGGGCGGTCACGGCACTCCGGACGGCCCCAAACTGCGCGTCGGACTGATCGACGACGACGGCAGGAAGGTCTCCACCAACGACCGCAAGAAGCTCTGGAACTCCGACACCATCGGCAAGGGCATGGACCCCGTGATCGGCATGGTCGTCAACGAGCCCCACGACAGCGGCACCTACCCCCAGCTCGGCTCCCGCCCGGACAAGAAGGAAAAGGCCTGCGAGAACTACCGTCAGCTCGCCCGCAGCTACGGCGCCAAGCGCCAGACGCTGGAGCAGATGTGGAAGGGCGGGAACATCGGCGCCGTCGCCGGAGCCTGGATTGGCATGGCCTTCAAATGCGTCGACTGGTAACCCACGACCACGGTCGCCAGACCCAGCCCTCCTGCCTCGGCGCACCACCCCGCAGCGACCCCTCGGGATACGCCATGCCGCTTCGCCGTGCCCTGCTGCCCGCCGCCCTCGCCACCGCCTTGTCCACCGTCCTGGTCGCCCCGACCGCGGCCCAGCCCCGCCCCGCCCGTCTCGCACCGGACGCCACGCCGCGGGCGGAGTCCTGGCCGCCGCTGCGCAACGTGCCGACGAAGAAGACCGCCGACGCCTTGCTGGCCGGGATCACCACCGACAACAACGCGCCCAATGTCCCCGACTACGACCGCAAGAAGTTCCAGGAGACCGATACCGCAGCCTGGAAGACCTGGCCGCCGGAGAACTGCACCACCCGCGACAAGACGCTCGTCTACTACGGCAAGAACATCAAACACACCAACAAGAAGAATCCGTGCGAGGTGACCTCCGGCCGCTGGGGCAACCCCTACGGCGGCCCGGACGCCAAGGTCAGCTACACCAAGGACGCCGATGTGGACCACATCGTGCCGCTGAAGAACGCCTGGCAGTCCGGCGCCAAGGAATGGACGAAGCAAAAGCGCGTCACCTTCGCCAACGACATGGTCGAACCGCAGCTGCTGGTGGTGCACAAGAAGGACAACACCGCCAAGGGCGCCAAAGGCCCCGAAGCATGGAAGCCGCACACCACCTACCAGTGCACCTACGCCAAGGCCTGGGTGCGGGTCAAGAGCCACTACACCCTGACCGTCACCACCGCCGAGCGCACCGCGCTGGAAGGGATGCTCGGCGCCAAAACCTGCACGTGACCGTACCGGTCCGGGGGCGACTGAAGCCTGGGCGTGGAGCATGCGCCGGCGGGGGCCTGAGCGTGGGGCATCAGCAGGCCGCGCGCCGCTGACGGCAGGCGGCCGGTGCGGGCGGCGCGCCGGGCGCGGCCTGGGCGGGCAGCGGACCCGGGCCAGGCGGATACCGGTACGGGCTACCGCAGCGGGCGGGGTAGCACCGCTCACGGTCCACTGGGAAGGGCGAGCGCGTGTCCCGAGGGGCCGGGGCCCATGCGACGTTCCTGGATCGCCCGCTCCGGTCTCGGTGGTGCACCGGCCACGGGCCGGCGCCCCGCGCCCTCGGCCGGGCCCGAGCCCGCCGGAGCACCGGCACGTTCGATACGAGAGGAAACAGGCCATGACGCGTGAGGGCACCGAGCAGGAGACCGGCCGCGGCTCCGGGCCGCCCGAGGCTGGGGCGCGGGACGGCAAGGTCGACATGGTCGCGAAGCTGGCCGCCTGGAAGAAGTGGGATGACCTGGCTCCGCACGACAAGAGCGGGGACCGCAACGAGGGCGCCGAAGAGCCGGTCGAGCACGAGGGCGTCGAGGGCAAGAAGCAGAAGGTCACCTCCACCCGGACCCCCAGTGAGATCATCACGTTCGACCCGGATGCGGACATCCTGTGGCCGGGGGAGATCGTCTCGGCGAAGGCGCTGATCGACCACGGCGGTCTGGAGATGGTGGGGGTACGTGCCGAATACCGCGCTCCTTTGAAACTCGCCATCGACGCCCTCTCGGCCGGGGACATCAAGACGGTGGAGGAGCCGGACGGGGCGACGGTGCTCGCGGCCATCCGTGCGGCCGTGAACGGCAAGCCGAACCAGTCACCCGACATCGTCTTCCGGCAGACCAGCGCCTACTCGAGTGCGGAACTGTGCCTGGAGCTGGGGCTGTCCGCGAAGTACGGAAACTTCTCGGCGAACCTCGAGTCGACGTTCAGCAGGAAGGAGGGCATGAACAGCCTCGCGCTGTACCTGCGCGAGCGCGCCTTCACCGTGACGGCGGTGTGGGACGACGCCAACTCCCTCTTCAACGACTCCTTCACCGAGGAAGCGCTCACCGAGCTGCAGGACTACGGCCTCCTGGGGCCGGAGAAGCCGCCGCTGCTCATCTCCTCGGTCATCTACGGGCGCGTTCTGATGGCGTTCCTGACCAGCAGTACGAGCGAGACCGAGCTGAACGCCGCCGTCGAGGCCAGTTACAAGGGCTTCGCAGGCCTGGACACAACAGTCAAGGAGCGCTACAAGAGCGTACTCAGCGAGGCGGAGATCTCCGTGGAGAGCCACGGCGGCGATCCGAGCACAGTGGGCCAACTGCTCACCGACGGAAAAATCGCGGAGTACTTCACCAAAGAAAAGCAGCTGCAGGAGTACTCCATCATCGGCTACACCCTCAAGCAGCTGCATCCGCACAAGCTCGCCACGATGAGCGAGAAGACCACCTACGACCGGGTGCGGTGGCATTTCCCGATGCCCGGATCGTACGACGCCAGACTCATGGTCAAGCGTCTGTCGTACCAGGACCAGATCTTCATCTGGCACTACGTGGACAACTTCGACTGCACCCTCGACGGTGAGCACTTCAGTGTCGAGTACGGGGACGACATGACGAAATGGGCCAGGTCCGAGCGTACGTTCAGTGCCCAGGGGCAGGGAGAGCCCTTCTTTCTGACCATCACGACGCCCGGATGGGAAGGCTCGTCGACGGAGCTGACCCCCTCCAAAGAGGGCTGGTTCCCAGGCGGCGATACGTCCTACAGCGGCTGGGTGAAGAACCGCAGGAACACGAACAACCACTGGCTGCCCTACTACTGGTCTGTCGAAGTTTACGCCGACAAACACGAATCCTCGCAGGAGCCACACACTTCGCGGCGGCACCCCCCTGCCGGGAACGGTGAGGAAAGTCAGTAGCCCCGGGCCCAGGCGGGCCGGGCCGGGGCGTCACCGGGGTGCCGCCGCCGGCCGGCCCGCCTGAGCCCCGTTCGCCTTCCTCCGAAGCGGGGAAGCGGAAGCAACTCGCCGGTGCAGCAGCGCCCTCAGCCGTTCGATCCGTCCCTGCGACGACTGCGTATCCGCCATCGTGAACCGCCCCCTTCGTGCACACCGGCGCTTGCGGCGTACTGGTCAACGCCATCGACCAGACTGATCACTGCTCAGCTCACAGTTCCAGGTGTTCGCGATCGACCTGCGCGGCCAGGGCCGCACCACCTGGACCCCCGGCCGCTACAACCTGGGCACCTGGGGAGCGGACGTCGAGCGGTTCATCGACCTCGTCATCCAGCGCCCCGCGATCGTGGCCGGCAACTCCTCCGGCGGCATCATCACCGCCTACGTGGACGCCTACGGCAAGCCCGGCCTGGTGCGCGGCGCGATCCTGGAGGACCCGCCGCTGTTCTCCTCCCAGGCGGCCCCGCCGTACGGGCCGGGCATGATGCAGACCCTCGGCCCGATCTTCAAGCTGTGGGCCAAGTGGCTCGGCCTGCAATGGTCGGTCGGCGACTGGAGCGGGATGGTCAAGGCCGCCCCCGACGAGCTGCCCGCCTTCCTGCACCCGGGAATCGGCTTCATGATGGGCGACGGCGACCCCGGGGCCGGCGCGTCTGCCACCCCGGTGCAGCACCTGAAGGAGTACGACCCCGAATGGGGCCAGGCGTGGGCCGACGACACCGCCAATGCCGGCGTCGACCATGCCACCCTGCTCGCCCAGGTCAAGAGCCCGGTGCTGCTCACCCACCACTTCCACATGACCGATCCCGACACCGGACAGCTCATGGGAGCGATGACCGACATCCAGGCCGCCCAGGCCCGCCGCCTGCTCGAATCCACCGGCCGGCCCGTCACCTTCACCCCGCTTGACGCCCCGCACACCATGCATGAACCGATGGCCCAGCACTACGTTGATGTCATCACCGAGTGGATCAAGACCATGCCCTGACCGAGGCAGCGCTCCGCCACGCCGTGCCTGCCGGCTCGACGTAGGCATTCCAGCGCCGAGCGCCCATGCTTCAGCCCCGGAAGGATCTCGGAAACACAACCGAACAGCCACCGCTGGAGGCGCCGCCGAAACTGGTGAACATCAGCTCTACTTGTTCACCGCGCTCGCCGAGGACCTCACCGCCTTCGCCGCCATCGACACGCCCCCGGCGTCACCCTGACCTTCGAGCGCCTGGCCGGCACCGAAAGCGCAGATCACCGAACTCAGCCTGCCCACCGCCCCCGTCAAGGCCACTGACGCCACCCAGGCGGAAGCGCTCAGCCCCGCCGCCCTGGCCGGCATCGTGCACACGGCGATCAGCTGCCACCGCGACCCGGATCCTGAACGCTGTCCTGGCACGCGAGCACGCCGA
The DNA here is from genome assembly GCF_055567735.1 of Streptomyces sp. NPDC026394. Lineage (NCBI taxonomy): Bacteria > Bacillati > Actinomycetota > Actinomycetes > Kitasatosporales > Streptomycetaceae > Streptomyces > Streptomyces sp. NPDC026394. Next base: position 37,393 of record NZ_JBVHPX010000037.1, read on the forward strand.
GCGGCAGGCCCTGCTGCGCCGCCTCGGGCACGGACGGCACTGAACGGGCCGCATCGGCGCGGCGATCGGTACAGGCCGTCCATGCGGCGGACCGACAGGTGCCCAGACGCTCGCACGAGTGATCTCGCTGGTCTGCCAGCGTTCGCCGTTTGCTGACGACAGCAGCTCCAGGCCGTATGGGTCCGGGGACAAAGCTGACATTGGTCGCCGTCGGCCAGGCCCGTCGGCTCATTCGGTTCCCCGAGGCACGAGCCGGTCTGATCCTCCCGCTGGTCGTGCAGGGCAGGGTGCGCGGCGATTGGGCGGGCGTCCTAGGGTCAGGGTGTGCAGGAGTACGACGCGGCGGCAGCCCACTGGGGTGACGGTCCCTTGGTGGAGGTGGCGTTGCCGGACGGGCAGACGGTCCGGGCGGTGGTCACCCGGCGCCGCCGTGACCGGTCCGGCACCTGGTGGTACGACTACGAGCTCACGCTGCCCGGCCGGGTGGACACGGCGCGCGGTCCGATCCAGCAGCCGTACGTCGTCGGTGGATGTGCGCCGTATCCGATCGTCAAGCCCATTGAGGGCCAGGACTACACCGCCCTTGATCCGCCGCCGCCCGAGAAGCGCACCCGCTGGCGCGTCGACGAGACGCGGGAGGGACGCCGCCTGGTGCACCGCCTGGACTGCGCCGCCGGGTCCGAAGGCGGCAGCCTGACCACCGACGCGGATGCCCTGCGACTGCTCGCTCAGGGGCCGGAGGTGGCCACCACGTGTGCGGTCTGCCGCCCGGAGGCGGTACTGCGGACGCTGCCTCTGCCGCCGGAGGAATCGTTGTGAACGCTGAGTCGCGCTTGCGGGAACCGGCCGCGGCAGGCCTCCGGTTCGGCCACCTTGGGCCAGAAGCGTCGTCCAGGCGGTGGCCGGTCCGGGCACAGTCCGGACGGGAAGCGGGAGGACAGCATGGATCCGCGGGGCGGGGACTACCAGCAGCAGGCACGCTACTTCGCGGCCAGGGCTGTACTGGAGGGAGAAGGCCTCACCACGGAGCAGGAGGATCTGGCGCGGGCGGTGCTGGAGGTGGTGCTGCTGGCCGGCCTTGTGCCGTACAACATCGAAGCGGCCGCGGACGGGGAGGAGACCGGGGTGGGCCTGGCACCGGTGCCCTACAACCGCCGCGCCCTGCGAGTGGAGTGGCAGCAGGACCCGGCGGCCGCCCGGCACCTGCCCGCCGGGCTGTGCGGCATCCAGCAGGCCGCCATGCACCAGGCGTTGCGTGCCATCTTGTCCGCGCACCGGTTCTGGGTCGAGGACGCTCCGCTGGGCGAGGCCCCGCTCGTCCTCGCACGCACCCGCCGCGGCCGCTGACGCACACATCGGTGAGCTGGTGGCTGGGTGGCGCGCCGGCCGACGGTGTTGCGGACGCAGAGACTGAGCCGGCCTGCGGAAAGAGCCGCGTGCTGGCTGCCGACGGGGAGCGGTGCGTCGGCTGCGGTGATGAGGCGGGGTGCGTCAGAGCGCGGCGTAGTCGAAGAGGGCCACGGTGGCGGCCAGCAGGTGCCCGTTGCGTGCCGCGTGCTGTAGCAGGCGGTACTGGGCGGCGGTGTCGGGGTCCGTGGGGTCCAGGCGGGCCGGGCCGACGTACAGGGCGACCGCTCCACGTTCCAGCGCGGTGGGACGCCAGGTGGGCGGGGTGCGGATGGTGCCGAGGAAGAAGTCGGCGCCTTGGGCGTCGGCGATGCTCAGGACGCCGATCTCCCCAACCTCTGCTCCGGCCGGGTCCTCCGCGAGGACCGCGGCCCATCCCTCGGCTGCCGGGGGAGGAGGCGTGGTGGTGTCGCTGGCCATTTCGAATCCGTGCTCTTGAAGGTAGGGCGCCAGGACGCCGGTGAGCTCCGCGTGTTCGTTGGGGGCGACGAAGACGGGGCAGGCCAGCTCGGCGACGAGCATCGGCAGCCGGTGCCCGTCGGCCGGGGCGGGCAGCGCGGTCATCCGCATGTCATTGCCTGCGGGGTTGCGCGGACTGCCGGTAGCGAGAGTGGTCACCGTGGACGGCGCGCACGCAGGATGGGTGAAGTACACCTGCAGCCCCTTGGGCGGGTTCGTCGCTGCGGGTGACGACGATGTTCGCCTCGCCCGAGGAGCGGATTATCTGCGTGCAGACGGCACACTGAGCGTCCTGCGCTTCCTTGCGGGCCTCCGCCGCACCGAACGGGCCGAGCAGAGTCTGTCTTCAGCGCTCATATGGACGGTCGTCACGGAGCCCTCCCCAAGTGTTCGGGGTCGTCACAGGACGGCCTTTGCGAGGGGTCCAGTTTCTTCCTCAGGAGAAGATCACGTCAGCCGGTCCCCAGATCCCGGGCCGCCCGTCGCACCACTGGGTTGCTCCATGGCCCTGCGCCCGGCTGGCGCACCGCTGCCCGCCCCGACCACGGGGGACGCGGTCCATCAGCCCGAGGGGGACGTGGTGACGGTGTACGGCAAGCTGAAGGAGTGAACGACAAGCACCCCATCGAACTCACTGAAGAGATGCACCAGGCCATGGACAGCGCCCGGCGGCAGGGACTCCAGACAGATCTGCGGACGCTGGCCGCCCGCATCCGGGCCGAGGCCGAAGGCCGGTACGGCAGCGAGGCTCCCGGCTGGCAGGCCGGCGTCGAATGGTCCCTGCTCTACATCGAGAACATCGCCAGCGGCCTGACCGAGGGCAGGTCATAGCGGCGGGCGGCGGTGTTGCCATGGCCGGGCACCGCCGCGCCCGCAACCGCGGCTGCGCGGAAACCCCTGGTCACCCGATGACCGCCGATGGCAGGCTCTCTCCACCCGAAGGGAGATCCGCGATGACCGACCAGCCGGAAGCGGAACGCGTCGACTGCACCGACTGCTTCGCCCTGCCAGCCCCTGACAACACCCGCATCGCGTATCTGAAGGCCGGCGGCAGAATCAGCGAGACCTGGCACACGCCCGACTGCCCGGCCCTGGCGATCATGGAAATCAATCTGGTGGAGGGCGGCAAACGGATCCAGGAGCAAGAGGAGTGGGCCCGCGGCGTCTTCCCCGCCGCGCACGACCGGCTCAAGAAGGCGGCCGCCGAACTGCCCGCCGGCATCGCCGCACAGCCCTTCGCCGACGCCCTCACCGAACTGGTCCAGGCGCAGGCCGACACCACCGGCTACGTCCCCCTCCACCGCTGGGCGCAGATCCTGGAGCGCCACTTCCCACCGGAACTCCCCGACCCCGACCGCATTACCGGGTGACACCCGAAGCAGCACGGTGAGACAGCGGAGCCGCCCAGCCAGCAGATGCCCCATGGCCGGCAGCCGGGCGGTCAGCCACGACGCTCTCGGAACCGGCGCGCAGGCACGGCAGCCGGGCGGAGCACGAGGACGTCCGCTGCGCGGGCCTTCGGGCCCTCCGGCATGGCCGGCCCGCCGTACTGCGCCTCCTGCCCGTGGGAAGGCCGCCCGTGTTGTCGGTGGGTGCTGGGAACCTGGTCGTTATGGTCTGGGACAGGGATGAGGAACTGCTGCGCGGCCGGGTCTACGGCACGGACTTCGACGACCCGCGTCCGGGCCCGCGGCCGGGCCGTACGTACGCCGAACTGGTGGGCGGCCCGCTGGACGGGCTGCTGCTCGACATCACCGGCTGGACGCCGGACGAGATCGCCACCGGGGCCGCGCTGATCACGGAGATCGGACGGTTCGGTGCCGGCGGCCGGGCCCTGTACGACCCGCGGCCCGGAGACGCGGGTCGATGGGACTGGGGCGGCGACGTGCCCTGAGCTCCGGGTTGCCGCCGGGACGGACGCAGCGGCTGCGGCGCGGCTTCGTCCGACGCGCCGTGGCGCTGCGCGGTGTGGCGCGGTACATGTACCGGTATGGGCTTACGGCGGGTTCGGTGGGCCGCGGTGGTGGCGCGAGCACGGCAGATCGCGAACGGCTACGGGCCGGGCAACTGCACGCTGCGCCAGCTGCACTACCGGCTCGTCGCCGAGGGCGTGATCGCGAATTCGCCGCCGATGTACCGGCGGCTGTCGGCGCGGTGCGCCGAGGCCCGGCGCCGGGGTGACTTCCCGGACATGGTCGACACCCTGCGCGAGGTCCACGTCCCGCCCGCCTGGCCGGACGCCGGAGCGTTCCTGCGCGAGGTGGTAGACCGGTTCGGCCTGGACCGTACGCAAGGCCAGCCGTGCGCGCTCTACCTCGCGGCCGAGAAGGACACGCTGCGCACGCTGATGACCGGCTGGGTCGGCGAGCTGGGCATTCCGGTGCTGGTGGTGCGCGGCTTCGGCTCCCAGTCCTACGTTGACGTCGTCCGGGCCCGCGCGGCCCACGACGAACGGGACCACCGTCTGCTGTTCGTCGGCGACTGCGATGCGTCGGGGGAGGACATCGAGCGCGACTTCGTCGCCCGCACCGGCTGCTGGTCCACGGTCGAACGCGTCGCCCTCACCTACGGGCAGGTCCTCGCCTACAGTCTGCCTCCGGCGGAGGGCAAACGCGGTGATCCGCGCTGGCCGGCCTTCGCCCGCCGCCACGGCCTCGATGCCGCCCGCCCGGTGCAGTGGGAGGTCGAAGCCTTGGACCCGGACGAACTGCAGCGCCTGGTCCTCGCCGCCGTCGCCCCGCACGTCGACCGCACGGTCCTGGCCCGCCAGATCGCGCGGGAAGAAGAACAGCGGCGCGCCCTGCGGCGCTTCGCCCGCAGCTGGCCGGACGGCTCCCGCGCCCCTGCCGAGCCGGCGGAGGATGCTGCGGTCGATGAGCCCACCGTGACCTCTCCGGCCGAGCAGGATCTCGCCGCGGTGGAGCGGTTCTGGACGGCGGAGCTGATGCGGGAGGCCGAGCCCTTGCCGATGCCGGACTACGACGAGGACGACGAAGCGAGCGGCCCGGAGATGTAGGCGGGCCGGGCTGGTGTCGTCACCGGCATCTGGCCGCCGCCGGCCCGGACCCGTTGTGCTCGTTCGTCTTGCCCGGGGAACGAAGCGCGTTGATCCTGCCCTGGCGCCTGGCCAGGCCACACATCGCTCCGCACTGACGCCCACGCTCGGCAGGCAGTCCGCAAAGGAAGCCCAGCGCCACGCCCCTGACCGGCTTCCTCGGTGGCTAGGGCACGGCGGGCGAGTAGGACCGGGCTACTGGCCCGCCAGGGCGTGCCGTCGGGCCAGTAGCGTCGAGGTCGGGTCATCGCCTCCTCATCACCGTCTGGTGCGGCCCAGCGCTCAGTGCTGCCCGTCGAAGGCTGTGCACTGAACCGGCCTCAAGCCGGGGCGACACTCATAGCGTTGCAAAACGGTAAAAGTTATCTCGGTCTACGCATAATGGCAGCGCTTACTGACTGGCGAGCCCCTTGAGGGTGAGCTTGTTCCTTAACCTCGGGCCCGGTCAGATGGTCACTCCAAAGAGTGGCCATCTGACCGGGCCCGAGGTTAAGGAACAAGGTGAGAAGCTGTGTCATATCCGCTGATCAGCTACCGCGCGTGACTTCGTGAGGTTGCCTACGCGCGGTTCTCCTGGCGGCGGATGCGGAAGCTTGGGTCGCAGGGGCGGGCAGTCGTCCGCCGTGGTGGTATCGGCTGCTGTGACCGCCCGGTAGAGCGGAGTCACCGTTCTTCGCTCGGTGCCCATTGGCGACCATCCGCTCTGTGACCCGCGCAGCCCCGCGCGTCACTCAAGCAACTCAGCAGCTGCAAAGGCGCCTAGTCGTCATACTGGCTCGGGCTTACCCAGGGCGCCGCATTTGTTGTAGGGGATTGCGGCCGGTACCTGGCCTGCAGTGCTGACGAGGAGACCACGGGCGTTTGCGGTGGCGTTCGCGAGGCTTTTTGAGTGGTGATTGATGCATGCGTTACCGAAGGTGGGGTTAAGGAGACCTCCGTAGGCATCGGCATGGGCGGCACCATCTGTGGTGATGACCGCGCTGAGCATGACCGCCCCGACAGCACTGGCGCGGTATGACCATGACGTCTTCATGACGACTCCTGGGAGACTCGCTGGTGCGTCATACCGCTAACGACACAGGGGTTGCACGGGCGTGTGGATGTCCCTCAGAAAGCGCAGCAAGGGACTGGATCCGTGGTGGGCCGACGGTCTTCCCACGCCTGGATCTCAGCGGGCTCTTAGCTCAGGGGCGCGTGGGCGAGGCGGATGGTGTGCGGCTGCTGCAGCCGGAGGCGTATCGGAGTCCCGCGTACGCGAGGTGCCGACTCGCGGTCCCGTGTTTGTGAGGCAAAAATCCACCCGTGCGGGCCGCCGAGCACTGCCCGTCAGGCTCCTGCGGACCGGTCTCGGCGAACCCGCCGTACGGTCACCGCGCCGCTGATGTGCTGGCCCTTCAAGCCCACGAGAGGAGCCGTGCGTGACCTACAGCAGGGGCTACACGGTGGAGGGGCGGGGCGCCTGGTCCCGCTGGACCTGCGAACGCGAGGGCTGCGGGCAGACCGGTACGACACGCGGCGACCAGCACGACGACCTCGCCGCGGTCCACGCCGCCCGCCACCAGCAAGAAGCCCACCACGAAGCTCTCGTCACCGACGCGGTCGCCGCGCTCACCGACGCTAGGGAGGTGCTGCGCCTGCTGCCGACGGTGGTCACCGACGTCGACACGCACACCTACCGCGGCGAGGCCTGCGTGACACCCGAGGCCGTAACGGACGCCCTGAGCGCCTGGGGGTACCAGCTCACGGCCATGCTCCCGGAGCCGGCCGACCGCGACGAACGCGCGCGCTGGCAGCGAGCCCGCGACCGCGGCCGCAACGCCGCCTGCCAGCACGATCACCGTCAGCCCGTACCGACCCTGGACCTGGAGACGGGCCGGTCCACCGTCGTTCGCTGACCGGGGTGTGCGGTTGCGTGCGACGCGCCGCGGCGATGAGCGGTGGGGCGCGGTAGAGGTGCCGCATGGTGGAGCAGTGGATGCGGTGGTCGGCTGTAGCGTCATGCCGGCTGCCGGCCACGGCCCGGCTACCACGGCAGGAGCAAGAGATGACCTATATGGAGCGGTTGCGGCAGCAGCTGTTGGCGCAAGCGCAACCCCGGGATCACTGGGACCGTCCCGGCGGAGACTGGGAAGGACATCCGCGCCAGCCCCCCCTGCTGGTGTGTCCCCGGCGTTCGGACGCCAACAGCGCCTACCGGATCGGGTCCAGGGCACTGCACCGCGGCGAGAACGAGACGGCCGAGTCCATGCTTCACTGCGCCCTGGAGGCCCGGCATCCGGGGGCGGCGTTTCGTCTGCTTGCCGCTGTCGCTCGCCGCAGCACAGCGGCCCACCGGCAGGGGCGCGGACATCTGCTGGGGATGCGCGCCGCCGTCCGGTATCTGCGGCGTGCGGCCGTATGGGGACACGGCGATGCCCGGCAGCTGCTGGACTGGCTCGACTCTGCGTCCGCCGGCCCGGACCGGCCGGAAGACGGGGAAGCACAGGACGCCGTCACCGGCTACACCTCCCAGGACCCGGACTTCTACTCCGAGATCCGTCTGTTCCTGTGCCACCTGATGGCCGCCTGCCCTGCCGCGCCCGACCGGTGCACGACGAACAGCGCGCCCTCGTCCTCCCCGGTGTTGTCGGGCGGCGCCTCTGACGGAAGCACCGGCTGATCGTCTTGGCCGTCCTTGCCGTTCGCTGAACCCGCGGTAGGCCACGGCCGCGACGCTGTAGGCCGGGGGCGAGCAGTATCAGCCCTTCCGTTTCTGGTCCTGGAAACAGGGCAGGGGTGGGACCGTGCAGGATGCGGACCGTACGGGCCCGGATCCCGTTGTTCTCCTGCGGTCGCTTGAGTTGCCCACCAGCGGGGCTGGTCCGGGAACGCTCCCTGAAGTGCGGACAGAGATCAGCGCGCGGCCTACTCACGTGCTCATCTGGCGTGCTGCTTTGCGGATGGCCTCCGCGTACGGCGCGTCGAAGGCGCGGGTTTTCGGGTCGAGATCGTCGTAGGGGATCAGCGCTTCGTGAGCACTGTTGACTGTCTGCATCAACGCGGACCAGGCGTCGTGGACATCCTCGTCGGTCACCTCCGCCCCTTTGACCTTCAGCAGGACTGCGGTGTCTTCCCGGCCGCCGGCCGCCCATGAACGCCTGAAGCAGGCCGCCGCCGCGATGTCGCCGGACACGCCTGACCAGCCGTTCATCGACGCGTTCGCCGACCTGGTACAGGCGCAGGCCGACACCGCCGAGTAGTCGGCCGCGCCCACCACATCGACCGTCCCGACCACGAACGGGCGGCGCGGCGATAGCGTCCAGCTCCATGACCACCACCGACACGATCGCGGCCCTGGCGCTGGGCGTTGCGATCGTCGCTGTCGTCGCCGCCATCGGCTCCTGGAAGGCGGCACGCAACTCCAACGGGGCCGCGCAGGCCATGCCCCGGATCGAGCAGCAGCGCCTGCACGCCGACCTCACTCCCGTCTTCCGCTGCGCCATCGTGGCCAACGAAGCCCGCTCCACCGCCATGCTGCGGGCCCACCTCGAAGGCCCACCAGGGTTGCTGTCCCTCGACGCCATCGAGATCACCATGTCCATCCGTAACGACAATCCGCACCGCGGCAACGGTCCCCAGCTCGCCGGTACCGCCACCCCCGAGCAGGTACGCGCGCACATCTGGGGGCCGTGGAAGTTCAGCGCGGACCGCCATGACGACACCGGCCGCACGGTCGCCGCGACCGGCGCGGTCATGTCTCCGGAGGATGGCCGTCGGTCAGCTCCACCACGCGGGCGGCAGCCGATGGAGGGCCGCCCGCAGACGGTGCGCCTTCACGCGGGAGCGGCGCCTGTCCGCGGGGCTGGTAGGCGAGCTGCCCGTTGTCCGCCCGGGTCTTCCAGTACTCCCCGCGGGTACGGCCGTTGTTCATGGCCGTGAGGACAGCGCGCTGTTCCCGGGTGAGTGGGCTGGAGCCGTACTTCACGTCGGCCAGGACCACCGTCAGTTCATCGAGTGCCCGGGTGCCTTGCCGGATCTCGAAGAGGCCGTCGAAGACCAGGAAGTCGATGATCCTGCCGACGTGGACGATGTCCTTGGGGTGGTAACTGTGTCCCGCCGCGTAGGGGAACGCGTTCTCCGCAACATGGCCGTCGAAGGTACTGCGCGCGCTCCGGGCAGAGGCCTTGCCCCGTTCCGCTAGCTCCTTCCTATGCTTCTCCTGGTCGGTCAGGAGCTGCTGATGGGCCTCGTCGGCACGCCGCTGGGCCGCCTTCGCGTCGGCCCGGGCCGAGCGCACCAGTAGGACCGCCATGACCATTACAGCCATGGAGACGGCCGTCACAGTGGAGGACAGCTGCCACCTATTTCCCCCAAGGCATCGACGGAACGCAAGGCCAGTCTCACAGCGATGGCCCCCAAGCGGAGTCGGTTTGCCAGCAGTCCTACATCGAGCAAGAGCTACCCGCTGAACAACGGCGGGCTCGCACATGAGTACCCGTACCTACCGGCCTGCGTGGACCGCTGGACTGGCGGTCCACGCAACCAGTTCGTTGGCGCCTACACCGCCCACTCCAATCCGAGGCCGACCAGCACGGTGCGCTGCTGGCCGGTGAGTTTGGTGCGTCGGCTCTTGGTGTTGGACAGCCATACGCCCAGTCGCACCAGCACCTCCTCGCTGCGGACTCGCGGTCCAGTGTTCGTGAATCTCTCATCTCGGAATCCTGGCGCTGACCTCGCAGCCCCTGCCCAGCACACCCCGCCGCGCCCTGGCGCCGGCCGAACCCCAGCACCTGGGCTTCGCCGCCGTCGACCCGTACGTCGGCCGCGACGTTCCGCCCGGCAGGTCACCCGCCAGGAGGCAACCCTGCGCCCTGGCCGCCTTCCTGGACGGCTGGGACAAGGTGGCCGGGCCAGCGCCCGTGTAGTGCGTTCAGGTCCGGCTCCCGGTCTGCCGCCGACGCCGAAGCTCTGGCCAGCATCGATGCACGGCCGTGATCAGCATGGTTTCGGCCACGGCACGAGATTGCCCGGCGGGGCTGGGACCGCTGCGGATACGGTCGACCGGTTTGACGGCTGGCGGTGGCCGCTGGTGGGAAGTGTCCGGTCGGCGTGTCGTCGCATCGCGGGTGGGGGTGGTTCGGTGGGCAGCACCGAGCAGCAGATCGAGGAGCAGCTGGCGCAGCTTCAGCACAGGGTCGGTGCTCGCCGTGCGGAGGTGCTGAAATACGACGTGGACGATGACCAGTTCGCGGTGGAGTACGCCCGGCTGGTGGACGTCACCGGCGAGCTGGTGGAGTTCGAGGCGACGATTCCCGAGCGTCTGGCCGAACCCGAGCGCAGGCGCAGTGAGCGCATCGTGACGTGGTCCTGGCGCGGCCAGGCGGCCGTCGGCGCCGTGCTGATCGCACTGGTCTTCGTCCTGGACCGCTCGACATGGTGGTTACTCCTGCTGGTCCCGCACTTCGTGGCAACGGTGGCCGGCTGTTTCCAGAAGGTCGACGCCGAGCAGCACCGTGACCGCCGTTTCGGGGCCATCGCCGTGCACGTGGTCGCCCTCCTGGTGGCCCTCATCAGCTTGAGCGTGATCAGCCGGTGGTTCATCATCGCCGCCGCCCTGGGCTGGATGCTGGTCGCCGGGTCCGCGATGGACAGCACGGGCGCCGACCCGAAGGGGGCGCGGCGGTGAGCGACGACTACGGCTACCAGGTCCGCCGTCTGGAGACCCGGACCGGCTCGGTGGAGAGCGAGCTTTACTCGCTGCGTTCGAAGCTGGGGGAGGTCGAAGACCTCGACGACGAGCTGCGTGACATCCGCGGCGACCTCCGCAGGCTCGAGGACGATCTCAGTACCGTCCGCAACGAGCTGACGGAGCTGGACGACGACGTACGCGGCCACATCCAGGACACCGGTCAGGCTCTCAAGCGGCTGACCGGCCGTGTCCAGGTCCTCGAAGCCCACCTGCTCGCCGCGGGCGGCGCCCCGCGCGCCGACCTCGACACCATCGACCCGCAGTGGACGAAGCTGGCCAGGACCGCCGACCACGGCTGCCACGTCCGCTCCGGCCTGCTGCCCACGCACCAGCGCGAGGCCCACCGCCTGAAGATCCGCGCGTACGAAGGCGCGGTCGAAGAACGTGACGAGCACCGCGACAAGGTGGTGGAGGCCGCCGGCATCCTGGCCAGCCGGCCGCGCACGTCCCGCGAGTTCAAGCAGGCCGTCATGGACTTCGGCATGTCATGCCAGCTCGCCGAAGGGCACGATCAGCGGGCCCAGAGGCTGGCCGGCCCCGCCCGGGCCGCGCAGGCCGCACTGGCCCGGGACGACTCGCTGCGGCAGGCCAAGGCCTCCCTGATCGAGCAGGGCGACAAGGCGCAGCGGAAACTGAACTGGCTGCTGCGCGGCCGTCTGGCCGACGCGATCCGTGACCGCGCCTTGCTGCCCATGTGGTTCGTGACCGTGCTCGGTCCGGTCCCGCCGGCGCACAGGACGCAGGAGTGGATGGACCACGCCACCGAGGTCCTGGCCTACCGGGTCACCTACGGAATCACGGACCAGGCCCTCGCTCTCGGCGCGGCGCCCGATGGGTACGTGCCGCGCCGCACCGAGTGGCACCGCGACCTCATCGAGAAACTGCGCCGCTGGTAGCCCGCGCCGGTGACGTACGAGGCCCCGGGCCCTGTGCGGGACCGGGGTCTCACGGCGGGGGAGCGGTCAGAAGTCGTCCCCGTAGCCCTCCCGCTCGGAGGGCGGCCCGAACCGCTTGATGGACCAGCAGGTGCAGGCCCCGCCCTCGGCAGCTCCTCGTCACACTCCTCGTGGTGCACCCGCACCGGCCGCTTCGCCGGGGCGGCCAACGGCGCGGGCAACTCCGGTGCGGGCGACTCCGGGACGACCTCGGCGGCTGGCACCGTACCCGCCCACTCCATGCCCAGCCCGGCACGCCAGGAACGCGAGACACACGGCTGTTTGCGGTGCACGGCAACAGCGCCTCGGGAAGACGTCCGTAGCGGCCGGTCCGCGTGAGAAGTTCGGCCGCAACTTCGTGATCGTGTGTGCCCGGCTGGTGAACGCATCACCAGGCGGGCACACAACCGTCCGATCCCGTGAGAAAGTCCTTCGCGACCGGATGGCGCGGTGCCGTGTGCGGATCTGACGCCGCCCGTCAGGTTGAGGGAGGAAACTGCGCGGTTCCACACGCACATGCCCGATCGTGCGAGGCGATCTATGCGTAAGCCGGGCTCGCTGGCCGTCATCCTCTCCGGCTTCAGCAAGCTGCTCTTCCCCCGTGAGCCGCCGCATGACCTCGTCGCTCGAAGTCGACGCGAGCGAGACACCGAACCTGACCAGCTGCTTCGCTGGACCGCAAGCACCGTGTACCGGCCTTGTCTGCCGGTACCGCCGCAACTGCCTATCAGTGCGGGCGCCCGTCATATCCACCTCAGGCGGTCGACGCGTGGTCAGCCGCCGACACCTGGGCCCGGAACCGTTCCCCTGCCCAGCCCTGCCTCTACGCTGCCTTCATGACGTTGAATGCCGACGAGCATGAGCTCCTCCGCCTGATCTCCCATTCATCAGAGCCCGTGGCCGCCTCCGACTTCTTTCACACCATCCACCCGGCGAACTTCGAGCGAAGCGCCGCCGAGGAAGATCCTCGGCGCGTGGCATGGCAGGAGAAGCAGTTCGGGCTCTACAAGGCGATGATCGACCTGCACGACGGCGGTCTCATCCGGATTGTCCACCCAGCCAACGGAGAGCGGCCTGACCTGATGGAGGCCACCGAGGCCGGCCATGCTGCCCTGACCTGAAGGCATTGCCGGGCGGGCCCGGTCCGGGCCCGCCCCAGCGCCGAGGGAAGAGCGGCAGCACTACGTGGTTGCGATGCTGTTCCCGTTGAAGTGCTGCCAGCCGGTCGCTTCAGCACATGGCGAGCTGTTCGTGCTCGGGCAGGCCGAGGTGGACGATCCGGCCCTGGGGCAGAACGACGGCGAGTTCGCGTGACTCGTGGGTGCTGCGGACCAGGACCAGCTCCTCCGTGAGTGCGGGGCAGCCGGCGACCAGGTCGGGGCAGGGCCGCACGATCCCGTACAGCGTTCGCCGCTTGTCGGCCACGTGGATGGGAACCCCGCGGGCGTACTGCGGCCAGATCGTCGGCTTCTCCGGGATTTCCACCCGCAGATTCGACTCGCGCCAGGCGTACTCGGCGACGGCGGCGAACAGCCCGGTCTGCTGCTGTGGCGACAGCCGGCCCCACCACGCTCGCGCCGTCTCCAGGGCCTGGCGCTCCCTCTCCTCCCGCTCGGCCTGCTCGCGGGCCAGACGCGCCTCGCGTTCCACCCGCTCCTGCTCTCGGCGCGCGTCCTCCTCTGCCCACCGGCGCTGCGCCTCCTTCAAACGCACGCGCGCCTCCTGCCCCCACTGCAGGCGCCGGCGTTCGGCCTCCTCGGCCTTTCGCGCCCGCTCCTGCTCCTCCACCTCCTGGCGGCGCCGCTCCGCGGCCTCCTCCTCCTGCTCCTGCTGCCGGGCCTCCCGCTCCGCCCGTGCGGCTTCCTGCCGCTGCCGCATCAGCTCGTGCTTGTCCTGCTCGGCGATCGACCTTCGAGATGTCCACCACTGACCCCGGCGAAACCGCCGCTGCTCACCGTCGACCACCCGGTACACCCGCCGATAACGGGGCAGCACCTCCGCGGATACGAGCTGCTCCTCCAGCACCCAGCGCACGAACCGCTCCAGCGGCTCTTCCTGGAACTCCCACCGCCCGCTCCGGTACACGAACTCGGCAAGCCCGTCGTCCACCACCCACGGCTGATTCCGCTCCTGCGGAGCCCTGACCCGGATGGCCGGCACCGCGCTGATCCACTGCGGCGGCCGCATACCCGGGTGCACCCAGCACACCCGGATCCCCTCGGCCGCGTACCGCGAGGTGCGGGCGGCGATGTCATCCACAGTAATCGGTGACAGCTGTGCCTCCCAGGCCATGCGTCGGCTCCCGTCAGCGGACGAGGCCATGACGTCCGCCCGCCACGACCCGTCCTCGGCCGGCACCTCCAGTGCCGCGAACCACCCGGCCGCCCGGATCGCGCTCGCCATCTCCAGCTTGAGCATGCGGTGCTCCCACGACTCGTTCAGCAGCTCGCACGAATCGGGTCGGTCACGGTCGTGGCAAAAGAACCGGACCCCGTAGCGGGAGACCTTCGGGTGCAGGCCCCAGGAACAGTCGGGGCAGGTGAGCAGGACGCGGGGGTGGACCTTGTAGGTCTGGCCCCACTCCAGGTCGTGTCCCAGGCATGGGAGGGCCGAGTCGAGGAGGCCCAGTTCGGCGTGCAGCGCAGTGAAAGGCATGAATCGCATCTCCCAGCGATCCGGTGTACTTACGACGTACCTGACAGGGCAGCAGATATCAGACGCCACTGACCGAGGGGCTCCAGCCTGCGGCGTTGAACCTTCTGCAGACTCGGCCTGCACCTCGGTTCGAAACTCTTCCGCGCACTGCCGGCAGCGCCACCACACCACGCGGCCGCCTGCGCTCCTGGCGCATCTGACCGGGTGGCCCTGCACTGCCTGCGTGACACCCGAGGCCGTAACGGACGCCCTGAGCGCCTGGGGGTACCAGCTGACGGCCAGGCTCCCGGAGCCGGCCGACCGCGACGAACGCGCGCGTTGGCAGTTCGCCCGCGACCACGGCCGTAGCGCCGCCTGCCAGCACGATCACCGACAGTCCGTAGCGACCCTGGACCTGGGGACGGGCCGGTCCACCATTGTTCGTTGATCGGGGGAAGGCCGCCTGTGTGGTCGGTGGGTGCTGGGAGCCTGGCCGGTACGGACGGGACAGGGATGGGGAGCTGCTGTGCGGTCGGAAGGAGCGCAGCAAGTTCCCGCCGCGGCGGCGAGGCAGTCGAGGATCTCCTGCACGTACCGGGCGTCGTCGATCCAGGCCGGATCTCCCGGCAGCACACAGAGATGGTCCGCTCGGTTCTTCGTCACCCGCCTACTCTCCCCGTGCGGACTACCGGCGGCCTGATGGCGCCGCCGGCTTTCGTGCTGGAAGCGCTGTGGGAGGTCCTGGGCATCCTGCGGCGGGCACGGGACGCGTACGACGCCGCCGCCGAGGACTACGGCCTCGTACGCGACCACGCCATGCGCTGCTTCACCCCGCCCCGCGGCCTCGACGAGGTGGTCGCCGACCTGGAGCGCATCCTCGCCGTCCTCTCCCTGGACATTCCGGCAGTCCGCACGGTGGCCACCCGTTGCTCCTCGAGGGCGAGCGTGACGACACCTTCCGCTCCGCGCGCGATGCCCTGTTCGCGGCGTGGCAAGCCGCCGGCCTGGCAGGCATTCCAGGCTCAGGCGCCTCGCCCTGAAGGGCCGCTACGCACTGTCGCCTCGTGGTGTGTCCCATTCCGCTGGCACTGCCCCACAGGCCGGTCTACCCTGCGCGGACGGCCGGGGCGCAGCAGGCGTCGATCAATCGGCGTAGTAGTTGTCTGAGGTGTGGTCCTCGGCGATGGCGAGCAGGAGTATGGGGCCGACAGGTTGCCGGTTCTGGCTGGGTTTGAAGGTGGCACCGAGCATGGCTTCGATAGTCCAGTGCGTGGATGGCAAAGCGCTGAGGGCGAGGTCGAGTGAGGCTGCGACATCCTCGTTCTGAAGGGCCTGCACAAGAGGTTCCGCCGGTCCGCTGTGTAGGACGACAGGAATGGCGGTTCCAGGCGGGGGGCCGGAGAGACAGAAGCGGGAGTCCGACAGCGTCGCGAGGCCGCTTCGTAGGACTTGTAGATCCTTGTCGCTGAGGCCGACAGGTTCCACGAGTTCCTCGAGGTAGGCAGGCAACGAGACGGTCTTCGCGTCTGGACCGTAGAAGAGAGTGACGTGACCCAGCACACGGAAATGGGCTTCCGTACCAACGGTGCCCTCAAGGGGAATGCTGCGTGTTGACATACCCTGCCAGGCGCCTATTGCCTGCACCTCAGTCTCAGGCATCGCCAGCGCGCTGTAGGCATTGAGCATGCTGGTGAGCCGTGCGTCGTGAGAGGGGACCTCCATGGCCATCTCTTCCAGCACAAGGGCGGAAGCGGCTCGGCGTGCGGCTCCGGCTGACGCAGCGGAGCTAATGCGGTCGTAGACGAGCCGACGGTAGGTGTCTGTGCTGGCGATGCGCAGGAGTGTTGTGGCGAGGCGCGGCATGTCAACGACCGGTGGGCGGTCCAGGACGCTGAGCAGCCGTTCAATGAGACCTCGTTCGAAGCGGGGCCGTTTAGTGGCGAGATTGTCATCGAGGATATCCGCGGCGAGCGCTGGCGCGGCGGGGTAGCGGGCGTTCAGCCGGTGGGGATCGGAGTCGAGGTGTTTGAGTAGGTCGAGGATTCTCTTTTCGAAGCGTTCGGAACGTAGGAGGAGCTCGCCGCCGGCGAGCAGCCAGGTGTTGCGCCAGTGGGGGTGGTGGGCGATCAGCCGTAGCCGGGACATCACGACAGCGTCATCGCCTTCGGCGATGGCGCGCGCGGCCATCAGCTCTTGGAGGGTGCGGATGTCGAAGCCGACTCCGTTGTCCCGGGGGCCAAGTAGGACCAGCCGGTGGGTGGCGGCTTCGACTAGGGCTCCGGCATGGGTTTCAGCATCGGCGCGTGTGAATCCGCGGTCCAACAGGCGCTGCAGGGCAATGTCGTGGAGACCATAAGGGCTGATCGTTGCTTCGGCTCCGTCCGCGGTTTCGGAGGCGGCTTGGAGGATGAGCCCGACGTGCTCGTGGAGACGGTCGATTTGGGTGCGGTGCTGGGAAAGGAACCGTGCGATGGGGATGTCTTTGGCGACTTCCCGATCGAACATCGTCCGGTAGTACATGTCGAACAGCGTGAACCGGTCAGGGGGCAGCGTGGGGAATTTCTCCACGATGAACGACATGATCGTCACCTGCAGCGGTGTTTCCATCAGGCGGATCGTCACCGGGTCGCGAGCAGCGTCTCGCATGCGCGCGGCCACCTTGATCCGCATCTCGTCATCGTCGGTGAAGCGCTTGTCGGTGATCTGCTGAGCGAAGGCTGCTGCCTCACCGGCAGGGAGTTGCTGCAGCTGCAGGTGCTCGAAGCGGTCTGCGGAGAAGCGTTCGTCATAGCCGGTGGGGCGGGTGGTGACCACGATGAGGAGATCGGCGTCGAGGTCCTCGGCACTGGTGAGCAGGTCGTCGATCTTGCTGTAAATGAGACGGCGAGCGTCAACCGAGGGAACCTCATCAAGGCCATCGAGGATCAGAGCCCACGGCCATGCTCGGAGCCACCCACGGAGCGTGCTGGGAGAGATATCCCGGTCGGTGCGTTCGGACAGCCGTGTGGAGATCCACCGCAGCAGGGAAACCTCGGCGCCGCTGGCCAGCTCCTCGGCATACTTGGCGAGGTCGATACGAGTCGGCCAGCGACGGTTGCTGGGGACTGACAGTCCGAGTCGGGCGAGAGCCGAGCGGGTGCCGTCGATAACTTCCTGGATTGAAGGCCCCGGGCTGGCGCCCGTGAGCAGTGCCACCCGGTAGGCCTGAGCGATGAGTTGGCTGAGGGTGGACTTGCCCTGCCCCGGGCCGCCAACGAGCACAACGTTGGATCGCTTGATGCGGTCTGGTTGGCGCTGACGCAACACCATGTCGCCAAGCTCCAGCACACGCTGAACGGCTCGGACGGTCAGGTCGCCGTCGGGACTGCCGAGAGTTGCGGGCAGGTCAATCGCGATGTCGTCGAGCCAGAGCTTCGCCTCACCCGGACCGCCGGATTGACTCAGCCGGATCCAGCGGTCGTCCTTGATCGCGTGAAGGAGCTGCTCGCGCAACGGGTCCTGCGCATCGAAGGTCCCCAGGCTGACCCAGTCGGGGGCCAGTTTCGCCAGAACGTCACCGGCCGTCAGAAGAGCGGGAAAGGCGTAGCGCACTTCCTGGTTGGCATCCAGCATCGAGCGGATCTGGTCCCCATGCCAGATCGCGAAGTCTTTGACCCGCAGGCCGCTACGGGTGGTCTCCATCTCAGTCAGCCGTCTCCGCACGGCCTGGTTCACTTTGTCAATCCCGCCTACCTTGGCAACAGCGGACAGGTCGACGTTGGTGACAAAGATCAAATAATCGGGAAGACGAGAGCGGGTGCTCGCTTGCGCAGCTTTGATCCAACCGTCGATCTCGTTCTTGATCTGTGCCTGCAACCACAGAGCGTTGTCGTGTGGGGTCTGCCCGGGTTTCACATGGAATTTGGCCTGCAGGACGGTGTACCCCGACCAGCAGTCCAAGCGGTCCGTGCCCCCGGCTGATGTGCTGGACCAGTTGATCGTGCCTTCGAACGTTGCCTCACGGCCACCGTCGCGTCCGTCGCCGAAAACCTGCACCCCCGGTCCGATGTCCCGACGAGCCAGAGCAACCACGAGCTGCTCAAAGGCGCGAGTTCCAAGGCGTGTCAGGTCATAGTCGGGCACGTGGTCCACTCTGCCAGAATCGAGGGTTGCTCGTGGGTTGAGGAGGAGCCTCGGTCCCCGACTGAGGAGACGAGGGCCCCAACCCCTGACAGGACATGGCCAGGACCGCATTCCGATGGCCAGCAGGCGTGCTCACGCCCACTCCACCCCCAGTTCGGCGAGTGTTGTCCGCTGTTCGGGGGTGAGTTTGTCGCGGCGAATTTTGGTGTTGGAGACCCATACGCCCAGCTTCACGATCACCGGCTCCGCCTCGCCGTCGATCGTGAGCTCCTCTGCGTGACTCCTGGGGACGCGGTGGTGGCCTTCGCGGGCGATGTACTGGGCGAGGGCCGCGGTGCCGCGCTGGAAGGCCGCTGCCGCCTTCCCGGCCGTCTTTCCAGTGCCCATGGCCTCCGGGGCTGGAGCGGGTCGCCCGGCGGGCTTGACGCCCAGTTCGGAAAGTCGCCGCTGCTGTTCTTCCGACAGTTCCGTCCACGCGTTCGTCTGCCGCTGGAGCCACTGTCCGATGTCGTCGCCGTCGAAGGTCACGCCGGGCTGGATTTCGGTGAGGATGGTGGGGCCGTCGGCGTCGACGAGGTCGGCGAGGACGCGGTAGTGGCGTTGCCAGTTGAGCGGCCAGGGGCAGTTCCAGTCCGGGTCGATCGCGGTTAGCTGCTGCGCGCGCTTCGCCGCCCGCTGCGCGTCCTTGCCCAGGCCGCCCTTCCGGCGCAGGTTCGCCATGTGCTGCCCGACGGGTACCAGGCCCTCGGCGTCGTTCTCGCCCCACACGGTGTCCTGCCGGGGCGCGAGGTGCCCGGTGGCCCGCCAGTAGGACCGGAACACGGCGAGTTTGTTCTCCCACGCTTCCTCGCCTGGCTCCCAGACCATGCCGGCCTCCGGCGTGTCCAGGAGCTCCTTGCGCCGCGGCTCCAGCTCCCCGGCCCGCAGGGCTTTGCGCTGCTGGTGTACCCATCGCCCGAGGGGGAAGTCCTTCGTGACGCCGACCTCGACCTCGACGTCGTAGGGGACGGCGTAGATGCCGGTGATCTTGTTCTCGGCGCGCCAGCGGATGAGGGCCTGGTAGCCCGTCAGCCACACCAGCGACTCGGGCCGGTAGACCCGGGTCCGAAGGAAAGCGGCGATGGTCGCCGGGTCTCGCGGGCTGGAGAAGTGGAGCAGGGCCGCTTCGGCGGCGGCCTGGGTGTCGTCGTGCTCCTGGTCGTCGCCGTCGCTGGCACCGTCGGCCCCGATGATCCGCCCGTGCTTGTCGCGCTGGAGGTGGACCTTGCGCTTGCCGCTGGTGAGCGCAAGGGAGGCGAGCTGTTCGACCAGGCGCTCGTCGTGTGAGCGCAGGCCCTGGAGCACGGCTACGAGCGGCTTGAAACTGGCGCTGGCGACCATGTCGGTCGGGTCCTCGCCGGGCTCCAGGAAGACGGGCACGATGATGCGCGCGACCTTGGTGGAGCCGTCCTTGTTGAGGCGGAGCGCGCGGCCGATGTTCTGCACGATCTCCACCTGGGAGCCGCGGGTGTCCGCGAAGCAGATCGAGTCGACTCCCCGTTCGCCGGTGATGTCCACGCCCTCTCCGAGCACGCGAACGCTGGCGAGGAAGGCGCGGTGCACCCGGCGGCCGGCCGCGTCGATGCCGTTGGCGAACTGGCGCAGGACCTCGCGCCGCTCGCTGACGAGGTGGTCGCCGCACAGCCATGCCGCCCACACCCGGTCCGGCGGGACGTGGCGGCCGGCCTCCAGCTCATAGAACTCCGCGTCGATCGACGACTTCGGCAGGCGGTCCGCGGCGGCCAGGTCCTCGTCGGAGGTGTCGTTGACGTACAGCTCGGCAGCGGTTGCGGGGAGCTTGTCCGCGAAGGCCCTCGCTTCTTCGACCTTCTGGTGGAAGGTCATGACGGTGCGGAGGTTGCGCGCGGCGGCGTGCTCCAGGAGCGCGGTCTGCAGGAGCGCCAGATGTCGCGGCTCGTTCGATCTGATCAGTGTCCGGGGTGTTGAGCTGGTCTGATCAGTTGGCTGGTTGGGGCTGGCGGTGTGCTCTGCGTTGGCGA
>NZ_JBVHPX010000038.1:0-49973 GCF_055567735.1 Streptomyces sp. NPDC026394
CGTGTCATCCGGCCCCAGTCCCTCGTCTGGCTCGAGGGCTACCAGGCCCTCATCCGGTGGCGGAAGGAGACCGAGATCACCGGCCTGTACGCCGTCCCCTACGACACCGAGACCGAGGTCGGGACGACGAAAGCGTTTCCGCTTGGGCGATGGGTCCACCAACAGCGGAAATCACTGCGGGCCGGAGAACTCGACCCCCACCGCAAAGAACTCCTCGACGAGGCCGGGATGGTCTGGGAACCCGGCGACGAAGCGTGGGAGAACAAACTCGCCGCGTTCCGGTCCTACCGGCGAGCCACCGGGCACCTCGCACCCCGACAGGACGCCGTCTGGGGCGAGGGCGAGGCGATGGTGCCCATTGGGCAGCACTTGGCGAACCTCCGGCGGAAGGGGCCGAAGAACAGTCTGGGCAAGGACCCGGAGCGAGCGGCGGTGCGTGCCGAGCAGTTGGCGGCGATCGACCCGGACTGGAACTGCCCCTGGCCACTCGACTGGCAGCGGCACTACCGCGTACTCGCCGACCTCGTCGACGCCGACGGGCCCACCGTCCTGGCCGAGATCCAACCCGGCGTGCTCTTCGACGGTGACGATCTCGGGCGGTGGCTGGAGCGGCAGGCGAACGCGTGGGCGGAGCTGTCGGAGGAACAGCAGCGGCGGCTGTCCGAGCTGGGCATCAAGCCGTTTGAAGCCCCCTCCCCCGCCCCGGCGGCTGCGCGGTCCACGAAGGGTATGAGCAAGACGCAGCAAGCCTTCCAGCGTGGCCTCACGGCCCTCACACAGTGGATCGAACGGGAAGGCCAACGGCCTGTGCCGAGGGGGCACGCCGAGGAGATCTCGGTCGACGGCGAAGCAGACCCGGTGACCGTCAAGCTAGGCGTATGGATCTCCAACACCAAAACCCGGCGCGACAAACTCACCCAGGAACAGCTGGACGCGCTGCGGGAACTGGGCATGGAGTGGGCGTAACGCTATTGAGAACGAGGCGGGAGTTTCCCTCGCTCGATGCGATCCTGCCAAGTGTCAAGCACGAACTCCGTCACGGTCACCGTGCTGTTCAAAGCCAGCCGGGCGTGGCGGGTAAGTGCCGGGCTCGGTGCGGTTCGCCCGTGGCCGAGTCCTAGCTGGTTACGCAACTCGGCCAAGCCCTGCACCGTCGTGGTGAGGGTGCGTAGGAGCTTGACCACCGTGGCGCTGGCCTTGGCGTGGTCGGCGACGGCGTCGGCGTTCAGGCCCAGCAGCGTCGTGACGCGCTTGAACAGCGGTGGCAGGTCTTCTCCTGGCGGGAACTCGATGTCCTGGTGTTCCAGGATGATCTTGCAGAGGCTTTCGACGAGTTCTTTGCAGGAGGCGATCGCTGCGGCGGGGTCGCGTTCCAGGCCAGCCCTGATGCGCTCTTGGTGTTCGTGGAGCACGCGGGGGTCGGTCAGTAGGGGGCGTGCTTCGAACTTCAAGTCAGGTCGGGCGCCGTGGAAGGACGCGCGGGGGCCGCCGGCGTAGACCGGCAGCCCGCTGATGTATCCGGTCGGGTAGAGCTCGAAGCCGTCCTTGGCAGGGATGCCGTTGAGCTTCTCGGCCAGGCGTTCGACTTCGGCCGGGTCGCGTCGCACCACGGGGTGGAGCATTTCGGCGAGGAAGTTCAACAGCGGCTGCGGGGAGGGGCCGCTGAGCCCGAAGCGGGCGTCGGTGAACACCCATCCGGGCGGCCAGTCGTCGTTGTTGATGCAGTGCTGCCAGATGTCTTCCCTGGCCGTAGGACGCCGGTAGCCGTCGCCTTCAAGGACGTCCAGGTCGTACAAGCGCTCCAGGAACCTCACCTCGTCCAGAGCGCCCCACCACCAGATCTTCTCGACGACCAGTAAGTCGAGGAGGCGCTGGCGAGTGACGACAGTGAGCTGCTGTGGTGCCACCGGCTGCCCTTTCCTGTGTTCCAGCTTGTGCGGGCTCAGAGCGAGGCTGCGGGCTCGCTGTCCGCAAGCGGGGCTGGTGTCGAAGGAGCCTTGCGCCAGGGGGCATTGGGGTCAGCGAGGGTGTCGAGCATCAGCTCGCACCAGGTGGCGGCCGTGCCGACGGCGAAGCGGGCGTGCCGGGATCCGAGGCCTGTGGGTGCGGCCAGCCGTCCGTGTCCGGTCCCGTAACGGTTGCGCAGTTCGGCGACGCCGATGGCAGCCGAGGTCAGTGCGCCCAGGATGCGCTTGATGCTGTCGGCGTTGTCCGGGCTGCCGCCGGTGCGGGCCGGCGGCACTGCCGCAGGGTGAAGGTGAAGCGCTTGCTGCGCCTGCTTGATCAGCGCGGGGAGGTCCTGACGCTCGTCGACCGGGAGGTTCCGCTTGAGCAGTACAAGCTTGGCGGTCGCCTCGATGAGCTGCTTAGCCGCGCCGATCGCGTCATCGGGGTAATCGGCTCCGAACCTGCGCACCCGCTCCAGCTCGGCCTGGATGCCCGACGCCTCAGACAGGGCGTCGGCATGGACAACCAGATGGGCGACGCGTGCCGTGTGCAGGCGTAGCTCATCATCCAGGCGACAGCCGTCCCGCGCGAACGCCTCCCGCAGATCCGCCACCGTGTCGGCAGGCAAGCCATCCCCGTCGTACTTCCGGCTCTCCCGGTCCAAGCGGCGCAGCATGCTTTCGAACACCCTCAGGGCCCGGGTCACATGGTCGTGGTCGGTCCAGTCGACGGACGCAGCGTAGGAGTCGAAGAGCTGCTTGCGGACCCCGCCCTCGCCGGGAATGAAGCCAGGGGCCGGGGCGAAGTGCTCGTTCTCCCAGTACTCGCCGATCGCCCCCGCCACGAGACCGCTCATAAGCCCCCGGACAGCGTTACGGGCAGTCCGGGAGAGCAGTTCACGATCAGCAGCGGCCATGTAGGCAGATTACGGGGCTGGCGGTAGAACGAGCCGGCATTTTCTACCTTGCGGCTCCAGCAGCGTAGGCATGGAGGCGTCGGTCCAGGATGGGCTTGTGGCGTCCGGCCCGACTCTCCAGGATGTGTTCGCATGTTCGGGCTCCCGCCGTGAACTCGGCGCCGGTGCGCGCCGACACCGCTCGGAAGAATGCCCGGCCATCCGGGGACTGGCTGCTCGTCGTCCACCGGTAGCCGGGACCCTCCATGAGTGCCCTGTCGATGAGGAGTGTGCCGAGACCTTGCCGCTGCACTTCTGGGGAGAGTGAGATCTTCGAGATGACGCCGCGCTTGCACTCGTGGCACACCTTCCACACGAGCCGCGCATCGGATATTCCATCACGTCCGTAGACGCGAATGTCCTGGAAGCCTGCAGGCCGCGTCGCGGCATGCAGCAGAAAAAACCTCTCGGTCCTCGGGTGACGGACAAGCATCCACCGCCAGCGCCATTCGTCCAGCCCGTCAGGTGTCCTCACCAAAGCCCCTTCGCCCGTCTGCAGGAAGCCCTCCGCTCACGACGCGACGTAAGCACCGCCGCGCACCCACACTGCCCGCCGATGTCACCTCCGCGGAAGGACTGCCCATGCACGCCACCCCACCGGACACGACAACTTACGCGTACCGTCGTATTCTTGACGAAGCCACCCTCGGGCAGAGCCATCGGGTTCCACAGGGACGACGTTCTCAATTGCGGAGGCGTCGGGAAGACAGCCGACCGCGCGGTGACCACCCCCGCGGACGACGGCCACCACGCCGTCCACCTCTGCTTCCCTTCCTCTTGCTCGAAGGAGCATCCCCATGTCCCACAGGGACGACACCGCAGTCTCCATCCCGCCTGCCCGCGACGAGCCTCCCCAGCGCCCGGAACACGGCCGGCGGAGCGCATGACGGTCCAGTAGGGCGCGACCTCCGACAGGGCCTCGCCCACAGCGCGGGGCTTCACCTCGGCAACGCGCTCGTGCACGTCTTCAGAATCTGGCTCGGTGTCTAGGAACAA
This sequence comes from Streptomyces sp. NPDC026394, assembly GCF_055567735.1. Taxonomy (NCBI): domain Bacteria; kingdom Bacillati; phylum Actinomycetota; class Actinomycetes; order Kitasatosporales; family Streptomycetaceae; genus Streptomyces; species Streptomyces sp. NPDC026394. The sequence goes on from NZ_JBVHPX010000038.1 coordinate 3,899, forward strand.
CTGGCCGGTCATACGGCGTTCCCGTCCAGGTACTCAGCGCGAGCTCGGCCGGACAGCCTTGGCCGTTGGTTCTGCATTGCCAGCGAGGTACCGCAGTTGCCCTACTCTGGGGCCGCATGAGCACTGCAGTGGCGATATCTGAGGCGATAACCGACGCCCAACGGGCGGAGGCGCAGGCGCTGTTTGAGGGTTCGTTCAATGACATCGCCCCGACTGCGGTCCCGAGGGTGAAGCACGATCCCCTCTACGCGCCACTGGTGCTGTGTTACCGCGACCCCGGCACCGGCGAGCTCGCAGGGGCCGCCCTCACGTGCAGGTCACAGGTCGCAGTCTCCATGACGATGATGCGGCGACCGGAGTACGCGCCGGTCATGGACCTGCACAGCGAACTGGACCTCATGGCAGTCGTGCCCGCCTTTCGGGGGCGGGGCATCGGGGGCATGCTGATCCGGGCAATGGAGGATCGGCTGAGGCAGCGGGGTGTCCGGAGCTGGTTCGGCAACGCCACGAGAGATCTGGAGACCGCGAAGCTCCGCGAGTTCTACACCCGGCACGGCTTCACGGTGCTCCCCGACGGGCAGCCCCTGCCTGACCTGCTGGGCAGATCGTGGGCGCTTCCCACCGCCGAACAGCCCGCGTTCTTCTTCTACAAACAGATCAAGAGGGGCTGAGACCGTGGACTGCCTCTCCGTCGTATCCAGCCTCGTTGCCCCCCACTCAGAATCGAGTGGCTGTCCGCTGTGGCCGCACAATCCATGAACCCGTTACCGGTGTAGCCGGTGGTCGGATATTTGAGGATGCCACGCCCAGGGGCGCTCCGAGTCGCTCCGGTCGCCGCGCAGACGACGTGGTCATACCTGTCCCGAATCGCTGGCCGCTACGGCTTGGACCGCGGCGCACTGCTGTCGCTGTGGACTTGGTCAGGTTCGCGGCCGCGGGACGAGGCCGGTCCGCGCGAGGATGCCGAGTGATGCTGAACCCGGTCGGCCGGCAGTTGCTGGCCCGACTGGGCGGGGTCGACGAGCAAGTCCTGTTCCGGGCGCTGCCCGCGTTCGGTGACGGGCCGCATCCGACCCCGCCCGGCATGCCGGCCGGGCCCGGTGAGGCTGCGTGGCCGGACACAGCGGCAGGACGGTGGAAGGTCGCGTCGGCCGGAGAGTACGGGCCGGTGGCGTATGGCTGTCGGCTGTGCACGGCGGCGCGCACCGGTCACGACACCGTGGTGGTGCGGTACGTGGCACCGTGGCAGCGGGTCTGTGCCCGCCATCAGAGGTGGATGCAGATCTGCGGGGACAGGCACCGGCACCGCAACCTCGACCTGCGGGCGAGCCCGGAGGTTGCCGCGGCGCAGCGGGTCTGGCCGAAGGTCGCCCGGACCGCGGCCGCGGCCGGCGCCGATCCGGGGCGGGTGTTCGCTCTCACCCACGCGGTGGTGTGTGCGTGGTGGGAGCAGGCCCTGGGGTGGGAGCGGGAGCGGATCTGGCCGGCCCGGCTGCATGCGGTCGCCGGAGGTGACGCGGGACCGCGGTTTTGGTGGTGGCGAGTGGTCGCCCGCGACGCGGTGACGTTCCCCGAGACCGTCACCCTCGCCGCCGTGCTGCTCGACCCCGGGATGCAGGAACGGATCTGGGACGATCACGGGCGCGGCGGACCGGTACGGCCCTTCCGGCCGGACGGGACGTTCTTCCGCGAACTCGCAGTACTGCTGGAGCGGCCCTGGCTGGCCGACTGTGAACAGGCTGCGCGGCGTGGGCTGGCGCTGGAAGGCCCACTGCATGCCGGGCCGCTGCTGGACTGCATGGGCGCATTCACCCGTGTCCGGCGCGGACAGCAGCACCCCAACCGGTACGGGCTGGATCCATGGTGGCTGCGCGCGGAGCACCGCCCCGCCTCGGCGCGGGTTCAACTGCGCGCCCTGGCCGAACGAATTGGCCGCACGCCGCGCCGGTGAGGACCGCGCTGCCCGGCCCGGTGGCGGTACGTTTGCGGCCCGTCGGCTGTTCCGCGACCGGTACGGGCGCGCGACCACTGCGTACTACCGCGCCCGGTGACCGTACTGGTCCCGGCGCGGCTGGCGGAGCGGGCTCTCACTGCCCCGTCGGCGGAGCCGCAGCCGGCACAGCGACGGCCCGGGCCGCGGCATGGATCACGCGTTCATACTCCTCGTCGCCCAGGAGGATCGGGAGGCCGAGCATGGTGGCCCAGCGACTTTGACCTCTTCGGGCGCGTCGTCGCCGTGCCGCCGGTACAGCGCCCTTCCCCGGGTAACCGGAGTGAAGATCATGCGGCCGGATGCGCGCCCGGTCGGCAACGTCATCGGAGGAGCGAGGCGAGGCGCTGCGCGCTGTGGAGGTTGGCTGATTTCGGCGGTTCGCGCGCGTGGGCGCGCTTGAGTGGAGCGCATGATCGACGAGCATCACCCGCCGGCCGCTGGCAGCACTGCCTTGCCCGCATCGCCATGGCAGAGCGCGGGAGCGCAGGGTGGTGCGCGGGCCGCAGTGGAGACAGGTACTCAGGTATCCGGTCCGGCAGACGGAGGATGTGACCAGTCGCCGCTCGTGGCGGTCCGAAAGCCGGCTGGTGCATCCGGGGACTTCGCCGGGCTGCCGGGCGAACTGTCGGATGGTGAGACGACCGCGGATTTACCGGTCGGGATCGGCGACCGGCTGGAGGCTCGGTTCGTTGACCAGGCGGGAACCGAGCAGCGGACGTTGTGGCTGGAGGCCGCGCGTGGTGTCTGCTTGGAGGAGTGCGTCCCGGTGCGGAGGTTCCCGGTGCGGCACGGCAAGCGGATGGCGCCGGGGTGGTGGTGGTCGGCGACCAACGGACGACTGGTGCACTACGGGTCCGGGGTCATGCGGACCCAGGTGATGCTGCTGGACTGGGATTCTTCGGTCGTGGCCATTGCGTGCCGCCCGGTGGAACTTGCCTGGTCTGAGCGTGACGGGGGCTGGGTGCGGCACTCACCGCATCTGATGGCCCGGCTCGCGGACGGCAGGGGTCTGCTTGCGGACTGCGCAGGGCACGGCGACATCTCTCCGCGCCTGTCCTGTCGGGCGGCGGTGATGGAGGCTGCCGCCGCGGCGGCGGGGTGGCAGTACCGGGTTCTGCGGCCCCCGGATCCGGTTCTGGCGGCCAATCTGCGCTGGCTGGCCGGGTACCGGCACCCCCGCTACAAGGGCGGAAAACTGGCCAGGCGCGCGGCCGAGGCATTCCGGCTGCCGCGGCCCCTGATCGAGGGGGTGCATGAACTCGGCGACCCGATCCAGGTCTTCCCGGTGGTCTTCCACGCACTGTGGCACGGCGACTTGTCGGCTCCACTCGGCGTGCCCCTGCACGAGCGGGTGACCGTGACGGCGGTTGCCCGAGGGCGGGGGCGGGGGCAGGGATGAGCGGCACGGTACTGGAGCCCGGAGCTCAGGTGCGCTTCGCGAAGCGGACCTGGACGGTCGTCATGCTGGAAGGCCTGTCCGTAAAGCTTATCGACGCGGACAACTCCGTCGCCACGGTCCTGGTGAACTACCTCTTCGCCGACCCCGACTTCGAAGTGGTGGGCTCCCCGCGGCGCAGCGTGCCGCCGTTCGGGCTCCTGGAGGAACTGCCGGAGCACGTGCGCGAGCAGGCGTACGCCTGGGAGCGGCACGTGCGCGAGGTGGAGACCGGGTACCCCGTTCCGGGACAGGACCAGGTGCCGCGGGCCGAGTTCGATCCGGCCCTGCGCAGCATGGCGGAGCGGGAGGAGGCCAAGGCCGCCGAGCTGACGGCGGCCGGGCAGCCGGCCAGTGCGGTGACGGTGCGGCGGATGCGGGCTCGCTACCGGGAGCAGGGCCTGTGGGGGTTGGTGGACGGCCGGGCTGCCCGGCGGCGCTCGCCGGTGGGGCGCGCGGACGAGCGGGTGGTCGCCGCGATCGAGCAGGCACTCCAGGCTCAGCGGGAGCGGTCGACCGGGACGCTGAGCCGGCTGCGGCGCACCGTCGGCTGGATCCTGGAGGACGCCCACGGCGCGGGGGCGGTGAAGGTACCGCCTGCCTCGACGTTCAACCGGCTGGTGCACGCCCTCGCAGACCGTCAGGGGCTGCTGGGAACCGCGGCGCAGCGGCGCCGTCATTCCTCACGGCCGGCTCCTCCGTTCACCCCGACGGTGGCGTTGCGGCCCGGTGAGCTGGTGATGCTGGACAGCACGCCTTTGGACGTGATGGTGGTCCTGACCGACGGGGTGGTGGGTAAGGCCGAGTTGACCATCGCGCTGGATGTGGCGACGCGCAGTATCTGTGCGACCGTTCTGCGGCCGATGGGCACAGGGTCGGTGGACGCGGCGATTCTGCTGGCGCAGATGGTGACGCCCATGCGGATGCGCCCTGGGTGGGAAGAGGCGCTGGCGATGTCGCGGTCGGTCATCCCCTACGAGCGGCTGGTGTCTCTGGACGCGCGGCTGGAGGGGGCGGCGGCCCGTCCGGTGATCATGCCGGAGACGGTGGTCGTCGACCAGGGCCGGGTGTTCGTCTCCGCCTCGTTCGTCGCGGCGTGCGACAGCTTGGGGGTGTCGGTGCAGCCGGCGCCTCCGGCCAACGGCCCGGCCAAGGGAAATGTCGAGCGGATGTTCCGCACCATCGGCGACCGGTTCTCCCAGTACGTGGCCGGTTACACCGGCTCCGACGTCACTCAGCGCGGCTCTCACGTCGAGGACGAGGCGTGCTGGACGCTGCCGCAGGTGCAGGATCTGCTGGAGGAGTGGCTGGTCGCGGACTGGCAGCACCGTCGGCACGCATCCCTGCGTCATCCTCTGGCCCCGAAGCTCGCGGTGTCGCCGAACGAGATGTGGGCCGCGCTGGTCGGCGTGACCGGCTATGTGCCGGTACTGCTCAGCGAAGACGACTACGTCGAGCTCATGCCGGTCAAGCGGGTGGGCATCAACGACTACGGCATCCGCTTCGACTATCGCACCTACGACCACGAGGTCCTCAACCCGCACCGCGGGCGCAGGTCGACGGCCCCGGACGGGGTGTGGGAGGTGCACCACAACCCTTATGACCCCCAGCAGATCTGGGTGCGGCTGCCTGGCGGCTGGGAGGAGGTGCCCTGGATCCACAAGGGGCGGGTCAGCCTGCCCTTCACCGACTTCACCTGGCGGCACATCCGCGCGACCGTCGAGCGCCGCGGCGACCGCGATGAGCACGAGCAACAGCTCGCCCAGGCCCTGGACGGTCTCCTGCGGCGGGCCGGTAACGGGGAAGGCACCCGCCGCGAGCGGACCGTCGCGGCACGCGCCAGCGCCGCAGCATCCCTCGCCGGGCCCGCCCCAAACCAGCAGGAGCCGCCCGACCCCCTCACCGCCCCGACCCTCTCCTACGGCCTGGTCGGCGCCTTCACCCCAGCGGACCTGGATGAGCCCGACGACGAAGAGTTCGAGGACGGCTGGGACGAGGACGAAGACCCGCTCGGCACATCAGACGATGCCGGCGACGGCCCCGCCGGAGACGAACACCCATCCGGGCGGGCCGCAGTCCCCCGCCCGTCGCGGATCTACGATGCCCGCCAGGAGGCAACCCAGTGGTAGCAGTCCCCGAAGCCGGTTCCGTCCCGGACGAGGAGCAGCAGATGGCGGCCTATGCGCCGCCGACCACGCGGGAGGGCTGGCAGCAGTTCGTCGGCACTCCCCCACTGCAGCCCCCAGGCGCCGGCGAGGACTGGTCGCTTGAGGAACGTCTGGACTACCACTCCCGGTTCGTCGTCCTGACCACCCCGGCCATGGAACGCATCTCGCTGTCGGTTCGGCGGTTGATGCTCCTCAACCGCCGCCAGCAGGGCACCGCGCGCCGCGGACTGATCGTGTCCGGGCCGCCCACCACCGGCAAGACCACCACCCTGCTGGAAATGGGCCGCACCTTCGAACTCGCCGAACAACGCCGCCACCCCGGCCGCACCGACCGCCTGCCCGTCGCTTTCCTCGCGGTGCCGCCCGCCTCCACCCCCAAGATGCTGGTATCGGAGTTCGCCCGGTTCCTCGGCATCCCCATCGCGAACCGCATGAACCAGGCGCAGATCACCGACGCCGTCTGCCACCTGCTGTGCCAGCTGGGCACCGCGCTGGTCCTCGTTGACGACGTCCACCTGCTCGACACCCGCACCCGGTCCGGCGCGGAGACCTCCGACCAGATGAAGCACCTAGGCGAGAGGATTCCGGCGACCTTCGTCTACGCAGGCGTCGACGTCGAGGCGTCCCCCCTGCTCAACGGGCCGCGCGGCGCACAGTTGGCAGGCCGCTTCGCCCTGGTGCGCAACACCGCCCTGTCCTGCGGCACCGCCGAACAGTGCGCCGTGTGGCTGGACCTGGTCACCGACATGGAAAACGCCCTCCGCCTGCGCCACCACACTGGGGGCACTCTGGCCCGGCACGCCGACTACCTCCACCAGCGCACCGGCGGAGTCATGGGAAGCCTCTCCCACCTCATCCGTGAAGCCGCTCTCACCGCACTCCTCGACGGCAGCGAAAAGATCACCAAACGGCTCCTGGCCAGCATCCAGCTCGACATCCGCGCGGAGCAGCAAGCCCGCCCGCCCCGAAAACGCCTCCCGCGCCCCCGCAACAACGGCACTGGATCCTGACGAGGCGGACCAGCCGTGAAGAAGACCACCAGCCCTTTAACTGCCGCCAGGGATTATTCGCAGCCACCACAGCGCGGGCAGAACGAACTCCCCCTGCACAGATCGCCTTTGGGCGCGGTACGTGTCGCACCGTTGAACGGTGAGACGACGCTGTCGTTCATGAGCAGAGTCGCCTCCCGGTACAAGCTCACGGCCAAAGAACTCATCGGCGCGCTCGTGGACGTGGGACGGCGGCCCAATCTGTTCACGGTGCGGCCCGACGGGGAAGTGGTCTTCAACGCCGAGGCCCGGGCGGTGGTCGCCGCCTTCTGCCGCACGCCCGAAGAACATCTGCACCGTGCCCTGCCGGCCTGGGGCAGGGACGTCCCTTTGAGCAGGCTCGGCAGCGGGCCGGCCGCCTGGGTCCGCACCGCAGCCACGATCCCGCCGACCGGCCCCGGATGCCGGGCCTGCACCGCGACCGCCACACGAGGCCGGGAGGAAGCACGCCGCTACCTGCTGCCGCACGGCCGGGTATGCATCAAGCACCAGTGCTGGATGCTGGAAGCACCCGTCGTCGACGGGGCAGCGGCCGTCCTCGGGCAGTTGGACCTGCGGTATGTGCCGCAGACCGGGGCGGCCCAGCGCCGTCATGTACGGCTGCTGCAGCGCAGCCCGCACGCCGGCGAAGCGTTCGCTGTTGCCCAGGCAATCATGGCTTCGTGGTGGGACGAGCCCTGGCCGGAAGAGATCCTCTGGCCCGAGCGGCTGCGGCTGATGGCACCCGGCAACGGCCTCGCTTGGCGTGCCGCGGCGCGGGATGCGGTGACCTATCCCGAAGCCGTCACGCTGGCCGCAGTTCTCGCCGACCCAGGCCTGCAGCAGCGGCTACTCGACGACGCGGGGCGGCATCAGCCGCACGCGCTCGCCGATGTCCCCAGCCTCGTGGACGAACTGGCTCGGCGCCTTGAGCGGCCATGGCTCGCCGGTCGCCTCAGCGCCATCACGACAGGCCCGCTGAACGCCTGGGTGCGCGCCTGCGTACGCACCCAGGCCGGGCACAAGCCGAAAACACGCAGCATGTGGCACGTCTCCCCGCCCCACCGGCCCGCACCGATCACCCGGCTCCTGGCCGAAACCCGGCCCGTCGACGAAGCGCCCGGAAAAACGGAGTCGGAGGGGTCGTCGGCCTCAGACGTGGCCGAGACCGCCAAGGGGTTCGCGCGCGGCCTGCGCCACGCCCGCACCTACGCCACCGAACACGGCCACCTCTGCATCCCTTACCGGCACGAGAAGGACGGATTCCAACTCGGCCTGTGGCTGGCCAACCAGCGCGCCGCAGGCCCTCAGCTCTCCCCCGAGCGCAGCCAGGCCCTGGCCGCTCTTGACCCGTGGTGGAATCCTGCGTGGAGCACACTGTGGCAGCGCATCTACCTGCGCGCACGACGGCTGCTGGACTCAGGCACCGACATCAGCCCCAAGCAGGGCTTCCCCGGCACCAGCGAGAATCTCGGCACCTGGCTGTACCGGCAGTGCCAGGTCTACAGCAGCCTCCACCCTCAGCAGCGCAGACTACTGGCACAGATCGGCATCAGTGCCGAAGCTGCCCGCCACGCACTGCCGCGGCGTCGCAACCTCGCCGAGGCCCGTGACCAGGGCCTGGCCAACGCACGCGCCTACTGGAAGCAGCACGGGCACCTTTGCGCGAGCGCTACTGATACGTACGCCGGCTTCCCCATCGGCCAATGGCTGACCAACCTCCGCGTACGCGCCCGACGCGGCATTCTCGATCCCGCCCTCACACAGCAGCTGGACGCAATGGATCCGTGGTGGGCACCGCCCTGGCCCTCCGACTGGCAGCGATCCTGCTACACGGTGCGCGATCTTGTCCGCTCCGGCCACGCCCTCGACCCCGAAAGCGCCTTTGCGGCCTTCGAGGACGAGCTCGGTCAATGGCTATACACCCAATGTGTGTCCTACCCCGGCTTGGCAGTGGAACAGCGCCGACAGCTCGCGGCCGTCGGACTGACTGAGCAGACTGTCCAAACCGCCCGCCCCAACCCCGCCACCCACAGGCCGTCCCTGGAGACCGGTCTCTACTACGCCCGCTCCTACGCGGCACTGCACGGCGACCTCAACGCATCACCCTCCGACCGGCACGAGGGCTTCCCCGTCGGAGGCTGGCTGGCCCGCCAGCGGCACCAGGCCGGCCTTCATACCGCCAAGTTCGCCGCGCCCTACCCGGCCGGCCCACTGCTGGCCGCCATCGACCCATGGTGGAACGGGGACTGGCAGATCAACCACCGCGCCGCCCGCAGACTCGTCGAGAACGGGATCAAACTCCTCCCTGCACAAGGCTTCCCCGGCACCCCCGACTGGACTGGGCAGTGGCTCTACACCCAGTGCGTCACCTACCAGAACCTCCACCCGGGGCAGCAACAAAGGCTCACGCAACTCGGCATCACCACCGCGAACTCCTGCACCGCACAGCCCCGTCGCGTCACCCAGCAAGCATCATTCGACACCGGTCTTGCACACGCCCGCTCCTACGCCGCCCAACACGGACACCTCGCCGTACCCAGAAGCGCGAACCACCACGGCTACCGGCTGGGGACATGGCTCGCCCACCAACGCAAACGGGCCGCCAACGGCCGACTACCCCACCGTCGCGCCGAGGCCCTCGACGTCCTTGACTCATGGTGGAACCCGTCCTGGGGCCTACCATGGCAAATCGCCTACCATGCCGTCAGAAACGAGATCCACGGCCACATTCTGAACGCGGCCGCAGGTTTCCCCGGACTCCCTCCAGCCGCCACCAGATGGCTGCTCACCCAGTGCACCAACTATGGCGACCTCCACCCGGGCCAGCAGGAACTCCTGACCGGACTCGGCATAACGCCCCAGGACGCACACGCCGCCCGCCCCCAGCGGGGAACACGCATGCGCCGCCGAACCGGCACCAACGGGCCGCGCCCCACAACCGTCTCGTCATCCATCGACGGCGGCCTGCCCTACGCCCGCTCATACGCACACACTCACGGCGGACTCGGCACCGCCCACTACACCACCGAACACAACGGATTCCCCCTGGGCTGGTGGCTATACGAGCAGCGCAAACGCGCCGTCGCCCACCTACGCCGCACCGGCCGGCCCTGGCCCCACGACACACAGCTCACCGCACTCGACCCGTGGTGGAACCCACCCTGGCGGGCCTCCTGGAACCACAGCTACCACCAAGCCCACACCCACCACACCGCCAGCCGCCCATTCCCTGGCACCACGACCAAGTGGATCCGCACCCAGCAACGCACCTGGAACCAACTCCACCCCCACCAACAACACCTCCTGACCACCCTCGGCATCCACGGACCCACACCCCTGATCAGCTACAACAGCCGTCCAACGAAACTGACCGGCCAACCAATAGAACTGACCAACGGACCTACGGCCACCCTGAAGCAGGAAACCCACAGCTCACAAACCCCGCCCAGCCCCAGCCCGCAAGCAACGTCAAGCCCCTCGCCAACGCAGAGCACACCGCCAGCCCCAACCAGCCAACTGATCAGACCAGCTCAACACCCCGGACACTGATCAGATCGAACGAGCCGCGACATTCGGGGTCCTGGCGCACGAGAGCACAGGCGTGCCCCGGCTCGGTGAACGGCGTACGACGCCGCTGCGGCTGCTGCCGTTGGTGATGAAGGTGGCCGGTGCGATGGTCTCGGTTGAGCGGCGGCGGCTTGCCGGCCGGCTCACCCGCGCCGAACGCGATCGGTGGCTGGGCGAGGTGTACGGGAAGTTCGGCTGGCGGGTCGGCAAGGTGATCGAGATGTGGAGCAGGAAGCATCCCCCGCTCAGCGACCCGGCCGGCGGAGAGCGGGGGACGCATCTGCCGCTTGCCGTGCCACATGAGCAGGTCGGCGGCATGAGTTCCGTCGACGAGCTCACCTGTGTGCCCTGGAACGTGCTGGCCGTCATCGAGCGCCCCTATGGCTGAGCGGGCGGGAAGCGGCGAGGCCGCCTGTGCCGAGGAGCTGGCGGGCCGGGGTGCGCCAGCTGGGCCCGCGGCCGACGGGCCGGCCGAGCTTTTGGTGCGGGTGCGCTATCGCAGCGCGGCCGGCCGGCGCGTGGTCCAGGAGCCGGAGCAGATGCGCGGTGTCCGGCTGGAGGAGCATCCGCCGCTGTCCGAACCGGTGGCCTACAAGGGGCGCGCATCCATCCTGACCGAGTGGTCGGCGGCCACGAGCGGGCTGAGCGTGTGGTGTACCAGCGCGGCACAGCGGGATGCGGCGATGCTCCTCGACTTCGACGAGGACATCGTGTGCTTCCAGTCCCTGGTGGCGGAGCTGCTGTGGGAGGAGGACGGCGGGCAGGGGCGGCGCGGGGTGGTGCGGCCCGCGTTCTTCGCCCGCACCCAGGGCGGACAGCGTGTGGTCATCGTCCACCCTCCCGCGGCCGGAGAAGAAGGAGCTCTGGAGGAGCGAGTGGTGCGCGTCGCAGCGCGGGCCGCTCGGTGGCAGGTGAGGCCGCTCGAGGTGCCCACCGGGGTGCTAGCCGAGTCGCTGGAGTGTCTCGCGCACTTCCGTGGCGCCGATCTCGCGCCCGATCCCGAACTGCGCAGGGAGCTGCTGGAGTTGTTCGCCGCGCCGTGCTCCTTGTTGTCGGGCGCGGCCGCCTGTTCGAAGGGGACGACGGCACTCGGGCACGTCTGGCATCTGCTGTGGACGGGCGAGCTGACCTGGGACCGGAGCGTGCCGCTGCTGCCCTCCTCGACCGCGTGGACCAGCAAGGCGGCAGCACAGCAGGCGAACACGACGACGGCGAAGACAGAGGTGGAGGGCGCGTGACGGACGCCGGGGAACAGACGCAGGCGGCTCGGCAAGACTGCCTGGCGCCGGGGGTGCGGTTGCGCTGGCAGGGCGGCACCTACCGCGTGCTCGCACTTCAGGGCCCCGAGGTACAGCTGGGCTGCCTGGACAAGCACGGGCACGATGCCCGCGCGCTGGTCGCGGCCGTGGTCGGGGCCGAGGACTACGCGCTGCTGAACGAGGACAACACCGCCGTACTGCCCGCGGCCACAGTGCCCGACACCAGCGGGCTGTCACTGCTGACGGAGGAGCAGCGCCGGCTGGTGCGGGACTGGGAGCGGCATCTGATCGAGATCGACGACGGCGTCCCGCCCGATGCCCCCGCCGGCACCGTGCCCCGCCCCGGCTATGACCCGCAGTACTTCACGGTGCGCCAGCGGCTTACGGCCAAGGCCGCGGAGCTGAAGGCGCTGGGCTTCGCCAGCGCCTCGCCGGGCACAGTGGAGCGGCGGCGGCGCGCCTACCGGGCTCGCGGCGTCTTCGGCCTGATCCGCGAGACCGTGCCCGGCTCGCCGTGGGGGCGCACTGACGAGCGGGTCGTGAAACTGCTGCTGGCCGAGATCAAGGCTGGGCGGTACGAGTCCGACGGGTACGGCAGCCGGCTCTACGAGCGGCTGCAGGCCGCGGTACGCAACGCGCATCCGGGCGAGTACGAGGCGCTGATGATCTCCCCGGCCACCTTCTACCGGCTGCTGAAGCGGCTGGGGATCGGCGTGGACTCGCTGCGGTGGTCCACCGAGCGCCGGATGGACAGCACGGTCGGGCCCGTCGCCCCGTACACGCCGACCCGCGCGCTGCGCCTGGGCGAGCAGGTACAGATCGACTCCACCGGCCTGGACATCCTCGCCGTCGGCGACGACGGGCGGGTGGTGCAGGTCGAACTGACCGCGGCGATCGATGTCGCCTCCCGATCGATCATCGGCGCGATGATCGTGCCCAAGACCCCAGGCCGCGGCCCCCGCGGACGCCGCCTGGGCGGGCGCGCCACCCGCTCCTTCGACGCCGTGCTCATGCTCGCCCAGGCCCTCGCCCCGATGCCGGGCCGGCCCGGCTGGCCGGTGCTCGCGTACGCCGAACACTCCGAGATGCCGTACACGGACCTGGTGGCCTGCGATCCGCGGATCGCCGGGGCCGCGGCACGGCCGGTCATCCGGCCGCGCACCGTCGTCGTCGACCACGGGAAGATCTTCAACAGCGAACACTTCGGTGACGTGTGCCGGATGCTCGGCATCGACGTACGCCCCGCCCGTGTCCGCACCCCCACCGACAAGGCGATCATCGAGTCGACGTTCAGCGCGATCAAGAAGCGGTTTGGCCAGCACGTCGCCGGCTACACCGGATCCGACCTGGCCCGCCGCGGCAAACACGTCGCCGACCAGGTGCTGTGGAGCCTGAACGAGCTGCAGGACCTGCTCGACGAATGGATAGCCCTGGACTGGCAGCAAACCCCGCACGACGGACTGCGCAGCCCGTTCCTGCCCGGCCTGGCCATCAGCCCGAACCGGATGTACGCCACCCTCGTCGCCGCCGAAGGCCACGTGCCCGTGCCGCTGAGCGCACACCACAATCGCAAGCTGCTGCCCTTTGTCCGGGTGAAGGTCACCGACAAGGGCGTAAAGATCAACAACCGGACCTACAACAGCGCGCAGCTGCAGGATTACAAGGACCGGCACACCGGCCTGGCCGGGCAGGGCATGCGCTGGCAGATCCGCTACAACCCCTACGCGCCCCGCTATGCGTGGCTCTACGACCACCGCGAAGACGACTGGGTCCAGGCCGAGTTCATCCACCAGCGGCTCATCGCCGACGCCTGGACCCAGTGGACCTGGGAGGCCGCCACCCTGTCCGTGATCGAGGACGGCGGGACCGAGGAGGACCAGCGGCGTATCGCCCGCGCCGTCTCCGAGCTCCGCGAGAAAGCCCGCCACGGACCCGAACCTCTGCACCCGCCACGGGTGCCCGAGCTGTTCACCGGCCCCAAGCTGGACCTCGCGATACCTGAGGCCGACCCGTACGCCGGGATGCCCGACCCCGACCCCGACACCGTGGTCCGCGCCCCCGCCCTGACCGGACACACCACACACCTCATAGCCGCAGGTGACACCGTTGCTCCGCATCCACCGGCTCCGGCAAGACCATCCGGGGGAGGCCAGCGGCCGAATCTGTCCGACGCCGCCCCAGACGGCGTCCAGGAACACTGTGTCCGACCGGATTTGGAAGACTCCGCGCACCCCGGCCCGCCCGACGCCCCAGGTCCTGTGACCAGTGACGACGAGAGTGAAGACGCGGACGGGAACGTCGAGCACCCCGGCCCGCCGCAGGCGGGAGCGTTCAGTCTGCGCGGCAGCGCGGCCGACATCTTCGGCTGCGCCCGCCCCACTCCCCCGCCCCCAGAACCTGGTTCTGGCACCACCCAGCCCGACGGCCCGCACCACGACAACGGAGACGCCCGGTGAGCCGAGAAGAACTCATCCGCACCTTCAGCCCGCACGTAGCCGACGCGGTCACCCGCCCCTTCGAGATACCGCTGCTGACTCACCGTGAAGGATGGGACACGGGGGCGCGCCGTCTGCTGGCCGCGCCCGACCTCGCCGACAGCGCCCCCAAGGGAACTCCCGTCGGGCCCCGCGACCCACGGCTGATGTACCACGCCGAAATGCTGCCCGTGATCACCCCAGCCCTGCGCCGGGGGCTGCACGACGCGCGGCGTCAACTGCGCAAGAACCGCTTCAGCAGCGTCGGCCGCGCCACCAACATGATCATCGACGGAGACCGCGGCTGCGGGAAGACCACCCTTCTCGTCCAGATCGGCCGCGGCTACCAGGGTCTGATCGAGACCGATCTCGGCCCCGACGCGAACCGCATCCCCGTCATCTACATCACCGTCCCGTCCGAACGCGAGAGCACCCTGCACTGGTCGCTGCCCTTCGCCGAGTTCCTCGGGCTCAACCACACACTCAATCCCACCGACCGCACCCGTCGGCCCTCCGACATGACCGAACCTGTCACCCACGTCATGCACAACGCCCGCGCCCGGCTCGTCCTCGTCGACGGGCTCGACCGCCTCGCCGACAACGAGATCCACGGCGCTTTCGACTACTTCGAAACGCTCCAGGACCGCACCCGCGCCACCTTCGTCTACTGCGGCACCGGCGCCGCCGACATCGTCCACGAAGCCCGCTACGGCCGCCGCCGCAAGAACCTCCCCAACGCCGTCAAGGGCACCGTGCGCCCCGACACCCAGCCCGTCCTGTGGGCCGGTGCCATCGACTACGGCGACGACTGGCACTCCGTCGTCAAGGGCTTCGACGACGACCTGCGCCTGTACGACCACATCCCCGGCACCCTCGTGAAAATGTCCCGCTACCTCCACAAGCGGACCGGCGGCTACATCAACACCCTCAACGACCTCATCTGCACCGCCGCACAAGACGCCATCGAAACCGGCACCGAAACCATCACCCGCCCCCTCCTCGACACCATCCGCACGGGACGCCACGACACCTGGTAACGGCCTCTGGCAGCGGCCCTTCACACCCTCCGGACAAAGGCTGATGTATGCCGCTTCGGCGCCGATGCAGCCGGATGGATCCGACGCGTCTGTGCACGTCATGCGCCGCTGCTGTCACACCACGCCCTCTTCGCCCCCAGGGGCGTCACTTCACCCCGCAGTCCTCGTTGCACAGGAACGGACGTAGCAGGCACACCGCAACCAACGGGAGTCTCGGCGTGGGACCGCTGATCAGCATCACGAAGCTACGGTTTCTGCTCCAGGACGACATCTGGCGCGAGCGGCGCCTGTCCGCACCGGTGTGCGCCGTGACCGGACCGATCGGTTCCGGAACCTCTACCGCACTGGAATGCCTCTTCTACGTACTCGGGCTGAGCAAAGGCGACGTGGCCGAGATGCCGCCCATGACCGCCTGCAAGGAACTGCACCTGCTGTGCATCATCAGCGGCGTCCCCTGGACCATCACCCGTGCCCCAGCCTCGGGGAACGTCGTCTTCCGCGAGGCCCGCGACGGGGGCATCGTCAAACCGTTCCCCCTCACCGGCAGGAGCGGCAAGCCTTGCGCGGGCGACTTCGTACTCGAGCTCCTCGGCATCCCCCGCGCCCAGCGCAGCGGTGCCCGCCTCGGCCTGCCTCAGCTCATGCGTGCGATGTACCTGCAGGAAGGCACCATCTCCACGCACTTGTTCGGCGGTCTGAGCACCGAGGAACGCAAGCTGGTGTTCGATGTGCTGCTCGGACTGCGCGACGAGGAACTCACACGCCTCGAGGACGCGTACACGGAAGCAGACCGCGCCCATGCCGCGCCGTCACGGCTGCTGAGCCAGCTCACCAAGCGCCGCGCCGAGCGCGGCCTGGACCATCCCGACCTTGTCCTGGCCGAACAGAGCCGCAAACAAGACGAGTTGGAAACCGCCCGCAAAACGGCCCAGGACTACCAGGAGCAGCTCAGCGACATCGCCGCGCAGCGCGGCCGCCTCGAGCTGGCCGTGGGCCAGGCCCGCCAGCAGGAGAAGACTGCTCGTAAGGCCGCCGAGAAGGCCCAGCAGGAGGCCGAGCAGGCAGCCACTGAACTCGCCGGGGCACGCGGGTACCTGCGTGGCCTCAAGCACCGCGCCGCCCGGCGTACCCACTGCAGCGAGTGCCGGCAGGAACTTCCCGCCCGGCCGGCCGGGCACTGCTGTCAGTGCGGGCAGCCCCTCGCCGACAGCGAAGGCGGTATGCGTCAAGACGAGCTGGACGAGGCCCAGGCCCGCATCGACCTGGCAGCCCTGACGGCCAGCCAGCGGCGCGGCCACTATGCCCATGCCGTTCAGCTGGCCCGGCAGGCCGAGGAGAAGACACAGCAGACGGAAGCCGATCTGGCCCGGCACGAGCGTGACCAGTGGAAGCCGCACCACCAGCGCACCCTCGACGCCGAAAACCGGATCAACTACCTCGCCGGCGAGATCGCCCAGCTGCAGGAGCGGCTCAAGGAGATCCAGCTCCTGATCGACCTCACTGCCCAGGTGGAACCGCTCAAACAAGCACGTACCAAGGCCCGCGAAGCACTCGACGCCGCCCGGAGGGAACGCGACACCCGACGCAAGGACCGCATCCTGCTGTGGTCTCAGCACCTGCTCAAGCACGCACGCGCCATCCTGCCCGGCGTGGACCAGGCGCATATCGACCCCGACAGCTACACCACCGTGATCGGGCACAAGCGCTTCGACATCTGCAGCGTCGCCGGCGGCGAGCGCATCCTGCACAACGTGTGCGCCCTGCTCGCCCTCCAGGACGTCGCACACGAGGTACCCGACACCCTCATCCCACCGCTGCTCGTCATCGACTGCCCCGGCTACGGAAGCGAGACCAACGACCTCGACCGCACCACCGCCACCCGCCTGATCACCCAGATCCTCGGCCAGGCCCACGACGACCGCACCCAGACCCTGCTCGCCGCCCAATCGCTGCCCGCACAAGACACTGCCACTGGCGTACGCCGCATCCCCCTTACCCACGAGCACCGCTTCTTCGACCACGCGCCCCACAGCACCGACCAAGGCGCCTGAAGGACATCCGCAGAATGCCGGACACTGGTGTCAGCGGCAGGAGTTAGGCTCCAGCATCCGCAACTGAAGGGGATGCGATGCGAGACACCCGGCTGACATCAGACGTTCCGCTCGGCCCGTTCGAAGGCGCGGCAATGACGGTGTGGTCGGCTCCCGGTACGAAAGCCAAAATCCATGCCTCACCGTCGTGTGCGTCCCTGCGCTCCGCTCGCGCGGCCCAGAAGGAGATCAGACTCGAGGCCGCAACGATCGACCGCATGTGCCCCCAGTGCACGGCATACGGCAGGTGGGCCCGCCCGGGCACCAGCCTGGGCATCTTCCTCGATGCCATGACAGGCCCGGGGCTGCCGTATGAACTGCACTGCTACACCGCAGCGGACGAGGACACCTACAGCGACGACGAAGTCGACCAGGCAGCAGCGCTGCTCCACACCACCCCGCACAACGACCCGCAGCCCGCAGACAACGAACCCACATCCCCCAAGGACCTGGACGAGGAGGCCGAGAAGGCAGAGGAATCCGCCTGGGAACAACGCCAGGATGCCCAGCATCTGCGGGAGTCCGTCTTCAGCCAATGGCGCGCGGCCGTCACCAGCATGCACCGCGCCCACACGGCACTGGACCTGTTTCCCTGGCTGAGGCCCTGGGCCGCTCCCCAGGTACAGCGCAAGAATGACCACCTCGAGACACTGCGTGCTCAAGCCGCACAGCTGGTCGCCCGGGAAGCCCTCGAGACGGCGGCCGCTGCATCGGCCCTGGACCCCGCCCTACCCGCCGATGACCCGGCCTTCGCCCCGCTGGGCACACCCGCCCAAGCGAAGGCTCAACTAACGAAACTGTGGCAGCGATGGCGCTGCGGGGCAGAAGCAAGCTGGGAGCATCCGCGTGAGCACGGCTACCTGACCCACTATCTGACGGACGAGATAGGCGGCCGCCGCAAAGGACGCCAGCAGATGCTGGACCGAGCGCAGCACTTGCTGGCCCAATGGACGGCTGACGCCCAGGCGCACGCAACCGACGTGCGCGAAGAGAAGACCCTGGCAGCGCAGCTTCCCGAACACGGCCTCCGGAGCAGCCGCGCTCGCGACTCCCTCCTGGACCGCGTCGACCAGTGGGAGCTCGCGGTCCTTGCCTCGTACCTCGTCACCACCGACTGGACGACGCGCACCCTCACCCTGCGAGTCCCTGACACTGTGGCCACACAGCTGATGTCCCACCACTCCACACCGGACTACACCGAGGAGCAGGACCCACCTGCTCCCCCGCCCGCCGGCGAAACGCCTTTGCGCCCAGGGATATTCGACGACACCCCGGTCAGCGGCCGGCACCCCGTGACCGCGGCCGCTCTGCGGGCACTGCGCAGCACGACCATGAACCCGGACCAGTTGTACCTCGTCTTCTCGGCCGAGACGGGAGCGGACGTCGTCCCGCTGAACGTCCTGGAGCAACGCTGCACCGCAGGCTGGCAGGGCGTCATCATCGCCGGCGCCAGCGACCTTCCCGACGCGCTCTTCGACAAAGGCGCACCAGTGCACGACGAAAGAGACGAGCACGGCAGCGTGTGGCTGCCGCACGTGGACGATCCCCACGCCGAAGAATTCGGCCGCCACCTGGGCCTCGCCGAAGGACGACGAGTCTGCATCCGCCTGACCTACGCCCAACGGGACGTAGATCACACCCTGCGTACACTTGCCCTGGCCCGGTCCGTGACCGACCTTCGCACCCTGGACAGTGACGGATACGACGAGCACGGCAATCCACTCAGGCCCGTTCCGAACGCGGTCTGGCACGGCCTGCTGGCTATGGACCAGCTAGACCTGCAGCCCTTCACACCAGACACAGAAAAAGGATGGCGCCGCGGCTCAGGGCTCCCCCTAGGCATCCTCGCCACCGTACAGGCCTACACCACCGACGCCCGAGGCCTCTACCAAGGCCGCGCACACTCCCCCGGCTGCACCCACCGCAGAGCCGACCGCGGCATCCACTCGGACGACGAACTGGTCACCATCGAAGAACTCCACACCAACGAACACTTCGACCCGTGCAGCAAATGCGGCGGCTACGCCATCCGCCGCCTCACCAACACCCAAATCGCCTACTACCAGGCGGCCCACCAACTTCACGACCTCACACAACACAGCCACCGCACAGCCTCGCACCCAACCGACACAGCCGAGGAACCAGCAGCAGTCCTGGACAAACTCGACGATCACGAAACCGTCCGGACCTGGCTTCCTTCACCAGACCAAGCCCGCCACTGGCACCAGCACATCACCCACCTCCGCCGCACACTGCAAGACCCACACACTCATAACCGTCGCTGAGCAGAAAATCCACCCCGATACCACCGCCAAGGGACACAACTCCGCCCAGCCACAAAACGTCTCAATGAACCTGCTCCTCCCTCTCACACACTGCATCCCCACAGCTCACAGCCCTGCGCACACGCCACAACACACCCCAAAGCTGAAACTCACCAGGCAGTCCACCCTTCTCACAAAATGCATCCCTGCAGGTCATAGCTATCTTCTAGAAGCAACCGGCTGCAGAATCACTGAGACGACACACCCGTCTTCCTGGAGCCCGGCGAAGACCCGACCGACATGGTCGCCAGCGCCAGCTTCCGCCCGCTCGTAGCCGTCCTCCAGGGCCTGCGCTCCCACGACGAGCGCATGGTCGAACAGCTCGCCTCCCGCGCGCTCACCAGCGGCAAGCGCAAGGTCCACATCCAGCGCGACGAGGACGGGCGGATCGTCGGGGCCGGCGGCGCCAGCGACGGCGACGACCAGGAGCAGGACGACACCGACGCCGCTGCCGAGTCCGCGCTGCTGCACTTCTCCAGCCCGCGCGACACCGCGACCATCGCCGCTTTCCTGCGGACCCGGGTCTACCGGCCCGAGACCCTCGTGTGGCTGACGGGCTACCAGGCCCTCATCCGCTGGCGGAAGGAGAACCAGATCACCGGCATCTACACCGTGCCCTACGACGTCGAGGTCGAGGTCGGCGTCACGAAGGATTTTCCCCTCGGCCGCTGGATGCACCAGCAGCGCAAGGCCCTGCGGGCCGGGGAACTGGAGGAGCGGCGCAAGACGCTGCTGGACGCGCCGGAGGCCGGAATGGTCTGGGAGCCGGGCGAGGAGGCGTGGGAGAACAAGCTCGCCGCGCTCCGGTCCTACCGGCGGGCCACCGGACACCTTGCTCCGCGTCAGGACGCGGTGTGGGGCGAGGGCGAAACGATGGTGCCCGTAGGACAGCACATGGCCAACCTCCGGCGGAAGGGCGGCCTCGGGAAGGACCCGAAGCGGGCCGCTGCCCGCGCGGAGCAGCTGACCGCGATCGACCCGGACTGGAACTGCCCCTGGCCGCTCAACTGGCAGCGGCACTACCGCGTCCTCGCCCACCTCGTCGACACCGACGGCCACCTGCCCTACATCGCGCCGGACGTCGTCTACGACGGCGACGACATCGGCACCTGGAGGTGGCGGCAGCAGGAGCCAGGCACCTGGGCACAGCTCCTGCCCGAACAGCGCGAGCGGCTGACCGCGCTGGGCGTGCGGGGCGCCACCCTCCCCCTGACTGCCGCTGCCCCGACAGAGCTTGCTCCGGCGCCGGCCGACACGGCCAAGGGGCCGAGGAAGGCAGGGGGCAAGGCTGAGGCGGCTTTCCAGCGGGGCCTGACGGCCCTGACGCAGTGGGTGGAACGGGAAGGGCAGCGGCCCGTCCCGCGTGGCGCCGTCGTGGAGATCACGGTCGAAGGCGAGGCGGAGCCAGTGCCGGTGAAGCTGGGGGTCTGGCTTTCGAACACCAAGTCGAGGCGGGACAAGCTCACCGCGGAGCAGCGCGCCGCCCTCGCCGCGCTGGGCATGGACTGGGCGGGCGCGGTCCCTGCCGCCGAGGCCGTCCAGGAGTCGCCAGCCCCGGAGTTGCCCGCGCCGCCGGCCGCCCCGGCGAAGCGACCGGTGCGGGAGGGAGCACCATGAGGAGTGTGACGAGGAGCTGTACGAGGGCGGGAACTGCACCTGCTGGTCCATCAAGCGGTTCGGGCCGCCCTCCGAGCGCGAAAGCTACTGGGACAACCTCTGACCGCTCCCCCGCCGCCGTGAGACTCCGGCCCCGCCGACAGGGCCCGGGGTCTCGTACGTCAGCCGCGCGGCGGCCAGCTGCTACCGGTGGCGCGGGATGGTGGCTGGGGCGGGCGCAGCCTGGCTGTCTCCGCCACGCGCAGCAGGTGCGCACAGTCGCCTGGCGCGGCGAGCAGCTCCTGGTCACAGAAGATCCGGCAGGAAGCAGGTCCGGCGGTCCTCCTGGACCTGCCGCAGCGCCTGGGCAGGGTGCTGTGGGCCGGTTGCGGAAGCTGCTGGACGGGCCGGGGGTCGGGCCGGCGCAGGGGTGCCGGCGGCCGTCCTGTGGGAGGCTGCTGCGGCCGAAGCATGAATGAATTAACCGATTTTACTAATCAAACCGGCCCCGGCTTCAGATCTGCAGCGGACGGCTGCTTGCCCCGGCCGGCTGCCGCCTCGCCCTGCCACGGCAGCAGGCCGCGGCGTACGCGGCCGGAGAACTGCAGTGCTGGTGGGCAGCGGACGGTGGCCGACGGCTTCGCGAGAAGGGGGACACATCAGTGGGAGCCATCGCCGGAGTGGTCCACGTGGGCCGACCGCGGGGCGCTGGGGTCTTGCGCATCGTGCCCTTGGCCGGGGAGACGACAGCGTCGCTGATCGCTCGTGTCGCCGCCGGCTACGGGCTGGAGAGCAGAGCGCTGCTGTCCGCCTGGCGGTGGCTCAACCACCGGCCGCGGCATGACGGCGGTGCGCCGCGGGCGGATGCGGAGGTGCTGCTGAACGCGCCGGGGCGGCGGATGCTGGCCGGCATGTGCGGGGTGGACCCGCAGGTGCTGGCGCGGGCGTTGCCGTCGTGGGGGTGGGAGGATGCCAAGCTCGCCACGGGCGGGGTCGGGGAGCCGCGGGCAGTGTGGCGGGTGGGTGGTGCGGTGGTGGGGCCGGTGGCGTTCGGGTGCCGGTTGTGCGTGGCGCGGCGGACCGGCGCCCCGGTGACGGCGGTGCGCTACGTGCCGCGGTGGGATCGGGTGTGTGTGCGGCACGGGCGGTGGGGCCTGGATGCGGATGCTGATCAGCGGCTGGAGTATCTGGACGTGCGCGGTGTGCCGGAAGTGGCCGCGGCGCAGCGGCGGTGGGCCGGTGTGGCGCGGCGGGCGGTGCGCGCCGGAGCCGGACCGGAGCGGGTGTTCGCGCTGGCGCAGGCGGTGGTCGCCCGGTGGTGGGAGCAGGCCCTGGGGTGGGAGCGGGAGACGACCTGGCCGCGGCGCCTGCACCAGGTCGCGGGTGGCGACGCCGGCGGTGACCTGGAACGGTGGCGGATCGTGGGGCGGGACGCGGTCGTCTTCCCTGAAGTGGTGGCCATGGCCGCCGCACTGCTGGACCCGGCCATGGCCGAGCTGGTGTGGGCAGACAGCGGCGCCGGACGACCGCGGGCGCTGCCCGCCGACGGGGCGTTCTGCCGGGTGCTGGGCGAACGGATGGGCCGGCCATGGCTGGGAGCGGTGATCGCGGTCGACCACGGTGGGCCGTTGCTCGCCTGGATGGGCAGCGTCATCCGTCTTCGCCGCGGCGCCGGCGGTCCGCCCGGGTACGACAACGACCCCTGGTGGCTGCGGCGGGAGCACCAGCCCGCGTCGATGGCCGCCCATCTGCGGGTGCTGGGCAAGGAGAAGAAGGCGCCCGGTTCGGGGACGATGTGGCGGGCTGCGGTGCCCGCCGAGCAGCGCATGATGATCAGTAGTCTCGTCGATGGCGCCCAGGAACAGCTCATCCAGACGCGCAGGGCGCAGACCGGTGCGAGTGCGGAGGCGGCCCGGTCTTTGCTGCGTTGTCTCAGCCACGGCGCCGCTCTGCTCGACCAGGCCCTGCAGCGCACCGTTGTGGCGGCCGTGAACGCCGGAGTGCCGCCGCAGGACGTAGTCCAGTGGGCGAAGCTGCCCCCCGGTGCTCTGGCGGACGCGCTCAAGGCGTACCGGGACGCGGAAGACGGATAGGCGTCGGCCCGCCCGGAAGTGACGGGCCAGGAGTAGCTGCGGGGTGTGGTGCGCCGGTGCCCGGCGGTACCGCATCAGGCGGCGCCGGGATGCCGGAACAGCGAAACCGCTCCGGACGGCTGCCGGGCTGGGTTGGGTGGGCCGAGTGAGCGGAACGAGCGCGGCGGTCGGATCCGGCGGCAAGCCGGGACGGGCGAAGGTGGGGGCAGGGTTCGAGGCGGTCTTCCGCGATCCGGCCGGGCAGGCGGTGCAGCAGCGGTGGTCGGACGCCGCCCTCGCGGTTGCCTTCGAGGACCTCGATCCCGTCGCGTCCTTCCCGGTCGTGCCGGGCCGGCGGTGGGGGCCGGGCCTGTGGTGGTCGGCCACCACAGGCCGGCACGTGGCCTGCGGCTCGAATGCGATGCGCGCCCAGTTGATGGTGCTGGACCGCGATCCGCAGGTGGTAGGTCTGTCCGGGCGACCGGTGCGGCTGCTGTGGCGCAATTCCCGTGGGCAGGTGCGCTCGTGGGTGCCGCAGTTGTTCGTCCGCCACGCCGACGGCAGCGCGCTGCTGGCCGACTGTCCCAGCCACCCGCAGGCGGGCGGGGAGCGGGCGCAGCAGGCCGCCACGGCCATGACGGCCGCGTGCGCACCGGTAGGCTTCGCCTACCGGCGTCTGCAGCGGCTGGATGACACGCTGGCGGCCAATGTGAGGTGGCTGGCCGGCTACCGCCACCCCCGCAACCGTGGCCGGCCGGGTCTGATGACCGCGGTCTGCGAGGTGTTCACCCGGCCGCGGCCGCTCATCGAGGGCGTCGAAGCGGCTGGTGACCCGATCGAGGTTCTTCCCGTCGTCTTCCACGCGTTGTGGCACGGCCGTCTGAGGGTCCCGCTGGATGCGCCGCTGCACGAACGTGTCCTGGTCAGCCTCGGCGCCCCGCACAGGGGCGGGGGCGCCGCCGGTCCGCCGGGCGGCGACGCCGACCGTGGTGCCGACGGGGCGTTCGGGGACGCCCTCGGCACAGAGATGCCCGGCGGTGCGGGGGTCGTCCGCGGTGGCACGCCGCGGGGCGAAGCGGACCGCCCGGACGGCGGCGTCCGGTGAGCCGGGCGCGGCCCGGCGGGCGGCCGGTGGTGGCGGTCGGCGCGCAGGTTTGCTTCCGTGGCCGGCGCTGGCAGGTGGTGGGCCTGGCCGGGCAGCACGTCCACCTGAGCGACGAGGAGAGCAGCGAAGCTGTGCTCGCCGGGCATCTGTTCGCCGATCCCGGCTTCGCGGTGCTGGGCACCGAAGTGCCGCAGGCGGTGCCGCAGTGGGGCCTGTTCCAGACCGCGCCCGAGGCCGCGCGCCAAAAGGCGCTGGCCTGGCAGCGGCACATCCGCGAAGTGGAGTGCGGCTCACCCGAGGGGCCCGGCAGTAGCGCGGTGATGCGGGAGCAGTACGATCCCGGGCGGTTCACGCTGGCCGAGCGGGAGGCGGCCAAGGCCGAGGAGCTGACCGCGCTCGGTTTCGGCCGGGTCACCCGCTCCACGGTGCAGCGCATGCGCCTGGCCTACCGCAAGCAGGGCCTGTGGGGCCTGGTCGACCACCGCACCACCCGCAGCCCCAGCCCTACCGGGCGCGCCGACGAGCGGGTCGTCGCCGCCGTCCGTGAGGCGCTGCGCCGCCAGCGCGGCCGCTCCAGGGGCACCATCGGCGCCCTGATCCCGCAGATCGGCCGCATCCTCGCCGACCGGCACGGTGCCGGCACGGTGCCGCTGCCGGGACGGTCCACGCTGTACCGGCTCATCCGCGCCGTCGCCGCCCCCGGCGACCTGCCCCACGCCCCTGCCCGCCCGCTGGCCGCCGACGGACGGGCACTGGTTCCCACCGTCGCGCTGCGTCCGGGCGAGCAGGTGCAGATCGACACCACCCGCCTGGACATCCTCGCCCGGTTCGAGGACGGCACCCTGGGCCGGCCCGAACTGACCACCGCCGTCGACGTCGCCTCCCGCGCCATCGTGGCCGCTGTGCTGCGCCCGGCCGGCACGCAGGCCGTGGACGCCGCCCTGCTGCTGGCGGAGATGGCCGTCCCCCACCCCGTGCGCCCCACCTGGCCCGATGCCCTGCGCCTGGACCACGCTGATGTGTTGCCGCACGCACGGCTGCTGACCGTCGACGAACGTCTGGACGGCGCGGCCGCCCGGCCGGTCGTGGTCCCCGAGACGATCGTCGTCGACCGCGGCAAAATCTTCCTCTCCCAGACGTTCATCGCCGCCTGCGAGACCCTCGGGATCAGCGTGCAGCCCGCCCCGCCCCACGCCCCCACCGCCAAGGGCATCGTGGAGCGCACCTTCGGCTCGATCAACGCGCTGTTTTGCCAGCACGTGGCCGGCTACACCGGCTCCGACGTCACCCGCCGCGGCCGCACCGCCGAGACCGAGGCCTGCTTCAGCGTCCCGCAGCTGCAGGACCTGCTGGACGAGTGGCTCATCCACTACCACCACCGGCCCCACAACGGCCTGCGCCATCCCCTGCTGCCCAAGACGGCGCTGTCACCGAACCAGATGTGGGCCGCGCTGATCGCCGTCGCCGGTTACGTGCCCGTCCCGCTGAGCGGCCACGACTACCTGGAACTGCTGCCGATGCGCTGGCAGACCATCACCGAGCACGGCATCCGCGTGCAGCACCGTACCTACGACCACGACGTCCTGGGCCCCTACCGCCGCCAGCCCTCCCCCCACGCAGCCCGCGGCGGCAAGTGGGAGATCCACCACAACCCCCACGACGCCCGCCAGATCTGGGTCCGCCTGCCCCACGGCCGGCTCGTGGAGATCCCCTGGATCCACCGCGACCACACCCACCACCCGTTCAACGAACGCACCTGGCAGTACGTGCAAAGCATCACCGCCCGCCGCACCGACCCCGCCACCCACGAAGCCGACCTCGCCGACGCCCTCGACCAACTCCAGCGCCGCGCCCGCACCGGCAGCACCACCCGCACCGAACAGGCCCTCCTGGCCCGCACCGCGCCCGCCCGCACCCCCACCCCCTCACCGCACCCCAGCCGGCCGACAACACCGAGCACACCGGCCACTCGACCGCGCAGGCCCCGCGCGACAGCATCGACGACCTTGACGACTGGGCCGATGACACCGACCCCACCGAACACCCCGACCCCACGCACGGCAACACAGAGGAAACCGCAGACGAGGTCCCGGAGGCGCCCGCCCTCCCCTACACCGGGCTCGGCCTCTACGACGCCCTAGCAGAAGCGGACACCTGGTGACCCCACCCACCCGCCGCTCCCCACACACCGACCCGCCTGCCAAAGGCCGCACCACCGGCACTGGTGCGGACACCCCCTGGGCCGACACCACCACCGAGGTGCAGACGGAGATTGCCTGGCCGGTGACCACCTGGCAGGGCTGGCACCGCTTCGCCACCACCGAGCCCCCACCCCGCCCCAGCCCGGCCAGGCGCCCCGCAGCCGCGAGCAGCGCCTGGCCGGGCTGGGGCGGGGTGGGGGCTCGGTGCAGGCCGCATCCAACCGGTCGTACGGCCAGACGTTGAAGCACGTGAAGTCCGTGCACCAGGAGTCGAAGCCCTCGGTGGGTCGCGCGCGTGACTTGAGGGTGCCGCCGTGCTCAGGGCACACGCCCCACGGCACGGTGCAGCAGGTCGGGTCGGCGGCGGTGCTCCGCAGGGCCTGGGCGTAGAGCGCAGCGGTGGCGCTGTCGGTGGTCACCCCGGGGATTTTTCCGCACCCGCCCGCCCTCCCGCGTAAGGATTCGCCACGGTCACCTGAATCGGCTTGCCGCTGCGGGCTGTAGTCGGTTCAGGAGGGGTGTCACGTTGATCGGCGCGAGGCCCGAAGCCGGGGTTCGGGCCCGTGATTCCGGGCTGAACGGAGAGCGTGACAGCCGGATCAGGGGCGCGTGACACCCCAGGCGTGACAGCGTGACAGTCACTCCTAGTGATCGCAGGTACGGGTGTCCCCCAGCTGCCTCCCAGCTCACTAGCCACCCCTCAGCAACATGTCTGCCTGGGCAAACAGTCCCCCATTCCTCCAGACATCACAGTCATTCCAGGCATTTCAGGCCCCAGTCCCCCAGGTCCTCACAGGTCTGTCCCCCAGGTACTGGGGGGGTGCCTCTATGTCTTCCGTCAAGGCATCCCTGTCGGGTTTGGGGTGGTTCAGGGTTGCTGGGGTTATGCGGCGAGCTCGACGTCTTTCGGTGTCCGGGATTCGTAGAAGGTGCCGTCGCGGAGCATGGCGAACAGGACGCTGATGCGTTGGCGGGCGAGATGGAGGAGGGCTTGAGTGTGGGTCTTGCCGCGGGCTCGCTGACGGTCGTAGTAGGTGCGGGAGGCGGGGTCGGCGTTTATGCAGGCGAAGGCGGACAGGAACATCGCCCGTTTGAGCTGCCGGTTGCCGCCTCGGGGTGCGTGTTCACCGTGGATCGAGGTGCCGGACGACTTCGTGGTCGGGGCGAGTCCGGCGTAGGAGGCGAGGTGGGCGGCGGTGGGGAAGCTGGTGCCGTCGCCGACGGTGACCAGCAGGACGGCGGCGGTCCTGACGCCGACGCCGGGCATCGACGTCAGGACCGGGGAAAGAGGGTGGGCCTCCAGCAGGGTGTTGATCTGGGTTTCCATCGCCCGGCGCTGGGTGTGGACGGCGGCCAGGGAGGCGGCCAGAGAGGGGATGACGATGTCGAGGGTGCCGGTGCCGGGGACGATCACGGTCTGTTCGTCGAGTGCGTCGAAGACCTCGTCGATCAGCCGCTGGGCCATGCGCGGGGCCTTGGGTCGGATGAGTTCGGCGAGTCTGCGGCGGCCGGCCTTGCGCAGGGCGGCCGGAGAGCCGTAGCGCTCCAGCAGCCAGGTCACGGCCTGGTGGTCCAGGCGCGGGCCCAGGACACGCTCCAGGCTGGGGTGGAACTGGGTGAGCAGGCCGCGGATCCGGTTGAAGGTGCGGGTGGCCTCGGCCGCGAGGTCCTGGTCGAAGCCGACGAGGACCGTGAGTTCGGCGGTGATCTCGTCGGTCAGATGAAGGGAGCGCAGGGTGTGCGGCATGGTGCGGGCCGCGTCCGCGATCACCGCGGCGTCCTTCGCGTCGGTCTTGGCCTCGCCGGGGTAGAGATCGGCGATCCGGCGCATGGCCAGTCCGGGCAGGTAGGCCACCTGGCAGCCCGCGTCGCGGGCGACGGTCAGCGGCAGGGCGCCGATCGAGGCGGGCTGGTCCACGACCACGAGGACGGTGCCGAACTTGCCGCGCAGCTTGTCGAAGACGGCCCGCAGCCTGGGCTCGCTGTTGGGCAGCGGCTTGTCGAAGACCTTCTTCCCGGCCGGGGTGAGTCCGTGGCCGTGGTGGGCACTCTTGCCGACGTCCAGGCCCAGGAACACGCCCACGTCTTCCATCTCGAACATTGTGCCCCTTCCCAAGGGGTGTTGACGGTGCCGGCCCCGGCTCGGGTGTCGTGCTCGCGCATCCACGTTATGCAGACCTGCCGTCCGCGAACTGTCCGGCATTGCGCCGGATCGGATGGTGGCCGGACCTCTGATCAGCGTCTCCGACAACACCTCCCGGGCCCGGTGACACCCCCCCAGGTCATCGACTTCGAC
Source organism: Streptomyces sp. NPDC026394 (assembly GCF_055567735.1). Lineage (NCBI taxonomy): Bacteria > Bacillati > Actinomycetota > Actinomycetes > Kitasatosporales > Streptomycetaceae > Streptomyces > Streptomyces sp. NPDC026394. The sequence continues at coordinate 32,547 of NZ_JBVHPX010000038.1, forward strand.
AGGGGGCAACAGTCATACCGGGCCCGGAGGCCAGCAGCCCCGTTGCAGGACCGTGGAAAACATAACGGGGCAGGGGGCAGCGGAGCGTGACCGGAGGCGTCGGAGCGGGCCGTGCAAATGCTGCGCTACGACCGGGCGCGGGCGAGGAACGCGGCCAGGGCGCCGGTGGCTTCGGGGGCGGTGGTGGCGAGCCGGGCCGCGAACGCCAGCTGGTCGGCGTCGGTGCCGGGGAGCAGGCGGGCGAGTTCGGCGAGCAGCGCGGCGTGGGCGAGGACCGGCTGAGGCAGAAGGCCGGCGGCGGCTTCGCGGGCGGCCGGGGTGCGGTAGTGCCCGAGGTGCGCGGCCAAGGCGCGGGCGAGCCAGGCGTCGACATCGGCCTGGACGTACCCGCCGGCTCGCCGGGTGAGCTCCGCGCGTACGGCTTCGTCCCCGTCGCGGGGCTGGGCCTGCTCCAGAGTGCCGACCTGCGCAGCGCCTGGAGCTCGTCGGCGCGGGCCGCGATCCGGGCGGCTTCGCGCAGCTCGGCTTCCCGGGCGGCGGCGGCCGCGGCGTCGGCGGCGAGCTCGGCCTGGACGACATCGTCGGTGTCCGGGTCGTAGACCGTGCCCGGGACGGCGGCGAGCAGTTGGTCGATGCGTTCCCACTCCGCCCGCTCCGCGCGGCCGCGGACGTCGTCGGCCAGGTCCTCGTGCCGCGAGTCCTGCCGGGCGTCGAACAGGGCGTCCTCGAGGGCCGCCGCGACGGCGCCGGCGTCCATGCCCTTCGCCCGGCGCCGTACGACACGGCGGCCGATGCGGGCGGGGTCGACCGGCTCGCGGGGCGCGGCGACGTGCGGGGCGTACGGACTCCGTGCGGTGCGCCGGGGCGGCCAGGGCGTGGTCATCTTCGGCCTCGTATTCGTGGTGCGGATTCGGGAGCGGGCCACCGTCAGAGTGCTGGACGGCGGCCCGCTGAATACGATTCATAGCAGGCTCTGGTTTCGGCCGGGTCAGAACCGGAATTCTATTGATTTCACGTCCGTGAAATCTGCTCGCAGGCCAGCGGCGCGGGTGCCCCATTCCGTGAAATAGGACTCGGTGATGGCCTTCGCGACGATCGGATGCAGGTCCTCCTCCGTCGCACCGGCCTCCTGGAGCTGGAGGATCTGAGCGGCGTAGGTGGGGGAGATCGCCGTGGTGATGGTGCGCTCGCGGCCGTCGTCCGAGCTGCCCTTGCAGGTGAATCCGAAGTGCGCCGTCACGTCCACCATCATGCCGCCGGAGGTGGCTGCCAGCTCGCGGGCCTGTGCTCTGACCTGCGGTTGCCACGCTGATTCGGTCTCCTCCGCCAGAGCGGCCCGGAGACGCTTGTGGGGTGTGGTCAGCGTCCCCGCCCGGTAGCGCTCCACCGTCCGGCGCGAGACGCCCAGGCGCTCCGCCAGGGCCTTGGTCGACCCCTTCACCCGCGTAAGAAGGAATTTCACCTGCGCCTTTGCCGATTTCGGTGCGGGCCGGGTGAAGACCTTCCGCTCCGCCCGCGCGAGGGCGTCCAGGACCCTGCCGCGCCGCGGGGCCGGCCGCTGCTGCTCGTGATCGCTCATACCTCCAGGAATCCATGGTTCGCCTGGGGACAAGATCCTGACGGCCACGCAGGTGAGGCCACCTTCTGGCGCGAACCCGGCCGGTTCGTACCCAAGGCGCGGCAGACTGAGCGGCACAGTCACCGCCCCCGGGTCCTACCCGGCCGACAGCACTCTGGGAGATCACGTGACGCCCGAGCCTTCCGCGAGCCGCGGCCTGACGGAGGCCATCGGCCACTACATGAACGCCGTCGCCGCCGAACTGCTGGCCGATGGCATCCCGGTCATCGACGTACGAGGGTCCGACCGTGTGGGTGTCCTGACCGACGACGACTTCGAGACCGACGTCGACGGGGACCTCAGCTTCAACACAGCCTTCGAGCGCGGCCTGTACCCGGACTCCGAGAACGTCCTTTTGCACTGGTCGGGCACCTCGGGCTGGTGCCTGCTCCCGTTGAAGGACGATGACGCCGACTACTACGACCACGCCCGCTGGTTCGGGATCGGCCTGGTCCCACCCGTCGACCGCGTCGTCTCCTCCGTGGCCACGGCCAGGCTTTCGCCGACAGAAGCAGGGAGCAGCGAGCGGCCGTTCTACCGGACGCCGGGCAGCGACCTCACCGAGCTCCACCAGCGTCTGGAGGCGTTCGTCCCGGACCCGGAAGCCCTGCGGGGCCGTACGTACGGCATGTGCTTCGACCACCTGGTCGACAGGGTCTACACCGGCAGAGTGGACGGCGCCCTGAACTCGGCGGACGACACCGAGGTCCCGGTGGCCCTGCGCCCCGGGGAACTCGACGCCCCTGGACCTGATGGCCGCCCTGGAGGACAGCGTCCGCGCCGCCAGGGACTCCCGCGGCGAAGACGCCGGCGGTGCGCAGGCGTCGGTGACGCCGCTGCGGGCCATCGAGGACAAGGTCACCGGAACCGCGAAGCGCTCCCCCGCCCGCAAGAGCGTCCGCGCGCCGAAGGAGACGGGCGGCAAGAAGACCGCCGCCAAGGCGCCGGCGAAGAAGAGCGCGGCGAAGAAGAAGGCGACCGGCCGTCGCGCCGGCTGACTGCCGTACCGGGAGCGATCCGCTCAGCCAGTCGCGTCAGGCCGCCCGGGCCCGGGCAAGCGTCTCCTCAATGCGGTCGGTGACTACGGGAGCGTCTGGTGACACCTGCGAGCGGAACCGAATTGGATCCGCACCATCGGGGCCTACGAGGAACTTCTCGAAATTCCATTCGACATCCCCCGCGCGACCAGCTTCGTCAGCGATAGCCGTTAGCGCTTCGAATAGTGGGTGCCGACCTGTCCCGTTGACCTCGATCTTCTCGAACAAGGGGAAAGTGATCCGGAAGGCCGTGGAGCAGAACAGCTGAATCTCAGCGGGCGACCCTGGCTCCTGTCCGCCGAACTGGTTGCAGGGGAAGCCCACCACACTGAAGCCTAGCGAAGCGTACGTCTGCTGGAGTAGCTCCAGGGCTCTGTACTGCGGTGTGAAACCGCAGCGTGAAGCTGTGTTCACGATCAGCAAGGTGTGCCCCCGGCGGGACTCCAAAGTCACCTGTTCGCCCCCCAGAGTGTGTAGCGGAATGCCGTAGATGTTCATGGTTCGCCTCTCAAGTCCGGGAGGTGACGGTGAACGGGCGCCGGGCCACCCACAGTTGTCCGTGGAAGGCGACCGCCGCGTTGAGCTGGTAGGTTCCCGGCGGTGCTGCTGCCGGGACGGGCAGCGCCAGTTCGGTCCCCGGCAGCGTCGAACAACCGGGTGGCAAGATCTCTTCGGTGACATCACTACCGGGGCCCATGTCCCAGGGAACGTGCTCGAAGACAACCCGGGTCGCGGCGAACCGCCAGTCCCGCGCGGTGTCGGCGACAGAGCCGCGCAGCCGGAACCGGACCGTGTCGCCCTGTCGGGCGGAAGCCGGGCCTTCGAGACGGAGCTCCTGCACGTCGGCGGACGTGTCACCGATGTACGAGCACCGGTAGCAAATCGTTCGCCGTCGGATCACCCCATGACGCGGCAAGGACACGTCATTGCTCTCCACCGGCATTCCACAGTAGGGGCACTCGGTGTCAAGCCGCTGGTGGCCACCGGTTACGGATTCCTGTTCGTACGCGAAGCTCAGCACGCCCCCCAGCCGGGTGCAATATGTGGCGAGGAACGCGAGCAACGCGCGGTTGAGCGATACCCACCGTGCGGTCTCCGTGTCCGCCGCAGCGTCGAGCGCTTCCCATGATCCGCCCAGGACCGGCTGCTCACGGGAGGCGGCAGCCAGCACCTTGGTGTGGTACTCAAGCTGCGCGGACAGTGCGTCGCCCAGCCCTCCGGCACCGGAGGCGATACCGAACCGCGGGTAGCGTTGGGCAAGTTCAACGAAACGCTGCGCGAAGGAGAGTTGAGGGACGGTGTTCCAGAGGGACAGCAGCCGGTTGGCCGGTTCGACGGTCCGTATGTCCTCATGGGCGGTCAATTCCACTTCGACGGGTGCTGCTCCGGTGTGCAGGATCACCGCTTGCTCCGTTCCTGGTACCGCCCTGACCAGCAGCGAGTCCGAGGCATAGGTCGCACGGCCCGCCCGCCTCGCGGTCAGCGTGGGCAACGATCCCAGGGCTCCTCCGGAGACAGCAGCCAGCCGGAGCTCGCCCGCACCAAGCTCCAAGACCTGGGGAGTGGAACGCAGGTCTACTGAAGAACCTCTGGCCGTGGCAGACACTCGCTTGACCGGGTCACCGAGGAGGATCCACGGGGTGCCCTCCCCACGGCCTTGCGCAGCACGGTTGAGAAGCAGGCACACCTCACCCAACGGCTCCCCAGCTCGGAGCAGGGCCAGCGCGTACACCAGGGAGACATCGTCCGTAACACTCACCTTGTACGTCGTGAGGAGGTGCCCCACGCGCTCCGACCGCAGAATGTCCTGGCTGACCATGCCCCGAGCACCGAACACACTGCCCGTGGGCGGAGCACCGAAGCACGTCTGCCACACCATGACGTCCGCGGCGAACCCGCGAGGGTCCACGAGGACCGGCGTCGCGGCCGACGCCCGCATGCACGGGCCTCCGTTGCTGCACGGCGCGAACTCCTCGCCCATGTCCGCGTCGCGCTGGGGCGCCATACTGCACATGATGCCCGGACCCAGTTGAGCGTCGATGCCGTTGGCGTGGTTGGAGAGCCCGACCAGTTCGTGGCCCTTGGCGAGCTCCGCGAGAACGTCCGGATCGTCGTGCGGCATGAGGACCAGGTCCGTCGTCCGGCATGTCTCCGTCCCGGAGAATCCGAACTGGCTGATCGCGAGCGTACTTTCGCTTAAGCCACGTTCGACCGCTGACTGCGTGCCCGCCATACGCCGGGACTGGGCGTCCGCCACCTCGGGATCGCCCCATGTCGGCAGAAACCCGAGACGCGCGCCACTCTCGGCGGACGCCTCGGTCACGAGCGTGAGATCACGCACGGACGTGGCCGAGTCCAGGACGAGCAGCAAGTCCGCCGGCCCCTCCCGGACGACGGACAGGACTCTGGCGAGATCTTCGACGTGAATCCACTCGCATGCGTGCCGTTCCGCGTGGGTCTTGCCAGCCTGCCTCCCGTCGCCGCTGGACAGAACCCGGGTGCGACTCGTCGTCTCAGTCATGGCCGAGCTCCCCGGCCAACGCGGCACCGATGACGGACCAGTCCAGAACGCGCGAGGCCAGCTCGCCGATCTCGGACAGCAGGCGCAGCCTGGCCGCCCTCAATGCCGGATCCTCGGCCATCACTAGCACCTCGTCGAAGAACGTGGCCACCGGCTGCACGAGGGCCTGAGACAACTCGACGAACCTCCCCAGATCCACTGCCCCGGCGTCCATATCCTTGGCGAGCTGGCGGAAGGCGTCGTACAGCCCGAGTTCGGCCGAACCAATCAACAGCGTGAGTTCACCGTCGGCGTACGACTCGGGCGGAGCGCCCGCGACGATCTGCTGTACCCGCTGCAGCGCGCCTGCGACAGCAACGAAGTCGGGCGTGCCGATGTGCAGCTCCAGTTCGGCGAGGGTGCCGTCGGCTACTGCGGGTGCGTCGGCGAGCCTCAGCACCGCCGCTACGCGTCGGTGGTCGGTCCCCTGGTCCAACAGCTGCTGTTCATAGCGCTTGACAATGAACTCGTGTGCCTTGGCGACCTGTTCGTCGGACACGTCGACGCCCTGAGCGCGCAGCCTGGTCGCGGCGGCGGAAAGCCCTCGGCTCAGCGTGAGATCCCGGACGGCCGGCACGTTCCGCAAGATGCTCACCGCCCCCAGAGCTGCCCGCCGCAAACCGAACGGGTCCGAACTTCCGGTGGGATTCGCACCCACCGCGAACAGCCCGACCAGGAGGTCGAAGCGGTCCGCAAGGGCAAGGACCGCGCCCGGGGCCGTGACTGGAAGCGCGTCGCCGGTCGAACGGGGCAGTTCCATCTCGTACAGGGCCCGTGCGACGGGCTCCGGCTCTCCAGCCCGCAGGGCGTACTCGCGCGCCATAGTTCCGGCCAGGCTCGTCAACTCGATGACCAGTTGTGAGGCAAGGTCGAACTTGGCCAGCTCACCGGCTCTGCGTACGACACTCTGCCCGTCCCCGGTCAACGACACAGCTGTACCCGGAGCCACCAGGGCCTGAGCCACGTCCGCAATGCGTGCCGCGCGGTCGGCCATGGAACCGAGGCGCTCCTCGAACGCGAGTTTCCCGAGTCCCGACTTCATCTCGTCCAGGGCGGTCTCCAGATCGGCCCGCCAGAAGAATGCGGCGTCCTCGTAACGGGCCCGCAGCACCGCCTCGTTGCCACCCCTGACAGTCTCCTCGTCGCAGGCACCGTTAGCCACCGCGACGAAGTAGGGCAACAGTCGGCCGTCCGTGCCCCGCACCGGCAGGTAGCGCTGGTGCTTGCGCATGACAGTCGTCAGAATCTCGGCGGGCAACTCCAGGTAGGACTCATCGAATCGCCCCAGAATGGCCGTCGGGTGCTCGACCAGGTTGGCGACCTCGTCCAGCAGCCCGGCTTCGGCATCAGCATCGAAGACACCCCCCACCGACTCGGCCAGCCGCTGCGCCTCGGCGACGACGAGGGCACGCCGTTCGGCACCGTCCAAGGTGATGCCGCGCGCAGCGAGGAAGGCGGGATACTCGTCGGCGGTTGGCACGACGACGACAGGATCCGTGTCATTTCGGTACACCCGAGTTGTCCTGCCACCGGTCAGGGACGACACAGCGAGCGGGACTTCCACATCACCGAGCAAGGCGAGCAGCCAGCGCACGGGACGCGAGAACGACAGCTCTGGATCGTTCCAACGCATGTTCCGCGCAGCGCGCAGCTCGGCGACCACCTCTCCCAGAAGTTCGCTGACAACCGCAACCGCGGAACGCCCCGCGACGTGCTTGCGCGCCTGTACGTACTCGATACCGGCGGCCTCCGTCCGTACCAGCTCCTCGACCGGAACCCCTTGACCGCGGGCGAAGCCGAGTGCGGCCTTGGTGGGGTTGCCGTCGGAGTCGTAGGCGGCTGACACCCGCGGACCACGCACCTCACGTTCTGCGTCAGGCTCCCTTGCTGCCACCGCGTCCACGACGGCGACCACGCGCCGGGGGGTGGCGAAGGTGCGGATCGGGCCATGCTCAAGACGTGTGGCCGCCAGCTTTTCCACCAGCGCGGACCGCACGGCTTCGGCGGTACGGGAGACCTCCGCGGCCGGCAGTTCCTCAGTGCCGATTTCGAAGAGAAGCGTCGCCTCCCCTGTCGTCTCCGGAAGCCGCTCAGGCAACCGCGCTGCCGACGGAGGTGTGGACACACCCAAGGGATGGCCGAGTTCGGCACGTACCTCGGTCCACAGCTGGGAGACCTCGCGGGAAAGCGCGCGCATCCGAGTGAAGGCCCGGGCGCGTTCCGTGGTGGACACGGCCCCCCGGGCGTCCAGCACGTTGAACGCGTGCGAGCACTTCAGCACCTGGTAGTGGGCCGGGACCGGCAGCTTCACGTCGAGCATGCGGCGCGCCTCGGCGGCGTACTCCTCGAACAGCCTCTTGGCGGAGTCGACATCGGCGTCGTCGAGGTAGTAGCGGCTCATCTCATACTCGACCTGCCCGAATGCCTCGCCGTACGTGATCCCCGGCGCGTACTCGATCTTCTTGAAGTGGTCGACCTTCTGCAGAGCCATGAGGATGCGCTCCATGCCGTAGGTGATCTCGACCGACACTGGGTTCAGCGTGGCTCCGCCCGCCTGCTGGAAGTAGGTGAACTGCGTGATCTCCAGCCCATCCAGCCACACTTCCCAACCGAGCCCCCAGGCGCCCAGCGCGGGCGAGGCCCAGTTGTCCTCGACGAATCGGACGTCGTGTTTGCGCACGTCGATGCCGATCGCGGCAAGGCTTCCCAGATACAGCTCCTGCGGGTTCCCGGGATCGGGCTTGAGGATCACCTGGAACTGGTGGTGCGTCTGCAGGCGGTTGGGGTTCTGCCCGTAGCGGGAATCGTCGGGCCGGACGCTGGGCTCCACGTAGGCCGCTCGCCACGGCTCGGGGCCGGTCGCCCTCAGCACGGTGGCTGGGTTCAGAGTTCCCGCGCCGACCTCTGTATTGATCGGCTGCACCGCGATACAGCCCAGGTCGGTCCAATACTTGCTCAGCGCGAGCAGCGCGCCCTGCATAGTCAGCACAGAGTGAACCTCAGGTGAAGAAAACGGAGCCATTCGGTGCCAAACGGCACACGCCGGGGCTGATTGCAAAACAGCAACATAGCAAAGCCGAGAACGGCCCGAGCCATAGTTAGCCCGGGCCGTCCACCTCTTGAGACGCGTCATCGGGCTAATGCGGCCCGACCGACGGATGTCACCAGTAGCAGAGCGGACTGGCGACGGAAGAGCGGTCGAGCTGGCCGACAATTGAGGTCTGACCCGTCTTGGCGGCAGCCGTTGCCGAGGTGTTGTCCGCGGCCTGGGCCCCGGCAACCGGGGCAATCAGTAGCGCGGCAGAGGCGCCGGTGATCGCGGCGGCACGCAGAGCGCCATCCCTGATGTCCTTCAGATTCATCCCTTGGACCCTCCCAAATTTATGCCCTGTTGATGTAGCCCCCAATGGCTACGGCATGCGGACGCTAGCAGCGACTTCGAAACAGCGTCAATGGCACCGATGTCCCGCCGGCGGGACAAGGTCTTGCGGCCCGCCAGATTCTTGTTTACGTTCCCTTCCGCAACAGCCCCGGAGATCTTAGAGTTACAGCGACAACACATTCCCGATCCCGGGGCCACCTCTCAAACCAGGAGGTTCAATTGCCCACTCCTCGTCAGCACAAGGACAACCACATTCTCTATGCGGATGCGGTGGGTTCCACCTGCAAGTCCGGCGTGTGGTTTGCCGAATCCGATTCCTTCAAGGGGCAGCAGAACGCCGTTCTCGAAGCGGTCAAGGAAAAGATCGACTGGATTCCGGTCGAGAATGTCGTGATGGCGGTGAGCCTGAACCCCCCGGGGATCGTGCTGATCGCGCCCAACCCTTCGCTGCCCGGTGTCATCGTGCTGGCCGATGGCGCCACCCCGGCCAGCACTGAGGAATTGCGGGCTCGCTACGTCGAGATCGTCCGTGAAGCGACGAACGAGGCCGGCGTCCCCGTGGAGGTCTGACGGATCAGGGGCCCGGCCGTGGCAACCCACGGCCGGGCCCGATTTCTCGAATGGCCGCCGACGGACTACGGCCTTCCTCTCGGCGACTTACGAAGGGTGAATTTCGGTGACCGTGCCAGCCAGCTCAGTCGATTCCATCAAAGTGGAACAGAAGGAGGACGTCTGGGGCAGCTATTTCCTTTACGGGCTCTCCGGCGGTTCTGCGGCTCTCTTCGATCCAGTGGCTCTGGAGAGCGTCTACCTGTCCCCGTCGGAGGTGGGCCGGCTCCGGGCCGACGACCCCGGCCTTGCGGAGGAATTGCAGGCCCACGGTTTCAACCGCACAGCTCAGGTGCCCGACCGGCGGGAAGCCGTGATGAACAGGGCCGGGACGGAGCTGGCCGGCGCGCCAACGCACATGTCCGGCTACCGGATCGTAGTGACCGACAAATGCAATATGAAGTGCTCGTACTGCTTCGTCGACACCAACACCGGTAATCCCGACATGAGTCAAGAGGACTTGCGCGAGGGTCTCGATCTGCTACTCACCACGAACAAGGGCAGGGAGCGGCTCAGCATTCAGTGGTTCGGCGGCGAGCCCACCATCAGGTTCGACCTCATGAAGTGGGGTGACGAGTACGCTCGACGGCTGGCGAAAGAGTACGGAATCGGCAAGGTAACGCCGGTGGTTGTGACCAATGGTGTGCTGCTCACCGATGAAATGCTCGACCACTACAAGGAGTTCCAGTACGGCGTCGGCGTTTCCATCGACGGCCCTGCCAGCGCCGAGCGAACCCTGCTGTCCGGGAAACCTGCGGACCCCCGGATCCACCGCAACATCGCGCGTATGGTGGAAGCCGGGGTCGATGTCGGAGCCAATCTGACACCCACCCAGTACAACGTGGGCAGGATGGTGGAGGTCGTCAAGTACCTCATGGATCTCGGCCTGCGCTTCATTTACATCAACACGCCCATTCCGATCTCCGGCAAATGGCACGTCCCCGGGGCCGCACTCGCCAAAGCCCTCTTCGACGCACGACTCTACGCGGCTGGGCGGGGCGGGATGGTGTTCTCCCGGCTCGATCGGGTCTACCAGGGCATTGACACACGGCAGCCTCGGATCTACGAGCATATGCAGCGGGACGGAGGAGTGAGGGTCGCTCTGCTTCCTGGGCGACGTATAAGCGTGCTCGACCTGAACTGGCGCGATCAGGAATTCATTTACTCCATCGACGACATACGCAGGGACCCAGGGCTGCTGAATCTGGCTCGCAAACCCCTTTTCCCCTCACCGAGTTGCGAGACCTGCCCGGCACTCGCGCTGTGCGGCGGCCCGAGTCAGAACGACCGCGCGCTGCGCCACACCGGGCGACCGGACCCGGAGTTCTGCGACTTCCACGAGCAGGCGCTGGCGCTGGCGCTGTCTGACAACACGGGGCTGCAGTGATGGCGGCCCCGCCTGCCTTGGCGGACCCATCCACCGCCCTACGGACGCCCACTTCCGTCCTGGTCTCGACCGCCGACGCTTGCCGGGTGGGATGTCGTTTCTGCTTCCGGGCGGACCGAGGTAGTGACGTCTTGGACCTGGATACCTACGCCCGCGCTCTGTCCCGGCTCAAGGAGCTGGGCGTCGTCGAGGTGTGCCTCAGCGGCGGCGAACCCACCGATCATGAGGAGTTCCGGCAACTTGTGCGGATCTCCCTGCAGTTTGGCCTGCCAGTGTCCACGGTTAGCGCGGCGCGCGAAGGCGTGAGGGCCGAGCGTCTGGAATCAGCGGCGGGCATGCTGAGCTGGATCACTCTCTCCGCGGACAGTGTCGAGGCCGGCCGACTCGGCGGGGTGGACCGCTCGCCTGCATCCGCCGTTCCGCTCATTCGTCAGCTCCCGCAAGGACGAGTCAGCCTGCACGTGACGTGCTGGAAGCTCAGCGAAGAGGAGGTGGACGAATGGGCGGACATTGTGCAACGGACAGGAGTCCGTCTAGAGATCAGTCCGCTGCTGCCCACCGAGAAGTTTTCACCAGCCGCGGACCGGGACTCGCTTCCAGCCCAGTGGGCAAGCGACCAGAAGGTCCTGTTGTCGCGATTCGCGCTGTCGGATGTTCTGAGGAAGAACCTGGAGGGTTACGCCTCCACCTTTGACGCCGCCGCGCCGGTCTCGGTGTGCGCCAGCTCCCGGCTGTACCTGTCAGCCAACGGTGAGATCCGTCGCTGCCCCTACGACCAAGATCGTGGCGTCAGCGTCTGGGCCGACCGTTCTGAGGTGCGGACGAGCGTCCAGCAACTTTTCACGCACCCGTCCCGGACGGCGCGTTCCTGCCTGGGGATCTGCCGACCGTGAACACGACCACTCGCGTGAACGGCATCGCCCCGTCTATCGCCCTCGGCACCATGCGCGTCTCCGGCACCTTCAACGGTCTGATGGTGCTCGCCAGGGACGAGTCCCTGGCGGTACGACTGCTGCGCCGCGCCTACGCCACCGGCGTACGCCTCTTCGACACAGCGCCGATCTACGCCCGCGGCTCTGCGGAGCAGGACCTGGCCCTGGCTCTGCGCGACCTGCCGGACTGCCGGATCTGGACCAAGACTGGCGTAGACATCAGCGGTGTGCTGCCACGGCTCGACTATTCCCTATCCGGCCTCGTACACAGCTACACGACCAGTCTGGACCGGCTGTCGGGTCTCACGCCCGAGGCCCTGTTCGTCCACAACCCGCCCGTGAATGTACTGCGTGACATCGATTTTCCGAGGCTGCAGAAGGAGTGCTCCCTGCTCACCCCTCGCGTGCGTGTCGGCGTCTCCGTACTGACGGGGGCACATCTCGCGGACGTGCTCGAATCGAATCTCCCGCCGGGGGCACCGGTCATGGCGGAAGCAGTCACGCTCATCGCGGAACCAGCCATCGCCGCCGAAGTGCGGCGCCGATTCACCCTCGTCGTACGCAGTCTCTTCAACGGCGGAGAGCTCATCCGCGCCGTGGCCGAACCGCAACGACCCGACGTCATTACAGAGTCGGTGTGCGAGCTGCGGGAAGAGTTGCGACCGGCCGCCCTCGTGATCGCGCCACGCACGGAAGCACAGCTCGACCAGTACCGGCCGCTGCTGCAGGAGATCGGGGCAGTTTCGGACACCGTCGGCCAACAGGGCGAGAAAGAGAGGAACGATGCCCACCACTGAACAGGCGCTCCGTGCTCTCGCTGCGTTCGGAGTGTGCCGGCTGCCGGGATGCGCCGACGAGTTGTCGCTCGGCGCCGGTCAAAGCAGAGTGCACCCAGGCAGCCCACTGGACGACCTGCTCGGCGCGGCCGTCGGCAGGGATTACGAGGTCGAAACGGGAGCGGACCGACACCGCCTCTCCTGCGGACCGGGGTCGCGGCTCCTCCTGCTCAAGCCCCGCCTCAGCTCGCACGACGGTCTGCCAGTACTCCCCGGGGGCCACCGGCCTGGCAACGTGCCGCCAGAGGCACGCCGCCATTTCACGGAGCACCACGACGGGGCGGTAAGCCGACTGCCACATGGACCGAAGGACTTGATCGTGCTTTATGCCGGTACCGCGCCGACACAACTCAACGGTTATCACTGGGCGACAGCCGTGCCGGGCGCTGGCGAGAGGCAGCGATGAACCAGGACCAGACTGGCGCCGAGCCCATCGCACCTCGTGGCTACTTTGTGTCACAGGACGCGATCGAGAAGTTCCGAACCCTAGGGTACGTCCGTCTCGACGGACTATTGAATCCGTACGAGGACCGGCTGGACTCAGCGTTCGAGGAACTGTTCGCCGACAGCACCCCGCGCCGCGGCCAGATGGGAAGGCTGGGTGTCCCGCGCGCCGGGAGCAGACATCCGCTTCTGCGGGGCCTGCTGACAAGCCTGATCGAGCCGGTCACCGAGCAGGTTGTCGGCAAGCCGGTCACGTACCTCGGAGGCGACGCCGTGGTCTACGGGGGAGACTCCTACTGGCACCGGGACGGCAACCATGGTGCAGCAGTGATCGTCAAAATGGTGACGTATCTGGAACCTCTTGACGCAACCTCGGGTGCGCTACGCGTCCTTCCTGCCACGCATGGGAAGGACACTGCCTGGACCCAGCACCTCCGCTGGCTCCAGGAACCTGAGAAGCATCTGGGAGTCACCGGAGACGAGCTTCCGTCGGTCGTCATACCCACGCATCCGGGCGACGCGATCGTCTTCGACACCCACATCCTGCATAGCGCCTTCCACGGTGGCAGCCGCAGGCGTCAGATCACTTGGACGTTTGCAAACCCACCGGACAGTCCGTCAGCCAAACAGGAGATATCTCAGTACGTCCTGGCTGATCAGGGTGTTGTATGAAGAGAGCGGCAGGCACGGATAACCGGACATCTGTTCATGCTCCGCCGTGAACTGCCGCTCTGCTTCTCACGCCTAGTCGATCGCTCGCGCTGTCTGCTCAACGATGCTGCGCGAAGCGGCCTCGTTCAGGGACTCCAGAATCCATTCGGACAGCGTCTTGCCAGCCTGGGTCGCCGCCTGAGCCCAGGCTCTCTCATACTCCTCTGTCGTGCTCAGGCGCACGTGTATCTCTCTTTCCTCAACTGAGTCGGCGTCGGCCGCCGCCCGTTTGATGGCGCTGCGCAGATCGCGCCGGGTCCACCGTGACTCCTCTGCCAGGGAAAGCCACTTGTCCTGTTCACCGGGCTGCAATGCGGCGACCTCAGCATGGTGTTGGAAGCTCAGACGTGCTCGTCGGCGGGTGATGGGCACCTTCCCTGCCACCCAGGCGTAGTTACGGAGCGTCTTATAGTCCAGTCCAGTTTCGGCCACCGCCTTCCTGTAGCGATCCGGATACCGTTCGCGGCCAAAAATTAGCCAATCTCCCAGCCACCAAGCGGACGAGTCCGAGATGAGGAACAACTGTCGGCCGAAGCTCTGCCACCGGGAGAACGTAAAGTCCTCCGGAAGCAGAAGACCCGTCCTCCTGGTGAGCGCAGCTCCCGGAAGTAGTAAGCGGTTGCCCGTCCGCTTGTCGCCGTCATCATGGCCCACTCTGCTTTCGCTTTGCATCCGTTCTTCCTTGCGAAGTCCCCCTACCCGTGCATGTTGCGGGATGCATATGCGCCAGGCAACCAACTGATCATTATTTAATGCTGCGTACACACAGCAGCGGAGGGGCACGTGCGACGACTGGCTGAATCCGAAGCCGGGTGTGGCCAGGCGGATCGACCATGCAGCCAGGCGATAGACGGCTGCGTACAGGGCGGCCTTGCGGTATTTCGGTGGCGGATTTGCGTGCACCGGGTCTCCTGGCTGGGCCAGCAGTTGATATCCACGCAGCCCGACGGCAGGCTCAGGCGAGGACGGCGAGCAGGGCGGCCAGCGCGCTGCCGTCGGGGCTGGTGGCGGTGTGGACGATGTCGCGGACCGTTCTGCGCAGTGCGTGGGCAGCGCTGTCCTCAGCTCGGGCGGCCTGCGAGCGCTGGGCTCGAGCGAACGCCTTACTGATCGTTTCAGAATGAGTTGAGCCGCACATCTTGTGCTCTACGATCTTGGTCGGCAGGGTGTCCGGGAGCGTGCTGATCTTGTGCCCGATGACCTGTGGGAGCGCATAGCTCCACTGCTGCCTCTCGCTCCCGAGCGGCGCCATCGATACCCCGGGCGCCTGCATATTCCGGATCGGACGGCACTCGCGGGCGTCATGTATGTGCTGCGGAACGGTGCCGCATGGCGTGACGTTCCCGCCGAGACCGTCGGCTGTTCCGGGATGACCGCCTGGCGTCGGCTTCGGGACTGGACCGAGGCCGGCGTCGGGCCACGCCTGCATGCCGCTCTGCTGACCGAGATGCGCCGCGCGGACCTGCTGGATGTGAACGACTGCGCTGTCGACGGCTCGCATGTACGGGCCCTCAAAGGGAGGATCATGTCGGTCCATCACCCGTGGACCGTGCCCGTCCCGGCTCCAAGCACCATCTGCTCGTCGACCGCCACGGCACTCCACTGGCCGTCACGCTCACCG
Organism: Streptomyces sp. NPDC026394; assembly: GCF_055567735.1. NCBI lineage: Bacteria > Bacillati > Actinomycetota > Actinomycetes > Kitasatosporales > Streptomycetaceae > Streptomyces > Streptomyces sp. NPDC026394. Next base: position 47,684 of record NZ_JBVHPX010000038.1, read on the forward strand.
GCGGCAACCGACACGACGTCACCCAGCTCCTTCCGCTACTGAACGAGGTTCCGCCGATTCGAGGCCGGCGTGGCCGGCCCCGCTGCAAGCCCCGACGCGTGTATGCCGACCGCGGCTACGACTTCGACAAGTACCGCCGCCTGCTGTTTAAGCGCGGCATCAAGCCGATGATCGCCCGCCGCGGTGTTGCCCACGGCTCAGGACTCGGCAAGGTGCGCTGGGTTGTAGAGCGCACCTTCGCCTGGCTTCACCACTTCAAGCGCCTGCGAATCCGCTACGAACGCCGGGCCGACCTCCACCTCGACCTGCTCCAACTTGCCTGCAGCATTATCTGCCTGCGTCGGCTCCGCACCTCAGGATGAAGAAGACGCCAGGGTGGCAGACTCCGACGGCCAGCCGAGCACAGTCAGCTCAGGCCACTGCTGCTGCCAGCGGGCCGCCTTGGTCTCGTACACCTTGCGCGGGGCAAGCACCGGGTTCGGGCGCACGACGAGGTTGAACACGTCGGAGAGCCCGTGCGGTGCATAGACGCGCCATTGTCCGTCTGGCTCCAGGCGCACGCCCAGGCAGCAGGTGGTCGCCGCAAAGCTGTCGATAGCCGCCTCCGTGGAGGCGTGAGGAGCGCAAGGGACACCGAACTTCTGCTCGTACCAGAGGTGGACGCGAGCCTCGTTGCGTACCTCGACCTCTGCCGGCAGCCCCGTGAACGCTTCGTCGGCTGCCTTGATCACTGCGTCCTCCGCTTCCCAGGACAAGTCCCGGTCGTCAAAGTAGAAGACGTCGTAGTCCTTGATCCCGCTGGTGGGATGCCTGTCCGTGACTACGTTCCAGACAGTCTGGAACAGACAACCCGCCGTCACGTACCAGTTGGGCAGCCCAGCTCTGCCGTGCGGTTCAGCACCTCCACCAGCACCTCGTTACGGGCCAGCACGGACTTCAGAGCGGCAAGCTGCTCATCGAGAGGAAGGCGACTGATCATTGCCCATGCCTACTACGTGAGGGCCTACAACGCCTCCGGCCTCTCCTTCTCACGGCTCTCCCGATCGATCTGATTCTGAAACGGTCAGTTAGAGGGCGTTTTGCCGCCTTTTGCGGGTTTCTACGATGAATTCTGGTGAGTGATAGGTGAGGTGAGTGCGGCGCGTGTCACTCGCGTGGCAAATGAGGCCGAGATCCGGTTGTTGCGCGCCGCCTGCTCCTGTTTCGTCGCAAAGTGCGCCGGTTGGGTTCGAATGCCCCTGCCCGTCCGGCCCACGCCCTGACCGGCGGCCCGGTCCTCGGCTACTCCGGAGGCATGAGCGCGCGTCGCCGCTATCCCAGTGACCTGTCAGCTGCCCGCTGGGCCCTGGTCGAACCGCTGCTGACCAGCTGGCGGGAGGGCATCGTCCGCCGGGGTCTCAACATCGGCCACCCGCCCCGCCATGACCTGCGCGACCTCCTGGACGCGGCGCTCTACGTGGCCCGCACCGGCATCCCCTGGCGCTACCTCCCGCACGACTATCCGCACTGGAACACCGTCTACCACTACTTCGCCCGCTGGGAACAGGACGGCATCTTCGAGCAGCTCAACGCCCTGCTGCGGCGCCGCGTCCGCGAGGACGAAGGCCGCACGCCGGAGCCGACCGCGATGGTGATCGACGCGCAGAGCATCAAGACGTCCGCCAACGTCCCCGCGGCCGGCCAGGGCGCCGACGTCGGCAAGAAAATCGTGGGCCGCAAGCGGAGCGTCGTGATCGACACGACCGGCCTGCTGCTGGCCGTCCTGGTCACCGCCGCGAGCATCCAGGACTCCACCGCCGGCGAGACCCTGCTCGACCGGATCGCTGCCGCCCACCCCACCATCCGCAAGGGCTGGGCCGACCGCGGCTACCGCGAATACCTCGTCGACCACGCCGCCCGCCTCGGCATCGACCTCGAAATCGTCCGTCGCACCCCCGGCGCCGCCCGCGGCTTCACCGTGCAACCGCGCAGGTGGTGCGTGGAGCGAACCCTGGGGTGGCTGATGTTGAACCGCCGTCTGGCCCGCGACTACGAAGCCCTCCCGGCCCGCTCCACCGCCATGATCTACATCGCGATGATCGCCCTCATGGCACGACGCCTCACCAAAGAATCCACACCAACCTGGCGAGGACTCTGAAACCTCGCTAACGCCGCACATCAGGACGAAACATTGGGAGAAAACGCCCTCTTAGGCACAATGCCGTTGTTTTATGGATCTGCGCGTTGAGGTCGTTGGATGCGTACGGCTCTGACACCGGTGCGGGTGGGCTGGGGCCAGGTGTGGTGTCCG
>NZ_JBVHPX010000039.1:0-40323 GCF_055567735.1 Streptomyces sp. NPDC026394
GAGGACGCCGACTGGCACACCGAAGGCCGCCCCGTCGCCGAGCTCCTCGCGGAGTACGAGGCCCAGTGCGCCCGCAGCAACGAGATCGTCGCCGCAGCCTCCCCGGACGACGTCGGCCGCCACCCCGACTTCCGCTCCGGCAGCGCCAACCTCCGCTGGATGCTGATCCACCTCGTCGAGGAGACGGGGCGGCACGCGGGGCACGCGGACATCGTCCGGGAGCTGCTCGACGGCACGAAGGGCTATTACTAGCGCGGCTCCGCGTAGCGGGCCCTTGCCTCAGGAGCCAGGCCAACACGCCTCACGACCAATCGCGGGAGAGCCCGTAAGTACCGTCGCCGGGCCAGGCGACGGTCAAGTAGCCTCACTCCCAGTCCTCCAGCAGTTCACTGGCAAAGGCGAGATCCTCACAGATCGCGCGGGCGGCATTGATCCCACTGCTCGCCGCTCCGGTCCACATGAAGTACGAGGACCCTTCGACGTTCCCGGCGCTGTAGACAAGTGGATTCGACGTCATCCCATACAGGCTCGTCTCAGGGAAGCCCTCAGCCGATAGCTCCAAGTCGAGATCTTCGGCGAGTTTCCGATAGGGTCGGACCACATCGCCGAGCAGCAGGGTGTCAGCGCTGAGGGTCTGCCCGTGGGTCGTCTCCAGGATGACGCCGCCCGCCGGGTCCGCGGAGGCACGGACCACCTCATCGCACAGCACTTCGACGTCGTGGCGGGAGAGCAGACGGGCGAGCCTTCCCCGACTCGCCGCCGGGTCCCCGACGAGAACCGTCATCCGCTTGGCGAACTGCCTCGACAAGGCCGCCATCTTGAGCGTCTCGTCTCCGTTGCCCACGCAGACGAACGTACTGCCGCTACGCTCGTATGTGTGGCAATAGGGACAGTCGAAGGCCGATCTGCCCCAGACACCGTCCGGCAGCCAGGCTGGCAGGACGTCGACGCGACCGGTGGCGAGGAGCAGCCTTCTGCAGCGCAGACCGGGATTTGCGGCGCCCTCGACGACGACGTGGTTCTCGTACGCGCGAACGCATGTGACCTCGTCCCACAGTATGGTCACGCCGAATTGACCGGCGTCCTCTTCCATCTTCCGATAGATGTCCACCGGGGCGGCCCCGTCGGCGTACGGGACGTTGCTGACCGAGCTCGCCGGCGAATTACGTCGTCGGGGCTTGGAGATGACGAGCGTGTTCCGCATGGAGCGGCCGAGCATGGTGGCCGCGGTCAGGCCGGCGGCTCCCGCACCGATCACAATGACGTCATAGAGATCGTCGTACATCGAGACTCCCCTTGATAATTCCGAGACGGTCACTAAAGCGTGTTGCACAAGGCCGTGAACTGGCGGCCTGTAGTGGCCTGCTGACGCACGCGGTCATGCTGCGAGAGCGAGGTTGTGCATGTGGGCGACGGCCTGGGCGGCGTGGTGGAGGCCGTCGCCGCGCTGTCGGCAGTCGCGAAGGACCTTGTAGTTCTTCATACGGCCCAGGACATGTTCCGCTCGGGCGCGGACTTTGCGGTGCTCGGCATTGTCTTCCTCCTCGCCCTTCAGCAGCGGTCGGCCGGGGCGTTTGCGGTGCGGGACGACCAGGCCCGTGTTGATGTAGGCGCCGTCGCCGAGCACGGTGGCTCCCTGGCAGTGCTCGGCCAGGCCGGAGTCGCGCCAGGCCCTGGCATCGGCGGTGGTGCCCGGCACCGGATGGACTGCGGCCACCACCAGCCTGGTGTCCGCGTCCACGATGACCTGCACGTTCACCGAAAACCGGTAGTTGCGCGAGGACGTGCCCACCGTGCGGTCGCGGACCGGGACGAGGGTGCCGTCCACGATCCACAACCGGTCGGCGGCCTCGGCGGAGGCCCGGCACGGCTCCAGCGCGAGCAGCGGTGCGAGCCGCTGGATCACCCGGCACACGGTCGCCGGCGAGACCCCGAACAGCGGGGCGAGCTGCCGCATGGTCAGGTTCGTGCGGTAGTACACGGCCACCAGCAGCACCCGCTCGGCCAGCGGCAGCCGCCACGGACGGCCCCACCCGCAGCCCTCACCGCCGCGCTCCCGGACCGCTTTCAGCAGTCGGCCGAACTGATCGACCCGCAGCCCGGTAAACGTCTCCACCCACACCCGCTCGACCCTCAACACCCCAGCCATACGACGGAGATGCCCAGTTCACGGCCTTCTGCAACACGCTTTACTTTGCGGGCTGAAAGAGATACTGCAGTGCTGCGCGATCGACCTTTCCCGTCTGACCCACCGGAAAGGCCTGGCATACGACCACGCGGCGGGGTTCCATGTACCTGGGCAGCCATTCGCCCAGCTTCTCCGTGACCATCTTGACGTCCAGCTCTCCCGAGGCCCTGAGCGCGAGGGCCAGGTACGGTGAGCCTCCCTCGTCCAGCTTCAGGGCGACCGCCTCGTCGACGTCGAGGACCTGCATGGCTACCTGCTCGATCTCGCCGAGCTCGATCCGGAACCCGTGGATCTTCACCTGCGAGTCCATACGGCCGAGGAATTCGACCCATCCGTTCGATGTCCAGCGAGCACGATCGCCGGTCCGGTACATCTTGCAACCATCGCCCTGGTCCCACGGATCCGGGAGAAATCGGTCCGCTGTCAGGGCCGGATCGCCGAGGTACCCCGCGGCTACGCAGGCACCGGCGATGTAAAGCTCGCCAGGTTCGTCGATGCCGCAGGGCGTGAGGTCCTCGTGAAGGACATAGTATCGGCTGTTCTGCATCGGGTGCCCGTATGGGATGCTTCGCCACGATGGGTCCACCTCGTCCACAACGAAGTCGTTCGACCAAACGCAAGCCTCGGTGGCACCGCCGAGCGCCACCAAAGTCGCGCGCGGGAACTCACGGCGGAGAACCTCGAGGGTGTTCAGCGGGATCCAGTCACCGCTGAGGAAGACCCGACGGAGTCGATCCCGCTGTTGGCGGGACGATTCGTCGAGCAGCAGCGTCACGGCGGTGAACACGGCCGGCGCGGAGTTCCACAACGTCACCCCGTGCTCGACGAGGGCGATCGCGATCTCCTCGAGCTCTTCCAGATCGGCGTCAGGAAGCAGGAGAACACTCGCACCGGCAGATAGGGTCCCGAATACATCGTACACCGAAAGATCAAAGCTAAACGACGCTACCTGCAGCAGGATGTCGCTCGGGGCGACGGAGTTGCGCCGATTGAACCACTCGATCAGGTTGACGACGCTGGTGTGCCGGACCGCCACCGCCTTCGGCCGCCCGGTGGAGCCCGACGTGAATATCGTGTACGCCAACTCGTCCGGTCCTGCGGGCCCGGACTCGTGCTGCCGGACCGACGGCCGAGGGGCGGATCTCGATAGCACCTCGGGTTCACTGCCGTGGCGCACCGCGATGATCGTCATGTCGTCGCCGATGTCGTTCGCCCTGCCGCAGTACGGTTCCGTGACGAGGACATGAGTGATGTAGCTCGCCTTGAGTACCTTCGCAATGCGGCGCGCGGGCCATCGCGGGTCCAGCGGGACGTAGTAGGCGTCCGCGCGCAGAATCGCATGGATCCCCACGACTGCCTCCGGGACGTGATCGACCAGCAGGCCGACCGGCGTGCGCGGAAGAACGCCATACGCAGTGAGACGCTCGGCGAGCAGAGAGCTTTCGGCCGCGAGTTCCCCATGCGTGAGCGCGACTCCGGATGTCGTTCGAACGGCCGGATCGGCGGTGTACTTGACTGCGGCTGAATCGATGAGATCCATGATGCGGCTGGTCGCGGAATAGTTGTACCAGGTCTCATTCCACTGTTCGACTGGGCTCGGGTGTCGAGCTGGATGATCGGCGGTCATAAGGCGCTCCCAAGGTCACGAGGAAGGGACTGAAGGGGCAGTCGGCGGCTGATGCCGGACCCTGCCGGGAAGCGAACGAATGCCGTGCGGCGCGACCGCCACCGGCCGCGAGGCGTAATGGACGCGCCCTTCCGCTACAGCCACGAACCTGACGAAGTGCTCGTGGTGGGTGAACGCCTCCGCGCTCAGCGTGGCGTTCACGCGCGTCCGTGCGGGAGAGCCGGGCCGGATGGCGATCCACTGCGCGTCCGGGAACTCGATGCCGAAGTTCGCGGCCCCCGAAGTGTGGACGGCACCGGCCGCGATGACCTCCTTTGAAGCGCTCGCGGTGGGTGTCATCAGCACGTCGACGGTGATGGTGCCCGGACGCTCCCAGATACTCGAGCATTCAATGCGCACCTCGTCGATGACCGGGTCGAGTGGGGAGTCGGCTATCGGCCCGCATACGTTGCAGACCAGTGCGCGGCGCCCGACCTGCTCGTACACCGGGTGTCGCCCGACGAGTTCCGCCAGCCGGCCCGTGCAGTACGGGCAGGCATCGTCGATCGGGCGGACCCTCGTGTCGAGAATGGGCTCCCACATCTCGTTGAGGGCGGAGTGGCTCATCTTGCCGAACTCATGGAAGTCGGTGACCGCGCTCAGTTCGGCGTCGGCGATCAGGCTGCCCAGTCGGCGCAGCGGGCCGAGGACCTTTTCGGCGGAATCTGCGCCGAGGGCCGTCCTCTTCAGCGTCCGGGCCAGTTCCAGGATGTCGGCTTCCATGGCGACGAGCCCTTCCGGCGGCATGAAGCCGGTCGGCCCGAACTCGTGGAGCGCCCGCACAGCCCGGCCGACTTGCAGCAGTTGCGGTTTCACGTCGCGGACGCCGTCGTGCGCGTCGGTGGTGGACGGGGGCTCGGTTCCCCCGCCCGCAGTCACCCAGGGCAGTCCGAGGACCGCGAAGTAGGGCAGCTCACGGCCGGTGTCCCGGAGATGGTCGTTGACCGCGGCGCAGGTCCGCCCGGCGTCCGTGCCCGCCGCCGCCGCGGTGCCGACCAGGTCGTTAATCATGAGGTTCGGCAGCATCTGATGAACGGCACCGATGTAGGCCGCTGGAATCCCATACTGGAACGCGCCCGTCAGTTGGTACTCGGCCGCCACCAGTCCGGTGCCGGGGCGCCAGGTCATGCACGAGTTCGCGAACACGACGTCGGCCTGGACGTGGGCCGCCTTGATGACGTCCCGCGCCCGGACGCCGTCCCGGAAGCAGCGGTTCGTGAAGGCGCAGCTCGGTGCTACCGCACCATGGGCGGTCGGACCCCGATGTCCGGCGTGGTCGCCGCAGATCACGGTGTCGTTGAGGATCAGTGCGTGTTCTCGGCCGGCCGACGCGAAGGACACGAGTCCGGTGTGCCGCTCGGACAGCATCGGCTCGAGCACCGCGCGGCTCGCCCGGTCGCCGATGACCCATTCCGGCGCGGCGTCCACACCGTCTGAGGCCGGGATTCGGCTCGCCGCCGCATGCTGACGCAGCCAAGGGACCACGGTCAGCTGGCTGCGGTCCGGGAGTTTACGGAGGTGACAGCTGAGTCCCTTGGCGAGCAGCCAGCTCAGCTCGGGAAGGTTCGGGCCGATCACGAATCCGATCGTGGCGTGGCCGCCATCGTGCCGGTATGTGTTAGTGGCCTCCAGCAAATCGGTGACCACGTCGAGATCGATCTCGTCGTGCAGAGCCATGACGACGACCTGTGTAGCTTCTAGGCGTGCGTCGAGCATCCGGCCCAGTCCGCCGGTGGACAGCGTCACGAACGAGCCGTCGACGCGATCTGCCAGCGCTCGTCCCACGGGTGTGGTCGTCGAGCCGGCCGGCGCCACCACCAGCGTGCCCGAGACGTCCGGGTCCTTGCGCTCGGCGGGTGCTCCCATCAGGCTCGCCAGGGAGGCATGCCGATTGTCGTCGATGCCCAGCATCGGCACAAGCGTCGGATCGCGCAGGTCACGCGTGTACGCTTCGGCTGCCGTGTGGACGACGAACGGGGTCGTCTGCTCCATTACCACTCCCTGTCGCCTTGGTTCGGATCGATGGTGAAGCCCCCCGGTCGCCCAGCTTCGGCCGCGATTCTGCGTACTTCTCGATGATCGGCGGCGACTTGTGCAGGGTCGCTGTGCGCCAGGACCACCATGCCCAGGCGTTGCGCGTCGAAGAGGTCGGCCGTCTCCGGGACGTGGTCTCCGTCTTCGACGTTGACCTGCAGGTTGTAGCAGCTGGGCAGGTCCATGATGGCGTCCAGGCGGGAAAGGCCGCTGACGACCCCGGCGGATCGGACGGTGAAGAAAACCACGCGGGTGGTCAGTTGGAACGGGTAGTCGTCCGGGATGGTCCGGTCGCCGGTCAAGTACCGCACCATGCGATCGACGCTGTTGTCGCCGGTCGCCAGCTCGCAGGTCCATGGGTGCCCGTTACCCGCGAGCCGGGCGTTGACCTCCATTAGCAGCGGCCCGGTCTCGGTGACCATCACCTCGGTGTGGGCCGCGCCGAACGTGATCCCGAGCGCGTCGAGTGCCCCTCTGACATAGTCGATGATCGCGTCGTTGCCCAGTGCGTCCATGGGCAGGATCTCCATGCTTGAGTAGAGGGCGATGTGTCGCCGACTGGAGACCTTGTGGTACTGCACGATGTCGTTGATCGTGTGCCTGCCCTCGTAACTGAAGGTGTCCACGGCGTATTCGACGCCCCTGACGTGCTCCTGTACGAGCACCTCGGAAAGAGGCGAACCGTATCGGCTCTCCGAGCAGAGCAACTCCGTGACGACGGCACGCAGGTCATACCCACCGGGGACGAACCGGACACTGTCCGTGCCCGCTGAGTCCACAGGTTTGACCACCAGGTCACGCCCGGACAATCGCTCGCGGGTGACCCAGGTGAGCGCGTCGTCGACGTCTGACGTGCACAGTGACCTGATCGTCGGCAGGCCCGCAGCCGCGACGGCGGCGATCATGTCGCCCTTGTGGTGCCGCGCCGCCCCGACGTCCGGCGCGTTCGCCAGGTTGGGTGTCAGCACCGCGGCGAGCTCGTCACCCAGTTTGACGCCGGTATGGGCCCCGGGCACGACCGCGACCGGCTCGAGTTCTTGCAACCGGTCGACAAGAGGCCCGAGTTCACCGCCGTCGTACGCGATGTGTTCGTCGAAGTCTGCCAGGCGAAGCGTAGCGGAGTTCGGTACCGAGAGTCCGGACAACGTTACGGCGCACGGTGAGAAACCGCCCTGCCGGAAGGCTGGCGCGAGCATGTTTCCCGACGAGTACGGCTCGACGATGACCACGGTTTCCCGACGCATGTGCTGTTCTCTCTTCGGAGGCACGGTCCGGTTACCTGCCCTCGTCGATCCGGGCCGCCAGGCGCGCGATGGTGCGACACTCTGTGATGTCCTTGAACCTGACCCGCTTGCCGAGCGCCGCGCGCACTTGGGAGATCACGCGAGCGGCAAGCAGCGAATGCCCGCCGAGCTCGAAGAAGTCGTCCTCGAGACCGACCTCCTGGTCGCGGAACTGCTTCTGCCAGACATCCAGTAGTACTTCTGTGGTGTCAATGGTGGACGTCAACTGGTCGTCGCTCATCCGGCCACTCCTTTCTCCTGCATAGCAGGTACTCGATTCCGGTCGTGGTCCGCGGTGAGTTCCGCATTGATGACGGTCATGATCGTTTCCAACGGCTCCGGACCGAGGACCTCGTAGTGGTTGCCGCTCACGGTCCATGTCTTCAGGCGGCCCTCGACGAACTTCTGCCACGAGCTCGGGTCCATTCCCTGTTCGACGCTCTCCGCCGCCGTGAACAGGAGAACGTCTCCGCCGAAGCGGCCTGACCGGTGTCGCAACAGGGCGCTTCGGTTGCTCGCGAAGACCCGGGCAAGCGCCGGTAGGTGTTCGCCGGGAATGGCCGCCGCCGTGCCGGGTGACGCCTGAAGCACTCGGCGCAGCTCCTCCGTCGTCAGCTGCACGTCGGCCTCGGCGGGCTCGACGTCCAGCGCCGGGTCGGTCTGCTCGCCGTCCCAGGGGTAGCTGTCGAGGAGCGCCAGCATGGACACCTCTTCTCCATCGGCTTCGAGCATCACGGCCATGGCGTGTGCGACGTTGCCGCCGGAAGACCATCCGAGTAGCTGGTACGGGCCGTTCTGCTGGATGCGACGCAGCTCGTCGACGAAGCCCGTCGCGATGTCCGTCAGCGTCTGACCGACAGGTTCAGCGCCGCAGATCCCCCGTGCTTGGAGGCCGTATATCGGAAATCCGTCCGCCAGCCAGCGGCTCATCGGCGTGTAACACCAACTCAGTCCGATGGCAGGGGGTATGAGGAACACTGGCGTCCGGTCGCCGTCGGGGCGGATGCGCAGCACTGCTTCCAGGCCGTCGGCAGCAGGACCCGACGTGTCGGAGCCCGCATCTGCCTGTTCCAGCCACCGGTCGATCCCCGCCGGTGTCGGCTGGTCGAACACCACGCGTACCGGCAGTTCCGTGCCTAGCGTCGAGCGGATGCGGCTCACTAGGCGCACCGCCATCAGGGAGTGTCCGCCGAGTCCGAAAAAGTTGTCGTCGGCCCCGACCTCCTCTGCTCCGAGGGTCTGGGCGAACGCGCCGCAGAGGGCGTCCAGCCGCGGTGTGCGGGGTCGAGTGACGGTGTTCGCGGTCACCGGGACCGTGAAGTCGACAGCGGCCCTGCGCGCCAGCCGGGCGTTGACCGGCAGCGGTACGGCGAGCTCACTGAGCGGCATAGTCGGCTTCGCGGTCAGCGCGTCGATGATGTATACGGCGCAATCAGCGATGTGCTCGACCGTCGAGCGGTCGAAGAGGTCGGGACTGTATCCGAGCCAGCCTGCCATCCCGGCATCAGTGTCTTCGTGCGCCTCGGGCAGGAAGAAGTTGAAGGAAAGGTCGAACATCGGGAGGCCGAGGTGGTCCACTTCCTGTCGCTCAGCGACGCAACCGAAGATGTCGCGATCGACGCCGTGTCGTTCCTCGAGGACGACCATGACCTGGAACAGCGGGTGCCTGGACGCGAGCCGGTCCGGGTTCAGCAGGTCGACGATCCGGCCGAACGGCATGTCCTGGTTGGCATACGCCCCGATTTCGGCCTCGCGGACGCGCGGGATCAGCGTCTCGAAGGTCGGGTCTCCGTCCCACGTGCACCGCAAAACCTGGGTGTTGACGAAGAATCCGATGGCGTCATCGAGGCCTGGAGCGGTCCGCCCCGACACCAGGCCGCCGATCGGGATGTCGCTGCCGCCGCCAAGTTTGGCGAGCAGGACCGCGACCGCCGCGCGCAGGGTAGTCAGTAGGGTGACCCGTGCGTCCGCCGCCTGTGCGAGAAGCCTGCGATGCGCGTCCGGCGAGATGGTGAACGGCACGCCGTCCGCGCGTGCGGTCAACCGCGCCGGACGCGGTCGGTCCACCGGGAGCGGCAGTTCTTCCGGGAGATCGGCGAGGGTCTGCGTCCAATACCGAGCTTGGCGGGCGATAATGCTCTGGCCGTCGGACTCGCGGTCCATCAGGTCTTGCTTCCAGATGCTGTAGTCCGCGTACTGAACCGCGAGTGGCTGCGGCTGCCATGGCAGCCTGTCGCGCCGTGCAAGGTATGCGGCGGACAGGTCACGCCAGAGCGGGGCCGTCGACCATCCGTCGCCGGCGATGTGGTGCAGGGAGATCAGCAGAACGTGTTCGTCCGGGCTGATCACCAGGAGCCAGGCACGCAGTGCAGGCTCGGTGGTGACGTCGAACGGCAGCGCGGCGCGCTTTGTCAGCTCAGCGGAGATCTGGTGGCCGGCGACGTCCACGAAGCGAAGTCCCGGCCGGGCGGCGGCCGGGTCGAGCACGACCTGGTGGGGCTCGCCTTGATCGCGGGGGAAGACTGTGCGCAGGATCTCATGCCTGTCAATCAGCCGATCGAACGCCCAGGCGAGCGCGTCCCGGTCCAGTGGGCCGATCAGCTTCAGCGACAGCACGATGTTGTGATCCGCGCTGGGACCACGCAGCTGTTGGTAGAACCAGAACGTCGACTGGCCGGGGGACAGCGGGATCATCGCCGGGCGGTCGGTCGACCGGGGGCGCGGGCTCGCCGCGACCGCCTGGTCGAGCACCTTCGCCAGACTCCTGGGCGTGGGATTCTCGAAGAGGTCGCCGAAGGTGACGTCCCCCGGAAAGACCGTTTGGACTTGGCTGACCAGTCGAGTGGCCAGCACGGAATTGCCGCCCATGTCGAAGAAGTCCGCATCAACGTCGACGCTTACCAGCCCGAACAGGCTCGCGAACATCTCACACAGCACCGGTTCGCTGGAGGATCGCAGCGACTGGAGCGGATCATCCGGTGCGGACATCGACCACTCTCCGGGCATCATGAGTCCCATCATCATTCCCCTTTCAGCTACAACGGCCACACAGCGGCGGCGCGGAGCACATCGGACAGCGGTTGCGAGCAACGGGCAGAGAGCACAACGACGGCAGCTACACGCCGAGTGTTACTGGAAGCTCGCGGAATCCGCGCAGACCGTGGCGATCAGCTCGAACCGGCGTGCCGGCAAGCGTGATGCGTGGATAGCGAGCCAGCAGTCGGCTCACCGCGGTGACACCCTCCAACCGGGCCAATCCAGCGGCGATGCAGTAATGCGCGCCCCCGCCGAAGCTCAACGACTGATTGTTCGGGCGCGCCGGGTTGAAGACATCCGGATCGGAGAAGCGCAGCGGATCACGGTTCGCCGAACCCATCAGCATGACCAGCTCGGCGCCTACCGGGATCGAGACCCCGGCGAGCTCGATCCCCGGTTCCCCGGCCGAGCGGATCATGTGCTGCACCGGAGCGTCGTAGCGCAACACCTCTTCGGTGAACTGTGCGTACGTGTACTTTCCTGCGAGCAGACCTTCATGGACCTCTGGGTGGTCGAAGAGAACCGCCAAGGCGTTGCCCAACAGGTTCGTCGTGGTCTCAAAGCCAGCCACCAGCAGGAGCTCCAGGTTCGCCAGCAGTTCACGCGAATCCAATTGGCCGTCCTCACCATCGGCCGCAGTCAGGAGAACGCTGACCAGGTCGTCCTGCGGGGCGGCCCGGCGGCACTCGATCAAGGCGCTGAAGTACTCGTCCAGTTCGGCGGCGGCAGCGTCGGCGGTGGCCAACTGCGTGTCGTCAATGAGCATCTCGAGCGTCGCGTTCAGATCCACGGCGAGTGGTCGGAACCGGCTCCAGTCCTTCCAGGGCACCCCCATGAGATCGCAGATCACCGTCAATGGCACGCGGATCGCGAACTCCTCCATGAAGTCCACCACCTCGCCCGCGGAGGCGCGCTCGGCCAATGAATCCAGCACTTCATCCACGACCTGCTGGATCTTGCCCGCCATCGCGGCAATTCGCCCGGGGGTGAACGCTTCCCCCAGTACCTTGCGCATCCGGCCGTGCTCCGGAGCATCCTTGAGCAGCACCGACTCGTCGAAGAGCTGAATGGACCGGTGAGCACGGCGCACGGCTTGCTGATTCTCGTCCACGTTCGAGTAGCGGTTCTTGAGGTACGCCGAGGACCGCATGGCCTCACGCACCTCGGCGAACGTGCTGACGAGGAACCAGTCCGGCGCTATCCGCGTGACGGGGCCCAGCTCTCGCGCTTCCCGGTAGATCGGATACGGGTTCGTTTTCCCCTCGGCGCTCATCAGCGCTCCGATAATCTTTCCTGCGGTCTTCATGTGCCTGACTTTCCTCGTCCAATTACCCTACTGGCGCGCAACGGCTAGTCGTTTCACACCACGCGCCGCAGCCAGCCATGCCGATCCGGCACCTGCCCGCACTGGATGCCCAGAAGTTCCTCACGCAGCGCCATGGTCTGCTCACCCGGCTTTCCCGAGCCCACAGTGAATTCGTAGCCGTCGCCCTTGAATCCGACGATCGGCGTGATCGCCGCAGCCGTCCCAGCGGCGAAAACCTCTGTGATCCGACCGTCCGCCGAGCCTTGGCGCAATTCACTCAGGGAAATGGCACGCTCCTCCACAGTCAGCCCGAGATCAGAAGCCAGCGTGAGGACGGTGTCACGAGTGACGCCCTGCAGGATGGTTCCGAGCATCGGAGTAATGAGATGTCCGTCCGAGGTGACCAGGCACAAATTCATCGTGCCCGACTCCTCCAGATATCCCTCACCGCCCGTACGGTCCAGGTACATGACCTGATCACAGCCGTGCTTCTTGGCCTCGATCTGAGGAGCCATGCCGGCGGCGTAGTTGCCGCCGTACTTCGCTTCGCCGGTGCCACCTGGCGCCGAGCGGGTGTAGCGGCTGCTCACCCAGAGCGTCACCCCGCTCTGGCCCACGGCGAACAAAGGCCCGGTCGGCCACGCAATGACCGAATAGGCCACGACCTCGGCCGGCTTCGCCTCCAAGCACTCGTCCATGGCGAACATGAAGGGACGCAAGTAGAGGCTCGCCTCGATTCCGGGGTTTGGTACCCACCGCTCGTCAACCCTCACGAGTGCTTCCACGCTCGCGAGGAACTCCTCCTCCGGTAGCCGGGGCAGAGCCAGACGCTCGGCCGAGCGAGCGAACCGCACCGCGTTGAGATCCGGCCGGAAGAGGAAAATTCCGCCATCGGCATGACGGTATGCCTTCAGACCTTCGAAAATCTCCTGCCCATAATGCAGAACGGCTGAACCGGGGTGCAGATTGAACGGCTTCACTGGTCCGACCTTGCGCTCGTGCCAACCGTCATCGACGATCCATGTAGCCGACGCCATGTGGTCGGTGAAATGTCGACCGAACTTCGGCGAGGCAAATATTTTGGTGATATCCGCGTCGGACGTGGGGGCCTGGATTCGGGTCACAGGATATCGAGGACTCATGGTTAACTCCTAACGTCGAAACAGCATCACTCAGTCGACGCTACTACGGACCCTGACCCGTGCGGTGCCGAATTCAGGAGTTTCCGTGAGTTCCGCGATCGTGGGGTACATGAAAAGCGACGGGATCGCGAGGTCGATCCCGAGTTCGTCGTTTAGCGCGGAGATCAACTGTACGACCAGAATGCTGTTGAGCCCCAGTCCGAACAGATCGTCCTCGACGCCGACGTCGACGGGCTCCAGACCGATGATGCTGGCAACGATCTCCTGTATCTTGCCCTCAAGCTCGGTGCGCGGCGCGGCGCCGTCGGACTCGGGGGCGGGGCGCAGCGCGTGCAGTGCCTTGACGTTCAGTTTGCCGTTGACGGTCATCGGCAGCGCATCCACGTGCACGAGTTCGGTAGGCACCATGTAAGACGGCAGTGCGAGCTTCAGGTGGCGAAGTATCTCGTCGGGATCGGCGGGCGTTTCAGCAACGTAGTAGCCGACCAGAGAGGCCACCTCGGCTGCGGCCCCCCGGTGACTCGCGACCTCCGCCGGGAGCACGGCACTCTGCTTCACCCCCGGGTGCTCGTTAAGGATGGCCTCGATCTCGGCGAGTTCCACCCGGAATCCGCGGACCTTGATCTGCGAGTCATTGCGGCCGATGTACTCAAGGGCGCCGTCGGAGCGCCGACGGGCGAGGTCCCCGGTCCGGTACAACCGTGCGTTCCGCCCGTCCGGGCTGTCCGCGACGTCGGCCTTCTCCACCTCGCTCTGGAAAGGGTTCGGGACGAACTTCTCCGCGGTTGCCTCGGGCAGGTTCAGGTAGCCTCGCGCAAGACCGGGGCCGCCCAGGAAGATCTCTCCTACGGCGCCTACCGGAACGATGCGCAACGCTTCGTCGAGGATCAGCACGGACGAGTTGCTTTGCGGTCGGCCGATCGCCAGGTCGTACTCTCGGACCGCGTGGGAGGTCGTCGATATCGTGGCCTCAGTGGGCCCGTACTCGTTGAACACCGGGACCTTGTTGGCCCGCGTCATTTCCCGGAAGCACGCGGCGTCCAGCGCCTCGCCGCCAACCACCATGCGCTTGAGGCTGGGCACCTCGCCGAGGCCGAGGTGCTTGTAGAAGGTCGGCGTGCCGTTCACATGGGTGACGCCGTTGGCGCGCAGGCACGCGGTGAACTTCTCTCCTTCGAGCCACAGCCGGTCGGGGACGTGCAGCAGTGTGTTCCCGGTCAGCAGGGCGAGCACCATCGGAACGACGCCGCCGTCGAACGCGTAGTTGAGGGCCTGCAGCATTACCTCCCGGCCCGGCTTTCCGGCAAAGCCGTAGAGGTCGCTGATGACGGCCACATGGTTGACCACGGAGCGGTTCTCGATCATCACCCCTTTGGGCTTGCCCGTCGTGCCCGAGGTGTAGATGACGTACGCGAGGTCTTTGGCGTGCGCCTCCGCCTTCGTGGGCGCCGCGGTGGCGCCCTCGCGCACGGCCCGGCCCCACGGGCCGTCCACCGCGCGGATCGCGGCGCCGACGGCGATCCGCGCCACCCGCCCCTGGTGCACTTCACCGCAGAGCACGACCGGCGCGGCCGTGTCATCGAGGAGGTAGCGCACCCGCTCATCCGGCGTCTCCGGGTCAATCGGCACGTAGGCGGCACCGGCCTTCCAGACCGCGAGGACGGCGACCGTCATCTCGATGCCACGCTCGAGGCAGAGCGCCACCAGCTGCCCGGGCGCCACTCCGTGGGACGTGATCAGTTCGCCGGCCAACCGGTCTGACCAGTCGTCCAGTTCCTGGTAGGTCAGCGAGGAATCACTGAAGACCACCGCGCGGACGTCAGGCGCCGCCGCCGCCCTCTCGCGGAACACCTGGACAATGGTGGCCTCCGCCGGGAACGACAGCTCAGGCCCCTTGCTCTCCTGCAGAAGTCGTTCCTGCTCATGGTCCGGCAACAGGTTCAGATCGGCCAGCTTCATTTCGCCCTCACAAACTGCGTCAGGATGGATCGGTAGGTGGACGCGAAACGCTCCACGGTGCCGTGGTCGAACAGGGCAGTGGCGTAGGTGATGGTTCCGGCCAGTGACTCACCCACGTCGTTCAGGACCAGGCCGAAGTCGAGGTTGGCGGCGACGGTCGACCCGCCGCCTGGGGTGTGGGCTCCGACCGTGTACGGCCGCAGCAGAGTGGTGGAGGTCCGTTCCGTGTCCGTGTCAGCAAAGGAGTTGACGTCAAACCAGATCTGGAACAGTGGATGCCGCGCCGGATCGAGTGGCAGGCCCAGCTCCGCGACGAGGCGTTCGAAGGGCAACTCTTGCTGCTCCTGGGCCTCAACCACGCGCGCGCCAACCTTCTTGATCATCTCCTCCACGTCGTCGTCACCGGCGATGTCGAAATCGAGCGCCAGCGAATTGATGAAGCAACCGATGAGCTCGTGTGTGTGCACGTGCGTCCGATTGGCCACCGGGATGCCGACGAGCAGGTCGGAACGGCCTGTGTATGCCTGGATCGTCAGGAAGAAGGCGGAGAGCAGCACGCTGAACAGTCCGACTCCGCTCTCGTGGGCCAGCCGTCGAGCCGCCGCTGACGTTTCGGGGTTCAGCCCGAACGACATGCTGGCGCCGCTGTAGTCGATCTTCGCTGGTCGGAGCCGGTCGGAGGGCAATTCCACCGGTCGTCGACCGTGCACGCGGCCCTTCCAGTACCCGAGCAACTCCGCCAGCCGCCGCCCGGAGACGCGCTCGCGTTCCCAGGCTGCGAAGTCCTTGTACTGGATCGAGAGCTCGGGCAGGTCGGTCTCCGCCTGATATAGCCGGGTGATCTCGTCCAGCAGTACGTCGGCCGACCAGCCATCGAACGCGATGTGGTGGACGTGGATGCCGACGAAGATTCGGCTCTGCGAGTCCTCAGCGGTCTCCTGCCGGTAGAAGGTGACTCGCAGTGGCACCTCTTCCGCGAGGTCGAACTTATGCGTGCCCTCGACGCCGAACTGCGTGGCCAGGTCAGCCTCATCCGTCACCGTGACGTGCCGGACATCGAGTGGCGCCGTCTCGGGGCCCAGCACTACCTGGTGGAGCCGGCCGTCGGACGCCTGTCGGATGACCGTCCGCAGCACCTCGTGACGTCGGCTGACTTCACTGATGCACCGCTCGAGCTCGTCCGCGTCGACGCCGGGCAGGACCTCGTAGCAGAGGTGGATGTTGTATCCGAGGTTTCCGCTCTCGTACTGGTTGATGAACCAGAATCGCTCCTGCGCGAACGACGCCACCGGGTCAGTCTCCGCACACGCCTCGAGCGGTGGGTTGGTGGCGGCTTTCCTCGGCGAGGTTTCCAGAGCTTCGACCAGGCCCGCCACGGACCGGTGCCGGAAGACCGATGCGATGCTGACGTTCGTGTCGAGTGCGGCGCTCAACCGGCTCGCCAGCTTGATCGACAGGATGCTGTTGCCGCCGAGCTGGAAGAAGTCGTCGTGCACGCCGATCGCCTCGGGGTCGGCGCCGAGAACCTCCGCCAGCACCCCGCGAGCCAGCGTTTCACGCCCGTTGCGCGGCGCGACCAGTTCACGGGTCAGCCTCAGCTGCGGCGCGGGAAGCGCATTGGTGTCGAGCTTTCCACTGATCTTGCGCGGCAGTTCGTCCACGTGGACCAGTGCCGCGGGGATCATGTAGGACGGCAGCTTCGCCTGCAACTGCTCGAACAGCACTTCGGTACCGATGCTGGTCTCGGCCACGTAGTAACCGATCAAGTGGCTCTGTCCCCCGCTGTCACCGGTCCTGTGCACCACGACGGCGCACTGAAGCACGCCCGGCACCTCGGACAAGACGGTCTCGATCTCCGCCAGTTCGATCCGGTGACCACGGATCTTGACCTGGAGGTCGTTGCGGCCGACGAAGCGCAGGGTCCGGTTCGGTGCCCAGCGCACCAGGTCTCCGCTCTTGTACAGGCGGCCGTTCCACTCCAAGTCGGTCCCAGTGACGAAGGGGTTGGCGACGAACTTGCGGGCTGTCAGTTCCGGTTGGTTGAGCAGCTCAGCGGCCAGGCCCGCCCCTCCGATATACAGCTCACCGACCGCACCCATCGGCAGCAAACGTTGCTGCGCGTCGAGCACGTAGCCGGCGACGTCCGGGATCAGCGAGCCGATATCGGTCGAACCCTCGTCCGTCTCGTCGTAGAGCTTGTAGCAGGTGAAGACGGTGGTCTCTGTCGTGCCATACCCCATGGCGAGCCGTATCCGTTCATGGCTGTACCGCTCGAACCAGTCCTCGAGCAGCGACACGTTCAGCGGCTCGCCGCCGAAGAAGACGTAGCGCAGGTCGTCCACACGATGCCGCTCGCCCTTACTGAGCGCCACGTTGACGAACTGGTAGAACGCCGTGGGCGTCTGGCACAGCATGGTGACGCGTTCCCGACGGCACAGCGCGTAGTACAGCTCGGGGTCGCGCGTCTCCTCGAACGTCGGCACCACGAGGCGTCCGCCGTAGAGGAAAGCACCCCACATCTCCCACACCGTGAAGTCGAAGACATAGTTGTGGAACAGCAGCCACACATCGTCCTCGCAGATCTCGTAGATCCCCTCCAGGGCGGTGAACAGCCGGGCTACATTGGCGTGCGTCTGAGGCACGCCCTTCGGCCGGCCCGTGGTACCCGAGGTGTAGAGCACGTAGGCGAGATTCTCCGGGGCGGCCTGTGTGACGGGATTGGTCTCCGGCAGCGCGCGCAGCCCTTCCCGGGCACGCTGATCGTCGACGGCGATGACCTCGACGTCCGCGAACCGCTTGTCGACCTGGGCGGCGCGGGCCACGATCCCCACGAAGCGTTCGACGTACCGGCGCTGGGTCACGACCGTGCGCGCGCCCGCGTCGGCGAGCATGAAGCCGATCCGGTCGTCGGGATACGTGGGGTCGACCGGCAGGTAGCCACCACCCGCCTTGAGGGTGGCCAGGATGGAGATGACGATGTCCTCGCCGCGATCCAGGCACAGCATGACGACGGTGTCAGGCGTCAACTTGTCGTCTTTCAGCAGCCGGTGCGCGAGCCGGTTCGCCTCGGCGTTCAGCTCCCGGTACGTGAGCTCGCGCTCCTGCTGAACCAACGCGACACGATCCGGCGACCGCTTCGCGTGTTCCTCCACCGAGCGGTGCAGCAACGCATCAGACGGGTACTGCCGCAGGGGCGCGCTCCAGCCCTCCACCAGCTCGCGGTATCGGTCTCCCTCGACGTACGCCAGATCGCAGACGGCGACCCGCTGCTGCTTGCTCTCGCTCCCTGCCAAGTCGGCGACCTGGCGGAGGATCGTGACGTAGGTCCGCCCGAGGCTTTCGACGGTGTCGGGCTCGAACAGGCTCGTGGCGTAGTTGATATCGATCTCGAGCGATTCGAGCGAGTCGTCGATGAACGTGCTCAGGTCGAACCTCGCCGCCGTGTACAACTCCTTGGTCTCCGTCGCGGTGCGCAAAACCGCTTCCGACGTGCCGTACGCGCCGCGCGCCGGAGCACCAAAGCTCTGCACACCGAACGTCACCTGGAAGATCGGATGGCGGCTCATGTCGCGCTCGATGTCCAGGATCTCCAGCAGCTGATCGAAAGGGAGTTCCTGGTGGCGCAGCATATCGAGCACCCCGCGTGCGGTCTCGCGCACGTAGTCGGAGATCAGCGCTTGCCCGGCGACCTGCGAGCGAAGCGGCAAGGTGTTGACGAAAAAGCCGATGAGATCGACCAGTTGGGGATGGTCACGGTTCGCGACGGGCGTACCCACCACGATGTCGTCCTGGTGGCTGAAACAGCGCAGAGTGAGGAAATGCGCGCTTAGCAGCAGACTGAACAGGCTGACGCCGAGTTCTTCGGCGAGCCGCCGGAGCCGTAGCGAAACCTCGACCCCGACTTCGAAGCGCATGTTTGCGCCGTGGTAGTCGAGATTGTCCGGACGCGGCCGGTCCGGCACGAGGTCAAGGTTCTGATGGCCCTCCAGTTCCAGCTCCCAGAACCGGCGCAACCGTTTGAGGGGTTCGCCTGTCATCCGGTCGCGCTGCCAGACGGCGAAGTCCCGGTACCTCAGCGACGGCGCGAGTAGACCGGCGAACGGAGCGGTTCCCGGAGCGGATTGGGCGACGAGGTCGTAGGCCGTGAGCAGGTCTTCCAGAAGGACGTCGGTGGACCAGCCGTCGAATGCGACGTGGTGGACGATGAACACGAGACGTCGGCCGACGTCCGGCACTTCGTAGAGGCGCACACGCAGCGGTCCCTCGGCTGCGAGGTCGAAGACCCGTTGCAGGTCGCGGCGAATCTCCTCGTGCAGCGCCTGCCGGCCCGCCACCCTGAACACTTCGATGCCGGGCAGTGCGTCCGTGTCGAGGACCTCCTGGTAACCGATGCCGTCCGGCGTCTGCCGCAGCACGGTGCGCAGTATGTCGTGCCGGGCGATCACCCAGCGGACGGCCGTCAGCAGGAGCTCGGTGTCCGCGCTTTCGGCCACCTCGAGGACGAGCGGAAGGTTGTAGGCGCTGGTCCCGCCTTCGAAGCGCTCGATGAACCACAACCGCTCCTGGGCGAAGGACAGCCGCTGATCCTCGGCCCGGGAGAAGCTCGCCGTCGGGATGGCGAGCCGCTCGCCGCTGGACATGTCGAGTTGCGCGACGACGACACGGACCGTCCGGTGTTCGAGCCAGTGTCCGACGGTCGTCGTCAGGCCCAGCTCCCGCTCCGCAGCCGAGACCAGTTTGATGCTGAGCAGGCTGGTCCCGCCGAGTTGGAAGAAGTCGTCGTCGATGCCCACGTCGACCGGGTCCAGACCGAGGAGCCGCGCCACAAGGGCACACAGGTCGGCCTCGGTGCGCGAGCGCGGCGGCACGTGCACTCGGGTGCCGACGGCGCTCGGCCGGGGCAGCGCCGCACGGTCGATCTTGCCGTTGATAGTCAACGGCATGCTCTCGAGGTGGACGCACCGCGCGGGCACCATGTATCCGGGCAGCGAGCGCCGCAGGTGCTTGTCGAGCCCCGCAGCAGGGATCTCCTCGTCGGCCACGTAGTAACCGATCAGTGTCGGCATGCCCAGTTCGACAACGAGCACCACGCAGTGTCGCACCGCGGGGTGGACAGCGAGCGCGCCCTCCACTTCTCCCAGCTCGATCCGGTGTCCGCTGACCTTTATCTGGGCGTCGTTGCGCCCGATGAATTCCAGGATGCCGGCCGGAAGCAGGCGGACGAGGTCGCCGGTGCGGTAGAGCCGTACCGGCCGCGTGTCGCTGCCCGGGCCGACCGGGACGTCGACGAAACGCTCGGCGGTCAGCTCCTCTCTGTTCAGATACCCGCGCGCCATCCCGTCGCCGCCGATACAGAGCTCACCGACGGCGCCCAGTGGCACAGGTCGCAGCTCGGCGTCGAGGACGTATACCGACTCTCCGGCGAACGGCGTACCGATGCTCACCGGCAGGCCGCCCGGCCCGTCGGTGTGGCGGTAGTGCCTCGACGTGGACCAGATCGTCGTCTCGGTCGGCCCGTAGACATGGACGAGGTCAATCGACTTCGCCAGCACTCGTTCGAGCAGTTCCCTCGGCAGTCGTTCGCCGCCGACGAGCAGCAGCAGGCCGTCCGGAGGGTCGACCAGCCGGTCGAGCATCACGTCGCAGACGCTCGGGGTCATCTGCACGAAGTCGAGGCCGGCGCAGTCCAGGCTCGCCGGAAGGTCGGAGGACAGTTCGACCCGTCCGCCGGTCCAGAGCGGCAGGCCGTATTCCAGCCCGAAGATGTCGAATACGTGGTTGGTCAGGCTGTGCGTGCTCACGGTGTCAAGGTGGGCGAAGTGACGGGCCTGCACCGCGGTGATCGTCTGCGCGTACGCCCGGTGCTCGATCACGACGCCCTTGGGGGCTCCGGTCGTTCCGGAGGTGTAGAGCACGTACATCAGTGCGTCCACGGGCGCGTGCACGCCAGGCGCTTCCGAATCGGCCGCGTCTAGGAGGTGCTGGATCTCGGGCGCATCAAGGCCGAGGACGGAGCCGGCACGGTCCGGCTCGACGAGCGCGCGGAGCCGGGCGCGGTCCCGGGCGCTCGTGATGACCAGCCGGGCAGCCGTGTCTCCCAGGATGTACGACAGGCGGCTGTCAGGGTACGCCGGATCTGTCAGCACGAAGGCGCCCCGCGCCTTGAGTACGGCCAGCACGCTGACGATCAGGTCGATCCCCTTGTCGAGGCAGAGCACGACGAGTTCCTGCGGTGCGACGGCGTGCGCGTCGGTGAGCAGGTGCGCGAGCCGATTCGCCCGTTCGTCCAGCGCGGCGTAGGTCAGCGTGGTGCCGTCGAAGCTGACGGCGGCGCGATCCGGGTGGTCTTGCACCTGCTCATCGAATGCCTGCACGAGCGTTCGGGCCGGCGGTAGTTCCTCGGTTGCGGGATTGAGCACGGCGGCGAGTTCGCGATGCCGGTCCGCGGAAACCAAGTCGACCCCGCGCCACGGCCGGTGCCCGTCGGCGAGCACCTCGTCGAGCACGTGCCGCTGCATCTGCAGCATGTCGGCCATGCATTGAGCGTCGAACAGCTCGGCCGCGTACACGAGACGGAACTGGACGTTCTCCGGTTCCTCGACCACGATCACGGACAGCGAGTAGTCCAGCTTCTCGTAGTCCGCTCCCATGCGGACCGCGAGCCGGGACTGCCAGCCGTCCGTGCTGATCTTGGGCCAGTTCTCGTGGATGAAGAGCGTATCGAAGAGGCGATCCGCGCCGACGTGTAGCTCGGTTAGGTTCACCGTGCTGTGCGTGTTCAGCTCGTTGATCCGCCGCTGCACGGCTTGGACGCCCTCGAGTACGGACTCGTCCCCGGCGCCGTGCGGCACGATCAGGGGCAGGGTGTTGATGAACAGGCCGACGCTGGTCTCGATGCCGTCGACCGGGATGGCCCGGCCGGACAGCACGCTGCCGGTGATCGTCTGCTGCGCCCCGGTGTAGCAGGCGAGCGTCTTGTGCCAGGCGTACTGCATCAGGGCGTTGAGGGTGACGGAAGAGTCCTGGGTGAACCGGTGCAGGGACGCGAACTGCTCGCCGGAGACAGTGAAGCTCAGCTCGCGCATGTCCTGGACGCGGCGGGTCGCGCCGATGCGCAGATCGCCCCCGCGCAGGTCCGGTCGGAGTAGCCCCTCGAGGCTCATCCGCTCGTCGTAAGATGCCAGGTGTTCGCGCCAGAACTCCATGTGGTCGTCCCGGTGTTCCTGCAGGTATCGCTGCCCGGCGGCAAAGCTGAGGTCCGGGGTAGTGTCCGGTGACGCACCCGTGACCAGGGCCTCGTAGAGCTCATGCACCCGGCTCAGCAGCAGCGTGTTGCTCCAGCCGTCGAGGATCGAGTGGTGGTGGCTGAAGATGCAGGAGAACCGAGCCGGCTCACGCTTGACCAGGTAGATCCGGAACAGCGGCCCCGAAGCGAGGTCGTAGGGCTCGCTCCGGTCCGCCTGTCGAACCAGCAGCAAGGCATCCGCTGCCTCACCCTCAGACATGGCGGAGACATCGACGTAGCGCCAGTCCACCGACGTCTCCGCGTCGATGACCTGGACCACCTCCTCCTTCCAGCCGTAGCGGAGCCGTAGCGCGGGGAAGACGCGCTGCGCCCGGGCCCATGCCTCGCGCATGGCCTCGCCATCGATCGTGGAGCCGTACTCCCAGGTCATCTGCACGATGTAGGCGTCGTCGTCCCGGCCATGCGTGACGTTCTGGTAGACGAAGCCCTGCTGCAGACTGTTGGCCAGGAAGACACCCTGGATCTCCCGCTCGGACTGGAGCTCGTCGAGGTATCCCGCCGAGACGACGTAGTCGACGTCCGAGGGGGTGAGGTAGGTACGCGAGGCCGCCGACAGCTCATCTGCCAGCTTCACCAGGCACTCCTGGTACTGCTGGACCAGACGGTCCCCGTTCGCCTCGCCGAGCTTGTGGGCGACAGTGAAGCCGAACCGGCCTTCGGTGATCCAGCCGTTGATCCTCATGATGAGGGTGTCGTGGTTGGCCGGGTGCTCCGGCTGGCCGAACGGCTCGCGGGTCAGCCGCCAACGCCCCTCGGAAGACGCAGCGTTCTCTGCGTCGAGTCGGCCGAGATAGTTGAAGTTAATTCGTGGCAACCGGTCGTCGTGGTAACCGTGCAGGGTGCCATAGCCGATGCCCTTCGCTGGAATCCTGCGCAGTGCCTCCTTGATCGCGCGCAGGGTGCTGAACTGATCGACGCCGGTGTGCAGGCGGACCGGGAACATCGTGGTGAACCAGCCCACGGTGCGGCCGACATCCAGCCCCCGCGCGATCCCCTCACGGCCGTGGCCCTCGAGGATCACGTAGTTCACCGACTCTCCGGTCAAGTCCGTCAAAGCGTGGGAGAAAGCGGCCAGCAGAACGTCGTTGATCTGCGTGCCGTAGACCTGGTGGCAGCGCAACAAACGCTGAGTGCTCTCGCGGTCGAGGGTCAGCCGGGACACCGTCATGACGTCCTCGCTCTCGACGAGGCGCTCCAGCGCGGCAGCTCCGGTCTGCTCGTACTCCGACTGGACCTGGGCCCAGTAGCCGTGCTCCTCCGGATGTCCGGAAGCGTACTGCTGGACGGCAGTCGACCACTGCCGGTAGCTGCTCCCGGTGGGTGGAAGGCTGCGCCGGTGGTAGATCGCCTCGAGGTCCTCCGCCAGGACACGCCAACTCACCGCGTCGACGATCAGGTGGTGGCAGGCGACGAACACGCGGGCGCTTCCGTCAGCCAACCCGTCCAGGTAGCCGACCCGGTAGACCGGTCCGACTTCGAGGTCGAAGTCGTCCTGCCAGGCGGTGAACTGTTCCTGCGCGTCGTCGAGGTCGGCGGCCGTAGCCGTTACCAGCTCCGTCGGCTGAAAGTCGTCCGCGTAGTACTGGACGACACCGCCCTCGGCGTTGAGCCGGTAGCGCAGACGGAAGGCACCGTGCCTCTCACTCAGCTCCCGCACGCTTTCCCGGAGGCGGTCCACGTCCAGCCGAGGAGTAGCGATCAGGAAAGCCTGGTTCCAGTGGTTCGGGTGGGCGAAGCCGCTGCGGTAGAACCACTCCTGGATCGGCAGTAGCGGCACTTCGCCGGTGTCCCGGTTCACCTGGCCGCCCCCCTCAGCGGCCAGAGCCACCTGCTCGGCGAACTGGTCACCGAGTCGCTTGGCGAGGAACTCGCAGAACTGTGCCACGGTCGGGCGGGCGAGCAGCTCCTCGACCGGGAGGTGGACACCGAAGTGTCGGCGGAGTCGGCCGAGCAGCTGGATGGCCACGATGCTGTCCCCGCCCGACCGGAAGAAGTCGTCGTGAATGCCGACCCTGTCAATGCCCAACACTTGGGTCCAGGTGTCGGCGGTGGCCTGCTCGAGCTCATTGCGCGGGGCCGCGTACTCGTCGCCCACCGCTAGGCGCTGACCGTCCGGAGCCGGCAGCGACTTGCGGTCGACCTTGCCGTTGGGTGTGAGCGGCAGCGCCTCCAGTACTACGAACGCCGAAGGCACCATGTGGTCGGGCAGCCGCCCCTTCAGGAACGACTGCAGTTGTGCCGTCGTCAGAGCCTGGGTGCCGGTCGGCACCACGTAAGCCACCAGGCGCTTGTCGCCAGGGGTGTCTTCCCGTGCTACCACGATGCACGAGCCGATCGAGTCATGGGCGCCGAGCAGAGCCTCGATCTCACCCAGCTCGATCCGGAAGCCCCGTACCTTCACCTGATCGTCGACCCGGCCGACGAACTCCAAGGTGCCATCGGCCGACCAACGCACCACGTCGCCGGTCCGGTACACCCGATCGTTCGGGGCGTCGGAGAACGGGTGGGGCACGAACCGTTCCGCGGTCAGCTCCGGCCGGTTCAGGTACCCCCTGGCAACCGACCCGCCGCCAATCCACAGCTCGCCCGCCACCCCCACCGGCACCGGACGGCCGGACCGGTTCATCACGAATACCTGAGTGTTTGCGATCGGCCGCCCGATCGGGACGCGTGAGGTGGGTCCTTCGATAACAGCCGTGGTCGCCGTGACCGTGGTCTCACTGGGGCCATAGGCGTTGAAGACCGGCGTACTGCTGTGCTCGAACCACCGCTCCAGCAGGCCGGGCGGCACGGCTTCGCCCGCGAGGACCAGCTTTCGCAGAGTGCTCTGGGCCAGCCGGCGGACGCGCGAGAAACTCAGCAACTGGGCCCAGACAGAAGCCGGCGCCTGCATAAGTGTGACGCCGCTGCGCTCGATGGCGGCCACCACGGCATCGGGGTCGAAGTCTTTCCCGCGTAGGACAAGCGTCGCGCCAGCCATCAGAGCCGGAAAGATCTGCTCGACCGAGCTGTCGAAGGATATCGACGCGAACTGCAGGACCCTATCACTCGGGGTCAGCCCGTACCGCTGCCTCATCTCCCACATGCGGCAGATCAGGTTGTCGTGCTGGATCTGGACGCCCTTGGGGATTCCGGTGGAGCCGGACGTGTAGACGATGTAGGCCAGGTTGTCCGGGCCAGCCGCAGGGGCGGGATCGGTGCTCGGGCCGGCGCTGATGGCATCCAGATCGGCATCCATGCGCACCAAGGTGCAGGTCACGTCAACAGTAAAGCGGTGTTCCAAACCTGCCTGGGTGACCACGACGGGAGCGGCAGTATCCTCCTGCATGAACGACAGACGCTCGGCCGGGTAGGCCGGGTCCATCGGCACGTAGGCTCCGCCGGCCTTGAGGATGCCCAGCATCGCGACGATCATGTGCGGACCGCGTTCCAGGCAGATACCCACCAAGGTCTCCGGCCCTACACCCAGACCGCGCAGATGATGAGCGAGTTGGTTGGCTTGCTTGTTCAACTCCCGGTACGAGAGGCTGGCCTCGTCGAGCACGACGGCCACGGCCTCCGGGGACGCCGCGGCCTGCTGCTCGACCAACTGGTGAACGCATTGGAACCGGGGGTAGTCCGCGGCGGTGTCGTTCCATTCCTCCAAGATCTGCCGACGCTCGGCCTCCGACAGGATGTCCAGCCGACTCAACGGCGCCTGGGGGTCGGCCGCCGCGCCGGCCAACAGAGTGCGGAAGTGCGTCGCCATCCGCTCCGCTGTGACACCGTGGAACAGGTCGCTGCTGTAGTCCAGGCCGACCAGCAGCTCATTCCCCGTGTCCTTGACCGTCATCGCCAGGTCGCACGGCCCGGCCCCCGGGGCAGCCTCCACGGGCCTGGCCGCCGCCGAGGCCGCCTCGTCGCCGACGGCGATCTCTTGCAGCACGAACGACGCCTGGAACAGCGTAGTCAGCGACAGGTCCCGCTCCAGCGCCAGCTCTTCGACCAACCGCCCGAACGGCACGTCCTGATGAGAGCGGATGGCCAGTACTCGCTGGTGCACCCGCTGGAACAGCTCGCTGACCGTCGGGTCACCTGCCACGTCGCCGCGCAGGACCAGGGTTTCCGCGACGTCTCCGGCCGTTCCCACCGTGAAGTTGTCCTGACCGCTGTACTCGGCCAGGAGCACCTGGAACACCGAGACCAGTGCTGCGAACAGGGGAACACCCGCGTTCCGGGATGCCTCGCGGAGCCTGGCAGCGGTCCCGGCATCGACGATGCAGGCCACCGACCCAACTTCGTCCGTGCGTACCGCCGGGCGGGGACGGTCCGTCGGCAGCTCCAACGGCTCCAGCCCTCCCAACTGCATACGCCAGAAATCCAGTTGCCGGCCGAACTCGGCGACCTGGTCAGACACAATGAGATCCTTACTGTCCGTACGGCTTCGGAAGGGCGCCCGTGGGCCTTTCCACCACGAATTCGGAGACCCGGCCGTGAGTTGACCCCAGCGTCAACGGCTCAGCGTTGCGCTGTTCGGAGAAGGCGGACCGGCAGCGTGCTCGGCCCGTTCACGACGATGGACGAGAGCAGAACTGGCTCCCCGGCCGGCTCTATCACGTCGAAGAGCGTGGCCATCTCGCCATAGAGCGTCTGCAGCTCGGCCCGCGCAAGGATGCCGCCAATGCAGAAGTGCTCGCCCGTACCCAGGGCAATATGGCGGTTCGGCGTCCGACGGATGTCGAACGTGTCCGGGGCGGCGAAGACCTCCTCGTCCCGGTTGGCGGACGGCATCCACAGTGTGACCCGCTCGCCCTCGCCGATGGTGCGCCCTCCGATCGTGACCGCGGTACGCGTGGTCCGCAGCAGGTGGGTCGGCGTTGTGGTCCACCGGAGCACCTCTTCGATCGCGCCGGGCAGCAGGCCCGGATCAGCGCGCAGGGCCTGCCACTGGGCCGGCTCTTGAAGCAACTGATGGATGCCGGAAGAGGCCGCGATCCTCACGTTCTCGGTACCGCCGATGAACACGTTGTCGCAGTTGAGCAGCAGTTCGCTCTCGGTCAGCCGATGACCGTCGACCTCCGCGACGGCCAGGTCGCTGATGATGTCGTCCCCGGGCGATCGGCGCTTCTCGTCGGCGAGGTCGAGCAGGTACTCCATGAGTTTGACATGGGACGAACGCCGCTCCTCGGGGTCATCCGAGCAGAAGGCCCGACTGGTGATCCCGAACAGGTAGTCGCGGTCGGTGTCTGGAATGCCCATCAGTCGGCTGATCACATAGAGCGGGAGCCGGGCGGCAACGTCGTTGACGAACTCGACCGTCCCCCTCTCGGCAGCCTCCGCGAGCAGCGTCTGCGCTATCTCACAGATGACGGGCCTCAGTTGCCGGACCGCTCGCTCGGAGAACCAGGACTTGATGATCGACCTCAGCTGGCGGTGCCGCGGCGGGTCCGTCAGGGCGAGTGTCCGGCCCCCGCCCGGGTCTCGCCCGTGGTTGGCGGGCCGGAGCAGGATCCCCTCCGCGGAGCTGTACACCTCCGGATTACCCAGGACCGATACGATGTCGTTGTACTTGGTGAGGGCCCAGAACCCGGGCATCCCCCGGGAGGGCTCGTGCCAGTACACGGGGGCGTTGCGGCGAAGCCACCGCCAGACGGAGTGCGGATCGCCGGTCGCGTACAGCTGCGGATCGGCGAGATCGATGTGGGGTTTCTGATCCACCCCGCCGGTGGGGGACAGCGGCAGCGTCATGTGTCAGTGGCCTCTATCGGAGTGAGGGTGGCGCTGAGCACCAGTGGGTCGGGCCTACAGGTTGGGGAAGTACGACTGCAGAGCGCCAGCACGCCGGATGTCGACCGTGCAGCAGTGGAAGCTCCCGCCGAAGTGGTACACGTTGGCGAACGGGATAGCGATCACCCGGAACCCGAAGGACTTGAGGAAGTCGATCATCGGCTGTTCGCGCTCCTCACAGATGATCGTGTCCTCGTTCACGTTGAAGACGTTCATGGAGATCCACTTGCTGACCTCCACCGAGCGCATGTAGCCACGCCGGACCGAAGGCGGTGCCATGACTACCTTCCAGCCGTTCGCCTCGAGCCTGGCGATGGTGTCGTCGATGGGCGGCCGGCCCGGGTTCATCATCATCAGGCCGGGGCGCAGCGGCACCATGGTGGCGTCGATGTGCTGCGGATGCGCGTCAGCGAAGCGGACGCGGTGCAGGCGGTACTCGGGTCCGAGGTGCCGGGCCAGCCAGCGCGCGCCGAAGTCGTTCGTCACGATGTCGGGCTGGTAGAAGATGTCCCGACCGCAGCGGGCGAAGCTCGCCGCGTCGAAACAGGGTTCCGCGTCGCTCAGCGCCGGATTCGTGTCGGCGTCGAAGCCGCCCGACTCTGCGGAGAAGTCGCCGACGTACATCGCATCGGACATGCTGGGCTTGGGCGCTGCGGCCCAGCGGGCCCCCGCGTTGAAGTACTCGGTGACCAGTGGGCGGTACGGCAGGTACTCGAAGAACCGGCTGCGCATCGCCATCGATGCCTCGATGATCTCGTCGCCGACCACGAGCAGGACGTCCCGCGGACAGGTGCTGGAGTTCTGGCCGCGCACCTGGAAGGTGGGGGTGCGCACCTCGGTAAGAAAGTCCATCGGCACGGGCCGACGTACGACGACACCCTCCTGCCTGAGCACCTCCGCCAAGGTGTCCAACTGCTCCTGTGCGAGTTTGAGTTCGCCCTCGTCGCGGCGCCCGGCCTCGAACCCGCGGTCCGCGGCATCCGGGAAGTACGGGCGCAGGGCGGGCTCGAATCCCGGTCGCGCGCCGTTGGTGACGCTGCCGACGATGACCTCTTCGAGGGGGTCCCAGCCGTTGTAGGAGTTCACGACAGGGGACGAGCTGGACATGGCTGTGCCTCCGATAGCTTGCGAGCAAAGGGCTTGCGATGCGGCCGGGTGGAATCAGTCCATTGCAACGACGATCTTGCGCAGCCCTCCGGAGGTGCCGCGGCCGTACGCGAACAGCAGGTTCTGCAGGATCATGATCTCGCCTCGTTGCCAGGCGAGCCGCGTCTTCTCCTGCTCATACGCGCCGCGGACGTGCTCGAGAACTCCGGGCTCCATGGGCGAGCCGTTGCCGTACAGGTATGGTCCTGGGCATTTTTGAAGGGTCGCGGCAGGACCACGGGGCCGCGGCCGTCCGGGTCGGCGAATTCGACGGGCACGACGTCAGTCGACATGTTCACGACGTACAAGCCAGCCTTTCGAACTTGGGGCAGACGTCAGACTGCTGCGACGTCGAAGTAGGTGTTGCGCTCCACCACCACACGGCTCGAGAAGCGCCAGAAGTCCGCGAAGCGCACCTCGAGCGGGTCCCCGTCGTGCGAGGTGCCGCTGAAGCTGCCACGCGCAGCGACCGTGTCCGCGTCCTCGACGATCGACTCCAGGTAGTGCCGACCGGCCGAGATCACCCGCTCAGCGCGGTAGAACTCGTTGATCGCGGGCAGGCCCACGAGCACGCGGTAGCCGGGGCGGCGATAGACCGCGTCCTCCGAGAAGCAGGCCAGCGCGGCCGCGATGTCGCGCTGGTCGATGTACCGGTAGTAGTCGCCGACGACCACGGAGAGCTGCCCCGAGGCCTCGGCCGGATCACGTATCAGGTCCACGAGATCACCGTCTTGTCGTCAGCGAACCCGAGAATCCCTGAGAGAGTCACTCGCCGCGCGTCCAGGTCGCGCGCAGACTCGACGGCGTGCACATGCGCCGCGTTGAACAGGTAGATGTCACCTGGCCGCACGTCGAGCCGCACCCGGTCGAAACCGCTCAACCACTCGGGCGCGTAGGGCGAGCCGGTATAGCGGACGCCGAGCCTATCCCGGGTCGCCTCGTCAGGACACAGGTTCCACACCGCCAGCCGGCCGTCGGAACCGTTGTCCAGGCAAATGTTGAGCCCGACGATCGGATAGGCCGTCACTTGCTGAATCTCAAAACCGATCTGCTTCGGATCCTCGCACTGCCCGCGATCCTCGTGCGGGTCCAGTGCGAATTCGCGCTGCCCGTGCCAGGACCGGAAGACGCCCGGGCACGCCTCGCGGCCATCGTGGCGCGCGGGACGGAACTCCATTCCTGAGAGCGCGAGTTCCTCCTCGAGCCGCTGGAACAGACCGTTCAGCGGCTCCCCTGGCACGTTCAGAGCGGCCCGCA
Organism: Streptomyces sp. NPDC026394; assembly: GCF_055567735.1. Lineage (NCBI taxonomy): Bacteria > Bacillati > Actinomycetota > Actinomycetes > Kitasatosporales > Streptomycetaceae > Streptomyces > Streptomyces sp. NPDC026394. Next base: position 30,090 of record NZ_JBVHPX010000039.1, read on the forward strand.
GGTCAGCTGCCACGGCATCCGCCTGGTCGAGGTAGGCGTCGATGGTCTTGTTGTAGTGGTAGGCGCCAAGGTACTCGCCCGGAGCGTCCATTCCGCGCGTCCGACGCCCCGGACTGTTCTGGAAGTTGGTGATCAGAGCCTCGCGAGTGGCGGCGGGTACGACGTCGCGGAACACCACACCAAGCCGCCGTCCGCAGAGCACGTCCACGACCCGGGACGGCGACACCTCGTCGCACTCGACGAAGCGGAAGTACTCGGTCGATCCCTCCCAACCGGTCACGCCGGGATAACGGGAATCTCCGGACGAACGCAGCACAGCATCAAGCGGAACAGAATTCGATATCATCGAATACCTCATTCACGAAAACCTTGCTCGGCCATTCAAACCACCTTGCAGACAAGGTGAGCCGACGAACGAACAATCAGCACACTAGGTTGGCATTCAGAAGACTGTCAAGCCCTTTCCAAGTGCCCGCATCAGCGCAGGACGCGAAGCACAGGAGCGGCAAAGGCTCATGAGAAAAGACTACAAGAATGGGTCATGGGAATTTCTCCAGACTAGCCAGCCGTACGCTGCACGCATGCCGAAGCGGCCAGCGATGGCACCCATTCGCACTACCATTACCAGGATGTCACTCCACCCCACCCCGCGTCCACACGGTCCATGGCTCTCGCGGCATGCCATTGCGCGGCCGGCTCACGCCGCAAAGGCATGCGCTCACCGATCGACCGGACATTGACCCTAACAGCAGCGTTCTGGAATCTCTTCACTTCGCCGAGATTTAACATTCCCTTCATGATTTTACAGCGAACCAGAAAGCGCCTATATGCTGCCGGGGAGACAAAGGGGCTCGCATGATCATCTGTGGTATAAAGGCATCGCACGACGGCGCTGTCGCGGTCATCGAGGATGGTCGCCTCCGGTTCAGCGTCGAAACGGAGAAGATAGATAACGGCGCCCGTTATAGTTCGCTCGACGACCTGCGGTACGTCACTGAGATCCTGGCCCGCGAGGGACTGTCCCCGGAGAACGTCGACCAGTTTGTGATCGACGGCTGGTACACCACCGGCACGGACGGCGGACACGCCGTGACCCTGAACAACGGCGGAACCCAGGTCGAGCTCGGCACCGCGCCCTACGTGGAGAGCCCCGGCGACGAGGGCCCGTTGCAGCGGCACTCATTCGTCGGCCGGGACTTCATCAACGGCGCCGACTACGTCAGTTTCAACCACGTGACCAACCACCTGCTCGGCGCCTACTGCTCCAGTTCCTTCGCCGCTCGTGGCGAGGACGCACTCGCGCTGGTGTGGGACGGCGGCATCGTGCCGCGCCTCTACCTGGTGCGTGCCACGACCCGCGAGGTGACTCTGGTATCCGTCCTGCTGCCGATCACCGGCAACACCTTCGCCGACTTCTGCGCGCAGTTCGGGCCCTACGCGTCCGACACCAGTCACCTGACGCCCGATGAGGTGATTCGGCATCACCTGTCCATCGCAGGCAAGGCCATGGCATACGCCGCACTCGGCACGGCGCAGCCGAACGTGTTCCCGCTGCTCGACGAGTTCATCTCCGGCTTTCCGGGGATCGACCCGGACAACGCCAAGACGCTGGGCGCGAAGATCGCCTCGAACCGGGACGACCTGCTGCTGGGACTGACCGACGCCGACATCATCGCGACCTTCCAGGACTACCTCGGACAGCGGTTGCTCGAACGGCTCAGCGCGGTGGTCCGGCGGCGCTTCCCCGGAGAGCGGCTCAACCTTGTCCTCGGCGGCGGCTGCGCGCTGAACATCAAGTGGAACTCGCTGATCCGCGCCTCCGGGCTATTCCAGGACGTGTACGCGCCGCCGTTCCCGAACGACGCCGGAGCGGCCATCGGTACCGCCGTATGCGAGTCCTTCCACCGCGGAAACCTCGCATTGGAGTGGGACGTCTACAGCGGTCCCGCGCTGGTCGACGGCCGCACGCCGGACGGATGGCGGACGGCGCCCTGTGACGAGCGTCAGCTGGCGCAGCTGCTGCACACCGAAGGCGAGCCCGTGGTCGTGCTTTCCGGCCGCGCTGAGCTGGGCCCGCGGGCGCTGGGTAATCGAAGCATTCTGGCCCCGGCCACCGACCCCGGCATGAAGGCCCGGCTGAATGCGATCAAGAATCGGGCCGACTACCGGCCGGTGGCTCCGCTCTGCCTTGAGGAGCATGCGACCGAAGTGTTCACTCCCGGCACACCGGACCCGTACATGCTCTTCGAACACCGCTTGCAGCCTGACTGGGCCGAGCGCGTCCCGGCGGTCGTCCACCTCGACGGCACCGCCCGGCTGCAGACGATCAGCGCGCACAACCACTCTGCCGCCGCCCGGGTGCTGGCCGCATACGCCGAAATCAGCGGCGTGCCCGTGCTCTGCAACACCAGCGCGAACCTCGAGGGGCGCGGCTTCTTTCCCGACGTCGGCTCCGCTGCCCGCTGGGGTGGGACGCGATACATCTGGTCCAAGGGCGTGCTGTACACGAACCCCAACGCGCAGTCAGGCCCACGACGTTGAGGGCCGGCGAGACCGAAGGGCAGGGTCGAACCCATATGTTCGGCGATCTGGCTGTAGTGTCCCCTGGCTCGGCGCGAGAGTTGCTCGTGAGGGTATTGCGGCGCAACGCACGCGCGGTGGGAGCCTGCTTCGCGCTGCTCTCGGCCTGGCAGCTGGCCGAGGCGATGGTCCCGGTCGTGGTCGGCGAGTTCATCGACCGCGCCGTCGTCTCCGGTGACGTCCCCGCCCTGATCGGCTGGGGCGCGCTGCTGGCGTTGATATTCGCCGCGCTGATGTACTTCTACCGCTACGGCGCGCTCATGGCGTACAAGGTCGACCAGTTCGAGGCACATCGTCTCAGGGTCGAGATCGCCGAGCACGTGCTGCGTCCGCTCAGCGCGCGTACCGGCCGGCACCCGGGCGCGACCCTGTCCCTGGCCACGAATGACGCGGATGGCGTCGGCACGCTCGCGCAGTCGGCGGGCAACACCTTCGCCTCGGCGGTCGCCGCGGTGGTCAGCGCCGTCGTATTGCTCAGAATCGACCTCGTCATCGGCTTGACGGTGCTCCTCGGCGTGCCGCTCGTGCTCTTCGTCACCCAACTGGTCGCGCCCGCGATCTCCCGCCGCAGCCGCGAGCATCGCGGCCAGGTCGCCGCCACCGCCGCGCAGGCCGCGGACCTGGTGCGCGGACTGCGCGTGGTCAAGGGCATCGGTGCCGAGGACGAGGCCGCAGCGCGCTATCGGGTGCGCAGCCAGGTCGCCAAGACCGCCAGCATCCGGGTATCCGTATCGCAGGCGCTGATGAAGGCCGTGTCCGCCGGTCTGAGCGGACTCTTCCTGGCCGCGGTGACCTTGCTCGCCGGGGCGCGGGCCCTCGAGCACGAGATCACGATCGGCCAGCTGATCGCGATCGTCGGCCTCACGCAGTTCCTCGCCGTGCCCATCCAGGCCCTCGGCCAGGTCGGCGCCCTGGTGGCGGACGGCCATGCCTCAGCCACCCGGATCGTCGAGTTCCTGCACACACCGCCGCTGTTGGAAGCCGGCTCCTTGGGGACGGAGCGTTCGCACCCGGAACTCGTACTGGACAAGGTGACCGTCGGCGCGCTGCGCACGTTTTCGCTGGCGTCGCGGCCCGGGGAACTGCTCTGTTTGGTGATCGACGATCCGGCCGTTAGCAGGACCCTGGTCCAACTGCTGGCCGGCGAGATCTCCACTGCCGAAGTCTCCGGCGAAGTGCGCCTGGGCGATGCCGCGTTCGATTCCCTGAGCATCTCGGCGCGCCGGAAACGACTGCTGGTCAATCCGCACCAGACCGACTTGCTGCACGGAACGCTGCGCGCGAGCCTCGACCCGGACGGCCGGCACGAGGACGCCGATCTCGCACGGTTCCTCACCGCCGCGGCGGCGCACGACATCGTCCGGCTGGACGCGAGCGGCCTTGACCAGCCGGTCGCCGCAAAGGGAGGCAACTACTCCGGCGGGCAACGGCAGCGGATCGCGCTTGCCCGCGCACTGGCCGCCGACTCCGTGATCCTCGTGCTGGACAACCCCACCACCGCCGTGGACGCGGTGACCGAGCAGCGGATCGCAACTGGCATCAGGGAGCTGCGTCACCAGGCGGACGCACGTACCACGTGGATCGTCACCACCAGCCCGGCGCTGCTCGACCAGGCCGACCGGGTGGTTCATGTGGCGAACGGCCGGGTGGCCGGCAGCGGAACCCATCGGGAGTTGCTCAGTCGACCCGAGTATGAGGAGTTGGTCCTGCGATGAGCATGAATTCCGAGCTGCTACCGATCGCAACGTCCCGTCAGACGTTCCGCTTCGTGCTCCACGCGCTGGCCGCCGACCGCTCTGCGAGCACAATCACGGCCCTCATGTTCCTGCTGGCGGGCGCGGCCGGACTGGTCGCCCCGTGGGTCTTCGGCGCGATCGCGGACGACGTCAGAGCCGGCCGGAACACCGTCGTGTCCTCCTTCCTGTTCATCGCGGCGGCGGCCGTGGCTGGCGCCGTGTTCGGCGGGATCGCCACGGTGATGCTGGCGCGGGTGGGCGAGCCCGCCCTTGCCGGACTGCGGGAGCAGGTGCTCAGTCGTGCCCTGCACCTGCCCGCCGCCCGGATCGAGCGGAGCACGACCGGAGACTTGCTCTCCCGGCTCTCCGACGACGTGCGGACCGTATCCGACGGCTTCAAGAGCGTCGTGCCGGTGATCGCGAACGCGGCCGTCGCGATCGTGTTCACCTTCACCGGAGTGCTGACGCTCGACTGGCGGCTCGGCCTGGCCATGGCGTGCGCGGCACCGGCTTACCTCCTGAGCCTGCGCTGGTATCTACCGCGCTCACGGCCGCTCTACCGCAAACAGCGCGTCTTCCAGGGCGAGCGCGCCGAGGCTCTACTCACCGGTATCAACGGAGCACCCACGGCCCGGGCCTTCGGAATCGGTCCGACGCTTCTGCGGCGGGTCGAGGAGAGCTCGCGGCAGTCGGCGGACACGTCCGTGTCCGTCTACACGCTCATGCTGCGCTTCCTGAACCGCAACAACCTTGCCGAGTTCACCGGTCTGGCCCTGGTGCTGGGCGTCGGTTTCGTCCTGATGCGCGATCACGCCATCACGGTCGGGGCCGTCACCGCCGGCGCGCTGTACTTCCTGCGGCTGTTCGGCCCGATCAGCGGGCTGCTGTTCACGTTCGACCGCTTCCAGTCGATGGGCGCGGCACTGTCCAGGCTCGTCGGCATCGTGGAAATGCCATCGGCGGCCGAGCCGACCGCGGATGCCGCTGTCGGTCCCGGCGCGATGGAACTGGTCGGAATCCAGCACGAGTACGTGCCGGGCAAGCCGATTCTGCACGGCGTCGATCTCCGGATCGATGCTGGCGAGCGGGTCGCGCTGGTCGGCGCCACCGGAGCAGGAAAGACGACGCTCGGCCTGATCGCCGCCGGGATGCTCAAGCCGACAGGGGGCAAGGTGTTGGTCGACAGCAGGCCGCTCGATCCGGAAGTGTCCGCGGCACACTCCCGGATCTTCCTGGTCAACCAGGACGCGCACGCCTTCGCCGGCACCGTGCGGGACTTCCTGACTCTGGCAAGGCCCGAGGCCAGCGACGAGGACGTGTGTCAGGCGCTGGCCGACACCTTCGCGGACCGCTGGGTCGCTGCACTGCCCGACGGCCTCGACACAGTTATCGGGGACGCGGGCCACCAGCTGACACCCAACCAGCTGCAGCACCTCGCGCTGTGCCGGATCATGCTCGGCGATCCGTGGTTCATCGTGATGGACGAGGCCACGGCGGAAGCGGGTTCGACCGGCGCGCGCGTCCTCGAGCGAGCCGCCGAGGCCGCGATGCGCGGCCGCACCGCCTTCGTCGTGGCACACCGGCTGACCCAGGCCCGGCTGGCAGACCGCATCCTCGTCATGCATGAAGGCGAGGTGGTCGAAGAGGGCACCCATGACGAGTTGCTGGCCCTGAACGGCCGCTACGCCGAGCTTTGGCGGGCCTGGACCGGGAGCCGTATGGGCTGACTTGCCGGTATCCCCACCACCACGAACAGTTCGAAGTCCCCCTCACCGGGACGCTATATGCAGGAGAAAAGGTGTCGTCGGTTATATCCGATCGCTTGACGAAGCTCGACGGCGTCATATCGACGCTGGGGCCCAGTGGAACGGACTCCGCCCACGAGGCGAGGAAGCACTGCTCGAACGTCGTCTTGTTCCCCTCGTTCGCCGCCGCCGTCGAGCACGCCGAACAGACCGACGGGTACGTGCTGATGCCCACCGGATACCTCGACTTCCAGAACGGCCGGCTGGCCGATACCTGGGTGGACATGCACTTCCGGCTGCTCGGCAGGATGCGCATCGCCGACGTTTGGGAAAGCAGAACCAAGACGATGTGCCTGGCGATCAACCAGGAGCGGGTCGCCCACCGCGACTCCATCCGGTCCATCGCGCTGCACCCGGCCACGGCCGTCTTCGCGCGGCAGTCCTGCGCCGGAGCCGAGACGCGCTTCGTCAGTTCGAAACCGCTGGCCGTGCAAGCCGCCGCGAACGGCAGCGTCGACGCCTGCATCGGCTCGGTCGACGTGGTCGCGGACTCGAACCTGAAACCGATCGACTACTTCCACCCGACGATGGTGTGGACCCTCTACCGCAAGGAGCATTGAGCATGTATCCCGATTGGATCAGGAAGCTGCCGCAGGTCAATACGCCGTTCCCGGGCGCCGTCGGCTGGATGATGTCCAGCCCGCATGGCCAGGTCGTGCTCTGGGAGTTCCGCGAGGGCGCCGAGGTCAAGCCGCACCGGCACGGCCCACAGCTGGGCTTCGTGCTCGGTGGCCGGACCGTGATGACGATCGGGGGCGAAACGCGCGCCTGGCTGGCGGGCGAGACCTTCGCCATAGCGGACCAGCAGGAACACTCGGCGGTCGTAGATCCCGGCACCTTCATCGTCGAGATCTTCGAGGAATCCGACCGTCACAAGGCGGAGTAGCGAAGCGGTGGCGGACCCGGGGAGGGGTTGATCATGGATTTGGGGCTGGCCGGCCGGGTTTACGTCGTCGGCGGCGGCAGCCGAGGTTTGGGGTTCGCCGTCGCGCGGGTGCTGACGGAAGAGGGCGCACGCGTGGTGCTCTCGGGGCGGGACGCCGCGTCGCTGGCCACCGCGGTCGAGGCACTTGGCGAGCCCCGGGCGACGGGTGCCGTGGCCGACAGCGCCGATCCCGGCTCCCCAGAACGCCTGGTGGCCGCCGCGCTCGATCGCTGGGGGCGCTTGGACGGGGCTCTGGTCAACAGCGGCGGCCCACCACTCGGTGACGCGCTGGACGTCCCCGACGACGCCTGGCGGGACTCGTTCGAATCGGTGTTCCTGGGAGCCGTCCGCACCGCACGGGCGATCAGTGCGAATCTCTCAGAGGGCGGCTCGATGGCCTTCGTCCTGTCCACCTCGGCGCGCGTACCGATTCCCGGGCTGGACATCTCGAACGGCCTGCGGCCGGGTCTCGCCATGCTGACGAAGAGCCTCTCGGCACAGCTCGGTGAACAGGGCATCAGAGTTAACGCGCTGCTCCCCGGGCGCATCCGCACGGAGCGGACCGGCCTGGTCGATGCGGGCACCACCGGTTCGAGCGGGACAACCATCCCGCTGGGACGCGTCGGCGAACCGGCCGAGTTCGGTCGCGTCGCGGCCTTCGTGCTCTCGCCGACCGCGTCCTACCTCAGCGGCGCGGTGATCCCGGTCGACGGCGCTGCGACACGGGCGTATTGAGCACCCGCCGGGCACGTATCCGTTTCCTCCAGATTCAGTAAGGACCAGAAGTGCACTCCACCTCGGTACGAGGTTTCCTCAAGGTTCCCTTCGAGGGAACGCGATCCGGAGAGTTCCCGCTCACGTGGGGGCAGCGCTGGGTGTGGAACTCAGTCTCAACCCGGGCCCCGTACTACGCGGACCTGGGCGGCAGCTACGTCGTCGCGGTCCCGGACGAATGTGACCTGACGACGGTGTCCGGCGCGATCAATGGGATACTCAACAGGTACGAGACCTTCCGGAGCAGATACTCTATCGCTGCCGACGAGAGCATTCGGCAGACGGTCGTGGCCCGCGGCCACCTGCGCGTCGAGGTGCTCGAGGCCGACGCCGTTGATGCCCGGTCGGCGGCTTCGGCCGCCGAGAACGAGTTCAACAACCTGCCCTTCACACTGCCCGAACTGGCGCTCCGAGCCGCCGTCATCGTGACGGACGGTGTCCCTAGGTTCGTCGTCCTGTGCGCCTTCCACATGGCCATGGACTGTCACGGCATGGTGGCGGTCCTCGACGACTTCAGGGTGCTGCTAGGCGGCAAGACGATCAATTCGGGCCCGCCCGAGGTTGCCCACCCCGCCGACCGTGCGCTCGCGGAACAATCTCCGCAGGGTGTGCAGCGTTCGATACGCGGAGTTCAGTTCTGGGAGCGGGAGCTGGCGAAATTTCCCGAGGACCCGCTGCCGTACACCGGGCGAGGCCCGGAAAGCCCGCGGTACCAGACCTTCGCCCTGCGCTCCCAGGCCGTGCGCGCCGTGTCCCTCGCACTCGCCGAGGAACTGGGCGTCAGCATGACGTCCGTCATCCTGGCGATGGCCGCGTCACTGCTCGGCAGGAGATGCGGAAGCGGGATGTGCGGCATCGTTCTGGCCGCGAGCCACCGGTACGAAGCCGAGTCCATGCGTTACCCGGGGACCCTGGTCCAGGGCGTGCCGGTCGCACTCGACGTCTCCGAGGACGCGACGGAGAAGCTCATCTCCCGCTGTCACCGGGGGCAGATGCTCGCGGCGCTGGCCGGACACTGCCACCCGGACGATCTGGCTGCGATGCTGCGCGAGCGCTACAGCGCGGAGGCGGTCGAGGCCGCCCTGGCCTGCGTGGTGAACCTCAATCTTCCCACAGCCGACGACTCGACGGCCGCGGGCGGCACGCGGATCACACGGGCCGAGGCGGAACGTCTCACAGGGCAGTCCCGGTGCGAATTCCTCGAGGGAACGCCGGTGGAGAACGAGCGGTTCTACCTCGCCATGCAAGGCGATGCGTCGGACTTCTCCCTCACTCTGCGGGCCGACACCGCGGTACTCGCGCCCGCCGAGATCGTCAAGTTCCTGCGGGACCTCGAGCGCTCCGTGATCAACTGCCTGCCCTGTCCCATCGCGAGATGAGAGCACGCCCCAGCACCGCGAAGGAGCAGCACCATGCCACAGCCGGGCACCGCCGCGCAGGGTCCCGCCTTGCCTTGAAAGCCCGCTGTGACGGGGCAGCCGGCCACGGCCTGGCAGCAAGTTCCACTTCCGGGTCGCCGGACAGGGCGTTCCGCTCACCGTCTCGCTGGGTGTCGTGAGGAAATGGCCGCCAATAGAGCACATCTGTTATCCCTCCCTCCCCGAACACCGGAGCTGAACCGCATCGAATGAGCCTGGCGCTCGGTCAAGTACCGGGACATGCCCGTCCGCGTCTACACCACTGCCGAGGAGCTTCACACCATCGTCGACAAGGCCCTCACCAGGCGGGCCGCTGCGACGACGCCAGCCACAGCCCGATTACTCAAGATCGTTTAGAAGCCCTACTCGACATCCGAGCCGTGATCCGCGCTGGACGGATGTACAAGAGTTTGCCCGAAAAGAAGAGATGGGAACAGGTCAACCAACTACAAGCTCCGCCGCCCGCCACTTCAGCAACACGATGTTGGGAGCGACCACGGCCGGTAAGCCAGCGCTGCCCGCGGGCGGCGGGGGCCGCCGACAGGTCGCCGCTGGGCCCCTTGGCTGCGTAGGGTGCGTGGTCAGTTGCCGGTCGGCTGATTGACGGCATTGCAGATGGCCATGTCCAGGGTGCGCTTATCCGCGAGTTCGAGTTCGTAGTAGTAGCGGGCGCTGCCGGGGAGGTCTCGCAGTGCGCCGACGACGATCCGGGCTGCTTGGCCGTGAAGGCGGCGCAGCCAGTTGCGGGTTGCGATCTGCTGGTCGAAGTTGTTCGATGCCTCGTCCCAGGTGCACATGCCGCAGGCGGCCTCCTCCAGGAGGGCCCGCTGTTCTTCCTCTGCGACATGTCGGGCGATGGCACGCAGCCAGGCGATGGCCCGCTAGGAGTTGTCTTCAAATGTCAGGCCCACATCAGGAGCGATGCGAGGGTGACGGCTGCCTGGTAGGACTCGGCGGTCTTGTCGTAGCGGGTGGCGATGCCGCGCCATTGTTTCA
>NZ_JBVHPX010000040.1:0-35042 GCF_055567735.1 Streptomyces sp. NPDC026394
CGATCCGTGGCCCAGCTCGCCCAGGACTGCTCCGCAACCTGGCAGCAACTGGCCACCCAACTACAGCGGGCGGCCCGACGAAGTCCATGAAAGCTACGCCGGTGCGCCATCCGGACGAAGACCGCGGACGAGATCCTCGAATGCCTCGCCGGATATCTGAACCGAATTCCCGACTCAGGTCACTAAGGGCGTGCAGATCTTTACGTTGTGGCTTTCCGCTCGGTGGTTCGTTGGTCTGGCATGAGCGGGTTGGGGAGTCAGCAGGCTGTGTTGGCAGCCAAGTTCGGGGCGATTCTGCCGCATCTCGACGAGCGTCAGCGTCGTCTGCTGATAGGGGCGGAGGCCCAGTCTCTCGGCCATGGCGGGATCAGAGCTGTTGCCCGTGCCGCCGGCGTCCGGGAAGCCACTGTGTCCGCCGGCCTGCGAGACCTCAGCTCCGGGGAGACCCCGTTGGGACGCATCCGTCGGCCCGGCGGTGGACGCAAGCGCGTCGTCGACCTGAATCCAGCCGTTCGGGAGGCACTCCTCGCGTTGGTCGAGCCCGACGTCCGCGGTCACCGATGTCGCCGCTGCGCTGGACCACCAAGTCCACCCGCAAGCTCGCCGGACAACTGGTCCGACAGGGCCACAAGATCTGCGCGGACACGGTCGGCGACCTGCTGCGCGAGGAAGGCTTCAGCTTGCAGAGCAACGCCAAGACCCTGGAAGGCAAACAGCACCCCGACCGGAGCGCCCAGTTTCACTACCTCAACGAACAGGCCTGCGGCCACCAGGACAGCGGGGCTCCGGTGATCAGTGTGGACACGAAGAAGAAGGAACTGGTCGGCCCCTTCAAGAACAACGGCCGCGAATGGGAACCGAAGGGCGAGCCGGTGCGGGTCGACACCCACGACTTCCCCGACCGTGAGCTGGGCCAAGCGGTGCCCTATGGCATCTACGACGTCGCCGCGAACACCGGCTGGGTCAACGTGGGCACCGACCACGACACTGCCGCGTTCGCCGTCGAGTCGATCCGCCGCTGGTGGAACGGCGCCGGGCAGGCCACCTATCCGACGGCCAGTCGCCTGCTGATCACCGCCGATGCGGGCGGCTCCAACGGGTACCGCACCCGCACCTGGAAGACCGAACTCGCCCGGTTCGCCGCCGAGACCGGCCTGACGGTCACCGTCTGCCATCTGCCTCCCGGAACATCAAAGTGGAACCGGATCGAGCACCGGCTGTTCTCCCACATCACCATGAACTGGCGTGGCAGGCCCCTGACCAGCCACGAAGTCATCGTCGAGAGCATCGCCGCGACCACCACCAAGACGGGCCTGACGGTGCATGCAGAACTCGACACCACCAAGTACCCCACAGGCATCTAGGTCAGCGACGATGAGATCGCTGCCCTTCCCCTCACCCGGCACCGCTTCCACGGCGACTGGAACTACACCCTCCACCCCCGGCACCCGCTGGAAACGAGCAACGGGACGGCGGACCAGCCGCCGGCGAACAGCCCACATCCCTTGCCGACACGTACACTGCACAACCCCGAACTCACCGGTATGACCCACCACCAGCTCGTGGAATTGATCGGTGCGCTGACTCCCGAGCTGGAATTACAACGTGAACAGACACTCCGTGCGATCCGTGGGCACGAGCGGCTGGTGGCCCCCGGCACGGGCGCAAAAGCCAAGCTCACCCCGGCTGACCGCATCCTGGCCACCGTGCTCCACTTGCGCAAACTCGCCACAGTGAACCTCCGCGGGCAGCTCTTCAACGTCTCCGGCGTGACCATCAGCCGCGCGAACCGAGAAGTCCGTCCGCTCCTGGAAGCTCACGGCCACCACATCACCCCTCCACCGCCCGGTTCCGCACACCAGCCGACATCACAGCATTCCTCGCTTCCGGCCCCAACCAAGGCAATATCAGGCTGCGAGTTAAAGATCTGCACGCCCTTAGGTGACGTGGGAGGTCGCCGGGCGGGGTCGGCGGGTTCGCTGCCGAGGTGTTCGCTCCGGTGCCGCAGCGGGACCAGCGGCGGTGGGGCGAGTGCTGTCTGCGAGATCTGATGCCGGCCGGCCGACGTGAGTCGATCCCGACCGATGGCCGAGCGGCTGCCGCCATTGCCTCCTGTCCTCGGAGATGGGAACTGTGCCCACCGCGAGCTCGCGCACGGCCTGGGCCTGAAGCCCTCCGAGGGCCGCACCTGGCGCGAGTGACGGCACCACGCCACCCGCCGACTCGGGTGCGGGACCGGCCCGCCCTGCACTCGCACGGACACACCGTCACGAGCCGAGGGTGCTCCTTCTGCCGGGAAGACACCCGAGACTCGAAACAACTTTCCGATATTCCGGGACTTGGGTACAGCGGCTACTCCGAACGCCATTCACTGCGACATAGCCACCTGATAATTACCCTTGATCCTTACAGACGCATGATGTAACTTACACGATCAGGGTCCACACCCTCCCTTTCGCACCACAGCTCTCACCGGCTGTGTTCACGTCCGGCAATGACGCGAACATCCGGACAAATCCAGCGACCGATGCACGAAAACACCGCCGAGTTTCATTCTTTGTTGTGAGTACTCCGGAGTCACAAAGTGGATCACGAACAGCTTGAGCGAGGACGGCGTGCCGCCATGGGCCCGAAGGGGCATGCCGTGAGACTCGCCGTACTCCGGCGCGCCGGAGTACGGCCCGGGGGCTTCCGCTTCCTGCCTGAGGCGAGTTCGACAGCCGACCGGCGGAGGCCTGCCGGGTGATGCTGCCCAATCGAGCGGCAACAGAAATACGGAGCTGGTCGCCATAAAAGCGACTACCCTTTCCCCCGGAAAAGATTCCGACGAATTCAGAGCGCCAACGAGGACTGCACGCAAGAGACAAAGGAACTGCCGGTCCTGCCACTGCCGTTCTCGCAGCCGGACCCGTGATGACAAAAGCATGCGGACGGGAGCAAGCCACACTCATGCCACGGCAATCAACGGACGACGAGTCCGCACGGTACGCGGAACGAGGGATCGTGCCGGTCCTCGAACAGAATGTGTCCGCATGAACGGCGCAGCTGGTCAGGACTACGGCACGGGCTCGCCCGCGCGCACCTGCGAAGTGGGTGGCCGCACGGCTCGTGCCGTGCGCGGCCTACCTGGGCCGTCACGCGGCCGGAGCCCGCTGGGAACCATGAGCTTCTCAACTTCCGGAGCCGTATCATGAAGGCCGCCAACCCGCTCTCCCAGCAACAGCGGGCCGTCTGGGCCGCGCAGCAGCTCTACCAGCACAGCGACCTCTACAACGTCCCCAGAGCCTATCGCCTGACCGGTCCCGTCGATGCATCGGCACTCGAAGGCGCAGTGCGGCGGGTGATGGAACGTCACCCGGCTCTGTGTGTGGACATCGACGAAGCCCAGGACGGCACGCTCCACCAGTCCCTGGGTACGGTGCCCGCGCGAGTTCTGGCCGTGCACGACATCCCGGCCGACAGCCTGCGGGAGCGTCTGGCCGGCGAGATCTCCCGGCCGTTCGGGCCGGAGTCGACGGCGCGGCTGCGCGCGCACCTCTTCCGCCTCAGCCCCGAGAACTCCGTTCTCCTGCTGGTCTTCGACCATGTGGCGGTGGACGCCCCCTCGGTGCCGATCGTCCTGGAGGATCTCGCCGAGGCGTACTCCGCAACGGCCGGCGGAGCGCCGGTGCAGCAGACTCCTGCACGCACCGATTACTTCGATTACGCCCGCTGGCAGGAGGAGCACTTCGCGTCGCCCGACGGCGCCCGCGGTGCCGCGTTCTGGGGCGACTACCTCAAGGGCTGGCACGGTGACGTGTTGCACGCACCGGAAGCGCCCGCCACGGGACCGGACGCCCTGCACATGGCATCGGTGCCGGTCGCCGTGCCGGCCGGCCTCCTGACGACCAGCGAGCGCCTCGGCTTCACCCCGTTCGCCGTCCTGCTCGCGGCCTTCGCCGTGGCTCTGCAGCACTTCTCCAGGGCTGATGACGTCCTCATCACGTACCCGGCGATCGACTGGAAGAGGTCCGAGTACGACCGAGTGGTGGGCCTGTTCACGGAATTGCTGGCCTTCCGCTGCCCGGAGCAGCGCGATCTCGGGTTACGCGACTATGTGGCGGCCGTGCAGGACTCCCTGTTCGAGAGCTTCGACCACCAGAGCGCACCACTGGACCGGCTCTGGGACCAGGTGCGCAAGGCGACCCACCCGCACTCGGGGGTCGACCTCCCCGCGATGCTGTCCCTGAACGACGCGACGGCGGAGCGCCTGCCGCTGCCCGGCATCGAGGTGACGGAGATTCCCACCGCGGTCCGGGACGGCAAGGCCAATCTCATGCTGTCCGTGGAGATCCGCGGCACGCAGGTGACCGGCCTGCTGGAGTTCCGGAAGCGGCTGTACGAGCCGGCGACCGCCCGGCGTATCGCCGCCGCCTGCGAGGAGATCCTCCGCGCGATCGTCACCGGCTGGGACGGAGCCGTACGGGCCGTTCCGTTGGCGTCCGCGGCAGACCGCGCCCTGGTGCTCGACTCCTGGAATCCCGTGCCACCCGACGAGCGGGCAGCACTCGTTCCGGAGTGCTTCACCCAGCAGGCGCGGACGGCTCCGGACAGCGTCGCCGTCCTGGAGAACGGCCAGGCGTACTCGTACCGGGATCTGGACCTGATGAGCCGCGACATCGCGTCGCGGATCGCGGCCCTCGCTCTTCCGCCCGGAAGCGTCGTGGCGCTGTGCCTGCCCCGGTCGGTGCGCTTCGTCGCGTCGGTCCTCGCGGTGTTACGCAGTGGACACGCCTTTCTGCCCGTGGACGGCGAGCAGCCGGCGCGCCGGCGCGCCTTCCTCCTCTCGGACTCAGGGGCTGCCGCCGCCGTCGTGCACGGCGCCACCGACAGGGGAATACCGGAGGGCATCCCCCTGGTCCACCTGGAGCAGGCCGCCGAGGACGTCCCGCACCGGCCGTTCGAGGACGTGCCACTGAGCGGAAGCGCCCCCGCCTACCTCATCGCCACTTCGGGCACCACCGGTCTGCCCAAGACCGTCGTCGTCCCGCACCGGGCCCTGGCGAACCACCTTGCCTGGAAGCGTCAGGAATTCGGGTGGCGCGCTGACGACCGCTTCTACTTCAAGACACCGGGCATCTTCGATGCTTCCGTATGGGAGTACCTGGCGCCGCTCACAGCCGGTGCGCTCACCGTGATCGCGCCTGAAGGGGCGCACCGCGACCCGGCCCTGCTGCTGTCGGAAATGCGCCGGTACGGGGTCACCGTGGTCCAGTTCGTCCCCACGCTGCTCAAGGCCGTCCTGGCCGAAGGAACCCTGTCGGACTGTACCGCGCTGCACCGGCTCTTCTCGGGCGGCGAACCGCTGGAACGCCCGGTGGTCGATGCCGTCCGGCGGGCGTGCCGTGCCGAAGTCGTCAACTTGTACGGGCCCACCGAGGCCACCATCGACGCGACGTTCCACCGGTGCTCTGCCGAAGACCGCACGGGAACGGCAACCGTACCCATCGGACGCCCGGTCCACGGTGCTCAGGCCTACGTACTGGGGCCCGGGGGGCAGCCGCTCCCGCCGGGCTTCGTGGGGGAACTCCACCTCGGCGGGCTCCCGCTGGCCCTCGGCTACATCAACCGCGCCGAACTCACCGCAGAGCGCTTCATCCCGCACCCGTTCAGTCAGGACCCCTCGGCACGCCTGTACCGGACGGGAGACCTCGCGGCCTTCCGCGAGGACGGCGTGCTGGAGTTCCGTGGCCGCGACGACGCCCAGGTGAAGGTGCGCGGGCTGCGGGTCGAACTCGACGGGCTCCGTCACCTGATCATGGCGTATCCGGAGGTCAGCGACGCCGTGGTCACCGTGCGGCCGGAGGCGCCCGACTCCCTCCTGGCCTACTGCGTGGTGGCCGACGGCGTCGACCTCGACGGCCTCCGTCGCCACCTCACCGAGCGACTGCCTTCCGAACTGGTACCCGACCACCTCATCGGGCTGCCGGAGCTGCCAGTGACCCCCACCGGAAAGGTCGATGCGCGTGCCCTGCCGACGCCCGAGGCCGGGCGGAGTACGACGGCCGAGGGCGCTCCGCGCGGCGATCTGGAACGCCGTCTCACGGACCTGTGGGCCACGGCCCTCAGCATCGACAGCACACGGATCCCCCGCGACAGCAGCCTGTTCGAACTGGGCGGGAACTCCTTGACCCTCATTCGCCTGCACCGCCTGATCAGGCAGGAGTTCAGGGCCGACGTCGCAGTCACCGACCTGTTCACCTACCCGACCGTGGCGGCCGTCGCACGCCTGCTGAACGGCACCGAAGGGGAGACAGAGCATGCCGACTGACCCGGACCTGCGGGAAACGCCGCAGGGTGTCGCCGTGATCGGCATGGCCTGCCGGTTCCCGGGCGCACCGGACATCGAAGCCTACTGGGAGAACCTGGTCCAGGGGGCCTGCTTCCTCACGTCCCGCACGCCGGAACACATCCGCGCGCTGGGTGTACCCGGGGAACTGCAGACGGATCCCCAATACGTGCCGGTCTCCGGAACACTGGACGACATCGACCAATTCGACGCGGACTACTTCGGGATCTCCCCCGCCGAGGCGGCGGCCATGGACCCCCAGCACCGTCTGCTTCTCCAGGAGGCCGTGCACGCGCTCGAACACGCCGGATGGGCCGGCCGCCGGCATGACCGGAGGATCGGCGTCTTCTGCGGCGGCGGAGACAACCGGTACGCCCGCTACCTGCCCGGCGGTCACCAGGCCCCCGCCAGCCTGCTGGACAGCCCGACCGCGCTGCCGCTCCGGGTCTCCTACCATCTGAACCTGCGCGGTCCGAGCGTCTTCGTGAGCAGTTCGTGTTCCACGTCGCTCACCGCCATCCACCTCGCCCGGCGCAGCCTGCTCGCCGGAGACTGTGACCTCGCGCTGGTGGGAGCCGTCTCCTTGCTGATGCCGTACGAGTACGGTTACCGCGCCGTCGACGGCGGTGTACTCGCACCGGACGGCCGGCTGCGTCCCTTCGACGACGCGGCCGGCGGCACGGTGCCGGGCAGCGGCGTCGGCGTCGTGGTGCTCAAGCGCCTCGACGACTCGCTGCGCGACGGTGACACCGTCCACGCGGTGGTGCGGGGTTCGGCGCTGAGCAACGACGGTGCCGACCGCCAGAGCTTCGCCGCGCCGACCGTACGAGGGCAGCGCGAGGCCATCGTCGCGGCTCTGACCGACTCCGGCGTCGATCCGGCGACCGTGGGCTACGTGGAAGCGCATGGTACGGGCACCCCCCTGGGGGATCCCGTGGAACTGGCCGCTCTCAAGGAAGCCCGGGGGCTGCTCGGGGTGGGCTCGCCCTGTGCCGTGGGCACGGTGAAGTCCTCGGTCGGTCATCTCGACATCGCCGCGGGGATGGCCGGATTCCTGAAGACGGTACTCGCGCTGCGTGCAGCGACCGTGCCGGCGACCGTGGGTCACTCCATACTGAACACCGCCATCACGCTCGAAGACAGCGGCTTGTACATCAACACCCGTACGCGCCCGTGGCCCGAATCCGCGCACCCGCGGCGTGCCGCGGTCACCTCCCTGGGCCTTGGCGGGGCCAACGCGCACGTCGTCCTGGAGCAGTCCCCCGACGTGGTGCCCGCTGCGGCCGAACCCGTGTCCGGGCCACAGATCTATCCGGTATCGGCGCACTCACCTCGCGCCTTCCACGCGGTGTGCGAGCAGCTGGCGCGTGCGGTCCCGTCGGTACCGGGCCCGAGCGCCGCTGCCGACGTGGCGTTCACACTGCAGGAAGGCCGCGAAGCGCGGCAGTTGAGGCGGGCGTGGGTCACTCCGTCGCTGCGCGAGCTCGCCGCGTCCTTGCGCGAGGGTGCCGCACCCACGCCGCAGGAGCCCCTTGTGCTGGGCGTCGGCCTGGACGAGGCCTTCGCGGCCGGTCCGCCTGGCATCCACCTTCTCGCCGACCGGCTGCCTCGGCTGCGTACGGCCTTGGAACGCCGGGGCCCGGACCGTCTGGACGCGTTCGACGGGGTGTCCGGCGACGCCTTCCGAGCGGCCCACGGCGCCCTGGAGGCGCTGCGAGCCCTCGGCGTGACAGCGGAGGCCTTGGCGGCCGTGGGCGCGGGCGAGTACGTGGCGTTCGCGTTCGCCGGAGTGTTGCCCTGGGACGTGGCGATGCGCGGCTTCCTCCGCCACACGCGCATGGTGGCCGCGACGGGCCGGGACGGCGACCTGAGCCGGTGTGAGCGGGAGCTGATGGCGATCGAGCGGGAGCTGACGGCCGCGCCGTGGACGCGTCCCTCGTGTGACCTGCTGTCCGTGACGCTCGGTGAGACCCTGCCCGCCGGCAAGATTCCCTCGCCGGACCATCTCGTGGAGGTGTCCCGCTCCGCGGTGCTGGGCGGAGCGGAGACCGTGCTGCCCGCGCGCTTCCCCCTTGTCCTCCCGGCGCCGGCCTCCTGGGAACAGTGGCTGGGCCTGGTCGCACACTGCTGGGAGAGGGGCGCCGACGTGGCCTGGGACCTGCTGCCCAGATCCGCTGCCGCCCGCCGTACGGTGCTGCCGTCGTACCCCTTCGACACGGCGCGCCACTGGGCAGCCGAGCCCCCGCAGTCCTCAGCGCCCCCGCTGTCCCCCGCCGCCGACGCGCCCGCGGCTCCTGTCACCGCTCCTTCGGATCCTTCGGAGATCCAGGAACAGCTGGCGGAGATCTGGCGACAGGTGCTGGGGGTCGAATCCGTGGCGCCCGACGACAGCTTCTTCGAACTGGGCGGGCACTCCATCGTGGCCTCACAGGTACTGGCCAGGATCCGCGAGCGCCTGCGGGTGCGCGTCCCACTCGGCGATCTGCTCGATGCCGAGACGCTGGCCGGCATGACGGAGCTGGTGATCGCGGAAACGGCATCGATGAACCTGTACCGGACCCTCACGTCCGACGGTCACGACGACACGAGGGGAACGGTCGAGCTGTGAACATCACCGCCCTTCTGGAGCGTCTGGCGAGGGACGGTATCCGGGTCGCGGCCAAGGCCGACCGACTGGCGGTGTCGTCGCCGGACGGTGCCCTGACCGACGACGTCAAGGACACCATCCGTGCGCACCGCGAGGAGATTCTGCAGTTCCTGCGCGAGTACCGGGAGGAAGAGGCCCGGCGGCAGGTCCGCATCGAACGCGTCGACCGGACGCTTCCCCTTCCCGCCTCCTACGCGCAGCAGCGGCTCTGGCTGATCGAGCAGACCGCGACCGAACTCCCCGTGTACAACATGTACTTCGCCTACGAGCTGCGGGGCGCCCTGGACGAGGCCGTGCTGCGGGAAGCCGTCGCGGCCGTCACCGCCCGACACGAAGTCCTGCGAACCGCCCTGGTCGAGGCCGACGACGGCCTGCGGCAGGTGATCGACGAGCGGTGCGCACCCGTTTTCGAGCGGCACGAGGCCGGTCCCGAATCGATCGACGACACCCTCTTCGCCATCGTCTCCACCAGGTTCGACCTCGCCGTGGCCCCGCTGATCCGTTTCGACCTGGTACGCACCGGTCCCCGGCGGTGGGTGTTCGTCGTCACCCAGCATCATGTGATTTCCGACGGCTGGTCGACCGGACTCCTCCGGAATGAGCTGTCGGAGTGCTACACGGCACGGTTGGAGGAGCGGAGACCGCGCCTGCCCGACCTGCCCGTGCAGTACGCCGACTACGCCGTCTGGGAGCGTGAATGGCTGGGGAGCGAACTCGCCCAGCAGCAGCGCGAGTACTGGCGTCAGACCCTGGCCCAGCTCCCCCCGGTGCTCGACCTCGTGCCGTCCCGGCCTCGTCTCGCCGTCCAGCACTATCGGGGCTCGGCGTTCACTTCCGTCTACGATGCGCAATTCCTCGGCAGGGCCAAGGAGTTGTGCGCCCGGACAGGTACCACGCTGTACAGCGCATTCGCCGCCGCCTACTCGCTCCTGCTGTCCCGGCTGAGCCGCAGCGACGACATCGCGTTGGGTAGTCCGCTGGCGAACCGTCCCTACCCGGTGTTGGAGAACTCCCTCGGTCTCTTCTTCAACTCCATCACTCTGCGCAACCGTATCGACGAACAGCAGACCGTCCGGGACTTCCTGACCGAGGTCAGGAGAACGGCATTCGAGGCGTTCGCCCACCAGGACCTTCCGTTCGACCAGGTGGTGCAGGCTGTCGCCGCCGAACGCAGCAGCTCGCACTCACCGGTCTTCCAGACGATCTTCATCCTGCAGAGTTACCCGGACGAGAATCTGACGTTCCCCGGCGTCGAGGCCGAGCCCGCCGACACCCCTGTCTACTCCGCGCAGTACGACCTTCTGTTCAAACTCCGCGAGGACGGCGATGAACTGCACGCGCTGCTGGTGTACGACACGACTCTGTGGGACGCGGACGACGCGCGGCGCTTCGTCGCCTGGTTCCGACATCTCGTCGAGCGCATGTGCGCGGCGCCGGACGCCCGGCTCGGTGAGCTGCCGCTGATCGATCCCGCCGAAGCAGCCGACATCGCCCGCTGGAACGCCCGTACCGTCTGCCCCGTACCGCCCGCTCCCGTGCACGCGCTCATACGGGACCGGCTCGCCGAGGAACCGGACCAGCCTGCCCTGACGTTCCGCGGCACGACCCTGTCCCGCGGTGACGTGGCCCGTATGGCGCGAGCGGTTGCCGCGGGACTGGCGGCCGCGGGCCTGCGCCCGGGCCAGCGGGTCGGTGTGCTCATGCCGAGGACTCCGAAGCTGGTCGCCGTCCTGCTGGGCATCATGTCGGCGGGCCTGGTGTACGTGCCGCTGGACGGCGCCGCCCCCACGGCACGCGTCGAGACGATGCTGGACACCGCGCGGTGTACCGCGCTCGTCACGGGGGAGCCTTACGGGGGAGAGTGCCCAGGTTTCACCGGAGCGCGGATCGACGCAGCCGGCCTGCTGGACACGCGGGGCGTCGGTGAGCCCGTGACCGGCACGGACTCCGCGTACGTCATCTTCACGTCGGGCTCGACCGGGCTGCCCAAGGGCGTCGAGATCTCCCACGCCAACCTGGCCCATCTGTTCACCGCCCTCGACCGGGCGGTCCCGCTGCCCGAGGACGCGGTCTGGCTGTCCGTCACCGGGGTGACCTTCGACATAGCCGTCGTCGAACTGCTCTGGACCCTCGCACGCGGCATCCCCGTGGTGCTCGCGGAGACATCGGAGACGCTGCGGAACGCACCGCGCTACGCGGGCGAGTGCGAGCCCGCGACGGTCCCCGAACTGATTCTGGGTGAGAAGGCGACGGCCATGCAGGCGACGCCCACCCTGTTGCGCGGAGTGCTGCAACTCTCCGGGGGCGAGGAGGCGTTGCGTTCACTGCGCCTTCTCATGGTCGGCGGTGAGACGCTCGACACCACGCTGGCCCGGAGGCTGAAGGCGCTGGGCATCCCGAAGGTTCTGAACATGTACGGGCCGACGGAGACCACCGTGTGGTCCACGTGCTGGGAGGTTCCCGACCGTCCCGAGAAGGTACTGATCGGCAAGCCGCTGGCCAACACCGCCGCGTACGTGGTGGACGCGGCCCTCCACTCGGTACCGGTCGGAATGTACGGTGAGCTGGTGCTGGCCGGCGCCGGCGTGGCCCAGGGGTACGTCGGCGACCGGCAACTCACCGAGGCCCGCTTTCCCGTTCTGGCGTCGGTGCCCGGTGAGGGCAGGGTGTACCGGACCGGCGATGTGGCCCGGCTGCTCCCCGGCGGTCATCTCGAACTGGTCGGCCGCATGGACAACCAGGTCAAGGTCAACGGCTACCGGATCGAGCTGGAGGAGATCGAGCAGGCCGTCAACGCCCTGCCGGCCGTAGCCGAATGCGCGGTGACCGTTAAGCGCACCGAACAGCGCAGTGTGCTGGTCGCCCACTGTGTCCCTCGCGAGGGCCACCCGCTGGACCCCGAAACGCTGCGGGCCGGGCTGGCCGAGGTGCTGCCGGATCAGATGCTGCCGGCCGTCTTTGTCACCCGTACATCCCTGCCGACCACGGCAAGCGGCAAGACGGACCGCAGGGCCCTGCCACCGGTCCCCCTCGACAAGGCCGAGGAGGCACCCCAGGAGCCCACCGGGGAGCTTGAGGCGAAGCTCCTGGGCGTCTGGCGTTCCGTCCTCGCCGACGACACGATCGGCCCCACGGCCGACTTCTTCCGCTCCGGAGGGAGTTCGATCCTGGTGGCCCGGCTGCTCACCGAGGTGCGTAAGCACGTCCACGCCGACGCCCGGATCGTGGATCTGTTCCGCTTCCCCAGTGTGCGGACCTACGCCGCCCACCTGGCCCGCGGCCAGGACACCGGTTCCGAGTCCACGGCTGCGCCGGAGGCCGCGTCGCGGGCCCGCCGCGCCGCGCAGCTCAAACGCCGCCAGCAAGTCCAGCGCAAGCAACGTCTGCGCGGTCCCGGCTCCGGTCCGGAAGCCGTCTGACCCCTGTACCTACGAGGCCCCACCGGAGCGTGAACCATGGCCGTGGACGGCCCATCAGAGCATGAAGACGCCCTCCCGGCCATCGCCGTCACCGGCATGGCGTGCCGCTTTCCGGGGGCCGAATCGGCCGCACATTTCTGGGAGTTGCTGCGTGACGGCATCGCCCCGCACGAACACGTGCCCCACGACGAGTTGCGGCGCGCGGGACTGCTGGACCGGGCGCTCGGCGATCCGTCGTACGTCGCCGAGCGCAAGGGGTTCGCCGACCCCGCCCTCTTCGACGCCGCCTACTTCGGCATGCCCCCGGCCGAGGCCAGGATCACCGACCCGCAGCAGCGCTTTCTGCTAGAAACGGCCGTACACGCGCTGGAGGACGCGGGTCTGGCCCCGTCCGCCGGTCGCGACCGGATCGGTGTGTTCGTCGGTCTGAACCATTCGGACTACCTGCTGCGCCATGTGCTCGGGCACCCCGAAGCGGTGGAGGCCCTGGGCTGGCACCGTGTCCTGATGGGCAACGACCGGGGGTTCGCGGCCACCGGGCTGTCCTACCGGCTGGGGCTGACCGGCCCGAGCATCGCGGTGGACTGTGCCTGTGCCTCCAGCTTGGCCGCGGTGCACCAGGCGTGCCGCGCTCTGCTCGACTACGAGGCCGACGCGGCCCTGGCCGGTGGCGCCGGCATCATGCCGGAAGAACTCGGCTACGTGTACGAGGCAGGGGGCATCGCCTCCCCGGACGGCCGCTGTCTGCCCTTCTCCGACGAGGCGCAGGGCACCGTGTTCGCCAGCGGTGTCGGCCTGGTCGTGCTGCGCCGCCTGGAGGACGCACTGCAGGACGGCGACCGGGTGCTGGCGGTCATCCGGGCCGGCGGGATGAACAATGACGGCCCGCGCAAGAGCGGCTTCACCGCTCCCAGCACCGAGGGCCAGGCCGAGCTGATCGCCTACGTGCATCAGCTGGCGGGTGTCACCGCCGACCAGGTGTCCTACGTGGAGGCGCACGGTACGGCCACCGTGCTCGGTGACCCCATCGAGGTCAGCGCCCTGACCGAGGCGTTCCGCGAAACCACCGACGCCACCGGCTTCTGCGCCATCGGTTCGGTCAAGTCCAACATCGGGCACCTGGACTCGGCCTCCGGCATCGCCGGGCTCATCAAGGTGGTGCTGGCACTGCGGCACCGCACGCTCCCGCCGACCCTGGGGTGCGAGCGAACCAACCCGCACATCCACTTCGCCGGGTCGCCGTTTCACGTGCAGACGCGCACGCTCCCGTGGACCGCGCCGGGGCCCCTGCTGGCGGGAGTCAGCTCCTTCGGAGTCGGTGGCACCAATGTGCACCTCCTCGTGGAGGAGGCACCGGCGGTTCCGCAGGCCGAGCGGAAGGCCGTACCGGACCACCTGCTGCTGCCGTTCTCGGCGACGTCCCCCCGGTCCCTGCACGCACTGGAGGCGCGGTTGCGTGAACGCGTCGCCACAGCGGATCCGGACGATGTGCGCGATGTCGCTTTCACCCTGAGCAAGGGTCGCGAGGTGCATCCGTTGCGCCGGGCACTGCTGTGGCGCGCGCACCACGCGCCGCTCCTCCTCGACGGGGAAGCGCCCCCGGCGGACCGGGGGCAGCGGATGCCCGCATTCCTTCTGAGGCACGACGTCTGGACCCTGGAAGCGCTGCGCTCGCTCTGGGAGCACCAGCCGGCCTTCCGCGAGACCACCGGACGCCTGATCTCCTCGTGGGCCACCGCCCGTGGCACGACCGTCCACGACGCCTTGACCGACTTCCCCCGCCAGGCACCGGAACCCCTGGTGAACGCGGTGGTCACCCTGGGCTGCTCCGCCGTGTGGGCGACCCACGGCATACGGCCGGGAGCGGTCATCGCCGAGGTGGCGGCCAGACCCGCCGCCGCGGTGCTCACCGGGGCCCTGCCCGAGGACGCCCTCGCCACGGCCCTGGCCGCTTCGGCCCGGGAGACCTCGTGGGGACACGTGTTGCGCGACGCGGAACTCAGCGCC
This sequence comes from Streptomyces sp. NPDC026394, assembly GCF_055567735.1. Taxonomy (NCBI): domain Bacteria; kingdom Bacillati; phylum Actinomycetota; class Actinomycetes; order Kitasatosporales; family Streptomycetaceae; genus Streptomyces; species Streptomyces sp. NPDC026394. Next base: position 14,402 of record NZ_JBVHPX010000040.1, read on the forward strand.
GTCCGCGTCCCTTGGTACGACCCGGACGGGGCGCAGCTCTGTTCCGCGGGCCGGGTTCCCGACGGCACGACGGTGTTCACCGGCCGGCCGGCGGCTCCCGGGCAGCGCACCCTGACCCCTCCGGTGTCCGCGATCGTCACGCCTGCGCCGGGTGCCGCCCCGCCCCGCTCGGTGCCCCCCAATTTCGCGGATGCCGTCCTCGGAGCCGTGCCGCAGGAAGCACGGCCGGGCCACGAGGCCCTTCTGGCCGCGCTCGGCCGCGCCTGGGTCCTGGGCCTGCCGGTGGACCCCCGCCGTGTCACTCCGGCCGATGGTGGCCGGATCACCGAGCTGCCGCTCTATCCGTTCGACCGGCAGCGCTACTGGCTTGCGGCACACCCGCAGCAGGTGCCGCCGCCCCCGGCCCCCGTTCCCGCCCCGGCAGCCGCCGTCGCACCCGCTTCCCACCGTACGGAGAGCACCGACGAGCAAGCAGCCTGCGCGATCTTCGCCCGTGCTCTCGGCCATGACGACGTGTCCTTGGACGACGACCTGTTCGCCCTCGGTGGCGACTCCCTGCTGGCCACCCGGATCGCGGCACTGGCCGGGGCGCGATGGCAGCGGGCGGTGCCGCTCGGCTCGTTCCTCAGGAATCCGTCGCCGCGCCGTCTGGCCCGGCTGATGCACACGGCCGGGCCCGGCACGGCGGAACGGTCCGAAGCGGCGCCCCGTGCGACGGAGCCCGCGCCGGGCCAGGAGATCAGTCTCCCCGTGGGGCCGTTGCAGGAGCGGTTCCTCTTCCTCAGCGAGATACCGGGAGCCGCGCAGTCCTACAACGTTCCCGTGCTCGCCGATCTCCGAGGACCGCTGGACGTGGCAGCCCTGAGCGCCGCGCTCACCGACGTCGTGGCCCGGCACGAGAGCCTGCGGGTGCGGTTCCGCCGTTCCGGCGGACGGCCGGAGCAGGTGATCGTGCCCGACGTGGCGGTGGACCTGCCGCTGGTGGACGTGCCCGACGAGGAGGCGCTGAGCCGGCAGCTCACCGAACTGATCGGCACCACGATCCCCTTGGACCGGGCACCGACGTTCGTGGCGAGACTTCTGCGCACCGCGCCGGACCGGCATGTGCTGGCCCTCGTCCTGCACCACATCGGCGCGGACGCCCACTCCACCGGAATTCTCCTGCGCGACCTCTACACCGGCTATGCCCGGCGGACCGGCGGCGGGCCGCCCCCGCAGCCCATCGACGGAATGCTGGATCGCTACCTTCAGCTGCAGGCCCGGTGGCTCCGGTCCGAGGAGGCCGACCGGCAGCGGCGGTTCTGGCGCGACGCCCTGGCCGACCTGCCCGACCCGCTGGAACTGCCCAGTGACCGGTCACCCGGTGCCCAGCGCACCCACCAGGGCGACGCATGGGAGTTCAAGCTTCCGGCGACGGTCTCCCGAGCCGTCGGGGACTACGCCGGGCGAGAGGGCGTCACCTCCTTCGTCGTCGTCCTCACGGCGTTCGTCACCCTGCTCAGCAAGATCGGTAACCAGGGCGACTTCGTCATCGGCATCCCGGTGTCGGGACGGCACCGGCCCGAGACCCGCGACCTCATCGGCAATTTCGTCAACACCCTGCCGTTCCGTGCCCGGATCGCGGCGGACCGCGATGTCCGGTCCTTGCTGCAGGACACCGCCGAGCGCCTCACGTCGGCCCTGGACCACCAGGATTTGCCGTTCGAAATGATGCTCCAGGAGCTGGGTACGGGCAGTGGCCGCCACCGGGCGCCGGACGGCGCGTCGGTCTTCCCTGTGCTGTTCAACGTGCTCAGCCGGCGGGCGAGCGTCCCGGAACCGCCCGCAGGCCTCCAGGCGCGCCCTGTGGCGTTCGCCCGGACCACGAGCCCGTACCCACTCTCCTTGGACTGCTGGTTCGACGAGGACGGCGCGCTCGCCGGCCGCTTCCTGTACGACACCGATAGGTTCGACCGGGAGACGGTCGCGGCCTGGCAGGAGGGGTTCGCGCACGTACTCGGTGCCCTGATGGAGCACCCGACGGCCCGCATCTCGGCCATACCGGCAGAGCCGCCCGAGGCCGCCGCGCTCGCCGCGTCCTCGCTGACGGGCCCGGCCGTCGACGTCCCCGAGCTGCCCGTCCACGCGGTTTTCGCCCGGTGGGCGGGCCGGGTGCCCGAACGGCTCGCCGTGACGGACGGCCGGTCCGAGCTGATGTACGGCCAGTTGGCCGAAGTATCAGCCGGGATCGCCGGGCTGCTTCGGTCACACGGGGTGGAAACGGCCTCCACCGTGGGCCTGGCCATGCGGCGCGGCGTCCCGCTGGTAGCGGCCCTGCTCGGGGTGCTCCGGGCCGGAGCCACCCCGGTGCCCTTCGACCTCGATCACCCCCGGCAGCGTCTCACTGCCATGGCCGAGGACTGCGGCGCCGAAGTCGTACTGTGCGAACACGCCGCGGACGCGGAGTTCGCGCAGCGGGCGCGGGCAGTCGCCGTACCGGATCTCACCGCGTTCCTGGGCAGCGACCCGGCCGCGCCCGGCGACACAGCCGTCGGGGAGACGGGTGCGTACGTCACCTACACCAGCGGTACCACCGGAACACCGAAGGGCATCCACTTCCCCCACCGGGCGCTGGCGAACCTCATCCATTGGGAGACCGAGGGGCACACCAGGGCGCGGCGCTGGCTGCAACTGGCTTCCTACGGTTTCGACGCCGCCTTCCACGAGACCTTCGCCGCCCTCTGCGCGGGCGGCTCCCTGCACATCGCCGACGAGGAGACCAAGCAGGACCATGACGCCCTGGCGCGGTTCGTGGACAAGCACCAGGTCGAAAAAGCCATTGTGCCGGTGTCTCTCCTGCATGCGCTGGCGGCCCGCTTCCGCCACGACGCCGACGCGTTCGCGTCCTTGCGCGAGATCGCGTCCACCGGCGAGCAACTGGAGATCGGCGAGCACGTGCTGGCGTTCTTCGAAGCACGCGCCGAATGCCAACTGATCAACAACTACGGGCCGGCCGAGACCCACGTCGTCACGTCGCACCGTTTCCACGGCCCACCCGGCGCATGGCCGCGGCGCGCCCCCGTCGGCCGCCCCATCCAGAACACCGTGCTGCGCATCGTGGGCAAGGACGGGCAACCCGTGCCCCGTGGCACCGTCGGCGAACTGAGCATCGGCGGGGTGTGCGTGGCCACCGGGTACCTGGGCCGGCCGGAGCTGACCGAGGAACGGTTCGGTCACCGCGCCGACAGCGGCCGGGTCTACCGCAGTGGAGACCTGGTACGCCTGCCACACTCCGGCGATGTGGAGTTCCTGGGCCGCGGCGACCGGCAGGTCAAGATCCGCGGAGTCCGTGTGGAACCGGCGGAGATCGAGCTGGCCGTACGCGAGGATCCGGACATCCTGGACGTCGCGCTGGTGGTCCGAGGCGCGGCGGGCGACCGCCGGATCGACGCGTACCTCGTCACCGCGCCGGACGCCACGGATGTGGTGCGGCGTACCCGAGCCCGTCTGCGCGAGCGGCTTCCGGCCGCCATGGTGCCAGCCTCGTTCACCACGATCGACCGGATGCCGACGAACGTCAACGGCAAGGTGGACCCGGCCCGGCTGCCTGCTCCCGGCAGCCGACCGGGCGGGGAACCCGACCCCTGCCGGACGCATCCCGACAGCGGTGTTCTCCCCCAGGTCCTCGACGCGTTCCGGGAGGCACTGGACCGCCCCGGCCTCGGCCCGGAAGAGGACTTCTTCGACGCGGGCGGCCACTCGCTGCTCGCCACCCGGCTGGTCCACGCCGTGCGGGAGAGATTCGGCATACCCCTGGCCGTCACCGAGTTCTACACCCACGGCACCGCGGCTCGGCTCGCGGATCTCGTCGCGCGACGGTGGCCCACCGAAGACCCGCCCCGGGAAGAGGAGCTGCCGGAGACCGGCCCACCCGACGAGCTTCCGCCGGGACTGCGCGTGTCGGCCCGCGAGCCCTCCGGCGCGCAGCAGAAGACCTACGTCTTCGACGCCGGACAGCGGCTGGACGAGGCACGGTTGCGCGCCGCGCTGCGGACGGTGCTCCACCGCTACCCGGCACTGAGGCTGAAGGCCTCTCCCGACGCGCGCGTGTCCGTCTCCGGCCCCGAACTCCCCGCCGTGGAAGTACGGCGGCACCGGCTCCCCGCCGGCGTCACGTCACAGCACACGTCGGCCTGGTTGTACGAGCGGGCTCAGCAGGATCCCGTCGATCCCGGAAGCGGACTCCTGCTCCGGACGGCCACAGCCGACGGCCCCGACGGGCAGACGCTGCTCGCGCTCACCGTGCACCTCCTCGCGCTGGACGGGATCGGGCTGACGCACGTGTGCCGGGCGCTCGCCGAGGCCTATGCGGATTCCGACGCACGACCGCGTCCGGACCACGGCTTCGCGCGCTACCTCACCTGGCGGACCCGGCTCGACGGCGACCGGCTGGCCGATGCCGCCGCCCTGTGGCGGCGGCTGCTGCCCTCGGACGTGACGGCCACGGACCGGACACCACCCGTTGCGGCGCGGGTGACCGGGCAGCTTTCCTGGGCCCCTGGGGAGGAGCTGCAGCAGGTGCTGCGGACGCGCTGCACGCAGCATCGCGTCACGCCGTTCGTGCTGCACCTCACCGCCTTCGCCCTCGCACTGTCCTGGGCGGAGGAGCGTACGGAAGTGTGTCTCTCGGTACCGCTCGACGGGCGGCCGCACGCCTCGCTCGCCGCATCGGTCGGCGCCTTCGCCAACGTCGTCCCGGTACCGCTGCCCCTGTCCGGGGCGGCCTCGTTGGACGCCGCTCTGGCTTCCGTGCGCGACGTGATCGACCAGGTGCTGCTCGTACGTACGATGCCCTACACCGATCTTGCGGCCTCCGATGCCCACCTCGCGGAATTCGCAGCGCTCCCCGTGGTCATGAACTACATCCGCGACGAGGACGAGGTGATCCTGCTGAACGACCGACCGCTGCGTGAGGTGGGGCCCGTCGCCCTGGCGCCCGGTCAGCGCGTCCAGTTCAGCGTTGTCGACACCGCGACCACGTTCCGGGCGGTGCTCACCTACAGGCCGAGCGCGGTCGAGGAGAGCGACGCGCGTCTGCTGGCTCTGTACCGGCATGCCGTGTACGCCCTGTCCTTCGAAACCGGCACCTCGGTGTGTGCGGCGAAGGACGCTGCGCTGTGCGCCGTCGGTTCCGTCGCCCCGCAGCTGCGGGCCAGGTAACCGGAAAGAAGGAAGAGAAATGAAATTCAGCCTGTTCTTCTTCGCCAACGGTGACGAGCCCGCCGAGCAGTACCGACTGCTGCTGGAAGCAGCGCAGTTCGCGGACTCCGAAGGGTTCTCGGCGGTGTGGACCCCCGAACGGCACTTCCACCCGTTCGGTGCGCCTTTCCCCAACCCCTCCGTCACCGCCGCCGCGGTGGCGGCCACGACCCGGCGGGTGGACATCCGCGCGGGCAGCGTGGTGCTCCCGTTGCACGACCCGCTCCGGGTCGCGGAGGAGTGGGCCATGGTGGACCGGATCTCCGGCGGCCGGGCCGGCGTCGCCCTCGCCTCGGGCTGGAACCCCGACGATTTCGTGCTGGCACCGGGCCACTTCGAGAACAGGAAGAGCATGCTGTGGGACAGCGCGGCCGACCTCGCCACCTTATGGTCCGGCGGAACGGTCCGGCGCAAGGGCCCCGACGGCACGGAACGGTCGGTGGGTACGTACCCCCGCCCGCAGCGCGGCGGCCTGCCCGTCTGGATCACCGCGGCCGGCTCCGAGGCGACCTTCGCCCGGGCCGGGGAGCAGGGGCACGGGATCCTGACCCACCTGCTCGGCCAGTCGTGGGAAGAACTGGAGGACAACCTCGCCGTGTACGGCGAGGCACTCGGCGAGGCGGGGCACGGCGTCGAGCAGGAGCGGATCAGCGTCATGCTGCACTCGTTCGTCACCCGTGACGAGGATCAGGCACTGAACGCGGCGCGCGGACCGCTGACGCGGTACATGCGCTCTTCCATGAAGCTGTTCGACGTGACGGCCCCCGTGCCCGGTACCGCAGGCACGACGGAAGAGATGGATGAGGCGCTGTCCGAGCTGCTGGAGCACACCTATCGGGAGTACGCGAGCACCCGCTGCCTGATCGGGTCTCCCGACAGTTGCCTGCCGCTCGTCGAACGTCTCGCCGAACTCGGAGTCGACGAGGTCGCCTGCCTCATCGATTTCGGGATCGACACGGACGACGTGCTCGCATCACTGAAGTACCTGAGCCGGCTCAAGGCCAGGTGCTCCGCACTGTGAGACCGACGCGGGCCGCGCGACGGGAGCCCGGGCCGGGACTCCCGCCGTGCGCCATTCCTCAGGACGGCACCGGCAGCAAGCGCTCCACGGCCTTGGAGAGCTGCCGGACGGTCCCTGCCGCCAGGACGGGGATCCCCGGCGCCGCCGTCTTGCCGATGTTGGTGAGCACCCGGCCCGGTCCCGCTTCGATGAAGGCCGCTGCCTCGTCTTTCACCAGCAGCTCCAGCGACTGGTACCAGCGCACTGGAGACGTGAGCTGGCGCCTCAGCAGTTCCCTGGCCTCCGCACCGGACTCCACGTACCGAGCCGTCACGTTCGCGACCACCGGAATCCTCGGGGTGCCGAACCGCACCGCCTCAAGGTGGCTGCCGAATTCCTCCTCGATGTCCCGCATCAGGGAGGAGTGGAAGGGGGCACCCACGTTGAGGGGCACCACGTGTGCGGCCCCCGCACCGAGGGCGGCGTGGGACAGGGCGTCGACACCGGCCAGCGAACCGGACACCACGGTCTGGGACGGGGTGTTGTAATTGGCGACCTCCACCGTGCACGTGGCCGCACGGGACACCTGCTCACACAGCTCCTCCACCCGCGCGGCCGCGAGTCCCACAACCGCGGCCATCTTCCCCGGTGTGCGGCGGTTGACACCTTCCATCAGCCTGCCGCGCTCCCGGACCAGCCGCAGAGCATCCGTCCACTCCAGGACCCCGGAGCAGACCAGCGCCGCGTACTCGCCGAGGCTGTGCCCGGCCACCACTTCCGGGCGGACCCCTCGTTCGTGCAGCACCGCCTGTATGGCCAGGCTGGTGACGAAGATGCCCGGCTGGGTCACCGACGTGTCGCGCAGGTCCTCGGCGCTGCCGTCGAAACACAGCCGGCTGAGCGGGAAACCCAGCACCTCGTCCGCGGTGTCGAAGTACGTCCGCGCGATGGCCGGGAATTCTCGCACCACATCATGGCCCATGCCGGTGGTCTGGGATCCCTGCCCAGGGAAAACAAAGGCAATCCTGTTCATGATCAGGTCCTTCCGAGAGAAGACTCCACGACCGATCGGACATCTGGCCTGGCTCACTATATCGGCCACCCGGAAAGGTAACAATGGACCTGGAGTTAATCTTCAGCAATCTGCGCCCACGGGAACAGGTGGGAGGCATCCGGCCCCCCGGCCCGGTTTTCGCCTGTTTCTTCATCCATCATGCGGGAGGCTCCGCGACCGCCTTTTCGCCATTCGCGCGACATCTGCCGCAGACCTGGGAGCTGTACGCGGTGGACCTGCCGGGACGCGGGCGTACGGCAGGCGACCCGCCCTGCCGGAGCGCGACCGGAGCAGCCGCGTTCCTGCGTCCGGGAATCCTCGCCCGGGCCAGCGGGGCATACGGGATCTTCGGGCACAGCATGGGCGCGTTGGTCACCTACGAACTCGCCCGCGAGCTGGCCGTTTCCGCCCGGCCTCCCACCTGGCTGGGGCTCTCCGGAAGTGCGGCCCCGCAGCTGGTGCACGACCTGCACACCGAGCGCCGCGATCTCTGGCCGACCACCGAGCTGGTCGGCTTCCTGCGCGACCTCGGAGGGACACCCGAGGAAATGCTGACCGACCCCGACATGGCGGCCTATCTGGTGGACGTACTCCGCGGGGACATAGCCATTGTGGACACCTATACCTACACCCCCGGTCCGGCCATGGGAATTCCCGCATCGATTCACTATCGTGACACCGATCCGCTCGTGACGCACGAGCACATCACCCCTTGGCGGAAACATTTCCACGCGCGGGTGGAAACACAATCCTGGCCGGGCGGGCATTTCTACCTCTTCGACCAGGCACAGAAACTTTCCCAGCATATCGTCACCGATGTAGAAAGAGCGCTCGCCGCCGCGGCGTCGTCGTCAGCGCCCCGAGAAGGAGAACGAGTTCACAGTGTCTGAGCAGGAAACAACGGCCGACGGCCGGGCGGGTGGCCGGGCCCGGCAGATCGCCGGCGCCGCCCTGCCTCTCTACGTGACCATGGTCGCGTCGTCAGCGGGCTCTCTGGTCGACACCGTGATGCTGGGACGGCACGCCACCGCTGCCCTGGCCGCCTTCGCGGTGACCATTGCCGTGTTCAGCCCCGCCGTCGCCGCCGTCACCGGCGCCATGCGCGGCGTGATGCCCTTCGTGACCACCGAGCGCGACAACGCGGACCGTCTGCTGCACGTCGTCCGCAACGGTTCGTGGCTGGGCATCGTCGTGGGGCTGCTCGGGGCCCTGGCGGTGGCCGCGGTCCCCCTGGTCGGGCGCCTCACCGGCGTACCCGAGTCCACGCTCGCGGAGCTGGGCGTGCTGCCCGCGCTGTTGGCGGGCAGTGTGCTCGTGACCTCCGTGGGCAGCACGGCGACGTCAGCGCTGGTGGGTCTCGGGCGTGCGAAGGCGGTCATGCGGGCGGGGATATGCGGCACCGCCGCCGCGGTGGTTCTCTCCGTGGTCCTGGTCGGGGGGATGGGCTTCGTTCCCGCGCTCGGCCTGGCCGGCGCGGGCCTCGCGATGCTCACCTCCAGCCTGATCAACGCGGTGATCGCGCACTCGGTGCTGCGCCGCTCCACGATCCTGGCCGGGAGGCCGCTGCGTCTGGGCCGGCCGCACCCGCGCGAGGTGCTCGGGATCGCCAAGGTGGGCATCCCGCTCGCGGCGACGGTGCTCATCAAGTTCGCCGTCCTGGGTGTTCTGGCCCTCGCGGCCGCGCGGATCAGTACCGAGAGCGCCGCGGTCCACAGCATCGCCGTGTCACTGGTCAACTTGATGTTCACCGCGGCCGTGGCCGTGGGCCAGGCGACCGTACCGCTGGTGTCCGTACACGTCGCGGCCGGGCGCGTCCGGGAGGTGCGCGGGGCGGTGGTCGCCGGGGCCTGGGTGGGGCTCTGCGCCGTGGCCGTGCTCGGCACCGCCCTCGTCGCGCTGAGAAGCCCGGTGGTCACTCTCTTCTCCAAGGACCAGGATGTGCACGCAGGCGTCCTCGCGCTGTTGCCCGTGGTGCTGAGCGTGGTCGTACTGGATGCCGTACAGGCGGTCTTCGGCTTCGGCCTGGTCGCGATCAGACGGACGACACCGAGCCTGTTGACGTTCGCGGTCTGCTACGGGGGGCTCGCCCTGGTCGCCGTACCCATTGCCTCCTGGGCCGGTCTGCACGCGCTCTGGGCCAGCCTGGCCTGCGCGAACCTCATGCTCGTGCTCGGCCAGGTGTTCTTCTTCCACCAGCGCACAGGGAAGTTGCGGCCCGTCGAGCCGTCCCCGGCGTGTGCGTGAACACCTCGCTGCCCGCCGGCTCACCGGCAGGCGACCATACGGGTATTCCCCATCACGATGTTCAGGAGCCTCACATGTCCGATGCAGTACGCACCCTTCCTCCCTCCGGGACTTCCGGCGCGGAGAGAGCGCCGCAGACGCTGGTCGCCCTGTTCGAGAGCACGGCGGCTCGCCACCCCAAGCGGCCGGCCGTCAGCGACGCGGAAGGGACGCTCACCTATCGGGAGCTGAACCAGCGGGCAGCGGCCGTGGCCCGTCGGCTACGGACGCGCGGGATCGGCCGTGAGGACCGCGTGGCGCTCTACCGCCTGCGTTCCACGAAGCTGTTCGTCTCCTTGCTGGGAATCCTCAAGGCAGGCGCTGCTTACGTGGCGATCGACCTCCGTTACCCGGACAGACGTCGCGACTTGATGATCGAACGCAGCCAAGCCAAGGCCGTGCTCACCGAGCCGGGCTGGGGGGAACGGCTCGCTCACCTCGGTACCGAGATCATCGAGGACCAGGGGGCGCCGGACCCCTTGACGGAGGAGCCCATGGTGGGCCCCCGGCCCGAAGACGCTGCCTGTGTACTGTTCACATCGGGCTCCACCGGAGAACCCAAGGGTTTCACGCTCGAACACCGCAATGTGATGGCTTTCGCCATCAACCGAGCGGTGCCCGAACTGCGTCCCACCGACCGTACCGCCCAGGTCAACAACGTCTCCTTCGACGCCTTCCACTTCGAGACGTGGCGAAGTCTGGCCACCGGCGCGGAAATTGTCGTCATGCCCGGCCTGCCCGACCTCCTGGAATTGGACGTCCGTCGGGAGTTCGACGAACGCGGCATCAGCGCATTGCTCCTGCCGACGATGGCGTTCAACCACCTGGGGCACGAAGACCCCCGGATCTTCTCCTCCTTGCGGGTCCTCGTGGCCGGAGGCGGCGAGATGCAACCTGCGGCGTGCCGGAACGTACTCGACTCCGGATTCCGCGGATCGCTGTGGAACATCTACGGCCCCAGTGAAACCACCACCGGATGTGCCATCTACCACGTACGGGACACCCGGCCGGAAGACACCGCCGTTCCCCTCGGCGCCGCTCTCGACGGTTTCGCTCTCCATATCCTTGACGACCAACACCGTCCCGTTCCGCGCTGGGAAGTCGGGGAGCTCTTCATCGGCGGACCGGGAGTCTCACGGGGGTATCTCGGTCAGCCGGAGCTCACCGCGAAGCACTATCACCCGGACCCTTTCGCACGGGACGGGAGCCGGATGTACGCGTCGGGCGACTTGGTCCGCCAACGTCCGGACGGGCTGCTGGAATTCGTCAGCCGGAAGGACGACCAGGTCAAGATCCGCGGCTACCGTGTGGAACCGGCGGACGTGGAACGCGCCCTGGACCGGCATCCGAAGGTCAAGGAAAGCGTGGTCATCGCCGCTGGACGGGGGCTGGACCTACGGCTGGTGGCTTTCGTGACAGCACACGAGACGCTGACCGAAGGTGAACTCAGAAGCTTCGCGGAGGAGTTCCTGCCCGCGTACATGGTGCCCAGTACGTTTCTGACGGTTCCGGCGCTCCCCCTCAACGAAAACGGAAAACGCGACCTGCCCGCACTGCGGGAGCTGCTCGCGGCAGACTCGCGCCGGCCCACCGAGGGACAGCCGCCCGCCACCGCGACCGAACGCTATCTCATCGGTCTGTGGCAGGAGCTGTTCGGTTCCACTACCGTCCGCACGACCGACGACTTCTTCAGCGCAGGAGGAAACTCACTGCTCGTCTACCGGACACGGCAGCGAGTCGAGCGGGACCTGGGTGTTCCGATCGGGTTCCGCGACATCCTCCGCCGGCCGGTGCTCAAGGACCTCGCCGCGCACATCGACGCCACCCGGGCCGCGAGGTCGGACCACGCGGGAAGTGCGCCGTGACCGCCAAAAACGTCGGGTACCGCCCGTCGGCCGGCGACTTCATCGATCAGCACCGGATGCTGTACGACGGGAAAGGCCCCGACACCACCGCCACCGTCTCGTCCGAACATTTCGACCCCCTTTCCCGGCGGAGGAGGCCGACGACGACGCCGAGGGACCGCGTGTCCACGGCTGGGCCGCCGCCCGGCTGCCCGCCAACGTCGCCTTCGAGCCCGAACCGCCCACCCACCGCCGCTAGGCGCCGGCCCGTCGCAGCTCCACGCGCGACCGGTACGAGGTCCACTGCCGGCCAGGCTGGTACCGGCACATCGCCTCGGCCATACCCACCCACGCCTCCCCGGCCGCCATGACCGTGACGGCCGGGAAGGGGCGCAAGACAAGACACAGCCGAGCTGGCCCTGCTCACCGTTGCGGAGGCTCGGCGTCTGCCGGCAGCTGCCGGCCCCTGGTCGTGGTCCGCGCCCGCGGAGTACCGCCCTGGTCGCGCTGGCGCGGGCGCCACCAAGCCTTCGCCCGCGCCTGCCACCACCGCCGACGCATCCGCACCGGAAGGAACCACCCAAACCCGCCACCGCGGACCCGTCCGCCTGCCAGACTCGAAATGGCTCCTCTGGTCAACGGTAGCGGTGATTCCACTGGAGCATTAAACTGCCGGGGAGGAGAAATACGTGTCGCGGCGCGTGAAAAGCCCGCTCGCTCCCACCGTGAAGAAGTCCGCGAAACCTACGGTGACGCTGCGCCCGTCTTTCAGTTGCCCGCGGAACTCGCCTCGCACGGAAACATGTTCGCCATCCGCTATGACGGCGAACAGTTCATGGTGACCATGCGAGATGATGCGCTCATTCAGATAGAAGGTACGCATCGCCGCACGCCCCCGGAAGTCCGGGTAACCTGGCCGCCGGTAAACGGCATCGTCAGAAAAGAGCGCCAGTATGCCCTCCACATTCCCGGCATCCACGAGTTCGTAATAACGACGCGCCAGTGCGCCGCAGCGGGCCGGAGATAACACTGCATAATCACCCATCACGCCTCACAATCCTTTCTCACTGGTTCCAGCATGGCACTATGCCCGTCCCCCTCACCTCCATGAGCCGTGCACGCGTTTCGGCACGCGCGAGGTCACAGTCGCGAGTGCGAGGTGGCGCAATCATATCGACTTGGTGCGGTCAGGTAAATCGGACATGCCTCCACAACGAAAAAATGAGCCGCCTCCGACGCGCGACTACACACCCCTTTAAAGACGCACTCAGATATTCGAGCCGCAGTGGAACCCAGAGTTCATACTCCCCGGTGTCCGCCGAGCCGGAACCCCTTCCGCATAAGGAGATCGCCTCATGACCGCGACATTCAACGCCCTCTCAGCCCGGCTGCGGGCCACTTACGACGAGGACGGCTGGTGCCCCGTTCCGTTCCGATTCGACAAGGCGGCGGTCGAACTCATACGTGGGCACGTCGATTCTATTTGCCGGGAGCGCCGGCCGGAGGTCGTCTACGAGGAGGGCACCGACGTGGTGCGGGCCATCCACGGCTGTCACTCCTTCGACGATGTATGCGCCGCGCTGGTGAGGCACCCGCGGCTCGTCGCCCTGGCCGAGGCACTGATCGGCAAGTCCGTCTACGTCTACCAGTTCAAGGTCAACCTCAAGCAGGCCCATGAGGGAGCGGCCTGGCCCTGGCACCAGGACTACGCGTTCTGGAGCGAGGAGGACGGTATGCCGTGCCCAGACGCAGTCAACATCGCCGTGTCGCTGGACGACATCCACGAAGAGAACGGCCCCTTGTCCGTCATCCCGGGCTCTCACCGTCTCGGCCTCCTCGACCTCCCCGAGTCGGGGGGTGGCAAGGACGACTGGCGTCGACACGTGTCCGAGGACCTCGCGTACACGGTATCCGCGGACACGGCCGAGGCGCTGGCCCGGAAGAGCGGCAAGGAACGCATGACGGGCCGCGCAGGTTCGATCCATGCCTTCCACCCGAGCATCGTCCACTCGTCTTCGAACAATATCTCCGCGGACCGTCGCGCTCTGCTCCTCATCACGTACAACTCGGTCGACAACGCCCCGCCCAGCCCGACACGTCCGGAGTTCCTGGTCACCCGGGACTCGGCTCCTATCACACCCCGGCATGACGGCAGGCTGGGGATCGAGACCGACGAGCAGGACATTGCCAGCTGATGGCTCGGGCGGCTCACCGCGAGAGCGTGACCATGATCATCTCGGTCGGGCGGTGGCCAGTTGCTGCGAGCCATGAAATCGGCAGCGCCGAGTGCCTGTGGCCCGGGCAGGCCCAGGACGAGTACCTGCCGCACCGAGCTGCCGATCACTCAGGTGGCTGCGGCCTTCAGCCGCCATCTGAGCTGGCCGAGCGTGCCGACCCCACCTCAGCGCCTCATCGACGAACCCTGGTGCGGGCCGGGCGCATCCGCGCGCTCGGCGGGCCGCTCGTGCTTCGGACCAGCCATGTACCGCTCCATTCCTGAGGGGTTCACGGTAGAACGCAATCCGCAATTCCCCGTGACCATCACACGAATCAGCCACGCAGGCGCCATGAGCGATATCGTGTACTCGACACCCAAGTCCGCAAGCCCGCCGGGTCGACCTGGTCAAGCAGGCCGAGGCGGACGCCGAACGCTCCCGCCTGACTGGTGAGGGCGAAAAGGCCCACCGCGCCTCGCTCGCCGACGCCGTACACATCGAAGGCGAGGCCGAGGCCGACGTGTCCCCCTACCGGGCGACGGGGAGTCCGGTGGAATGGGCGATCATACTTTGGATGCTCGAGAGGCACGCCTCGGGAGCCGATCCTCGTTGCTCGGCCTATCGTCGCCCCAGCGGGCCAGCCTCTAGATAAGACGTGTGCATGTCCTGGAGACTGTCCCACAGCCGTCCTTGGGGCCAGCAGCATCGCACCCCAGGGTCTGCACGCACTCCAGTGCGATACCGGGTCCTGGATGCAGCGGCATCGCATTGGAGTGCGTGTAGCCCCTGGGATCTTGGGCCGCTCCCTCTGCCGACCTGCGTGGTGGCCGGGCAGGGTTCGGTGAGGCGATCCAGCCGGGAGTAGAGGGCCCGCACGAGGCGGGCGCGGTTCTGGACGCACTGAGCGGTGCCCTGTATCGGTGCGGACAGGCGCCTGGCGGCTTCTCGGAGGACGACTTCGGCAAGGGCGCCGCGGCCGTCGTTCTTCGGCAGGGCGGCGTGGCGCTCAACGTCAGCGGCGGCTGTGCGGGCGTGCCCGGTCAGTCGGAGCGCGATCTGCTCGTAGTCGCGAGACGTGAGGTTCGGGTTCTTCCACGCGAGGACGGCGGTGACGAGCGCTTCGTACGGGGTCCGGTCCAGGGGGAGGGCGGCCTCGATCAGACCCTGGGGGTCGTAGGGCACGGTGTGGGTATCGCTCACCGGGCGCCCGCCGCGCCGTCGTCCTGGTCGTGGTCGCCGGTGTCGGCGTCCGGGGCCTGGACGGCGAGGAAGCGGGCGTAGCCGCGGTCGGCGCGGGCAATCAGCGCCGGGGAAGGCTTTCAAAGGGCGCCTGGACCAGGAGCCGACAGGGGAGGACGCTGAAAGCGCACCGTCCGCACCGCACCGCCAGGAGGCCATGTACTGCACGCCCACGGCCCGGCACCACGGCGCACCGGGCGGGGTGATGGCGGCAGCTGATGCGTACGTGCCGGACGCCAACCCGGTGTTCAGGGGATGTCGCCGCCCCAGTCCCACCGGCCCGCATCTCCCGGCCGGGGCTCGTACAGCGCCCGGCCGCCGGCGCCGAACCGTCCGATCTCCGTGATCAGCGCGGAGCCCGTGGCGATCTCGTCCGGCGTCCAGCCGGTGATGTCGAGCAGCAGCCCGTCCAGCGGGCCGCCCACCAGTTCGGCGTACATACGGCCCGGCCGCGGGCCCGGGTGCGGGGCGTCGAAGTCCGTGCCGCAGACCCGGCCGCGCAGCAGCTCCTCATCCCTGTCCCAGTCCATAACGACCAGGCTCCCAGCACCCACCGACAACACGGGCGGCCTTCCCCCGGGCAGGAGGCGCAGTACGGCGGGCCCGCCATGCCGGAGGGACCGAAGGCCCGCGCAGCGGACGTCCTCGTGTTCCGCCCGGTTGCCGTGCCTGCGCGCCGGTTCCGAGAGCGTCGTGGCTGACCGCCGGGCTGCCGGCCATGGGGCATCTGCTGGCTGGGCGGCTCCGCTGTCTCACCGTGCTGCTTCGGGTGTCATCCGGTGATGCGGTCGGGGTCGGGGAGTTCCGGTGGGAAGTGGCGCTCCAGGATCTGCGCCCAGCGGTGGAGGGGGACGTAGCCGGTGGTGTCGGGCTGCGCCTGGACCAGTTCGGTGAGGGCGTCGGCGAAGGGGTGTGCGGCGATGTCGACGGGCAGTTCGGCGGCTGCCTTCTTGAGTCGGTCGTGCGCGGCGGGGAAGACACCGCGGGCCCACTCCTCTTGCTCCTGGATCCGTTTGCTGCCCTCCACCAGATTGATTTCCGTGATCGACAGGGCTGGGCAGTCGGGCGTGCCAGGTCTCGCTGATTCTGCCGCCGGCCTTCAGGTACGCGATGCGGGTGTTGTCAGAGGCTGGCAGGGCGAAGCAGTCGGTGCAGTCGACGCGGTCCGATTCCGCTTCCGGCTGGTCGGTCATCGTGGATCTCCCTTCGGGCGGAGAGAGCCTGCCATCGGGGGTCATCGGGTGACCAGGGGTTTCCGCGCAGCCGCGGCTCCGGGCACGGCGGTGCCCGGCCATGGCGACACCGCCGCCCGCCGCTATGCCCTGCTCTCGGTCAGACCGCCGGCGATGTTCTCGATGTAGAGCAGAGCCCATTCGACTCCGGCCTGCCAGCCGAAGCCCCCTCCTGCGCCGGCCTCCGCACAAGCGCGTCCAACGGGCATCCGGCGTCTACGAGCTCACCTGGCCCATGGGCTCAGGGCCCGCAGGGCGTGCCACTTGGCAGTACGGACCCGCGCGCCGTCCCGGAGCGCCGCAGATCTGGCTCCGCATCGTGTCATGAGGCGCCAGACGCGTTCACGAGGCGTCACAACGCAGTTGTGAAGTTGTCATCTCCCCCTGCGCCGGAGTGCATTGACACGCCCCCCGGTCCATGTTCTACGTTAAAAATCTAACGATCGTTTCATTTGAAGCGCGTGTTCAATTTTCAGGACGGGCCGTTCCCTCCCGTTCTTTCCCTTCGAGTGCGGTTCCGGAGGTTCCGCTCGTGGCCAATCCCTACGGCGCGCTGTTCAAAGCGCCCGGTTCCGTGGCCTTCTCGGCGGCCGGTTTCGTGGGCAGGATGCCCGTCTCCATGACCGGCATCGGCATCATCACGATGCTCTCCCAGATGAACGGCGAGTACGGGCTCGCCGGGGCTGTCTCCGCCGCCTTCACCCTGTCGATGGCGCTGTGCGGACCGCAGGTCTCCCGCATCGTGGACCGCAAGGGGCAGAGCAAGGTCCTGCTGCCCGCCGCCGGTCTGAGTGTCATCTCGATGGCCGGGCTGCTGCTGTGCGCCCATTACAGGGCGCCGGCCTGGACGTTGTTCGTGTTTGCGATCCTGGCGGGCACCCTGCCGAACATGGCCGCCATGGTCCGGGCCCGGTGGACGCACGTCTACCGCGACTCCCCCAAGCTGCACACCGCCTTCTCCCTGGAGTCAGTGGTGGACGAGATGACCTTCGTGGTCGGCCCCGCACTGTCCGTGGCGCTGTCCACGTCCCTGTTCGCCGAAGCCGGACCCATGATCGCGTCCGCGCTGCTGGCAATCGGCGTCCTGCTTTTCATACCGCAGAAGCGCACCGAGCCGGCCGTCCACGTGGGCGAGGACGGCGGGCCCTCGGCCGGCTCGGCCATCCGCATCGGGGCGCTGCAACTGCTCGCGCTCATCCTGGCCGCCGGTGGCACCATCGTGGGCACCGTCGACGTGGTCAGCGTGGCGTTCGCCGAGGAACAGGGCGCGCCGGCCAGCGCCGGCATCGTGCTGTCCGTCTACGCGGTGGGGTCCGCTCTGGCCGGGCTGGTCTTCGGCGCGCGGAAGCTGAAGACGCCGCTGCCGCGGCTGCTGACGTTCGGCGCGGCCGGTACGGCGGTGACCATGCTGCCGCTGCTGCTGGTGGGCAATGTGACGACGCTCTCCGCCGCGGTGTTCTTCTCCGGAATCTTCTTCGCCCCCACCATGATCATCATCATGGGTCTGGTCAAGAAGATCGTGCCCGCCCGGCAGCTGACGGAGGGCATGACGTGGGCGATCACCGGCCTGAGTGTGGGCACGGCGCTCGGCGCGGCGGTGTCGGGTTCCATGGTTGACCGCTTCGGCCCGACGGGCGGTTTCGCGGTAGCCACGGTCGCGGGCGCCGCCTCGCTGCTGCTGGCGCTCGTCGCGTACCGCCCGCTGGCCCACGGCATCCTCCCGGCCCGTCCCGAGGAGGCGCCGGTGTCCGGGGCGGAGGCCGCGGCGGCCGGTGAGACCGGTGACGACAAGGACGGCGCCCAGCCGGCCCTGGACGCCCAGAAGGCCTCGTCCTGAGCCGGGAAAGCCTCGTTCCGCCCGGCCGCGGCACCGCACCCGGGCGCACGGACGATAGGGACGCCTCGGCGCCGGAATCCGTCCGCACAGCGATACGGCCGCGTGGCAGGCGCGTCCATTCGAGCAGACGGCGGGAACGCTCCGGCTGCCGACGATCCCAGGAGGGAAACGAACATTGAACGAACCGACCGCCCCGACCGCCGACGGCCGCCGCCTCAAAGGCGACCAGCGCAAGCGGGAGCTGATCGAGGCCACCTTGCAGGTCGTCGGCCGCGAGGGGATCGCGGGGGTCAGTCACCGCGTCGTCTCCCGGGAGGCGGGGCAGCCGCCGACCGCGGCCGCATACCACTTCAAGAGCATCGACGATCTGCTGGCCGTCGCGCTGACCGCGTGTATGGAGCAGGACGCGGCACGCCTGCGGGCAGCCGGTCCGGACGGCGGCCCCGAAGGTCTGCGCGACCTGGCGCGCATCATGGCCGACGCTGTGGCGGTGCCACACCGGCTGCTGGCCGAGTACGAACTGTTCCTGCTGGCCGCGCGCCGCCCGGAGCTGCGCGTCAGCACCCGGAACTGGCTGGACTCGATCACGGAGTTCGGCCGCCGGTACACGACCGACCCCGTACGGCTGCGGGTGCTGGCCGCAACCTTCGACGGCCTGCTGATGCACGCGCTGCTGACGGACGATCCGCCGACCGCCGAGGAGTATGAGGCGGCGCTCCGGATGATTCTGCTCTGACGGCACCCGGCGCCCGGCCCGGCGATCCTCCATCGGGCCGGGCGCCGGAGTCCCCACCGACCCACCGCACATCGGACACCGACACCGCTGTCGGCGCCCGCCCACTCCGCTCTCCGCACCCCCGAATGCGACATCGCTTCAGAATCCGAGACCGTCCCCGGGGCGCGCCACCGTTCCCCCGCCCCGGCCGCCTCCCGCCCCCATACGCGGCCGGCTCCCCCACTCCTTCCCTCAGCCCACGCACGTCCCGCACGGAACACTGAGGAGATCGTCGATGCACGCTCCGAGCCCCTCCTCCACGCCCTACAACGGTGACCGCGCCGTCCTTCAGGACCTGACGCGGCGGCACCGGTACACGCTGGACCGCGCGCTGCGGGCGATCCGCAGCCGCGGGCACTGGACCTCGTACGCCGAGGACCCCGACGCCTACGGCGAGGACGCCGCGGCTCTGGGTGAACGGGTCTTCCGCGACCTGCTCGATGCGCCCTTCCCGCTGGAGACGCCGGGCCGGGACGGCACGGTCGGCCCGGCACCTGCCGAGGGGCGAGCGGTCCCCGTACGGCTTCGAGCTGGGCATCACCTACCCGCACGCCGACCCGGCCGCCCTGTTCCGCGCCGCGCGCGCGGCGCTGTCCGGCTGGCGGGACGTGGGCCCGAGGGACCGGGCGGTGGTGTGCGCCGAGTTCCTGGCCCGGATCAACGCCCGTTCGCACGAGTTCGCTCAGGTGGCTATGCACACCAGCGGCCACAACTTCCTCATGGCCTTCCACGCTGGCGCCGTGCACGCGCAGGACCGGGGGCTGGAGGCGGTGGCCGTCGCCCTCCGAGAGCAGACCCGGCTGCCCGCGCGCCGGCGCTGGGACAAGCCGTATGGCGACCGGACGCTGTCTGTGGACAAGACGTTTACCGTCGTGCCGCGCGGGGTGAGCCTGCTGATCGGCAACCGCGTGGTGCCGACGTGGAGCGGCTATCCGGGCCTGTTCGCCTCCCTGGCGACGGGCAACTCCAGCGGGGCCCGGCGCCTGCGTTCCACACGGCCCTCAGTCCTCGCCGCCTCCAGCCACCGCCACACCGTGCGCACATTCACCCCGCTAACCTGGGCACCCGCATGCACATGCGCCGTGGTCAACGCCCCAGCAGCATCGAGCTCCAGCAACCGCGCCACCAGCACCGGCCTGGACACGCCCAGTCCTGCCGTGACCTCACCCCACGCACCCGGCTCCCCCACCCCTCACCCACCCGCCCGCGCATGTCGCTCTGGTACCAGGCAAGGATCCGGTCCAGGCCGTCCAGCATCGGGACCCATCTCGGGCGTGGTCGCGAAGCGTTGGCCGCCTTGCCGAACCGTACGTGGAGCTTGCCGGACGGGCCGAGT
This sequence comes from Streptomyces sp. NPDC026394, assembly GCF_055567735.1. Classification (NCBI taxonomy): domain Bacteria; kingdom Bacillati; phylum Actinomycetota; class Actinomycetes; order Kitasatosporales; family Streptomycetaceae; genus Streptomyces; species Streptomyces sp. NPDC026394. The sequence continues at coordinate 34,456 of NZ_JBVHPX010000040.1, forward strand.
TCGGGGTGGACGGCGCACAGTTCCAGGCGGAGGGCTTCACTCAGCCGCGGCGCAGAGTGGTACAGGGCGCGCCACAGCGCGTAGTCCCGGGCCGCGGCCGGGTAGTCGGACACGGTGGCCAGGCGGGCGCGGGCATAGGCGAAGAAGGCCGTGAGGCGTTCGGCGCTGGGCGGCAGCCGTTGCGCGGGATCGTCCCGGACGTGGCGCAGCCGATCGCGTCCACATGGGCGGGCCCGATCTGCCACACCAGGCGGTCGAAGTGGGACAGCACCCGAGGAAGCAAGGAGGTGTAGGCACCGATCGTCGTCGGAGCGCACCCCCGCACCACCCACGTCACGGCGAACGCCCGGACACAGCCGGCCTGGAACACCCACACGTCCCGTGCCCGTCCGGCATCGCCGGCATCGGGGTCCCCGTCAGCGAGCCCGCCCTCCACCAGCCGGAGAAAAGGTCGCTCCCCGACACTCCACCACCATCACGTCGACGACCCGGGCTAGGCGGTGTCTTCAAATGATCTTGCGTGTTGGATCATGGTCGGGTGATACGTCGACATGAGCTGTCGGATGCCGAGTGGGAGTTTGTCCGGC
>NZ_JBVHPX010000041.1:0-29844 GCF_055567735.1 Streptomyces sp. NPDC026394
GGCAGGGCCTTTCGTATGTGCGGACGCCGGCCCGGGCCGGCTCGGACTCCGTACCGGAGCCCGCCTTCATGCGGGAACGAGCGTCGTGTCCGGCGACGCGCCGAGGGAGAACCGTTCGCGGAGCAGCAGGCCCCGCTCGGGGGAGTAGTCCAGCCGCGACAGGACGCCAGGTGTCGCCACGCCCGGCAGGGTGTAGGTGAAGAAGTTGTTCATCTGCGTCTTCACGGCATGGTCGTCGCCCGACGTGAGGCTCTCGCCGCCGACCCAGTTCGTCATGAACAGCGACGCGACGGCCGCCAGCTCCACCCGGGGGAGCAGTTCGCCCCCCTGCTGGGCCCGGAGGAGGGGCCGGGTCACCGTGTCCTTCCACGACGCCCAGGGCGAGGCCCACGTCCGCGTGGGCTTGTCCAGCGCGGCGAGCTGGAGCGCTGCCTTCACCTGCGGGTCCTCCTGAACGCGGTGGGTGAGCAGCAGACCCAGGTCGATCCATTCCTGCAGGGCGGGCGCACCGGGATTCTGCTCGACCCCTTCGGTGAGGTCGACCGCGAGGATTTCCTCGGCCAGCCCGGCTTTGGAGGAGAAATGGTGATACAGCGCGCCGGCCGTCGAATGCGCGCGCGCCGCGATCTCGGTGACGGAAGCCCGGTTGTACCCCCTTTCGTTGAAAACCTGGCTGGCGGTCGTCAACAACCGTGCTCGCGTCTTCACTGCGCGTTCCTGCATCTGTGCCTTCTGCTTCTCAGGCTCCGGTGAAGGAGCAGCCTGCCGTTGTTGCTCCGCCGAGCCGGTGTGCGCGCTGGAAACGGCACTCGGGGCTTTCGGCGAGGCCCGGGAGACGAGAGGCGAGGGGCGCGATGCGACGGGCGGAGACTTGGCCGAGTGGGGACGACTTGAGCGGCGACTGCCGGGCGGGGAACGCCTACGAGCCACCAAAAATGATCTTGGTGGCCTTTTGTGCTGCAACGGTCATGTCGCCCCTTGGCGGGGGAGTAATTTGCCGTGCTTTACTGCCTAATTCTCCATGCGATCCCCTCGAACGCCGGGCGTCCGTGCAGCCGTCGCCGCGTACTGTTCTGCCGTACTCATGCGCGGACGGGCCGGGTCACCGGTGAGTGGGCGCCCGCCGGGCCGGTCCGCGGCTCCTGGGCGGTGCCGACGTGGACCAGTACGCTGATCGGCCGTGGCGGGCCCCGTCCCGAGCGGGACCGCCTGCCGTGAGCTGTCCGGAGGACGGGGGAACCGTTGTGGACGGACCCTGCGCGTCTCTCGCGTCGAGGTGTGCCGACTCCACGCGCTCCTCCTTCCGTACACAAACCGGACGGCCTGTTTGCTGCCCGCCTCTCATCCTGAGATCCGGTCGTTGAGTAATCAAGGGCCACGCCTGGCTGGGAGTTTCCCGGCCGGTCGCGTGCCGCTCCACAGGAAGACTCGATCGCACATGCTATCCACCTACCGGCCGACCAAGGCGCAACTGGAGGCGTTCAGGCAGCTCTGCCGCGCCAAGAGGAGCGTGCTGAAGCCCGAGGACGTCGGCCTTCCGAAGCGCACCGCGCAGCGCGGCCCGACCGTCCCCGGCCTGACCCAGCCGGAGGTGGACACCCTGATGAACCGCGGCTTCAACACGTATGCCCGTTACGAGCAGGGCCGGCGGGTTCCTTCCCCGGCGTATCTTCTCGAACTGGCCGTGGCGCTGCGCTTCAAGGAGAGCGAATACCGGCAGGCCCACATGGACCTGTACGGAACGACGCCCGCGCCGCTGGATCCCGAGGCCGGACTCGATGTGACGCCGGACTACAAGATAAAGATCGAGGGTCAGCGGGCCATCTCCTACCTGAACGACCACCGGTGGAACCTGCGTTACCACAACGAGGCATTCCGGCAGATGATGCCGTCCGGCAAGGTTCCGTCGAACATGGCCGAATGGTTCCTCTTCAGTGCGGAGGCCCGGAGTGTCCTGGCCGGGTATTTCGAATTCTGGGCGCCCAAACTGGTCCCGCAGTTCCGCGCCTCGGTCTCGGCCTCGCCCAATGACCCGCATCTGCTGCGGCTGCGCGACCGGCTGCTGCGGGACGAGCGGCTGTCCGTCATCTACAACCAGGGTGACAACGCCTACATTCATCCGGACGGTGACCGGCGGCCGATGAATCACGGGACGCGCGGTTTCGGCTGGGCCGTCATGCTGTCGGCCCGCCCCGAAGCCTCGCCGCTCTTCCGCGAGATGACCATAAATTTCTACCCGGACCCGGCTGTGGCGCTCCACACGGCACAAGCCACGGGAAATGCCACGAGAATGGGCGTATGACCGTCCGCAACGCCTCCTTCGAGCCGACCGCCGCAGCCGGCGTCGCGGAGCGGCACGACGTGCCGGAGCATCGTCCCGGTGGCCACGACGTCCCGAGGCAGGTTTCCGCATGGTGAGTGATTTACGCCCCGCGGGCCCGGCACGGTGCCGCTGTCAACTGATGATCATGCGTCCGGTCCGCGGTCTCGCGCGGGCCGGTGCCACCCCCTACGCGCATTTCCAGGAGACACCCAGTGGCGTACGTCAACCGACCCGGCATAGCCGAGGCCCCCCACGTCATCCGCAACGAGCCGATCGTGGAGGACATCGCCGTCTGGGCCAAGTGGGACGCGGCCGACGGCCCGCACGTCCGGGCGAAGAAGTACCGGGTGGCCAAGGCGGCGGCCGCGCGCATCGCCGACCGGACCGGCGTCCGCTACCGGCGCTTCACCGAGCCGCTGGCCGATGTCGCCCGGACCGTTTCGATACGTGAGCGCAACGACATCGCCGTGGCCGCGGTCCGCGACCTCGCCGTCACCGCCGCCCGCCGGGCCCTCAGGGCCGCGGGCATCGCCCCCGCCGACGTCACCGGCATCATCTCGTTCAACGCCACCGGCGACCGCACCCCCGGCCCGGACGCCGCGGTCGTGTCCGCCCTCGGACTCGACCCGGACCTCGTCCGCATCCCGATGACCCAGCTCGCCTGCGCCGGAGGGGCACACGCCCTCGGTCTCGCCGCCCGCGTCGTCCGGCCGGGCGACCGGTTCCTCGTCGTCGGCGCGGAGAAGCTCAGCACCTCGTACCAGCGCAGCGACAACTGCGCCATCGAGCACACGGCGTACAAGCTGCTCTTCGGGGACGCCGGGGCCGCCGCTGTCGTCAGCCACGAGAAGCTCGCCGACCCCGGCATGTTCATCGAGGAGACCTGGCAGCACCTGGTGCCCGACTCGCTCTCCGCCTACGCCACCCGGCACGAGCCCGACGGCCTGCACTTCGACAGCACCAGGGAAGCCCTCGACGCGGTCTCCGCCGTACTGCCGCGGCTGCCGTGGCCCGGTGAGGAAGCGGAGTTCGCCGTCCTGCACCCCGGCTCCCGGAAGATCCTCGAACTCGTCGAGGAACAGGGCGGCGTCTCGCGTGAGGCGGCCCGCCACTCGCACGAAACCCTGGCCAACGGCGGCAACACCGGCGGTCCGACGGTCCTGCGCATCCTGGACCGCCTCCACGACGACCCGCCGGCCACCGGCGCCCGCGGTCTGCTGCTCGGTTTCGGCCCCGGCTTCTGCGCCGCCGCCTCGCGGACCCGCTGGGTGGGCTGACGCCCCGGCACGGCGGGGGCGCCTGCGCGGCCCCCGGACGTGCCCCGCAGGCCCCTCAGCCTCGCTCCGGCCCTTCCCCGTGCTCCCGTCCCCACTCCCGGGCCAGCCGCGCGAAGGCGCCGGACGCGGCACTGCGGTAGGCCGTCTCCCGGTACAGGAGGGTCACCGTGCGGGCGGGGAGCGCGGGGGAGAGGGCGACGGGGTGCAGGCCGGGCTGTTCGCGGGTGATGGCGTCGGGCAGCACGGTGGCCAGGGGAGTGCGCCGGATCAGTTCGGTGAGGGCCGTGATGGAGTTGGCCTCCACCGCGATGTCCGGGCGCACTCCGTGCTCGCCGAAGTGCGTGTCGATGTGCAGGCGGGTGGCGAAGTCCGCGCTGAGCAGCGCCAGTCGGTGGTCGCGCAGGGAGCGGATGGGCAGCGGCGCCGTCCGGCCGGCGTACGGGTGGGTGGGGCCGACGACCAGGCTGAGGGACTCGGTGAACAGCTCGGTGCCGGTGACGCCCGGCAGGTGCGGCCCGCTGAACGCGATACCGAGGTCCAGCTCGTCCGCCAGCAGCGCCGACTCCATCAGCTCCTGCGGCATCTCGCGCAGGGTCAGCGAGATGCCCGGGTGCCGGGTGTGGAATTCCCCGGCCAGCGGGCCGACGAGGTACGCGGTGAAGGTCGGCGTCGTGGCCAGGCGCAGCGCCCCGCGCGACAGGTCCCGTACGTCCAGTACGGCGCGCTCGGCCGCTTCCAGGTCCCGCAGCGCACTGCGGGCGTAGTGCGCGTACGCCGCGCCGGCGTCGGTCAGCCGCACGGTGCGGCCCGTACGGTCCAGCAGCTGCACCTTCAGTGTCCGCTCAAGCTGCCTGACCTGCTGCGAGAGCGTGGGCTGCGACACGTGCAGGGCTTCGGCGGCGCGGGTGAAGTTGGCGTGCTCGGCCACCGCGAGCAGATAGCGGAGGTGGCGCAGTTCCAGGGCCATACCCGCCACTGTAAGCGGTTATAGGCAGCGCTGATAGCTGCCATGAGTTCTACGTCTTGGACGCTATAGCGGCAGGTCACGCATGGTGGAGACAACGGCTTCCCGGCCGGTTCCCCTCAGCAAGGAGTGGCTGTGCATCCCGACCTCACCGCCGGCGTCCGGCGTTTCCGGCGCGACGTCCACCCAGCCAGAGCGGCCCTCTTCGAGCGGCTCGCCACCAGCCACCGGCCGGGCGCGCTGTTCATCGGCTGCTCCGACGCCAGGGTGGTACCGGAACTGCTCACCCAGTCCGGGCCCGGTGAGCTGTTCGTGATCCGTACGGCCGGGAACCTCGTACCGGTGTACGGGCCGGCACCGGACGCGGTGTCGTCCAGTATCGAGTACGCGCTGGCCGTGCTCGGCGTCCGCGACGTGATCGTCTGCGGGCATTCCGGGTGCGGCGCGATGACGGCCCTGGCCACCGGCGAGGACCTCACCGAGCTGCCCGCCCTCGACGGCTGGCTGCACACGGCCGGGCCCGCCGGACCCCGTACCGCCGCGGGGGACGGCGGGACCGCCGCGGCCGTCACGACGCTCGTCCACGACAACGTCACCGTCCAGCTCGCCCACCTGGCCACCCATCCGTCCGTGGCCCGCGCCCTCGCGCGGGACGCGGTGACGCTGCACGGCTGGACCCACGACATCCGTACCGGAGCCGTCGACGTCCTCGACCCGCGCAGCGGAACGTTTGTCCCGCTCTCCTGAGCCCCTTGCCGGGCGTGGCCCGTCCGGGCCCCGCCCCCACTTCCGAAAGGACGCTTCCATGCCGCATGCCCAGCTCGACCCGCAGGCCCGTCAGGACCTGGCCCTCGCCGTCGTCGAGGCCAAGATCCGCAAGGACCTGACCTGGCAGGAACTGGCCGACGCCACCGGTCTGTCCGTCGCCTTCGTCACCGCCGCGCTCCTCGGCCAGCACGCCCTGCCCGCCGACGCCGCCCGGGCCGTGGCCGAGCGCCTGGACCTGGACGAGGCGGCGGAGCGGCTGTTGCAGACGATCCCGCTGCGCGGCAGCATCCCGGACGGCATCCCCAGCGACCCCACCCTCTACCGCTTCCACGAGATGCTCCAGGTCTACGGCACCACCCTCAAGGCCCTGATCCACGAGAAGTTCGGCGACGGCATCATCAGCGCCGTCAACTTCCGCCTGGACATCCGGAAGGTCGACGACCCCGAGGGCGGCTCCCGCGCGGTGATCACCCTGGACGGGAAGTACCTCCCGGCCACGCCGTTCTGATCCCGCCGCCGGCCTTCAGGAGTTCGGGCAACTCGTGATCGCTGCGCAGGACGAGGGGCGTGGCGGCGGTGCTGTAGGCGGTCAGGCGCGCCGCGTGCGACGTCCCCGGCCGTCCCGCCCGCCGGCCGCGGATCCGGAAACATCGCGTGGCCGACGGGCGGGGCAAGGGCGGGGCGCCGGGCGACGGCGTGCTGTCCCCCGGCGGGTCAGGCCTCGCGCGGCGCCAGCTCGCCCATGGGGCCCCAGCCGTCGGCGTCGATCTCGCTGCTGATGATCTGCGGGGTGGTGGCGATGGCGCCGGCCATCGTCTCCAGGCCGGCCTTGAAGTGCGCGGAGTTCACGTGCTTGTCGCCCGCCTCCCGGTCGGCGAAGCCCTCGACCAGGACGAACTGGCGCGGGTCGTCGACGCTGGTCGACCACTCGAAGAACAGGTTGCCGGGCTCCTGCCGGGTGGCCTGCGTGAAGTCGTCCACCAGCGACAGCCACGAGTCCTGGTACTCGGGCCGGACGGTGAACTTGACGACGATGAAGATCATGCTGGCTCCTGCGCTGGTACGGACCGGCTGCGGCTGCGCGGCCGGGCGGGCTGCCACCCGCGTCGTCCCCCATGGTGAGCGTCCCCGCCCGCCCGCCGAAGAAGGATCGCCGCGCATTCCGGCCCTCCCGGAAAATCCGCTGCCGCGGGGGCGGGGAGCGGCCGGTGCGCGCGGAAAATCCGGTGCGCTGCGCCACCGGGGGTGATCGGATGGTCTGCCGGTGGAATCGAGGGAGAGGCAGCAGGCGGATGGTGCGGACCAGCCACATCGCCCGGGACACCGACGGTACGGCGTCGGCACGGCGCACCGTACCGGGCCTGGAACTGCCCCCGCCCACCGGCCCGCACGCCGTGGGCGTGCGCACCACCCACCTCGTCGACGACGGGCGTGCGGACCCGTTCCGGCCCGGCCGGTCCCGCGAGCTGATGGCGCAGTTCTGGTACCCGGCCCGGGCGGAGGCCGGTGCGGCACCGGGGCGGTACGTGTCCGACACGATGTCGCCCCTGGTGGTCGACGGGTGGGAGGAGGAACCCGGCTGCTCCGGTCTGCCGCGCGACACGGCGGCCGGGGTCCTCGTACACGGCATCGCGGACGCGCCGCCCGCTCCGGAGGCGCGCGGCTGCCCGCTGATCCTGCTCTCGCCCGGCCACGGCCGGTACCGCGCGGACCTGACCGCGCTCGGGGAGGACCTCGCGAGCCGCGGGTTCCTGGTGGCCGCCCTGGACCACCCGGCGGACGCGATCGCCGTGGAGTTCCCTGACGGCCGGATCGTGCCGTACCGGGAACCGGACGGGCTGGCGGACGGTGACACCGGCGACCTCTCCGGCCGCTACCTGGACGTACGGGCCGCCGACCTCGGCTTCGCCCGCGCCCGGCTGACCGCCCCCGGATTCTGGTGGCACGCCCTGCTCGACCCGTCGCGGGCCGGTGTCGCGGGCCACTCGCTGGGCGGCGCGGCGGCGGCCGAGGCCATGCGGCTCGACCCTGGGTTCACGGCCGGGGTGAACCTCGACGGCACCCCGTACGGTGATGTCCTCCGCACCGGCCTGGAGCGACCGTTCCTGCTGTGCCAGTTCACCCCGGACGACCCGGAGTTCCCGGAGGAGACACAGGCGCGCGGCCGTCTGTGGGACGTGTTGCGCGGGCCGCGGCACCATCTGCTGGTCGACGGTGGCGGGCACGGGTCGGCAACCGACCTCGACGCCCTGGCCGGTCCCCTCGGCTACCGGGAGTTCACCGACGCGGAGGAGTACGCCTTCGCGCTCGGCTCGCTGCCCGGCGGCCGGGGGACCGAGATCACCCGGACGTGTGTGGCCGGGTTCTTCGAGGAGCGGCTGCTGGATGCCCCGGGCTTCTTGGAGGCGCTTCCGCCCGAGGTCACGGTGGTGGGCTGATCCGCCCGAGGCCGCGGTGGTGGGCTGAGGGGGCGGCGGCGCCGGTGAGACCTGCATGCTCATGCTCCGCAGGCCGCCCAGCGACCCGATGCGATCCGTCGTGAACGGGAACAGTTCGCCGAAGTCGCCGCCGTGCGCGACAGCATGGAGGTGGTAAGGCCCGGACAGGGCCGCGGCGAGGTCGGCGAGACCGGCGCGGCCGTCCACGGTGAGCGCCTCGTCTTCCACGAGACGGGCGACGGCCGGCAACGCCCGGAAGACCCGGTGGCCTCGCTGTTCGGACTCGGCCTCTCGTCCTCGGCCGGGGTCACGGTCGCGGCGGCGTCGGCTCGGGCAGCCCCGGGCCCTCGCAGTGCACGTCCCCGGCCGGGACGGTGTCGCCGACGAGGTACGCGGCCACCGTGGAGTCCACGCAGGAGTTGCCGCGGCTGGCGAAGACGCCGTGCGAGTAGTCGTTGTGCAGGGTGACCAGCCGGGAACCGGGCAGGGTGCGGCCGAGGGCCCGCGCACCGGCGATCGGCGTCACGGGGTCGTGCGCGGACGCCACGAGCAGGGCCGGGGGCGCCGTGGGGCTGCCGAGCCGGGTGCGCTCGGCGGGGCGGGTGTGCCAGTACGCGCAGCTCGCCGCCTCCAGGCCGGTCAGTACGGGCTGCGGGTCCAGGCGTCGCAGCCCACGGATGTCGGCGAGGACCCGGCCCGGCGTGGGCCCCGGACCGTCGGCGCACTTCACGGCCCGGTTGGCGGCCTGGTACGTACGTGACGCGGGCCCGTCGAAGGGCTCGGCGGGGCGGAGCCGGTCGACCGCGCCCTCGTCCAGGTAGGCGCGGAGCCCGTCGCCCAGGGCGGTCCAGCGTTCGGTGCGGCCCAGGGCACGGTAGACGGCACGGTCGAAGGCCGCCGCTCCGAAGCCGGCCACCGGGTGCGTGGTCAGGCCGTCGCGTGTGCGCAGGTAGGCGGCGCGGACCTCGCGCGGGGTGGTGCCGAGCCGGAAGCGGGAGTCGTGCCGCGCCAGCCAGTCGAAGAGGACGTCGCGCTGGCGGAGCATCGCGCGGGCCTGCCGTACGTCGAACGCGTGCCAGTCCTCCGGGCCGACCACACTGTCCAGCACCAACTTGCCCACGCGGTCCGGGAATCGCGCGGCGTACGCGGCACCGAGGTAGGTGCCGTACGAGACGCCGAGGTAGCTGATGCGCGGTTCCCCGAGCGCCGTCCGGACGGCGTCCATGTCGCGTGCGGTCTCGCTGGTGGAGAGGTGGGGGAGGGCGCGGCCGGTGCCGGTGGCGCAGTCGGCGGCCAGCCGTCGCTGGGCGTCGAGGTAGGCCCGTTCGCCGGGACGGTCGTACGGTACGGGGTCGAACGGCGCGGAGCCGGCGGCCGGGCTGTCGAAGAGCCCGCCCATCGGTCCGCAGTCGGCGGGGGCGCTGTGCCCGGTGCCGCGCGGGTCGAAGCCGATGACGTCGTAGGCGCGGCGTACCGACTCCGGGAGTTTGGCGCGCTTGGTGACGGCATACGGGAGGCCGGAGCCGCCCGGACCGCCGGGGTTGACCAGGAGGACGCCGCGCCGTTCGGCGGGCGTGCCCGACGCCCGGACGCGGGAGACGGCGATCCGTATGTGCTCACCGTCCGGGCGGGTGTGGTCCAGCGGCACGCTCACGGTGCCGCACTCGACGCGGTCCGGCGCGGGCGGCGCGGGGACCGAGGCCGGACAGGTGCCGAAGTGCGGGGACGGGGCGGCGGCGTGGGGTTCGGCGGCGGTGGCGGTGCCGGTGGTGAGCGGTGCGGCGCAGGTCAGGAGCGCGCAGAGCAGGGCGGTGCGGCGCGGGGCGGGAGGCATGGGGCTCGCATTCCGTGAGGGCGGGGCCGTGCGGTGGCGGGTGGGAGCGAGGCGGGCGGCCGGACAGATGGCCGGCCCAAGAGGTGACAATGAAAATCATTACGGTTAGCATCGCGTTCGGTCAACACCGCACCGCGGCACCGGGGGCCTCCCCACGGCGTGCCCGGACGCGAAACCGCCTGCGCAGAAGGAGAGTTGTGGCGCATCTGCTGATGGTCGAGAGCTGGGTCGGGTCGATGGGCAGGCTGCTGCCCCGGGCCCTCCGCGAGGCCGGACACGACTTCACCTTCCTCACCCGCGACCTGCACCACTACCTGCGGGCCGCCCCCGAGGGCACCGCCCACCCGCTGCTGTCGGCCCGCAACGTGATCACTGCCGACACCAACGACACCGACACGCTGCTGCCGTACGCCGAGCGCCTGCACGCGGCGACCGGCTTCGACGGCGTCCTCAGCTCGTGCGACTACTACCTGCCGACCGTGGCGCGCATCGCCGCGTACCTCGGCCTGCCCGGGCCCGCGCCGGAGGCCGTGGAGGCCGCCTGCCGCAAGGACGCCACCCGGCGCGCCCTGGAGGCGGCCGGAGTCCCGGGCCCCCGGTTCGCCGTCTGCGCCGACTGGGCGCGGACCGCCGAGGCGGCGCGCGAGATCGGCTTTCCGCTCGTGCTCAAGCCGGTGGACCTGTGCGCCGGGATGTACGTACGGCGGGTGGACGACGAGGCGGAGCTGGCCCGCGCGCACCGCGCGCTCGCCGGGTTCCCGGTCAACGCGCGGGGGCAGCTCCGGGCCCCGGTGGTGCTGCTGGAGGAACTGCTCGACGGGCCGGAGGTCAGCGTCGAGACCGTGTCGTACGGGGGCGCGGCGCATGTGGTCGGGGTGACCGACAAGAGCGTGGGCGGCGCCCCGGCGTTCGTCGAGACAGGGCACATGTTCCCCGCCGCGCTGAGCGCCGCCGACGCCGGAGCGGCGGCGGACACGGCGTGTGCCGCGCTCAAGGCGCTGGGGCTCGACCAGGTCGTCGCGCACACCGAGATCAAGCTCACCGCGGACGGGCCGCGCGTCGTCGAGGTGAATCCGAGGCCTGCGGGCAACCGCATCACCGAGCTGGTCCGGCACGTCACCGGCATCGATCTGGCCGCCGCCTTCGTCGAGGTGGCGCTCGGCCGCGCACCGGACCTCGCGCCGCGCGAGACCGGACTGCGCAGCGCCGCCATCGGCTTCCTCGTGCCCGAGCGCACCGGTGTGCTGGAGTGCATATCCGGCGCCGACGGGCTCGACGCGCGGCCCGGTGTGCTGGAGGTGCGGTTGGCCGAGGCCGGCAAGGCCGTCAAGGACACCGGCAGCAACAACGGATACCTGGGGCACGTCATGGCCGGTGACGGCGAAGGGGCGGGCGCCCGCGCCCGCGTCGAGGAGCTGCTGGCCGGACTGTGTCCGCGGGTGGTGGAGGAACGATGAGCCCGCTGGGGCAGGAGACCGCGGACGGCGGCGCCGTGGGCATCGTGGCGGCGGACCGCCCGGCGCGGCCCGTTGCGGCCGGGCTCCCGGACCTCGTACGCCGCGTACGCGCCGGTGAGCTGGGGCCCGACCCCCGTACGCAGAAGATCGCGGTGGCCTTCACCACCAGCCAGGCCGTACGCCACGAAGGGCGCAGCGGCGGTTACCGCAATGAAGTGCTCAGTCTGCGTCTCGGCAGCGCCGTCGGCTCCTGTGCCGTGGAACCCGGCGCACTGCCCGCCGCCGCGATCGACGAGTGTGTGGGCGCCGACGTCGCGACGCTGCTCGACCACCCGCTGGCGCCGGTACGGACCGCCGCACTGGACGCGTACCTGATGCACGCCCTGCCGCACACTCCCGCGAACGGCGCGCGGCCGTGGGAGCTGCCCGCCGGCGACTCGCTCGCCAAGTCCCGGGCCCGCGCCCGTGGCGTCGCCGGGCTGCTGGCCGTCGCGCCCGGACGTACCGTCCTGGTCGTCGGCGTCGTCAACTCGCTGCTGGAGGCGCTGCACGCCCGCGGCCTGGTCTGCGTACCGTGCGACCTCAAGGGCGGCCGCACCGAGTGGGGCGAGCCGATCCGTACCGACGCGCTCGCCGAACTGGACGCCTGCGACGCGGTGCTGGCGTCCGGCATGACGCTGGGCAACGGCACCTTCGAACCGCTGCGCGCCCACTGCGAGCGGCACGGGAAGCCGCTGGTGATGTTCGCCCAGACCGGCAGTGCCGTACTGCCGCGCCTGCTGGGCGCCGGAGTGAGCGCCGTGTGCGCCGAGCCGTATCCGTTCTTCTGGCTCGACGGCGGGCCCGGCGTCGTCCACCGCTACACCGGCGACGCCGAGTACGCGCTGCTGGACCGAGGAGGCGACCGATGACCGCCGCCGTCCTGGGCGCACCCGCCGCCAACCGGGAACTCCTCGCCCTCGTCGGCCGTACGCCGCTGGCCCGGATCACCGGCGACCTGCCCTGCCCGCACCCCGGCTTCTGGGCCAAGCTGGAAGGGCTCGGCGCGGGCGGCATGAAGGCGCGCGCCGCCGTGTCCATGCTGCTCGGCGCCCGCGAACGGGGCGAACTGCGGCCCGGCGCACCGGTCGTGGAGTCCACCTCCGGCACCCTCGGCGTCGGCCTGGCCTTCGCCGGGCAGGCGCTCGGCCACGACGTGATCCTGGTCTGCGACAGCGAACTGGAACCGGCCATGCGCCGGTTGCTGCGGGCGTACGGTGCCCGGCTGGAGATCGTCGACCGCCCGGCCCCGGAAGGCGGCTGGCAGGCCGCGCGGCTCGCCCGGCTGCGCGAACTGCGCACCGTGCTCCCGCACGCGTACTGGCCCGACCAGTACGACAACCCGGACAACGCGGCCGGTTACGCCTCGCTCGCCGCCGAGATCGCCGCCGACCTGGACCACCTCGACGTCCTGGTGTGCAGCGTCGGCACCGGCGGCCACAGCGCCGGGATCATCGGCCCGCTGCGCCGCCACTGGCCCGCGCTGCGCCTCGTCGGCGTGGACGCCACCGGCTCCACCATCTTCGGGCAGCCCGCCCGGCCCCGCCTGATGCGCGGCCTCGGCAGCAGCATCCACCCGCGCAACGTCGCCTACGGGGCCTTCGACGAGGTGCACTGGGTGGGACCCGCCGAAGCCGCCGACGCCTGCCGGCGGCTGGCCCGGGGCAGCTTCGTCAGTGGGGGCTGGAGCACCGGCGCCGTCGCCCTGGTCTCCGCCTGGGCGGCCCGCGTACACCCCGGCGCGGTCGTCGCCACCGTCTTCCCCGACGGTCTGCACCGCTACCTCGGCACCGTCTACGACGAGGACTTCACCGCAGCCCACGGCCTGGACCGGCAGCCGGTGGCCACCCGCCCGGTGGAGATACCGCACCCCACGGCGGCCGAGGCCACCGGCTGGGCGCGCTGCACCACCGTCGTGGACCCGAAGGCACCGGCCGTACCGCTTCGAAGGGAGGGGGCAGCGTGAACGTCACCCTGCGGGTCGTACGCCTTCAGCTCGCCGAACCCCTGCGCATCTCCCGCTCCGTGATGACCGAACGGAACGCCGTCTGGATCACCCTGGAACACCACGGGCTGCGCGGCCACGGCGAGGCCGTCACCAGCGTCTACTACGGTCTCGACACCGACACGCTGCGCCGCCTGCTGGCCGCGGCCGGCGCGGAACTCGGCCGCTTCGCCGGCCCGGAGAGCGCCCTCGACGCCCTGCGGGACGGCGAGCTGCCCGCGCCCGGTACCCCGCCCGCCGTCACCGCCGCCGTCGAGTCGGCGCTGCTCGACCTGGTGGGCAAGCGGGCCGGGCAGCCGGTCCACCGACTGCTCGGCACCGTGGAACGGCCGGCCGCGGCGACGGCCCGCACCATCGGCATCGTGTCCGCCGAGCGGGCCCGTACGCAGGCCCGTTGCCTGGCGGAGAGCGGCTTCACCGTCCTCAAGATCAAGGCCGGTACGGCGGACCCCGAGGACGACCTCGCCCGCGTACGGGCCGTACGGGACGCCGCCCCCTCGGCGGCGCTGCTGCTCGATCCCAACGGCGCCTGGACACCGGCGCAGGCCCGGCAACTGCTGCCGCGCTTCGCCGCACTGGGCGTCGAGGCCGTCGAACAGCCGACGGCGCCCGGCGACCCCGAAGCGCTGGCCCGGCTCGCCGAACGCGCCCCACTGCCCGTCATCGCCGACGAGGACGCCGTCGGCCTCGCGGACGTGGCGCGGCTCGCCGGGCGGGTGCAGGGCGTCAACGTCAAGCTCGCCAAGTGCGGCGGCCTGCACGCGGCGCTGCGCATCGAGGAACAGGTCGCGGACAGCGGCACCCGGCTCATGCTCGGCTGTCTGACCGCCGGCACCCTCGGCATCGCCCCCGCCGTCCACCTCGCCGACCGTGCCCGCTGGGTCGATCTCGACGGGCACCTGCTGCTGGCGCACGACCCGTGGACCGGCATCGGCGGCACCGACGGGACCGTGCGCGCCGGGACGGGGGCCGGGCTGGGGGTACGGCCGGTGCCGCCGCGTGCCGAACCGGCCGTACCCGCTCCGCCCCTCGCACCGCTCGCCGTACAGAAGGAAAGGCACCACCGTGAAGACGTGGAGTGAGATGCGGGCCTTCCCGCTCGCCATCCGGCTCCTGCTGGTCAACCAGCTCGGCGTGAACATCGGCTTCTACCTGCTCATCCCGTACCTCGCCACGCACCTCGGCCAGGACCTGGGGATGTCGGCCGCGGTCGTCGGCATCGTGCTGGGCGTGCGCAACCTCAGCCAGCAGGGCCTGTTCATCCTCGGCGGCTCGGCCGCCGACCGGCTCGGGGCGCGCGGCGTGATCATCGCGGGCTGCGCCCTGCGTACCGTCGGCTTCGCCCTGTTCGCGCTGGGCGACGGGCTGCCCGTCCTGCTGGCCGCCTCCGTACTCAGCGGGCTCGCCGGGGCCCTGTTCAACCCGGCCGTGCGCGCCTATCTGGCGGCGGAGGCGGGGGACCGCAAGGCGGAGGCGTTCGCCCTGTTCAACATCTTCGCGACGACCGGTGCCCTGGTCGGGCCGCTGATCGGCAGTGCCCTGCTGCTCGTCGACTTCCGGGCCTCCGCCCTCACCGCCGCCGCGATCTTCGCCCTGCTCACCGCCGCCCAGGCCGCCGTGCTGCCCGGCCGCGAGGTGCCCGCCTCGAAGGGCAGCGTGCTCGGTGACTGGCGCGAGGTCCTCGCCAACCGGGCGTTCCTGGCCTTCTCCCTCGCCATGGTCGGCATGTTCACCATGGAGAACCAGCTCTACCTGCTGCTCCCGGACGGCGCCCGCAGAGCCACCGGCTGGGACGGCGCGGCGGGCGTCGTCTTCCTCGTCGGCACACTGGCCAACCTCACCCTTCAGATGCGCATCACCCGCTCGCTCAAGGAACGGGGCAGCCGGGCGCGTTGGGTCGCCGTCGGGCTGGCGCTGATGGGGGCGGCGTTCGTCCCGCCGATGCTGGTCGCCGGGGCGCCGCCCGCAGCGGGCGGAGGCGGTGCGGGCCGGGCCGCGCTCGCCCTCGTACCCGTACTGGCCGGGGCGCTGCTCCTGTACGTCGGTGTCATGATCGCCCAGCCGTTCGTCATGGAGCTGATACCGGAGTTCGGCCGCGCCGAACTGACCGGTACCTACTTCGGGATCTTCTACGTCGTCTCCGGCATCGCCGCCGCCGTCGGCAACACCGTCGTCGGCTGGGCCATGGACGCGGGCGGGCACGGCGCCGCCGCCTGGCTGCCCTGGGCGTGCTGCCTCGCCTTCGGCCTCCTGTCGGCGGCCGGCGTCGGCTGGCTGCACCGGCTGCGGGCCCTGCCCGTACGGGCCGTGGCGGTGACGGCATGACGGACAGCGCCGTCGCCCGCAACCTGCTGACCGACAACCCCGCCCTGTACGAGGCCCGGTTCCCCGACCCGGAGCGGCTCGCCGCCCGCTGGGCCGAGGACGTCCTGTGCCGGTACGGCGCCGGGCCGCGCGTCCTCGACATCGGCTGCGGCACCGGACGGGACGCCGCCCACCTGCACGGCATGGGCCGTACGGTCGTCGGGGCCGATCTTTCGGACGCGATGCTGGCGTATGCCCGTACCTGCCATCCCGGGCCCCGGTACGAGCGTGCCGACCTGCGCCGGTTCCACCTCACGGACCTCGGCCGACGGCCGTTCGACGCCGTCGTCTGCCTGGACAGCGCGCTGCTGTACTGCCACACCAACGACGAACTCGACGGCTTCCTGGGCTCCTGCCGCCGCGCCCTGGCACCCGGCGGACTGCTGGTCGCCGAGATGCGCAACGGAGCGTTCTTCCTCGGCCGTACGGAACTGCTGGACGCACCGGCCGTCCGCGGTTTCGAGCGGGAGGGCACGGTATACCGGTCCGTCACGACGCTCACCGTCGACCGGGCGGCCCAACTGCTGCGCCGACGGCGGGTCTGGACCACGGAGGACGGCACACCACCGGTCGAACAGCACTCCGCCTGGCGGCTGCTGTTCCCCCAGGAACTGCGGTACGCGCTGGCCGCGCACGGCTTCGCGGTGCTGGAGCTGCACGACGGGCCCGGCCCCCGGACGGAACCGCCCTGGCGGCCCGGGCCGGCCCCGTCCCCTGGTGGTTCCGCCGACGGGGACCGGCTGCACCTCGTGGCCCGACGGGGTGACGGCTGACCGCCCTCCGCTTCCTGCCCTGCCTTTCTGCTCACCAACTCACACGAGGCGAGACCCACCATGACCGAACTCCCTCCCCCCGAGCGGGAAACCACCGTTCCGCCCGGCCTGCGGCGGCGCGGTTTCCTCGCCGCGACCGCGGGCGCCACGGCCGCCGCGGGACTCGTCCTGGCCGGCTGCGGTACCGGATCCGGCTCGCCGGGCAGCGGGGGCGGCGCACCCCGGCGCGGCGGCCGGCTGCGCGCGGCCTTCGCCGGTGGCGGCGCCTCCGAAACCCTCGACCCGCACCTGGGCAACCTCTTCGCCGACGCCGCCCGCGCCAAGGCCCTCTACGACAAGCTGGCCGACTGCGGCACCGACATGTCCGCCCGCCCCCGCCTGGCCGCCAAGTGGGAGCCCGACGACACCCTCGACCGCTGGCGGGTCACCCTGCGCAAGGCCGCCTTCCACAACGGCAAGCCGGTCACCGCCGAGGACGTCCTCTACAGCTTCCGCCGCATAGCCGACCCGAAGAAGGCATACCGCGCCAAGGCGTCCCTGGAACCCATCGACCTGGCCGCCAGCCGCGCGGTCTCCCCGGACACCGTGGAGTTCCGGCTGAAGCGCCCCACCGCCGAATTCGCCAACGTGCTGGCCGCGTTCGGCGCGTACATCGTCCCGGACGGCACGACCGACGCGGACTTCGCCCGGCCGGTCGGCTCCGGCCCTTTCCGCTTCGTCTCCTTCACGCCGGGCCGTTCCTGCGTCGTCCGGCGCAACGACGCCTACTGGGACGGCGCGCCGCACCTGGACGAGCTGGAGTTCGTCGTCGCCAACGAGGAATCCGCGCGGATCAACGCCCTGCTCGGCGGCCAGGTCGAGTACGCGCACGAACTCGACCCCACCACCGCGCGCGCCCACGAGGGCAAGGGCCAGGTCGAGATCGTACGGCTGCGCAACAGCGCCATGCAGTCCTTCGCGATGAAGACCGACCGCGCCCCCTTCGACGACAAGCGGGTCCGCGAGGCGTTCTTCCTCATCGCCGACCGCAAGGAACTCGTCGACGGCGCCCTCTCCGGCGCGGGCGAGATCGGCAACGACCTGTTCGGGAAGGGGTACGAGTACTACGCCGCCGACCTGCCGCAGCGCCACCAGGACCTCGACCGGGCCCGGCACCTCCTCAAGCAGGCCGGTGCCGAGGACCTGCGCCTCACCCTCGACACCTCGCCCGTCGCCGCCGGGTTCACCGAGGCGGCCGGCATCTTCCGCGACCAGGCCGCCAAGGCGGGCGTGACCGTCCAGGTGAAGTCCGGCAGCAAGGACAGTTACTGGAGCGACATCCTCGACTCCGGCACCCTGTGCTGCTACCGCTCCGGCGCCATGCCCATCGAGTCGCACTTCTCGCAGCGGCTGCTGAGCGGTTCGACCACCAACGCCACCCAGTGGCGGCACAAGGACTTCGACGCCCTGTACCAGCAGGCCCAGTCCACCAAGGACAAGAAGGAACGGGCGGCGGTGTACGGGCGGATGCAGCGCCGCCTGTACACCGAGGGCGGCTTCCTGGTGTGGGGTTTCGCGGACTGGATCGTCGGCACCTCCCGCCGTGTGCACGGCGTGGCGCACGACGCGCCCGCCAACACCCTGGACTGGGCCCGCTTCGACACGGTGTGGCTGGCGTGAGCGCACCCATCGTGCCACCCCGGCCGCGCGCGGGACGTGCCGGACGTACTGGGCGTACTGGACCTGCCGGACGTCCCGGCCGCGCCGGCCGCGGCGGCGGCCTCGGACGCGTCGGACCAGCCGTACCGGCCGTGCTGCGGTCCTGGCTCGCGCGCCGGCTGCTGCTCGGTGTCGCGCAGACCGTCGCCGTCGTGCTGCTGGTCTTCGTGCTCACCGAGGCGCTGCCCGGGGACGCCGCCGTCGCCCTGGCGGGCGACCAGCCCGACCCGGCCCGCATCGCGGCCATCCGTACGGAGATGGGCCTGGACCGCCCGGCCGCCGAACGGCTCGCCGACTGGGTGCTGGGACTGCTCCACGGCGATCTCGGGACCTCGCTGACCTCCGGCCGGCCCGTCGTGGCCTACCTCGCCGACGGCTTCGGACCCACTCTGCTGCTCGCCGCCGTCACCGTGGTGCTGCTGGTGCCGGCCGGGGTGGGGCTCGGCGTCCTGGCCGCGCGCCGCGAAGGCTCCCTCGCGGACCGGTTGGTCAGCTCCATCACCCTCGCGGTGTACGCCGTACCGGAGTTCGCCCTCGGCGTGCTGCTGGTCACCCTCTTCGCCCTCCGGCTGGGGTGGCTGCCGCCGACCGCCGTCGGCTCCGGCGGTGACCTGCTCGCCCAGCCGGCCGTCCTCGTCCTGCCCGTCCTCGTGCTGCTCTCCCGCCCCGTCTGCTCGGTCAGCCGCCTGGTACGGGCCGGGATGATCGACGCGCTGCGGTCCCCGTACGCCCGGCAGGCGGCCCGCTACGGGGTGTCCGCGGTGCGCGTCCGGTACGCGCACGCCCTGCCGAACGCCCTTGCGCCCGCCACCCAGCAACTCGCCCGTACCGTCGACTGGCTGCTGTGCGGAGTGATCGTCGTCGAGGCGCTGTTCGTCATTCCGGGCCTGGGCACCGTCCTGATGAACGCGGTCGCCGAACGCGACGTCCCCGTGGTCCAGGGCCTGGCCGTGGTCTTCGGCCTGGTCGCGGTCGTCCTCAACCTCGGCGCGGACCTGGTCGCCCGCCGGCTCGCGCCTCGGGCGGGGGTGGCGGCGTGATGCGGAAGCCGAAGGGGTCGGTGGGGTGGCTGACCGGGGCGGCACGGAAGCGCACCCGTATGGCTGGGTGGCTGACCGGTCTGACACGGAAGCCCCTACGTACGGCTGGGCGGCGGACCGGCCTGGCCGGACTGCTGATCGCCGGTGTTCCCCTCCTCCTCGCCCTCCTCGGGCCGCTGCTGGCAGGCGAACCCGGCCCGCGGTCCGCGTCCTTCACGCTCGGTGGCGGCCACTGGCTCGGCACCGACTTCGTCGGCCGCGACGTGGTGCGGCAGATCCTGCTCGGCGGACAGTCGGTGGTGCTCGTGGCCCTGGCCGCCACCGCACTCGCCTACGCGGTCGCCGTCCCACTGGGGCTGGCCGCCGCCCTCACCCACCGCACCTGGCTCGAAGAACTGCTGATGCGCCCGCTGGACGTGCTGCTCGCGGTGCCGTCACTGCTGCTCATCCTCCTGGTCGCCGCCGTCTTCTCACCGGGCGCCGCGGGGCTCGCGCTGCTGGTGGCCCTCGTCAACATCCCGGACGCGGCCAGAATCGTCCGCGCCGCCGCCTCGGAAGCGGCCGCGCGCCCCGCCGTCGAGGCGCTGCGCATGCAGGGCGAGACCTGGTGGCGTACGGCGATCGGCTACGTCGGCCGGTCGGCGCTGCGCACCTTCGCCGCCGACGCGGGCGTCCGACTGACCGGCGTGCTCTACCTCGTCGCCACCGCCGCCTTCCTGGGCGTCGGCGTGGAACCGGACGCGGCGGACTGGGCGGTCATGGTCGACCGCAACCGCACCGGGCTTTTCGTGCAGCCGTGGGCCGTGGTGGTGCCCGCACTGCTGATCGTGGCGTTGTCGATGGGCGGGAACCTGGTGGTGGATGCGGTGCTGGGAGGGGAGGGGCGGAGGTCGAGGGCGGTTGCGCCTGACACGCCTGTCACGCCTGTCAGGCGTGACAGGCCCGACGCGCCCGCTGCGTCTGAAGCCTCTGGCATGCCTGGTGTGACCGATGCGGCCGATGTTGCCGATGTGGTCGATGCGGCCGATATGACCGATGTATCTGACGTGAAGGAGGGGCGCCGGTGAGCGCGGCAGTGGACGTCGTCGCCGAGGTCGAGGGTCTGCGGGTGGAGGTCGGCGGCCGGGCCGTCGTCGACGGAGTAAGCCTTCGGGTCCGCGCGGGCACGGTGACCGCCCTCGTCGGCGCCTCCGGCAGCGGCAAGACCACGACCGGACTGGCCCTGCTCGGCACCTACCCGCCGGGCGCCCGGGTCTCCGGGACGGTGACGGTCACGGATCGCCTGGTCGGCCACGTACCGCAGCACCCGGCGACGGTCCTCAATCCCGCCCGCCGGGCCGGTGCCCTGCTGACCGACATCGCCCGTACGCAGGTGCGCCACCTGCCGCGCCGCGACCGCGCCCGAGCTGCCGCGACCCGCATCGACGAGGCGCTCTCCCGCGCCCAACTCACCGAACCCTCCGAACTCCTGCGTCGCTACCCGCACCAGCTTTCCGGCGGCCAGCAGCAGCGCGTCGTGCTCGCCCAAGCCCTGTTGCTGGGCGCCCGCGTCGTGGTCGCCGACGAACCGACCACCGGACAGGACGCCCTCACCAAGCGCCGCATCGTCGCGGAGCTGGTGTCGGTCGTCCGGCAGGGCATCGGCGTCCTGCTGCTCAGCCACGACTTGGACGTGGTGCGTGAACTGGCCGACGAGGTCGTGGTCCTGAAGGACGGGCGGGTGGTCGAGGCAGGGCCCGTCGAACAGGTGGTGACGGGGGCACAGCATGCGTGGACGCGCCGGTTGTTCGGGTTGGGGGAGGAGGACGGCGCCGTACCGGGGCCGATGGGCGACATCGGGCCTGACCAGGCCCCGGAGGTGCGAAGCGACGCCGACGCCGACGCCGACGCCGACACCGACGCCGACGCCGATCCTGATGAAGCCGTGGAGGTGCCCGAAACACCCGAAGTGACCGAAATGCGGAGCGGGAGCGATGCCGTACTCGAAGTACGGGACCTGACCGCCCACCACCGCGGCGGCGCCCGCCGTACCGTCGACGTGCTGCGCGATGTCTCCCTGCGCGTCCGGCCAGGCGAACGGGTGGTGGTCGTCGGCCGTTCCGGCAGCGGCAAGACCACCCTCGGCCGGTGCCTGGCAGGACTGCACCGTACGTACGACGGCGAGGTCCACCTCGACGGCGTACGGTTGCCCAGCAGCCTCCGCGACCGTACACCCCGACAACTGGCCGCGGTGCAGTACGTGTTCCAGGACGCGCACGCCTCCTTCGACGAACACCGCACGCTGCTGGCACAGGTCGCGCGTACGGCGGTGCGCCTGCGCGGGGCCACACCCACGGACGCCGCGCGGCAGGCAGAAGTGCTGCTCGCGGAGGTCGGGCTCCGCGAGCAGCACCTCCACAGCCGACCGGGCCGGCTCTCCGGAGGCGAACTCCAGCGCGCGGCACTCGCCCGCGCCCTGCTCGCCCGCCCCCGCGTCCTGGTCTGCGACGAGATCACCTCGGGCCTGGACACGGTGACCCGGCGGACCATCCTCGCCGTCCTCGACCGGCTGCTGCACGACCAGCCGGACCTGGCGCTGGTGTGGATCACGCACGATCTGGGCCCGGCCGCCCGGGCCGACCGCATCCTGGTGCTGGACGCCGGCGACGTGGTCGAACAGGGACCCGTCACCCGCGTCCTGACGGCCCCTGGCCACCCCTTCACGGCGGCTCTCGTCGAGGCGTCGGGGGAGGGACGTGAGGCGAACCGGGAACCGCGTACGGCGACACGGGCATAGGGCGGCCGAAGGCGAACAAGCGGGCAGGAGGACCAAGGGAAGCCAAGGGAGCCAAAAAGTAACCCACGGGGCACGGAGGGGCACCAAGGCAGGCGGTAGACAGGCCCCGCCACGTCCGCTCGCCCCCCTTCCGAGCCCCTTTTCCCGCTCCCCTCCCCGATCCCCCTCTCTACGCCGGAGCCGCCGCGGCCGGCTTGCGGGCCACGAGGAAGGCCTGAGGCGTCCGTTCGGCGAACTTGCCCTCGTAGGGCTCGCGCACCAGACGGGCACGCACGGGCAGACCCGCCCGGTCCAGCAGGTCGGCCATCTGGTCCGGCTGCCGCCGATGGAAGTCGAGCGAAACCTGTCGGCCGAAAGCCTCCTCCAGGCGCAGCGGCCCGTCTCCCACCTGGAAGGCGGCCAGCAGATGGCCGCCGGGCGCGAGCACCCGGTGGAACTCGGCGAACGCCACCGGCAGCAGCTCCAGCGGTACGTGGATGGTCGAGTACCAGGCCACGACACCGCTGAGGCTGTTGTCGGGGAGGTCGAGAGCCAGCATGGAACCCTCGTCGAAACGCAGGTCCGGGTGCTGACGGCGGGCCACCGCGAGCATGCCCGGTGACAGGTCGATGCCGGAGACGGACAGGCCCAGACCGGCCAGGTGCGCGGTCACCCGGCCGGTGCCGCATCCCACCTCGGCCACGGGCCCGCCACCGCCGGCCTGCACCATCTCGGCGAAGCCCGCGAGCATCGCCCGGTCCAGCGGCTTCGCCTCCAGATCGCCGTGCTCGAAGGCCACGTATTCGTCGGCTATGGCGTCATAGGACTGCCGGGTGTCCTGCAGGAAGTCTGGTTCGGTCATGGAGGAGGACCCTACTGCCCACGTCACAGCCGCCGTCCCACGGCCCGATGTGCACCAGACACCGAACTGCCCTGGTCGACGGATCAGCCTTCCGGCCGGTGGCTCAACCTTCCTGATGGGCGGCGCGAGCGGCGTCGATGAAATTTTCCAGTGCCTTCCAGAAGGGCGAGAAGGCGGAGCCGAACTCCTGCTGGGCCTCGGAGTCCCCCTCCATGGCCCCCTTGACGCAGCGGTAGAACGTGCCGGTCGTCCGCTGGAGAGCGAGCGCGGCGGCCGCCGCCTCCGGCGGGCCCAGCGCCACACCGGCCGCCGTGCCGACCGTGCCGCCCACCAGACCGAGCACGGCCGCCTCGGCGATGACGGCGGACCGCACCTGGCGCCCGCGGGCACCGACGGCCCTGAGCAGTGCGAACACCAGGGGCGGCGACTCACGAGCAAGGTGAAGGTGTTGGCGATGACGAACCCGCCGACCAGCAGGACGCGGATGGTGTCATCCACTGTGAGGCCGGCCGTGTCGGCGTCGGGTTTGTTGAGCGCGACCTGGCCCGGTCCGGCGGGAGCCTTGCCCGACTTCACCGTGAAGCGTCTGCTGCGCTTCAGTTCGTGCCCGTCCAGCCCAGGACGGTGGTGGCCCGGAGGAACTTGGATGAACTCGCCCTCGCGCCGAACAGTCCGGCCCGGCCGAAGATCACACCCTCCGCACGTACGACACCGGGCGTCGTGGCCAGCCGGTCACGGTCCGCGGTGGTGAGCACCGCTTCCCACACCACGCGGCCCTTGTGGCCGAGCAGGTCGCTCGGAAGAACCACGCCAGGGCCACCAGACCCGCGAGCACCACGAACATGCCCACGAAGAGCGGACGGCCGCGTCTGTGGTGGACGTCGGCGGCCGGGGCAACCGGAATATGCGAGGACGGTGCTCCGGACACGTCGAGGTGCCTTCCGATGACAGTGGGAGAGTCGCGGTGCGGAATCGTCTGCCTCGGCCGCGCCCTGAAGAAGGGTGACCTTGGCGGCGCAACGGCCCGTGGCAGCCCCGTTTTTCGGGCGGTTGCGGGAAACCTGGCGTAGTCCGGGCGGGCACGTGGGCCCTGTCTGCCTTCGGCTTCGTCTCGGCCGGCACGGGAGCCTCGCCTCCGGCATCGTATCCACCGCCGACCTGGCGTAGTTGTCGCGGGTTGCCGGCTTCGGTTCCGCGGCCGGTGCGGTGCTTGGTCAACCGGCCCTACGGGACGGGGAAGGCCGGTCAGGAAGGCGTTGTCCCACGCGGCTTCGTGGGCGGGAGCAGGGGAACGTCGGCGCTGCTCGAAGCCCATGTCCGGGAGGCCGGGCGTCCCCGGCCGGATGTCGTCAGGGCTGCCGTTGATCACGATGTCCGGGTGGAACAGCGGGAGGGGAGAAGTGAAAGGGAAGCAGTGAAAGGCGAGGTTTGCCGTGGTGAGGGAGCCGTTGCCTGGACACCCCGTGTGGTTGCGCGAAAGAGCCTGGTCAGGTGCCGTTCGGATGGTGTGCGCAAGCCGTACGCGGCGCGCGCTGGGGGGAGTTCGTGTGATTGCGGCTGAGATGAAGCCACAAAGCCTACATATGCTTTACTTCGCGTTCCGTGGGCTGACTGCCGCCCACATTGACTCCCGGAAGGACACCGTGGCGATGCCTCGTGCCCGTAAAGCTTTGCTCACCGGTCTCATCGGCGCGTTCTCCGTATCGGCTGCGATAGCCGGCCTCACGGTCGCGCAAGCCGCACCGCAGTCCGCTGCAACCGCGACCGTGGCCTCGGCAGCCGATGCCGGTATGCCGCCCGCCGTCGAGGACTTCGCTTATCCCGGTGCCGACCGGATTTTCCAGGAGCGGAAAATCATGCTGAAGCGGGGTGACGGTCACATCACGCTGGTCGACTGCGCTGCCGCTCACGACATCATGGTCAAGTCGCGCACCGGCTCGGGTGAGTTCTGTTTCGCGGTCAGTGGCAACAAGGGTTACCTGGCCTTGGAGCTGCCGCAGGCATTCGGCATGTGGACCGAGGGACACCCGGTGCAGGCCAAGGTCACCTCCGACGGCAAGGAAACCGTCATCAATGCTCCCAAGAACGACTACAAGCCTTTCGGTGAGGCCGGAAACGCCGGTCAGTCCACCGTGCTCGTCGAGCTGCGTGTCACCGGCTGACCCATTTTTACGCCATCCGACCGGTCACGACCGGCGTCGGTCGGCCACGCCCGGCCCCGAATTGGACTGACCGGGCCGGGCGCGTACCGGGGAGCAGCGCCGGGAACGGCTGCCGCTCAGCCCCGGAACTTGCCCAAGTAATCCTCGCTTTTCGAGCGGCGATTCAATCGAGCGCCGCAATCGCCTGTGATTGAGGCGGTCTCACGACCGGCCGACAGTTCATCGTTGAAGTCGCGACTGTCCGCCGGAGAATCAGCCGGTGCCCGCATTGAAGGGCCGGCCGGCTGTTTTCACGCAGTGCCGTACAGCTTCCCGATCCTCGGTCCGTAACCGGACGGTGCGCCTTGCTGCGCGAAAACGGGGGAGGGCGTGCACGTCGCTACGTGCCTCATCTGCCATTTCAGGAAAAGGGAAAATGGAAAACATACGTTCCCGTAGGGCGTGGCTGACCGCGGTGGCTGCCGCCGCGGTCGCGAGTGGCGCGCTGGCCACCGTCGCTCCCGCGTTCGCCGTGTCCGGAAGCCCGGTCACGAACGGCTCCTACACATTCGCCGCGAAGCTGGACATCGGTGACGGTGTGCGCAGTTGCTCGGGTGCGCTGGTGGACCGGCAGTGGGTGCTCACCGCTGCCCGGTGCTTCTCCGACGACCCGAACGACACACGAGTTGCCGAAGGTGCGCCCAAGTGGAAGACCACGGTGACCGTCGGCCGTACGGACGTGAGCGCCGCGGGTGGAGCGGTCAGCGAGGTCAGTGAGCTGGTGCCCTACGCGGGCCGGGACCTGGTGATGGCGAAGCTGGCCAAGCCGGTCAGCGGCATCGCCCCGGTCGCAGTCGCCTCGTCCTCGCCCAGGCAGGGCGAGGAGCTGAAGGTCCTCGGGTACGGCCGGACCAAGGCCGAGTGGGTGCCGAACAACCTGCACGCCGGTTCGTTCACGGTCGGTTCGGTCCAGGACGGGAAGCTGGGCATCACCGGCAAGGACTCGGCGGTGTGCAAGGGCGACTCCGGTGGCCCGCAGCTGCGCGAGGCGACCGGCCGGGTGGAGCTGGTCGGCGTCAACGGCGCCTCGTGGCAGGGCGGTTGCCTGGGCACGGACCCGGCGGAGACCCGTACTGACGCGGTCGGCGCCCGTGTGGACGACATCAGTGCCTGGGTGCAAAAGGTCCGCTACCGGCCGGTCTTCGCCTCAGCGCCATGGGGCAAGGCCACCCACATCGCCACCGGTTACTTCACCGGTGGTTCGGCGGGCGGTACCCGGCACATGGACATGATCGTGCGCTGGAACGATGCCGAGGTGACCCTCTACGAGGGTGCCGAGGACAAGGATGCCAAGACGCCCTTCGTCGCCGAGTACCAGCTAGCGGCGCCCAACACCCCGACGAAGAAGAGCACCTGGGACTATGCGCGGGGGATCACCGGTGCCAGCTTCGGCGACGGCACGGACGGTCTGGTGGTGCGCTGGAGCGACGGTGAACTGACCCAGTACACCCACGTGGACAAGAAGGGCTTTCACGGGGAGAAGATGCTGGCCAAGAGCGCGGACTGGACGAAGGCCGCGCAGATCACCGCGGGCCGGTACACCGCCAACGCGCAGCGCGACGACCTGCTGGTCGTCTGGAACGACGGCCACGTCACGCTCCACCCCGACCTGAACACGAACGGCGTGAAGCCGGCCTCTCAGAAGGTGCTGACCAAGGCGAACACGACGTGGCCGCACGCCACACAGATCACCTCGGGCGAGTTCACCGGCAAGAAGACCGGGGACCTGCTGGTGCGCTGGTCCGACGGTGAGGCCACCATCTACCCGGGCGTGGACACCGCCGGCTTCCACGGCGAGACGCAGATCCGCCCGCAGGGTTCCGCCTGGACCAACGCGACCGTGGTCGGCGCGGGTGCCTTCGTCGCCAACGATCGGCCCAACGACGTCATCGTGCGCTGGGCCAACGGGTCGCTGAGCATGTACCCGGGTGTGGACGCCCAGGGGCTGCACGGCGAGGTCAAGATCGTCGGCTGATCCGAGCCAATGACCGGTCCGGCCGGTCCGTCCGTAACACCGTGGACGGACCGGCCGGACCTCCCGCCCTCCGGTGGGGGCGCTGTCCCGGAACGGAACCGGGGCGGTGCCGCGCTCGACCTGCCCAACCTTTTGAAGGGGGCAGTGAACCGCAGGGGCCGGCGGGAGATTGTGAAAAGCCGTCCGGTGCTATCGGTTTTCCGGCTACGGCTTTGGCTGCGTATCGGAAGGCGGAGGGGTGCGGGGGAGTCAGCCGTCGTGTCGTCTGCCGTGGGAGTTGGTGGCGGGGATCGGGCGGGTGCAGTCGGTGCATGCGTCGGGTTACGGGTTGCGTGGTGACGGCGCGGCCGATTCGGGGTCGCGGCTGGAAGGGGTGCAGTTCGCGCTGATCCGGGACACCGATGGGGGACGGCGGGGCGGGGACGCGGTGTCCGACCGTGCGGTGGGGCCGACGCAGTTCATTCCGTCGACGTGGGGGAGCTGGGGCGCGGACGGTAATGGTGACGGGGTCAAGGACCCGAACAATATGTTTGATGCGGCATTGGGTACGGCGCGTTATCTGTGTGCGGGGGATCGGGATCTGAGCCGGGGGGCCGATCTGGACCGGGCTGGGTTGAGTTACAACAAACCCCGTGCGTATGTGAATGCCGTACGGAAGTGGGTGGACCCCTATCGGGGTGCCGGGGCCACTGAGATGCTGGACGACGCTCCGGCCACGCCGCACCGGCCCGTCTCCGCGGAGAGAACCTCTGAGACACGCCTGGGTCCCCTTGCGGGGCAGGGGCAGGGGGCAAGAGTGGGCCCGGGAGCGCCGGTGGAGTGTGGCGCCCTGTCGTATCTCCTGCACCGCCGCGTCCGGCGGACAAGCCTGCTCCTGAGCCCGTCGAGAAGCCGAAACCTGTCGTGGAACACCGCGTCGTGCTCAGGCTGGAGCCCCTCGGCGAGCGTGAGCTGGGGGCCGAGGCCGGGCGGCCTGTCGTCAGGCGTGCGCAGGTGCGAGCTGTCGATGTTCATGG
Source organism: Streptomyces sp. NPDC026394 (assembly GCF_055567735.1). Lineage (NCBI taxonomy): Bacteria > Bacillati > Actinomycetota > Actinomycetes > Kitasatosporales > Streptomycetaceae > Streptomyces > Streptomyces sp. NPDC026394. Next base: position 27,790 of record NZ_JBVHPX010000041.1, read on the forward strand.
GTACGCCGTTCCCGGGCGCTCGGAACACCTTCCGTCTCGGCGGTACTGGTGGGGCCGGCAGCACCGGAGGGATAGGTTTCTCCGCCGCGCCCCACACGATCACCGACACCGCACCCGACACCACCACCGTGATCTCCGACTCCCACGGCACGGCCCCCGCACCGCCCTCCAGGCCGGCGACCACCCCGGCCGTTGCACGGTCGTCGCGACAGCTCCGGGTGTGCGCGGACCGGCCGTCGTCTTCACCGTCACGGTTCGTCCCGCCGCGGAACCCACGGCCGATCACCTGGAGTTGTGGGATCAGGAGACAGCGGACTTGCCCGAGTTGTCGCGAGCCGAGACGGGGAGCCGCTTCCCCGGCCTTCCGTCGCTGCGGGCCAGGGACCGCGCTCGGCCCGCCTCCGGGGTGCGGATCACCGCCACCATCCGCCCCGCGGACCGGGAGAAGGGCACCGTGGACGGCACGGTCGGGCCGTATTTCGAAGGCGTGCACGGCGCGGCGGTCCGTACTCTTACCCTGCCGCCCGCCGGTGCGGACGGCCGTGTCACGCTGCCGACGCTGTTCTCCGATCAGCGTCCGGCACCTACACCCTTCGTCTGACCACTCCGTCCGGGACCGTGCTGTACCTCCCCTGACGGTCACACCGCCCGTGAGCGGGACCCGCAATACCCTGCTACGCCCTCTTCGTCCTTTTTGCCCCCCTTCCCTTTCGGCCCACGTGGCCGGGCGCTGTCCCGGCCACGTCTTCCCCAACGGAAAAAACTTCATGAGACGCATACCTCGCCTGCGCACCGCCGCCATCGGCGTCTGCACGTCGGTCGCCCTCGCCGTCCCGGCGGCCACCGCCTTCGCCGTCCCCCTTCCGAGCCCGAGCGGGCCGGCCTCGGCGCCGCGCACGTCCGGGGACGTACCTGCCGATCAGCTGCGTGAGGCGCGTGAGGTGCAGCGGTACTGGACGCCGGAACGTATCCGCAGTGCGGTGCCGGTGGAGACCGCCGAGGCCGGGGCGAAGAGCGAGGGCGGTCAGCCCGCGCCCGGCGTGCGGCGCAAGCGGTCGGCGGAGCCGACCCACCAGGTGGCCGAGGGCATCGCCACCGTCGGCGTGTTCCTGCTGCGCGGCAACGACGGGTCCGCCACCTCGAACCAGTTCTGTACGGCCAGTACCGTCACGTCGGGGTCCAAGAGTGTCGTGGTCACGGCCGCGCACTGCCTCAAGGGCAACACCTCGCTGCGTGACGCCGCCTTCGTCCCCGGCTACCGCGCCGGGACGACCAAGGCGGGCCAGGCCGGCGAGACGCCGTACGGCATCTTCCCCGTCCTGGACGGCAAGGTCTGGATCGACCACCGCTACCAGCAGGACCCGGCCGACGACGACGTGGACTTCGCCTTCCTGCGGGTGGGGGTCAATACGCAGGGGCAGCTGCTGGAGGACGCCGCAGGTCCGGGCAACACCCTTACAGCCGTCGATTCCGCGCACCTGGCGCGCGCGGGGGTGACGGTCGTCGGGTATCCGGGTGGGCAGAAGACGCCGTTGTCGTGCACGAATGACACCCGGGCATTCCAGGGCCGTTTCATGGAGATTCAGTGTGACGATTACCGGGCGGGCGTCAGCGGCGGTCCGTTCATCGAGGATTTCGACGGGCAGCGCGGCAATCTGGTCGGTGTCATCGGCGGTTACAAGACCGGCGGGCAGTACGACCACACTTCATACGCCTCGCAGTTCGACGACGACGCGACGTGGCTCTACCGGCAGGCTGTCGCCGATCTTCCCCTGGACGGGAAATTCACCATGGGCGGATCCGGCACCTGGCAGCACGCCCGCGCGATGACCGCCGGCAGTTTCCACAGTGCCTCGGTACGGCGCCGTACCAGTGACCTGATCGTGCGTTGGTCGGACGGGGAGGTCTCCCTCTACTCGGGCAATGGCGCTTACGGTTTCGGCAAGGACGTACAGCTGGCCAAGGACCCGGAATGGAAGAACGCGGCGGTGATGACCGCGGGTGACTTCACCGGGGACGGCACCAGCGATCTTCTGGTGCGCTGGACGAACGGCA
>NZ_JBVHPX010000042.1:0-26465 GCF_055567735.1 Streptomyces sp. NPDC026394
ATCGCCGGGACCGTCCTGGCCACCGCGGCCATCGGTGGCGTGGAAGCCATCACCGTCGATGTCGTGGTGGCCCAGGGCGGCCGCAACCTGCTCGGTGACCAGAAGGGCATCAACCTGCACGAAGCCGCCGAAGCCGGTTTGGCCGGCGGTGCACTTGGAGGCGCCTTCGGGGGTGCAGTTCGTGGAGCGAGAGCCATACGGGAGGCTCGTCTTCCCGACGTTTCGACGCCGCGGCTCCGCTTGGCCTTCAATGATGAATGGCTCACCGGCGCTCGCAGACGTCCTCGCGACCTGCTGGACGATCCCGCGCAGACAAAGTGGGCCGATGACGCATACGCCCATTTCATGCAAGACTCCCGCGATGTCGGAGCCATCAGCAAGCACCGGGACGTGGTGCGGGCCGACGGGTCCACAGGGTTCTCCGAAGCGGAAGTCGGCACCATCAAGAAGCATGTTTTCGACACCGAGCACCCGATCGAAGACTACGAGACCGGCCGGGTAGTCACCCGGAAGTTCGACTCCGACCCCGAGATCGCCGACGCCTGGATCCGCCTGCGGTCCGGGAACGCTCTACCTGAGGATCACATCCTGCTGGAGCACGAACTGACGGAACTCAAGTACCTGCGGGAACATCCCGGCGCCACCTACCAAGAGGCACACCGGATCGCAAACGAAACGTACAATTGGCAGAACAAAGTTCCGCTGAACAAGCGCGAAGACTTCGAGAAGGAGTGGTAGCCGTGGCTGCCTTGGTTTACTTCAAGAAAATCTCTGAGGACCCCAATACCATCACCTACTCGTTCGGCGAAGACCCTCCCGAGATGACAAGGCGCCTGTCATTGGACAGAACCACTCGCCGAGCGCAGCCGGATGACGGAAATATTGACTACTTGTTCCTCAAGGCATCGCGAAAGATCAATGCCACATACGACGAGCGGGGGGAATGGCCTGAGCGCGGGATGAGTGCCAGTTGATCTGCTGACCACCACCCGTCCAACGCCCCTTGACGGCAGCGGTGCCGTCCGTCTGAATACCCGCTCCTACGCGCCCCGCGCCTCTCACCTTCGACCCGAGCGAGCAGCCCTACCTTGAGCCGACAAGGCAGGGCTGCTTGTGCAGCATTGGGCACAGGAGGAAACCGATATCTCTGAAGCTGACCACGCCGGCGGGGAGGTATTGCTGTCGCGAGCCATGCACGGCACCCGCCCACGCATCCCAACAGGGGCGGCGGCCTGGGAAGAACGCGTGGGTGGGCGTTGTTGTCTCCGGGGAGTCCCGTCCGCAACAGCGGTCCCGTAGCGAGGAGCCTGAACGTGAGCCTGTACGACATCCCTCTGCGCACCCTGAACGGTGAGCCCGCCTCGCTGGCCGACTACCGGGGCCGCGCCCTGCTGGTGGTCAATGTGGCGTCCAAGTGCGGTCTGACGCCGCAGTACTCGGGGCTGGAGCGGCTTCAGCAGCAGTACGGCGACCGCGGCTTCAGCGTCCTCGGCTTCCCCAGCAACCAGTTCGCGGGCCAGGAGCCGGGCAGTGCCGAGGAGATCGCCACGTTCTGCTCGGCCACCTACGGGGTCAGCTTCCCGCTCTTCGAGAAGACGGACGTCAACGGACCGGACCGCCACCCGCTGTACGCGGAACTCGCCCGCACCGAGGACGGCACGGGCGAGGCCGGTGACGTGCAGTGGAACTTCGAGAAGTTCCTCATCGACGCGGCGGGAACGGTCGTGGGGCGGTTCCGGCCCCGGACCGAGCCCGAGGCGGCGGAGCTGACGGAGGCGATCGAGGCGCACCTGCCGGCCTGACGTCTGTTCAGGCGACGGCGGTGTCCGAGGGGGCGTCCGGGGTGGCCGGGCGGCCTCTGTTCTCGGGGTGTGTGCAGGAGCAGCCGTCGTCCGGCCGGGGCTCGGCCGCGCGTCCGGGTACGGCGTCGGTGTCCGGGGCGAGGCAGAGGTCGAAGGCGGGCAGGAGGCCGGTCAGCCGGAGCAGTCGCAGCACGCTCGGGCTGTCGGCGACTCCGGCCAGGCGCAGGCGGCCCGCCTTGGCCTCGACCCGGCGCCGGGCGCGGCACAGCATCGACATGCCGCAGCAGTCGATGAAGGTCACGTGCCGCACGTCCAGGACGAGATCGGGGCGGCGCACTCCGGTGATCTCGTCGAGACGCGTGGTCAACGCGGTCGCCGCCAGGATGTCCACTTCTCCACTCAGTTCCACCACCGTGGTCGCGCCCACCACGTGTTCCCTGCTCGCGTAGCTCCGCCCCTGCTCCACCATGCCTGTCCCCACCTCCGTGCCTGTGCGTGTGATGCCGCCGCACGCTGGCGGTGGAGACGTACGGAAGTTTGGGGACTCGCCCGTTGCGGCCCGGGCGGAGATGACCACCGTCGGCGTTCGGCATCCGCGCGGTGCCAGCCTCCGGCGGGGTCCGGGTCGTCGGCTGCGCCCTACGTGTCTACGGCTTACCCGCTGGCCCCACCGTCAGTCCGGACGGCACATACGTAATGAAGTTGTCTCAAACTCATGCCGTGGGCCTGGTCGGTGGACACTCGCCCGCCGGTGGCCGCGCGGGTGGCGGCGGCCACGGCGGGCGGCGCCGGTCCGGTGGAGCGGTTGCCGGGCGGGGCGAGGGTGGGGAGGGGGGTGGGGAGAGGTGTCAGCCGGGCGGGAGAGGTGCGATATGCGCCCTTTTCCGTGCCGCGCTTCGGCTGAAGTGCCGAGCTGTTTCCGGTCAGCGCTTATGCCTTAACCATATTTGTCTTACGCGGCCTCTGGGGCCTTCCTCCCCGATCGGTCATAAGGCCACAAGATCACTCAGTTCACTCAGTGCACTCCGTTCACTCAGTTGGGCGAACTGTGAGCGAATTCGCCAGCTCGCCATCCGGGGTGGCGGGCCGTCATGTGCCGATGATCTGCAAGGCTCCCCACAGGGCCAGTGTCGACAGGACCAAGCCCCCGGGGACGGTCAGCAGCCCGAGCCGAGTGAAGGTGCCCAGGTCCGGTGCGTCGCCCTGCTCCTGGAGGATGCGTCGCCACAGGAGCGTGGCCAGCGAGCCCACGTATGTCAGGTTCGGGCCGAGATTCACGCCGATCAGCACCGCGAGGACGGGGCCTGCGCCGCCGTGTGCCGCGACCGGCAGCAGCGCCAGTACGGCCGGCAGGTTGTTGATGACGTTGGCGAGGAGGGCGGCGAACACGGCCACGCCGAGGAGTGCGGGCAGTGAAGCGCCTTCGGGCAGCAGCCGGTCGACGGCGCCGCCGAGGCCGTTGGTGACGACCGCCTCCACCACGACGCCCAGGGCCAGCACGAAGAGACAGAAGAAGGGGTTGGCCGCCTTCACGATCCCGGCTGCGGTGCCGGTCACCGTACCGGTCGCGGTGCCGGTCGCGGTGCCGGTCGCGGTCCCGGTCGCGGTGCCGGTCGCGGTCATGGACGCAGTCGCGTCCCGGCGTGCTATCGCGCGTATCCCGAGGACGAGTACGCCGCCCAGCGCCGCCCAGACCGGAGCGACCCCGGCGAAGGAGGTCACGACGAACCCGGCGAGCGTCAGCGAGAGGACCACGAGCGCGAAGAGCGGGAGCGGCGGCGGAGCGGCCCGCCGCCCGTGCGCCGCTTCCGCATCGGACTCCCCCATGCGGGGCTCTCCCGTGCGAGGCTCTCCCGCGTCCACGCGCCCTTCGTCGTCCGCCAGCTCCCGGTTGAAGAAGCGCCGGAACACCACGTACTCGAAGGCCACCGCGACGACCCACGGCAGCACCATCAGGGCGGCGAACCGCGTGAAGGACAGACCGGCCGCGCCGAGAGCCAACAGGTTGGTGAGGTTGGAGACGGGCAGCAGCAGCGACGCGGAGTTCGAGAGATGGGCGCAGGCGTACAGGTGGGGCCGGGCGCGTGCGCCGGCGTGCGTGACGGTGGCCAGGATCACCGGCGTCAGCAGCACCACCGTCGCGTCCAGGCTGAGCACCGCCGTGACCGCGGCGGCGAGTACGAAGACTCCGGCCAGCAGGAGCCGCGGCCGTCCCGCGCAGCGCCGCGCCAGCGCCGCGCCCGCCGCCTCGAACAGCCCTTCCTGGGCGCACAGGTACGCCAGCACCAGTACAGCGGCCAGAAAGCCGACGACCGGCAGCAGCTTGTGCACCTGCTCCCACGCGGCGTCCGGCGACACCGCGCCGACCAGTACGAGCAGACCCGCCGCCGGTACGGCCGCCACCGCCTCGGGCGCGCCGCCCGGCCTCCGTACGGCGAAGACCAGGACGCAGACCAGCAGCAGGAGGGAAAGGATCTCGGCGACGGCGGTGCTCACCCCCGCAACCTACAGGGGCGGAACCACGGGGAGATGTTGCACTGATTAGGGTGTATTTGCACCCACACCCGCATCTGCATCTGCATCTGCATCTGCATCTGCCCATGCTTCTCGCCGCCACCGTCCTACCGAAAGGAGCGCCGGTCATGCCGACACCGGACGCCCGCGACTCCGAGATCACCCTCCACCCGCTGCGGCCCGAGCACCTCCCGGCCGTCCTGGAGCTGGGCGAACGGGTCTACGACACCGACGCCATGCCGTACACCGGATGGTCGCTGACCGCCGTCGCCACGCACCTCGACGCCTCCGTGCCCGCCTGCCGGGTCGCCATGGCCGGTGACCGGCTCGCCGGGTTCGTGCTCGGCTCGATGACCTTCGAGCAGCGGGAGGACTGGGGCTACCTGGAGTGGATCGCGGTGGACCCGGACTTCCAGGGGCGCGGCGTGGCCGGGCGGCTGGTGCAGGACTGCTGCGCCGCGCTGACCGAGGCCGGTGCCTCGTCCGTGGTGACCGACGTCGAGGTGAACAACACGGCGTCGGCGACGCTGATGCGCCGTAACGGCTTCACCGAAGGCGTCACCGTCACCCTCTTCGTGCGGCCCGGCGCCGGCGAGACGGCGCACCCCGGCGGCATCTCCCTGCCGCACTTCGCCCGCACGGGCCGCCCTCGGCCCACCCATCGCGACGGCCGCTGAGCCGGGACCGAGGGCGAGGCCGGGGCCGGGGCCGGGGCCGAAGCGAAAACTGGGACCCAAGCGAGAAATGGGGCTGAAGCGGGGACTGGGGCCGAAGCAATAGCCGGGACGCCTGTTTCTCACCCGGTCGCAGGAGGTACCCGGTGGGCGCGGTGGCGAGGGCCGCCGCCCCGTGCCAGCGTGGCCGGGAGCCGACACAGCTGCTGACAGAGGCGAGGACGCGTCATGGAACGACCCAGAGTCCTGATCGTGGGCGGCGGCTTCGCCGGGGTGGAGTGCGCCCGGGGCCTGGAGCACGGGCTGTCCGCCGAGACGGCCGAGATCGTGCTGGTCACACCCAACAACTACGAGCTGTACCTGCCGCTGCTGCCGCACGTCGCCGCCGGAGTGGTCACCCCGCAGTCGATCGCGCCTTCCTTGCGGCGCATTCTGCGCCGGACGCGTCTGGTGCCCGGCGGGGTGATCGGCATCGACACCGCGGCGAAGGTCTGCGTCGTACGGCTGATCACGGGTGAGACGACCGACATCCGTTACGACCGGCTGGTACTGACGCCCGGCAGCATCACCCGTACGTTCGACATCCCTGGCCTGACGACGTACGCGCGGGGCATGAAGACGCTGGCCGAAGCGGCGTACATCCGGGATCACGTCATCGCGCAGCTCGACATCGCCGCGGCCTCGACCGACCCGGAAGAGCGCGCGGCGCGGCTCCAGTTCGTCGTCGTCGGCGGCGGTTACGCGGGGACGGAGACGGTCGCCTACCTCCAGCGGCTCACCAACGCCGCCGCCCGGCGCTACCCGCGCCTGGACCCCACCCAGATCAAGTGGCACCTCATCGACATCGCGCCGAAGCTGATGCCCGAGCTGGGCGACCGGCTGGGCCAGAAAGCGCTGGAGCTGATGCGGCAGCGCGGTACGGAGGTGTCGCTCGGCGTCTCGGTCGCCGAAGTGACCGAGGACTGTGTGCAGTTCACGGACGGGCGGGTACTGCCGTGCCGGACACTGATCTGGACGGCGGGCGTGGCGGCCAGCCCGCTCATCGGCACCCTCGGGGCGGAGACCGTACGGGGCCGGCTCGTCGTCGACGCCGATCTGACCGTGCCGGGCACGCCAGACGTGCTGGCCTGCGGTGACGCCGCGGCCGTACCGGACCTGACGAAGGGCGCCGGCGCGGTCTGCCCGCCCACCGCGCAGCACGCCCAGCGGCAGGGCAAGCACGCCGCGCGCAACATCATCGCCGGACTCCGCGGGGCGCCGCGGACGCCGTACCGGCACAAGGACCTCGGGCTGGTCGTGGACCTCGGCGGCATCGACGCGGTGTCCAAACCGCTGGGGTACGAGCTGACGGGGCTGCCCGCCCAGGTGGCGGCGCGCGGCTACCACCTGATGGCGCTGCGTACCGGCGTCGCCAGGTTCCGTACCGTGGCGAACTGGCTGATCAACGCCACCGCCGGGGACGACTTCGTGCGCACCGGCTTCCAGGCCGAGAAGCCCGCGACACTGCGCGACTTCGAGCGGACCGATGTCTATCTCTCGGCGGAGGACGTACGGGAGCGGCTGGCGGCGCACGGGGCCGGGTGAGCGCGGGAGTGCACCCGGGGGTGCGCGCGAAGTGCGTACGAAGATGCGCGCGGGTGCGCGAGGGTGCGCTCCGGGCCGCGGACGGAGTCAGCGGCTGGGTCAGCGGCTGACGCGCCTCTCAGCGGCTCCGGCTCCAGGTCCGGCTCCAGACCGGGCTCCGGCTTCGGCCTCAGAGCTGTAGGTGTCCTTGGCTTCTGCCGTGTCGGGCAGGTCCCGCGCACCGAGCCGCAGGTGCTCGATGTGGTAGACGGCCTCGTCGAGGAGTTGGGCGACGTGCGTGTCGTACAGGCTGTAGACGATCCGGCGGCCCTGCCGCGACCCGGTGACCAGGCCGAGCGCCCGGAGCAGCCGTAGCTGGTGGGAGACCGCGGACTGCTCCATGCCGACCGCCTCGGCCAGCTCGCCCACCGGGCAGGGCCCCTGGCGGAGGCGGGTGAGGATCATCAGCCGCGAGGGGGTGGCCAGCGCCTGGAGCGTGGCGGCGATGGTCGCGGCCGCGTCCGCGTCCAGGTGTGCTGCCGGTGTGGTCCTGCCGTCGACTCCGTGTCCCATATGCCTCATCGTATATTCGGTAATACTTGAAGACGTCTTCATGTGTTCGGCTATGGTGTCCGGGTTCCACTCCCGCCCCCCTCCCCGCACCGAGGTACCGATGACGTCCACGTCCAGTCACGGCCGTACGCAGCAGCCGGCGACCGGCCGGCCGGCCCCCGCCACGCCACCGGCCGACCGGTCAGCCCCCGAGGCGCCGTCCGCTGCCGCACCGCCCGCTGCCGCACCGCCTGCCGCCGCTCCCCCGCGTCCGACCGCGCCCCAGGCCACAGCCCCGACGGCAGCCCTGACGGCACCCGCTCCCCCGCCCCGACCGCGCCGCACCCGCCTCTCCGCTCTCCCGGAGGTGCGCTGGGCGGCCCTCTCCGCCCTCGCGTTCCTGCTCGCCTTCCCCCTCGACCTGGCGGGCGCCCCGGCGTGGGCGTGGGGCCCGCTGTACGCGGTGTGCTACACGGCCGGCGGCTGGGAACCGGGCCTGGCGGGCCTCCAGGCACTGCGCGAACGCACCCTCGACGTCGATCTGCTGATGGTTGTCGCGGCGATCGGCGCGGCGGGGATCGGGCAGTTCCTCGACGGCGGCCTGCTCATCGTGATCTTCGCGGTGTCCGGCGCTCTGGAGGCCCTGGCCACCCGGCGCACCGAGGACTCCGTGCGCGGCCTGCTCGACCTCGCGCCCTCCACCGCCGTACGGCTGGCACCCGACGGCCGGGAAGAGACCGTCGAGGCGGCCGCGCTGCGGGTGGGCGACACGGTGCTCGTACGCCCCGGAGAGCGGCTGCCCGCCGACGGCACGGTGCTGGCCGGCGCGAGCGAGGTGGAGCAGGCCACCATCACGGGCGAGCCGCTGCCGGTGGCCAAGGGCCCGGACGACGAGGTGTTCGCGGGAACGCTGAACGGCACCGGCGCGCTGCGGGTACGGGTCGGCAAGGATGCCACCGAGTGGGCGATCGCCCGCATCGTGGCCATGGTCGAGGAAGCCGGCCGGACGAAGGCGCCCACCCAGGTGTTCATCGAGAAGGTGGAACAGCGGTACTCCGCCGCGGTGGTGGCCGTGACCCTCGCCCTGTTCGCGGTGCCGCTGTTCTTCGGCGCGGACTTCACCACCACCCTGCTGCGGGCCATGACCTTCATGATCGTGGCATCGCCGTGCGCGGTCGTGCTGGCCACCATGCCCCCGCTGCTGTCCGCGATCGCCACCGCGGGGCGGCACGGCGTCCTGGTCAAGTCGGCTGCGGCGATGGAGCGGCTGGGGGCGGTGACCCGGGTCGCGCTGGACAAGACCGGCACGCTCACCGAGGGCGCGCCGCGCGTGGCCGGGGTGCGTTCACCGGTGCCGGGCGACAGCGGTACGGACGAGGCGCGCGCCCTCGCGCTCGCCGCCGCGGCGGAGCAGCCCAGCGAACACCCGATCGCCCGGGCGGTGGTCGCGGCCGCGCGGGAGCGCGGCCTGCGGGTGCCCGGCGCGTGTGAGTTCTCGTCCACGCCGGGACGGGGCGTGCACGCCGTCGTCGAAGGGTGCACCGTACGGGTCGGCAGCCCCGCCGCGCTGCTGAGCACGGGGGCGCCAGGGAGCGGGGAAGGGCTCACTGAGGAACAGTTGCGCGGGGCGCGCGCCGTCGCGTCGGAGATCGAGGCCACCGGGCCCACAGCGGTGGCTGTCCTCCTGGACGGCGTGCCCGTCGCCGTACTGGCCCTCACCGACCGGCTCCGCCCGGGCGCCCCCGAAGCGGTGGCCCGGCTGCACCGCCTGACGGGAGCCGAAGGCGGCTCCGGAGTGGGAGCCGGGCCGGCATCCGAAGCCGGCGTGACCTTGCTGACCGGCGACAACGTCCGCGCCGCCCGCCGTACGGCCGAGGAATGCGGCATCACGGACGTACGGGCCGGACTGCTGCCGCAGGACAAGGTGGCCGCGGTCCGTGCCTGGCAGGACGACGGGGCGAAGGTACTCATGGTCGGCGACGGGGTGAACGACGCGCCCGCGCTGGCCACCGCGCACAGCGGCGTCGCCATGGGCCGGGTGGGATCCGACCTGGCGCTGGAGACGGCCGACGCGGTGGTGGTACGCGACGAGGCCGGGGCGGTGCCGACGGTCGTCGCGCTCTCCCGCCGGGCGCGCCGACTGGTGGTGCAGAACCTCGTCATCGCGTCCGTGTGCATCGGCGCGCTGGTCACCTGGGACCTGGCCGGTCACCTGCCGCTGCCGCTGGGCGTGCTCGGGCACGAGGGGTCGACCGTCCTGGTCGGCCTCAACGGGCTACGGCTCCTGCGGTCCGCGGCGTGGCGAGGCGCCGCGGACGCCTGAGGCGTCGGACGCCCTGCGCACGCCGGGCGTGCACACCACTCCGTGCGCTGGGCGTACGCATCAGTCCGTACGCCCGGCGCACGCACCACCCCGTACACCCGCCAGCACACCACTCCGCCCGGCTCCCGGCGCGCCGACAAGGGAATCCCTTGACCTCAACATTGGTTGAGGTCATAGCTTCTGGCATGTCGCCGGTCACCACGGCCCGCGATCGACAACGTGCCGACCACGCCGCCCCGGAGGACCGCGATGGACATGGAAGTCACCGCCTGGCACTCACTGCACAGTGCCTCGTACGCGCAGCAGGGCAAGCGCTCGTTCTCCCGCTCCACCTTGCGGCGGATCGTCGCCTTCGCCCGGCCGCACCGGCGCTCGCTCACCTGGTTCCTGGTGCTGAGCACGGTGGCCGCCGTGCTGGCGGTCGCCACCCCGCTGCTCGCCGGCCGGGTGGTCGACGCCATCGACGGCGGCGAGGCGTCCGGCACCGTCCTGAAACTGGCCGGGCTGATCGCCGCCATCGCGCTGGCGGAGGCGGGGCTCGGCCTGCTGACCCGGCGGCTGTCGGCGGGCCTCGGCGAGGGACTGATCCTCGACCTGCGGACCACCGTCTACGACCACGTGCAGCGGATGCCGGTCGCCTTCTTCACCCGTACGCGGACGGGTGCCCTGGTCAGCCGCCTGAACAACGATGTGATCGGCGCGCAGCGGGCATTCAGCGACACGCTGTCCAGTGTGGTCGGCAACGTCGTGACGCTCCTGCTGACGCTCGCGGTGATGCTGAGTCTGTCGTGGCAGATCACGCTGATCGCGCTGGTGCTGTTGCCGGTCTTCGTGCTGCCCGCCCGCCGCGTCGGCCGCCGGCTGGCCGGGCTGCGCCGAGAGGCGTCCGACCACAACGCCGCGATGGGTACGCAGATGACCGAGCGGTTCTCCGCGCCGGGCGCCACCCTCGTCAAGCTGTTCGGCCGCCCGGCCAGGGAGTCCGCCGAATTCGCCGCGCGGGCCCGCCGGGTGCGGGACATCGGGGTCCGTACCGCCATGGTCCAGACGTACTTCGTCACCGCGCTCACCCTGGTCTCCGCCCTCGCACTGGCCGTCGTCTACGGCCTCGGCGGCTTCCTGGCGCTGCGCGGCCACCTCGAAACCGGCGCCATCGTCTCGCTGGCCCTGCTGCTGACCCGCCTGTACGCGCCGCTGACGGCCCTGTCCGGCGCGCACACCGAGGTGATGAGCGCGCTGGTCAGCTTCGAGCGGGTCTTCGAGGTGCTCGACCTGAAGCCGCTGATCGAGCAGAAGCCGGACGCCCGCGCGGTGCCGGACGGGCCGGTCTCGGTGGAGTTCGACTCCGTACGCTTCGGCTACCCGTCGGCCGACAAGGTCTCCCTCGCCTCCCTCGAAGAGGTGGCGTCCCTCGACACGCGGGGCGGCGCCGAGGTGCTGCACGACGTCTCCTTCCGCGCGGAACCCGGCCAGATGGTCGCCCTGGTCGGCTCCTCGGGAGCGGGCAAGTCGACGATCGCGCAGTTGCTGCCGCGCCTGTACGACGCGGACGCCGGCGCGGTACGGCTCGCCGGCGTGGACGTACGCGACCTGACGGCCGACTCGATCCGCGACACCCTCGGCATGGTGACCCAGGACGGGCACCTCTTCCACGACACGATCCGCGAGAACCTGCTGCTGGCCAGGCCGGCGGCGGGCGAGGACGAGCTGTGGGACGTGCTGCGCCGCGCCCGCCTGGACGGCCTGATCGCTTCGCTGCCCGACGGCCTGGACACGGTGGTCGGCGAGCGCGGCTACCGGCTCTCCGGCGGTGAACGGCAGCGGCTGACCATCGCCCGTCTGCTGCTGGCCCGGCCGCGCGTGATGATCCTGGACGAGGCCACCGCGCATCTGGACAACACCTCCGAGGCGGCGGTGCAGGAGGCACTGGCCGAGGCGCTGGAAGGCCGTACGTCCGTGGTCATCGCGCACCGCCTGTCGACCGTACGGGCCGCCGACCTGATCCTGGTGGTCGAGGACGGCCGGATCGTGCAGCGCGGCACCCACGACGCGCTGCTCGCGGCGGGCGGGCGCTACGAAGAGCTGTACCGCACCCAGTTCGAGCAGGCGCAGACCTCGGCCGAACGGGCGGCACACGAAGCGGCGGCACCGGCTTCGGCCCGCTGACCGGCAGACCACCCGCCCGCGTGGGCCCCGCCTCCGGGCGGGGCCCACGGCCGTGCCGCGTCCCGGCCCACCGCGTACCGCGCCCCGGCCCTTGGCGGGGACGCACGCATGCCGAACACTGAGGCGATGACCCAGCGTGTGGAACACACCACTGTCATGGACCGCCTCGCCATCGACGACCTGGTCACCGGCTACGCGATCGCCGTGGACGACGGCGACTGGACGGCCTACCGGGCCCTGTTCGTCCCCGAGGGGCGCGTCGACTACCGCTCGGCAGGCGGCATCGCGGGCAGCGTCACCGACGTCGCGGGCTGGCTGGCCGAGATGATGCGGCGCTTCCCGGTACGCCAGCATCTGATCGTCAACCGGCGGATCGGCATCGAGCTGCGCGACGGCGGCGCGCCCGGCGACACGGCCACCGTGCAGGCGGACTACCTCAACCCGATGCGCCTCGCGGGCCCGCACGACGCGCCACCCGGCGCGGCCGCCGACCCGCACTCCGGCGCGAACACCGGCGCGTCGGCCGCCCCGAACTACACCTGCGCGGGCCGCTACGCCTTCGCCGCCCGCCGTGCCGCCGAGGGCTGGCGGCTGAGTGAGGTCGTCGTCCACGAGAAGTGGCGGCAGTTGGTACCGGCGGGTGGCTGACGGGCCGCACCCGCCTGCTGTCCATGATCGGCCGACGCGCGCACACTGGGTGCTGCGGTCCGACGTCCGACGGAGGGAGCGGTATGCGGAAGGCGGCCGGCTGGTGGGAGAAGGCGCTCGCGTCGCCTTGGGGACGCGGTGCCGCCGCGGTCGCGGCCGGGGCGCTGCCCGCGCTGGCGTTTCCGGCGCCCGCGCTGTGGTGGCTGGCGTACCTCGCCCTCGTCCCGTGGCTCCTGCTGGCGCGTTCGGCCCGTACGAACCGCCGGGCGGCGCTGGACGGCTGGCTCGGCGGCGCCGGGTTCATGCTGGCGGTGCACCACTGGCTGCTGCCGAGCCTGCACGTCTTCATCCTCGTCCTGGCGGCGCTGCTCGGGCTGTTGTGGGCGCCCTGGGGCGTGCTCGTACGGAGCCTGCTGCACGGCGCGCCGGGCGTACGCCGGTGTGCGGCGGCCCTCGTCCTCGTACCGTCCGGCTGGCTGATGGTCGAACTGGTCAGGTCCTGGGAGTACTTGGGCGGCCCCTGGGGGCTGTTGGGAGCCAGCCAGTGGCAGGTGCCGCCTGCCCTGCGGCTCGCGTCCATCGGCGGGGTGTGGCTGCTGAGCCTGGTCATCGTGGCCGTCAACACCGCGCTCGTCGTACTCGTCGCCCTGCCACGTGCCCGCGTCCCGGCTGTGGCGGGCCTCCTTGTCTGCGCGGTCGGCGGCGGCGCGGCATGGCTGTGGGCGCCGGTGCCGCGGGCGGCGGGCAGCGTCCGTATCGGCGTCGTCCAGCCGGGCGAAGTCGTGGGCGCCGAAGCGCGGATAGCGCGCGGCGAGGCGCTGACCCGCTCGCTCGCGGGACGCGGCGTCCAGCTGGTGGTCTGGGGCGAGAGCAGCGTCAACCGCGACCTGACCCGCAGCCCGGCCATGGCGGCCCGGCTCGGCGCGCTCTCCCGGGACGTGGGCGCCGACCTCCTGGTGAACGTCGACGGTCGGCACGCCGGCCAACCCGGCATCTACAAGAGTTCCGTCCTGGTCGGCCCGCACGGCGCGACCGGCCACCGCTACGACAAGATGCGGCTGGTCCCCTTCGGCGAGTACATCCCGCTCCGCTCCGTACTGGGCTGGGCGACGCACGTCGGCAAGGCCGCCGACCAGAACCGCATGCGCGGCACCCGGCAGGAACTGATGCCCGTCGCTTCGGCGGGCGGACTGCGCGTGGGGCCGCTGGTGTGCTTCGAGTCGGCGTTCCCGGACATGAGCCGCCAACTGGTGCGCGACGGCGCACAGCTGCTGGTCGCGCAGTCCTCCACGTCGACCTTCCAGGAGAGCTGGGCGCCCGCGCAGCACGCCTCGCTGGCCGCGCTGCGCGCCGCCGAGACCTGGCGGCCGATGGCGCACGCCACGTTGACCGGGGTCAGCGCGGTGTACGGCCCGCGTGGGGAGCCGGTGGGCGGCCGGCTCGGCACCGAGCGCGGCGCGGCAGCCGTGTACGACGTCCCGCTGGCCGAGGGCACGAGCCCGTACGCGCGTCTCGGTGACTGGGCGTTGTACGGAGCGATGGCGGCGCTCGGCGCGTACGCGGTGGCGAAGGGAATCCGCGCGCTCTCTGCACGCCGGGGGCGCGTGCCGGGACGGGACCGCTCATGACTCCCCAGAGAGCGGGAAGGAAGCGTCAGATCTGATTCTCCCGCCGTCGACATAGAGGTTGGCGCCGAGGACGTAGCTGCTCTGCTCGGAGGCGAGGAAGGCGACCGCCGCGGCGACCTCCTCCGGACGTCCCGTCCGGCCCATCGCGACGCCTGCGGCGAGGTGCGCCCGGACGCCGGGCGCGCTCTCCTCGCCGAACAGGTCCGTGATCCCGGTGGTGTCGACCGGACCCGGCGAGACGGCGTTGACCCGGATGCCGCGCCCCTTCAGTTCGTCGGCCCAGGTGCGGGCGAAAGACCGGCCGGCTGCCTTGGAGGCCACGAACACGCCGAACGCCTCCGTGCCGTTGCCGGCCGCGGTGGAGGCGTTCAGTATCACCGAGGCGCCGTCGTTGAGCAGCGGCAGCGCCTTCTGGACGGTGAACAGCGTGCCCCGCGCGTTGACCGCGAAGGTCCGGTCGATCTGCTCCTCGATGTCCTGCTCCAGCGTCGCGAGCGAGGCGGTCGCCGCGTTCGCGAAGACGACGTCCAGGCCCCGCCCCCGGGCACGGACCGCGTCGTAGAGGCGGTCCAGGTCGGCCAGGTTCGTGATGTCACCGGCGACGGCGGTGGCCCGTGCCGAGCCGATGGTCTCCACGGCCGCGTCCAGTTCGGCCCTGCGCCGGCCGATGATGAACACGTGCGCGCCCTCGGCCGCCAGCCGTACGGCGCTGGCCAGGCCGATCCCGGTGTGCCCGCCGGTGATGACCGCGGCCTTGCCTTCGAGCTGTCCCATGGGGATGACCTCCGCCTACTTCCGTACCGATCGATATGGAATGAGGACGTAGCACATCTGCACCGCCCGGTACGGAAGAGGTAGGGTTGCGGCCATGGAGACGCGACGGAAGGGACCGGTCGGCCGGCCGAGAGGCTTCGATGCCGACGCGGCCCTCGAACAGGCCATGCGGGTCTTCTGGGAACAGGGATACGAGGGCGCCAGCCTCACCGACCTGACCAACGCCATGGGCATCACCCGCACCAGCATGTACGCGGCCTTCGGCAACAAGGAGGACCTGTTCCGCAAGGCTCTGGAGCGCTACTCCGAAGGCCCCGCCTCGTACGGAGCCCGCGCTCTGCAGGAGCCGACCGCCCGGCAGGTGGCCACCGCGTTCCTCAACGGCTCCGTCCGGACCACGACCCAGCCCGGCTGTCCCGCCGGATGCCTGGGCGTCCAGGCCTCCCTGGCCTCCGGCGACCCGGGACGCGCCGCCCGCGACGCCCTCGTCGCCTGGCGCGAAGAGGGCACTTCCCAGCTCCGCGACCGGTTCCGGCAGGCCGTCGCCGAAGGCGACCTGCCGCCCGGCACCGATCCCGGGCTGCTCGCCCGCTACATCATGACCGTCGCCAACGGCATCGCCGTCCAGGCCGTCGGCGGCGCCACCCGCGAGGAACTCCAGCAGGTGGCCGACATGGCCCTGCGCACCTGGCCGCCTGCCTGACGGCGCGGACGCCTCCGACGGACGACACGGACGGCACCGGCGGCACGTCCGATCGCCGCAAGCACCACACACGCCCCCAAGACGCTGGTCACAGCCGTCGGGCGCGTGGCCTCACGCTCCCTGTGCCAGCGCCTCACGGATCACCCGCTCGCACAGCTCATGCGTACGGAGCGCGTCCTCCGCCGAGACGAACCTGCCCGCCCGCACGTCGTCCAGGAACGCGAGGACGATCTGCTCGATGCCGCGCTGCCGGGCCACCGGCACCCAGTCGCCGCGCCGCCGCACGCTCGGCTGCCCCTTGTGGTCGATGACCTCGGCGAGGTTGACGACCTGGCGCTTGGTGTCCTGGCCCGACACGTCGAGGATCTCCTCCGCGGAACCGCTGAGGCGGTTCATGCTGCCGATGGCGCTGAAGCCGTCGCCGGAGAGGTGCAGCACCACGTGGTGCATCAGACCGTCCTGGAGCTTCGCCCGCACGTTCACGTGATCGACGGCGCCGGGCGCCAGGAAACGCAGCGTGTCGACCACATGGATGAAGTCGTCCAGCACCAGCGAACGCGGGTCCTCCGGCAGGCCGACCCGGTTCTTCTGCATCAGGATCAGGTCGCGGGGGTGCTCCAGGCACTGCGCGTAGCCGGGGGCGAAGCGGCGGTTGAAACCCACCGCCAGGCTGACGCCGCGCTCCTCGGCAAGCCGCACGATGCGCTCGGTCTCGGCCAGCTCGTAGGCGATCGGCTTGTCGACATAGGTGGGCACTCCCGCCTCGACGAGGCGGCCGACGATCTCCGGGTGCGCGGTGGTGGGAGCGTGCACGAACGCCGCGTCCAGGCCGGCGGCGAGCAGCCCGTCCAGGTCGGTGTGGCACTGGCCGGCCGGCAGGCGATACGTTCCGGCGACCCGCTCCAGGGTGGCCGGGGTACGGGTCTGAAGGTGCATCTCGACACCGGGCTGCGCGCCGAGCACCGGCAGATACGCCTTCTGTGCGATGTCGCCGAGTCCGATGCAGCCGACCTTCACGCGTACTCCCTGGGTTACGCCGCCGCTGCGGGCCGCCTGCGCGGACCGGCGCGCCGGACGTGCCGATGTTGCCGCCCGCCTTGATGCCGTACGGTCATCGAGCCGGGCACGCCGGTGGTGTCCCCGGCGCCCCGGAAGCATACGTGCCGCCCGGCGCACGGCGATCTCCCTGGTCCGTGGCGGCCGACCACCGCGTGTGCGCGTCGCGGGCACGCTCGTACGCGTCGTGGGCGGTCGGCAGCCTCCGGGCCGACACGACGTGGTGGCACCTGGCCCGGTCGCGTCCTCCACGGTCTGGGGGCGGGCAGCGGGCGCCCGGCCCTGCCTGGCCGCCTCAGTGCCCGGGTGCCTCGATGCCTGCACGCCCTGCATGCCTGATGCCTGATGCCTGCATGCAGCCGACTCCGGGTCAACACCGTCCGTCACGTTCACCCCTGCGGGGCCTTCCCAACGGCAGCCGATGTCGGCAGAGTTGGCCGGTGTTCCGTATTCCCGCAGCGGCGGTCCTCATGCTGACGACGGCGGCCGTCACCACCGGCTGTGTCACCGTCGCCCACCGCCCGGCCCCCGAGAGTCTCCTGCCGCGCCCCGCGCTGCCCGCCCCTTCCGTCGAGCCAAACGGTCCGGAAGTCAGCCGGCCCCCGGCGCGCAAGCGGCCGACGACGCCGTCCGCAGCCGCCGCGCAGCGGTCGGCGCCCGCCCGGCCTCCCGCGCCAGGAGCCCAGCGGCCACAGCGGCCGGAACCCGCGGCGACGGGCAAGAAGAAGGGAAAGGACGTCGACCGGGGTGTACGGGGCAAGCCCAAGGCTCCCGGTTCCCGCCGGTACGGTCCGCCGTGGCCGCGCGCCGAGAACCGCCGCCCGGCCGCCCCGGCTCCGGGCCTGTGCAAGCTGGCGCGCGAATACGGGCGCTGGCAGGACGACGACCGGGCCGACACCCTCTGCCGCGACGTCTACGGCGACTGACCTTCCCCACCGCCCGCATCACCCGCACCACCCGTCCCCCCTGAGTCCTCGGAGCCCCCGGCGCCTCCCGTACCGTCCCTCGTGCCGTCCCCGGGCCCACCGCCCGGCCCGTCGGCCTCTCCTCCCCCATCCACCCCACCCGAGCCCGCGATCCGGATCCCCAGCCGCTCGATCGCCTGCCGCACGCCGCGGCCGTACTCGTCGTCGGCCAGCGGTGCGGCCGTCTGCCGGGCCCGGTCCAGTTCGGCGCGGGCCTCGCCGTGGCGGTCCAGGGCGGCGTAGTCGGCGGCGAGGCTCAGGTGGAGGGAGGGCAGCAGCGCCGCCACCGCCGGAACGGACCGGCCCGCCGACGCCGCCCGCTCCCCGTCCCGGTCCGCCGCCGAAGCGCCCTTCGCCTGCCGTGCCGTTTCGAGCGCGGTGAGATCCCAGTCCAGCTCGTCGGCCGGGTCGTCCTGCGTGTCGGCGAGGTAGTGGGCCAGCGTGCAGCGGTGGAACGGGTCGCCGTCCGGACCGATCTCGGCCCAGAGCCGCGCCAGGCGGTTGCGGGCCTCCTCCCGGTCGCCGCCCCGGTGCAGCATGACCGCCTGCCCGATGCGGGTCAGGACGACATCGCCGCCGGCCCTCGCACGCTGATCGTCCACCGCCGCACTCTCCCGCCCTCGTCCGCGCCACGTCGGGCCTGCTTTCCCCGACGCTAACCGGCGCCCGGCGGTACCGCGCGGTGTGCGCGGCACGCCGCGGCCGCCCGGCTCAGCCCAGGTCGGGGATCCGCCAGTCGATCGGGGTGTGGCCCTGCGCGGCGACGGCCTCGTTTATCCGGGTGAAGGGCTGGGACCCGAAGAACTTCTTCGCGGACAGCGGGGAGGGGTGCGCGCCCTCCACCACCGCGTGCCGCCCCGTGTCGATCAGCGGCAGCTTCTTCTTCGCGTAGTTGCCCCAGAGCACGAACACCACCGGGTCGGGACGGGAGACGACCGCCCTGATCACCGCGTCGGTGAACTTCTCCCAGCCCTTGCCCTTGTGCGAGTTGGCCTCGCCCGCCCGTACCGTCAGCACCGCGTTCAGCAGGAGCACGCCCTGGCGGGCCCAGGGCATCAAGTACCCGTTGTCCGGGACCGGGTGGCCCAGCTCCTCCTTCATCTCCTTGTAGATGTTGCGCAGCGACGGCGGCGTCTTGACGCCGGGCCGAACGGAGAAGCACAGCCCGTGTCCCTGGCCCTCGCCGTGGTACGGGTCCTGCCCCAGGATCATCACCTTGACCTGGTCGTACGGGGTGGCGTCGAGGGCCGCGAAGACCTCCTCGCGGGGCGGGTAGACCGGCCCCTTCGCCCGCTCCTGCTCGACGAACTCGGTGAGCTCCTTGAAGTAGGGCTTCTCCAACTCCTCGCCGAGGACGCCGCGCCAGGACTCGGGCAGCATGTCGGTCATCACTGAGCAACCTCCGGTGTGCGATCCGTTCTCGGCAACGAACTTACCGGCGACCACTGACAACGCCCGCACCCCACCCCGCGCCCGGCTCCCGCCCGGTCTCCGTCCGGCTCCTACCCGGCCCGCACCCGCTCACGCCGTGTCGAGCCGCGCCCGCTGCGCCGCGTCCAGTTGCAGATCCAGCGCCGCCAGGCACTCGTCCAGCTGTGTCACCGAACTCACACCGAGGACGGGTACGACCGGCACCCGGCCACCCGTCAGCCAGGCCAGCACCACCTGGTTCACGGTGGCCCCGGCCTCCGCCGCGACCTCCTGGGCGACCCGCAGCCGCGCCACCGACCCGGGGTGGTCGTACCGTTCGGGCAGCGGCTCCTCCGGACGCGCGTATCCGCCGTGCATCAGCGTCGAGTAGCCGAGCAGCGTCAGATCGTCGTGTGCGGCGGCGTAGTCGAGCAGTTCTCCGTCGGTCTCCCGCTGGAGGCCGGACTCCGCGTCGTACCGGGGCCGCAGGTAGGTGTGCCGCTGCTGTACGGCGCGGAAGCCGGGCAGATTCCGCGCGCCCGCGAGGTGGCGGGCCTCGGCGAGCCGCCACGTGGCGTGGTTGCTGGCCCCGAGGACGCCCACGGCGCCGTCCCGCACCAAGTCCGCGAGCACTCCGACGGTCTCCTCCAGCGGCACGGTCCGGTCCTCGACGTGGGCGTAGTACAGATCCACCCGGTCGGTGCCGAGCCGCCGCAGACTGCCGTCGATCGCGTTCCGTACGGACTTCTCGCCCAGTCCTTCCAGGTTGGCGGGCCACTCGGGACCGCGGGACGGGTCGGGGCGGGCGCCGGCCTTGGTGGCCAGGACCGTACGGTCCCTGGCGCCCCGGCTGCGCAGCCAGCGCCCGAGCAGCAGCTCGCTCTCGTCGCCGGTCGCGCCCGGCACCCAGCAGGCGTAGTTGTCGGCGGTGTCCAGGAAGGTGCCGCCTGCCTCGGCGAAGCGGTCGAGGACGGCGAACGCGGTCGGTTCGTCGACGGTGGTGCCGAACGGCAGGGTGCCCAGGCACAGAGTGCTGATCATGGGCCCCGTACTGCCGCCGAGGGTGCGGTAGCGCATGGTGGGTCTCCTTCGAGAGGCGCGTCGCGAGCCCGTACGCGGACACCCGGCCCGGAACGGCTGCGGTGCCGGTCCCCTCCGGACCGGCACCGCAGACCCTGCCTCTTGAAGTGCACATCAACGCAAGCGCCGCCGGACCTTCCGCGCGCGGGCGCACATACCGGCACGCGCTTGCTGCTCGCGCCCCCTGCCTGCCCTTGCGGCGCTCTCAGGTCTCAGACACCCGCGTTGAGGAACAGCCCACCGTCGACCTGGAGCGTCTGCCCCGTGACCCAGCCGGCGGCGTCGGACAGCAGGAACGCCGCCGCGCCCCCGATGTCCTCCGGGACGCCGAGGCGCCCCATCGGGTAGCCCGCCGCCGCCTCCTCCTCGCGGTTCTCGTACAGCGCGGCCGCGAACTTGGTCTTGACCACCGCGGGGGCGATGGAGTTGACCCGTACCACCGGCGCGAACTCGTGCGCCAGCTGGAACGTCAGGTTGATCATCGCGGCCTTGCTCATGCCGTACGCGCCGATGAAGGGCGAGGCGGAGACGCCGGCGATGGAGGCGATGTTGACGATCGCGCCGCCGTTGTCCTTCTGCCACGCGTGCCAGGTGCGCTGCGCGAAGCCCAGCGCGGAGACGACGTTGGTCTCGAACACCTTGCGGGCGACGTTCAGGTCGAGGTCCGCGATCGGGCCGAAGACCGGATTCGTACCGGCGTTGTTGACGAGGTAGTCGACCCGGCCGAACGCCTCCATGGCGCGCTCGACGGCGACGCCCTGGTGCGCCTCGTCGTGCGCCTTGCCCGCGACGCCGATCACGCGGTCGGCGCCCAGCGTCTCGACGGCCTCCTTGAGGGCGTCCTCGTTGCGGCCGGTGATGCAGACCTTGTCGCCGCGCGCCACGAGCGCCCGCGCGATGCCGTACCCGATGCCCCGGCTGGCGCCGGTGACCAGCGCCGCCTTGCCGGAGAGCGGGGGCAG
This sequence comes from Streptomyces sp. NPDC026394, assembly GCF_055567735.1. Lineage (NCBI taxonomy): Bacteria > Bacillati > Actinomycetota > Actinomycetes > Kitasatosporales > Streptomycetaceae > Streptomyces > Streptomyces sp. NPDC026394. Next base: position 20,821 of record NZ_JBVHPX010000042.1, read on the forward strand.
CGGCTTGTCCTGTGCGGTCATCTTCGTCACCTCCGGTGTCAGTTGAGCGGTCCGCCGGCGACGTACATGACCTGGCCGGAGACAAAGCCGGCCGCCTCGCCCGTGAAGAAGGCGATGGCGTTGGCGATGTCCTCGGGCCGGCCGACGCGCTGGACGGGAATCTGGGTGGCGGCCGCGGCCTGGAAGTCCTCGAAGCCCATGCCGACGCGCTCGGCGGTGGCGGCGGTCATGTCGGTGACGATGAATCCGGGGGCGACGGCGTTGGCGGTGACGCCGAACTTGCCCAGTTCGATGGCGAGGGTCTTGGTGAAGCCCTGGAGGCCGGCCTTGGCGGCCGAGTAGTTGACCTGCCCGCGGTTGCCGAGCGCCGAGCTGGAGGAGAGGTTGACGATCCGGCCGAACTTGGCGTCGACCATGTGCTTCTGACAGGCGCGCGACATCAGGAACGCGCCCCGCAGGTGCACGTTCATGACGGTGTCCCAGTCGCTGTCGCTCATCTTGAACAGCAGGTTGTCACGGAGTACGCCCGCGTTGTTGACCAGCACGGTCGGCGCGCCCAGCTCCGCCGCGACCCGCGCGACCGCCGCCTCCACCTGCTCCGCGTCCGAGACGTCGCAGCCCACGGCCAGCGCCTTGCCACCGGCCGCGGTGATCTTCTCGACGGTGTCCTTGCAGGCCGCCTCGTCCAGGTCGAGGACGGCGACGGCGCGGCCCTCGGCGGCCAGGCGTACGGCGGTGGCCGCGCCGATGCCGCGGGCCGCGCCCGTCACGATGGCTACGCGCTGCTCGGTGGTGGACATGCGGGGTTCTCCTCACCCTCGAAACCTCGACGAGCGGTCCGCCGCACCGCAACCTCGGGTGAGCAACCGCTTAGTAGCTTCAGCAGGGGTGACGCTAGAAGCCCGGCCACCCCCTGTCAACGCCTCTCCGGCGCGCCCGCGCACTTCAGGGCGGCCGCCGGACCCTACGGACCGGCGGCCGTCCCGCTCACCTCACCAGCAGGTCGAGCAGCCGCTCCGCCTCCCCGGACGGATCCACGGTCAACCCGGTGTGCACCGGCCCGGGCTGGACCACGGTGCTGCGCGGCGCGATCAGCCACCGGAAGCGCCGCCCCGCGTCGTCACCCGCAGCCTGCCCGGCCCGCTCGCCGCCCACGCAGATCCCCTCGACGGCACGCAGAGCCGCCCTGACCCCGTCGACGTCGACGTGCGCGTCGAGTGCCCGCAACCGCCCCTCGTCCAGATACGTACGCGCTTCCACGAAGCGCCGGGCGCGGCAGTACACGACCACCCCCGCGTTGATCATCTCCCCGCGTTCGACCCGCGGTACGACCTTGAGCAGGGCGTACTCGAACACGTCACGTCCGTTGTGCAGGCCGCTCACTTCACTGCCCTCCGCGGCAACTCGGTCGCCAGCCAGCCCGGCACCCGCGAGGGCCCGTCCTTCGTGGGTTCCCCGACCTTGATCCGCTCACCGATCACCGGGGCGCGGCCCAGCAGGGCCCGCACATACGCACCGCGCAGCTCGTCGGGCGAGTCGAATCCGGGCTCGCCCACCAGCCACTCGTCCGGCACCGCGGCCGTGACCTCGGTCAGCAGCTCCTCGGTGACCAGCGGCGCGAACTCGGCCGCCGCGGCCTCGATGTCCGGCCCGAAGCTCGCCAGCACGTGGTCGGAGGCGTCGTACGGCTTGGCGGCCGACTTCTCGGCGGTGGGCCAGTTGTGCTGCCAGATCATCGTGGCGCCGTGGTCGATCAGCCACAGCTCACCGTGCCAGACCAGCAGATTCGGGTTGCGCCACGACCGGTCCACGTTGTTGATCAACGCGTCGAACCACACCACCCGGCCCGCCTCCCGAGCGGACACCTCGAAGGCCAGCGGATCGAACCCGAGCGACCCCGGCAGATAGTCCATCCCCAGGTTCAGCCCGCCACTGGCCTTCAGCAGCTCCTGCACCTCCTGGTCGGGCTCGCTCAGCCCGATCACCGGATCCAGCTGCATCCGCACCAGCTCCGGCACCCGCAGCCCGAGCCGGCGCCCCAGCTCCCCGCAGACGACCTCGGCGACCAGAGTCTTGCGCCCCTGCCCCGCCCCGGTGAACTTCATGACGTACGTACCGAGATCGTCGGCCTCGACGATCCCCGGAAGCGACCCGCCTTCACGCAAGGGCGTGACATAGCGGGTCGCGGTGACTTCGGACAACATGCGGATCAGGCTACTTCCTGGGCTTCGTCGCAGGTCAGCGACGTGCGGTCGATTCGGTCCACAGATACTGATGCAAGCATACCGATACGATCGCATCGGATCCCGTCCCGGTCACCCCCTTTACTCGGAAGCCCCCTGGAGGGGCTTGGGGGGAATTTGGGGAGTTTCAATTTTCAACCACAGCGTCCGCCGGATTGCCGAGCAACCCATCGATGGCCCGACGCCCTCGCCCCCCAGCCTCCGGCATGAAGTGAGCATAGTGACTGAGCGTGATCACCGAGGACGAGTGGCCCAGCCACCTGGCCAAGGTCACCACCGACTCGCCGGCCTCAAGGACCACCGACGCGTACGTATGGCGCAGCACATGGAAACCGTCCCGGTGCGCAGCCTTCCATTGCCACGGCTTCGCGCCCGCAGGCCGCGGAGGGATGATCCCGATGCGAGCCAGCGCAGGCTTCCAGATGTAGGTGTTGTACGTGTTCACCGCGATGGCATTGCCGAACCTGGTCGTGAGCAGCAGCAGGACCTTCCTCGTGGACTTACCGGGTTCGCCCCACGGCAGCTCCACCTCCACTGCTGGATATTTCTCGGAGTGTTCCCTCAACTCGCAGGCGACGGAAGCAGGCATGTCTGCGACACGCGTCTTACCGCCCTTCGGGAGAGTGAAGTAGAGGCGCCCACAGAATGTCTGAACTTGCCTTCTCACATAGATGACTCCTTTTTCATAGTCGATGTCGTCTGGGCTCAGCCCGAATACTTCGCCCTGCCGTAGACCGCACCCCACGCCGAGAATCACCGTTATCCGGTAGCGATCGCTTATGCTGTCCCGCATCTGGCGAGCCGTCTCCAAAGGCCATGCTTCGCGTCTCACTTCGTCAGCTTTGGGCCAGCGAACCGATTTTGCCCGCATGGGGTTGCGGATCAATCGCTTGTCATCGATGGCCGTCTCGAAGATGTTGGAAAGAGCCCCGAGGATGGCTCGCGCGTACTGCGGCGAACAGGACTTCTCCAGGTCTGCGATATAGGCGCGAAGTCGAGCAGCGGTGACGTCCCTCAGCGGGACTTGGCCCAGGTACGGGAGGACGTGAAGCAACACCTTTCGGCTCTGGTTCTGCCTGGTCTTGATGGAGCCAGACATGCCGGGGAACCAGAAGCGCTGTACATAATCCTCAAGGAGGATCGACCCGTCACGGGGGTCGACAAACTCTCCACGTTCTTGGTCGGTGCTGGACCGTCGAAGCCATGCCTTCGCGTCCTCCAGCGTTTCAAACGACCTGTCCCGCACACCCGGAATCCCTGAAACCCTGTAGCGAGATCCCTTGCCGTAACGGCTGGTGCGCTCCCGCTTACCGGTGACAGGGTCCTTCTTTTTCTTGATCCAGCGGTCTTCTATGTACCCAGCCAAAAAAGAACTTTCCTCGATTCGATCGGCGAAGAGGCGGCGTCAATGTGTCAGGTGTTGACAGTACGGCTGGGACGCGGCGTTGGCGCTGAGCTCACCGGGTTCAGGGAGGTGTTGGAACGAGAGTCGGCCAGCTCCTGCTCTCGAACCCAGGCATCGAGCGTTTCCAGCCGGTACATCACTCGGCCGCGAGCGCCCATGCGGAAGCTCGGCGGTCCTTGCCGTCGGTGCCGCCATACATAGAGCGTGTTCGGCGAGAGACCGAGGTACTCTGCCGCTTCCTTCAGGTTCAGGAACGCTCTTTGTGCGGCACCCGTCGGGCCGATGACGGAGACGGCGGCAGACGAGGAAGACAGTGAGTTTGCAGTCATGGGGGGGGCTTCCGGGTATTGGCAAGACAGCGGGCAGCGACGTCGGCGTGCGAGCTCGACGTGTCCGCTTGGCTCCACCGCCAAGCGCAGCCGGTTGCGGACTGTTCGAGTGTCCGGACGATCCCCGGTTTCGCTAACCGGGGATCGTCGGCTATGTTGCGCGCATGCCGCCTAAGGCGACGCGCTCGCAGTCGCCAGCGGTGACAGCCAGTCGGCTCTTCCCGTGCCTGATGCTCGTGTTCCTTAACCCGCAGACCTGTCTAGCGGGGACGTTCAACCCTCGTAGCGACGATGCATTTTGTCCGGCCTCGGCTGCGATTCATTGCACCGAAGCGGCCGGCGGCGCGTACACACAAAAGGACTGGCAGACGAACTACGCCGTAGTCCACTTACGTGCGCGTGGAACGCGCGCTGGTGATCTGGCCGCCAAGGTAGTTGTCCGAAGGGATCGGGGAGCGTGGGCCGACAGAACAGACTCCTCACATGTCACCCGGTGAGCTGTTGACGAGCCCTGGTTTTCCGGGGGTGTCATACGTTCACATAGCCCCGGAACAGGTTCCAGTCCTTCGCGGTTCTTTCTCGTCTGCCGTGGGCGAATAGGCTGACCGGTACCCTGCGGCATGCGAGCGGGGAACGCGACAGTCGCGCACCGGCTCCCTAGCCGGCATGCGGATCTCGGGCTGACGCCGCATAGCGGGTGCGGCCATCGCAGCGATATCGCCCCAGTCGAACTCGTACACCTCGCGCTCCGTCTCGCTCAGCTCGCAGCGTGAGCACTTCGCCAGACGAACCGATTATCGGCAGCGCGGGCCACCCCACACCTGGCCGCCGCCACAGCGGGCCCGTACTTCCCAGAGCCCACGAACTACACCGCGACATCTACTACTCGTCCGCCGTTAGGCGGTTCCTTACAGCTCTTGGTCGGGCGTTTGGTCTGATCGTCGGCGCAAGATAAGCTACCTCGTGATGCGCCAATCGTCTTTCCAGGCGCACCAGTGACAGCCATCAAACGGTCCAAGAGCCGTCAGACACCGCACGCTCACCTTGTGCCCGCAGGCCGTGGGCGCGCAGGTCCTGGTGCAGGCGGCTGCTAACGAGTTGGTGCGTGATAGCGGGTGGGACGTGTCTGCCTTGCTCAGCACGTTGCTCAGGCAATATTGCGGTCGGAGACAAGGCTGGAGATGGCGCGGTAGGTGTCGGGCAGGCGGTCGCGGCGATGGGTCCAGCGCGTCAACTGTTTCCAGCGTTTGTGATCGGCGAGGGCGTGTTCAACGGTGATCCGTTGTGAGGAGTGGTCGTGCCGTTGGCGTGCTCGGGCTTCGACAAAGGGCGCTATGGCTCCCGGTCGCAGTTTGCGTGGCGGGGTGAGGGCTCGCCTCGGGTGGTTCCGTCCGAGGCCGAGGTAGCCGTCGTCGAGGAAGACCTGGACGAGGCTGAAGTGGTCCAAGCATCTACTGATCCCGGCCGTGCGGGCGGCGGTCACATCATGCATCCGCCCTGGCCTGAGGGCATCGGTCCATAGAGTTCGGCCCTGGTGGTCGGCGATGACGGTGGCCTTCATCGTGTTCTGCTCCTTCTTGCCCGACACGAACGCCTGCCGTCCGCCCCGACCCGCGGCAGGCCGGCGGACTTGCACCTCGGTGGCGTCCAAACGCAGCTGAACACCTT
>NZ_JBVHPX010000043.1:0-24090 GCF_055567735.1 Streptomyces sp. NPDC026394
GCACTGCCCAAGACGAAGCTTTCCCCGGCGGCCGTCCAAATCGGCCGCACCTCGCAGCGCACAGCCGCCAGCCTCGCCCGCCGCACCGTCCGCGACGGATACGGCGTATACCTCACCTACAACCTCGACGGCACCGACCGCAGCGCCGATGTCTCCGCGTTCACCCGGGAGCTGTACGGCAGTGACGCCGCATACACGCCCTAAGGGCGCCCACACGCCTCGGCACGCGGCGCCCCTCTGGCCCTCACCGCCATAGGGGTGTGGCACCACTCGGGCCGCGCCCTGACAGCGATGCTGGGGCGCGGCCTCGCGTGATCAGCGCAGTTGGGCAATCAGCGGTGTCGCGCCGAGCAAGAGAGCGCCAGCGCCGAGTCCGAACGCGAACGAGCTGCGGCTCGGGCGAAGGCAGAGGGTGAGCGGGCTGCGCGGAGAGCGGAGAAGCGCCGCAATGATGTGTTCCGCATGAGTGATCTGATCACCGCGGCGGTGCTTGCGCTATCGCTCCCGGGCGCCGGAGCGGCGGGAGCGCCGTCGTAGCCCTGGCTTGCTGCGGGCCTCCGTGGTCCGAGCCTCCTGGCGGCGCTCAAGACCGTAGTCCTGCGCCGCGGGTGATGTGAAGGCGACGGAACGTACGGGCCGGCGGGCCGGCCGCGCCGCCAACCCCGCTTCTCGGTCCGTGGTGCGTCTCTCGTCGGCCGGCCCGCGAGGGCCGACGGGAGCGCTGGCCGGCATCTCGCCCCCTCGACGAGAGACAGGGGCGTAGCCGTCTGTTCGCATTCTGCGGGGTCGGACCGTAGCTCAAGGGGCTGGGAGCAGCCCGGGTGTCGCCGCGGTGCCGCACCGGTTCGGCACCGCGGCGTTCACGGGTCAGGCCTTGACGTTCACAGCGGCCCAGGCAGCGTCCACGGCTTTGACTTCGGCACTGTTCGCGCCGTAGAGGTCGGCGGCCGCCTTCAAGGTGCCCTGGCGGGCGTCGTGGTAGTCGGTGGTGGAGGTGAAGTAGGTGGTCAGCGCCCTGTACCAGATCTGCACTGCTTTGTCGCGGCCGATGCCCGTGACCGTGGAGCCGTCCGCGGTCGGGCTGTCGTAGTGCACACCGTTGATGTCCTTCGCGCCGCTTCCCTCGGACAGCAGGTAGAAGAAGTGGTTGCCGACACCGGATGAGTGGTGGACGTCGAGATCACCGATGCCGGGCCTCCAGTAGTCGACCGAACCGCGGCCGTCCCTGCTCGGCTTGTCCTGGTAGCGCATGGGCTTACCGTCGCCGAAGACCTTCTCGCCGAGCAGGTAGTCGCCCTTGTCCTGTGGGTTGTTCGCGTACCACTCCACCGCGGTGCCGAAGATGTCCGAGGTGGCCTCGTTCAGGCCGCCGGATTCGCCGGAGTACTGCAGGCCCGCGGTGGCGGAGGTGACGCCGTGGCTGAACTCGTGCCCGACCACGTCGAGCTGGGTCCACGGGTGCTGGTTGTTCGCACCGTCGCCGTAGCTCATGGTGAAGGCGTCGTCGTCCCAGGCAGCGTTTTGATAGGCGTCGCCGTAGTGGACGCGGGAGACGGGGGCCCGGCCGTCGTTCCTGATGCCGTTGCGGTGCAGGACGTTCTTGTAGAAGTCCCAGGTCTGGGCGGCGCCGTAGGCGGCGTCCACGGCGGCGGTCTGGTTGTCGGTGGGGCTGCCGGTGCCCCACTTGTTGTCCGCGTCGGTGAAGACGGTGCCCTTGCCCTTCGTACGGTGCTTGAGGTCGACGACTCTGGAACCACCGCGCACGCTGTCAATGAGGGAGTAACCCGTGGGCGACTTGGTGGTGTTCAGGCCGACGGTGCCGCTGTACTGGCTGGCGCCGGAGCCGACGGCGGCGACCTGTGAGCCGTCCGGTGCGGCCGCCTGGGAGCCGCCGTTGGTGGTGACGCCCTCGGCTATGTCGTTGATCAGCTGGTTCTCGTACAGCTTCCTGCCGGTTTCGGCGTCGGTGATGACACGCAGTTTGCTCGGCGTGCCCCCGTCCTGCTGGGTGCCGGTGACGACGCTCTCATAGGCGAGGACAGGCTTGCCGCCGGCGGCCCAGATGACCTTGCGGGGGGCGTCGCTGGTGGCCGCTCCCGCGGTCTTCGCAGCCTTGGCCGTCTTGATCGCAGCGGACGTGGCGGCAGTCGGGGTCAGCTTCGGGTCGAGCGAGGCGATTTTGATGGGGGTCCTGACGGCCTTGGTGACGTCTTTGATGGTGCCGTCGCCGGCGCGGTGGACGACGAGGTCGCCGCCGACGACCGGAAGTCCGGCGTAGGTGCGCTCATAGCGCGTGTGGACCGTGCCGTCGGCATCCTTGATGACATCCTTGACGACCAATTCCTCCTGTGCGCTGAGCCCGAGCGCCTGGGCGGTGGCTGCGACGGATGTGCCGCCAGGATGTTGCGCAGCGGGGCCCGCCGCTGCGGTGGCGGCACTGGCGGCGAGCAGGGCACCGGTGAGGACGAAGACGCCGGATGTGAGAGCGAGACGACGGGCCCTGTCGCCGGTGGGGAAGGGGGAAGACATGCGAATTCTCCGGAGAGTCATAGGGAGTCGGGCGATCTCGCCGCCCGTCCGCCCAGGGAGGGGAGAGACTGTTGATGGGGAGGGACACTCTCAGCCCAGCACGCACATGTCATATGACAAATCGACATTTTGACCCCAAATGTCGTCTTTGAGGCTTAATGCTTCACGGAAATGACAAGGTCCCGATACGCGCCGACACGGGGAGCGCAGAAGCCTGCAACATGCCGGAAGGGCGTCTTGCGGTGCGTACGGGGCCCCTGGACCACTCGACCCCTTCGGCGGCATGCCGCTGCAGCCGGCGGTCAGGTGCGAGGTCAGGATTCGCTCAGCTCCGGAAGTTTCCGTGTCCACATGCTCGTTCAGCCCCGCGACATCGTCCGCGGTCACGAAAGCCGGGCTCTTGCGGCGGCCGGCCGCGCTTTGATCCGATCGACCACCGCGAGCGCCCTGCGGTGGAGTGCGGGATCGACCGCCTCAAGAGACACCGTGCTATCACCACGCGAACGGCAAGCTCGCCGTCCGCTACGAGGCGACCGTCCTCGTCGCTGCCATCAGCGAGTGGCTGTGACCAGCACAGGAAACACTCTCGGTGTTCAGGGCCTCGGGAGTGGTTCTTATGTCCGCTGACTCCGGGTGCTCAATCGGTCGATTTCGGCGAGCACGCGGTCCACATGCGGACGGACCTGTGTCCGCAACGTCTCGCTCCAGCTTTCCTGGGAGTAGTGGCAGTTGAGATAGAGCTGCCTGGCGTGCTCTAGCACGGGGAGGTGCTCAGGAGGGAGCCGGGCGAGGGCCCAGTCGGCGGCAACGTCCTTCGGCCTGATCTGGCCGGTGGCGAGCGTGGTCCAGATACGTGCGAAGGTCAGCAGGACGTTGCGGGTGTCGCCATCCAGGTCGTCAAGCAAGTCGGGAACGCCCGCCACGCTTGCCCGGACCAGGTCGGAGTGCGGAACGGGGTCGAGGACCTGTGCCGGCCGCGGGCCAGCGAGGGGAGAGTCGCCGGTCAGCGTCATTGTGATCAACAGGGCCAGATCGGGCAACGGCTCCGGCCGGGGAACCTTCCCGGCCTCGTACTCAGCGCGCAGCCACTCGCCGTACAGGAAGTCGCAGGCCGGAGGGTATCGCCACGGCCGCACCTCGGACTGGACGACCACGGTGAGCTCGACCGGGCGGGCCATGTTCCGGGAGCCGGAAATAGCGAGCAGGCCATCAAGAAGCGCCCGTCGTTCCCGCTCGTCCATCGACATCCGGGAAACGAGCAGTACGTCCACGTCGCTGGCTGGTTTCAGACCTCCGAGCACGGAAGATCCGTGAAGGTAGGCGCCCATGAGATTCTCGCGCAGCACACCACCGGTCAATTCCACGATCTCCTGAAGCTGATTCACCGCGCCAGTGTCTCCCGTCGTCCGGTTCGACTGCACGGCATTATGGGGGCGGCTCACAGTGCGCCATCACGCGAGCGTGCTGGTCGCAACCGTCAGTGGGTGGCTGGCCCAGCACTTTCGCAACAGGCCCTAAAGGGTGTTGCAGAACGGCGATCACGCTCAGATCCGGCCGTCTACGGCTTGACCGACTGTCCGATTGCGCTCCCGAATCTACCGGTCTGGGAGTCGCTGCGTGATGGTCCCGAAAGATCGTTCAGCATTTCTGCAACACGCTTTAAATGTATTGCCCCGCAGCGTTGTTGCACGGCTGATGGGTGGTTGGCCTTGGAGTGCGGTGTGGCAGCGGTGGTGGTTGTAGGTGTGCAGGAAGTCCGCCAGGGCCGTGGTGCGCTCGTCGTTGCTGGTGTAGGGACGCAGGTAGGCCCATTCGTCCAGGAGGGTGCGGTTGCAGCGTTCGACTTTGCCGTTGGTCTGGGGCCGGTAGGCGCGGGTGAGTTTGCCGGTGGCACCAAGGGTGGCAAGGGCGGTCTTCCAGGCCAGGCCCTTGCGGTAGGCCCAGGCGTTGTCGGTCAGCACTCGCTCGATGCGCAAGATGCCGTGGTGGTGGAAGAACGCGGCTGCGCGGGTGAGGAAGCCCGCGCAGGTCGCGACCTTTTCATCCGGGTGGATCTCGCTGTAGGCGAGGCGGGAGTGGTCGTCGACGGCGGAGTGGACGTAGTCGAAGCCCATGGCGCTGCGGGTTGCCCGGCCGGCCTGACGGCCCAGGGTGCGGTGTCCGCCGCCGTCGGGGATCCGGCCGAGCTTTTTCACATCCACACGGACCAGCTCGCCGGGGCTGTGCCCGTTCGTAGCGGCGGATGACCTGGCCGGTGGGCCGGTCGAGCCAGGCGAGACGGTTGAGCCGGTGGCGGGTCAGGATCCGGTGCACGGTCGAGGCGGGCAGGCCCAGGACCGGGCCGATGCGGGCGGGGCCCAGCTTGCGCTCGGTCCGCAGCCGGCAGACCTGTTCCTCGGTCCGGGCCGGGGTGCGGTGCGGTGTCGTGCGCGGGCGGCTGGAGCGGTCGTGCAGACCGGCTTCGCCCTCGACCCGCCAGCGGTGGACCCACTTGTGGGCCGTGGCTCGCGAGATGCCCATCTCGGCTGCTACGGGCGCCTGGCAGGACAGTCTGCTGATGGATCTGCTCGCAGACGAACTGGCCTGACACGACTGGCTCTCGGTCACCTCGGGGCCGGACGTGATGCGAGCCGCACAGGTTCTTCGGGTTGACTACGTGTTTCCAACCTCACTGATTGCGCCGCCCCGGCCGACCACGCACCGCGGACTAGCCTCTGCCTCGCCCTACGTCAAACATATGGCCTCTGCGCGATGCTCCCGTGGGACAGCGCCTTGCCCGGGTGCGTAATTCGTCTCATGACATCTACGTAAAAACATGGTTGCGGCCTCAGCAGAGCCGCCTAATCTGCGCATTTATCGGCTTATCATCCCTGAACCGCTCGCCGGCGATCACCGGCGTCACTCATCGACCACGCAAAGAAGGACCTCTATGCGCGCATCCCGCAACCGGGGAGCGGCCGCTCTGCTCTCCGCCGTTGTCGTCCCCGTGGTGTTCGCCACAGCGTCCCCTGCGGCTGCACAGAACGCCGCCGGGCACGACGGGCCCCGGACCGCACAGGCCGACAAGGCCCAGCGGCTGGCCAAGAAGCTGGTGAAGGAGTCCACCGGCAAGAGCGCCCACCGCCACCTGGAGAAGTTCCAGCAGATAGCTAACGCCCACGGCGGCAACCGCGCCGCGGGCACGCCGGGCCACCAGGCATCCACCACGTACGTGTACGACCGGTTGAAGAAGGCCGGTTACAAGGTCGCGTACCAGGACTTCACCTTTTACGAGTCGCAGACGTTGCGGGAGAGCGCGAGCGTCCTGGGCCCCGATCCGCGCAAGTTGAACGCGCTGGCGTTTGACTACAGCAAATCCACGCCCGCGGGCGGCCTGCGGGCGCCTCTCGCCGCAGCCCGCGTCGACGAAAGCCCGGGCTGCGAGGCCGACGACTACACCTCAGACACCTTCACCGGCAAAATCGCACTGGTGAAGCGCGGCACCTGCACCGTCGCCGAGAAGGAGGCCGCCGCGGCCAAAGCAGGTGCCGTCGGCCTCGTACTCTACAACCACTCCGGCGCCGCGCCCGTCAAGGGCAACCTTGAGACCCCGCAGAAGGCACACATCCCTGCCGTAGGCATCACCAAAGCCGAGGGCGAGAAGCTGGCGCAGCAGGTCGCCGGGGGCGAGGTGAAGCTCTCTCTGGACGTCGCCACCAAGACGGTGCCGCACAAGACCCACAACGTCGTCGCGGAGACCCGCGGTGGCCGCGCCGACCGCGTGGTGGCGCTCGGCGCGCACCTAGACTCCGTCCCCGAGGGCCCGGGCATCAATGACAACGGCTCCGGATCGGCTGGTCTCCTCGAGGTCGCCGAGAAGCTAGCCAAGGAGACTGACGGCGGCAGAAAGCTCGCCCACAAGGTTCGCTTCGGCTGGTGGTCGGCCGAGGAGCTGGACCTGCTCGGCTCAAAGCACTATGTGAAGTCCCTGAGCGCCCAGCAGAAGAAGGCCATCAAGCTCTACCTGAACTTCGACATGATCGCCTCGCCCAACGCGGCCGAACTCGTCTACGACGGCGACGACTCCGACGAGACGGGCGCGGGCGCGGGCCCGGCAGGGTCAGCGCAGATCGAAAAGCTGATCAACGACTACCTGGACAAGAAGAAGGTGCCGCACTGGGGCACAGACTTCGACGGCCGCTCCGACTACGGCCCGTTCATCGATGCCGGTATCCCAGCCGGCGGTACCTACACCGGTGCCGAGGGCCTGAAGACCGTGGAGCAGGCGGCGAAGGCGGGCGGCGAGGCCGGACAGCCCTACGACCCGAACTACCATGCCAAGGGCGACGATCTCACGAACATCGACCGTAAGGCGTTCGACGTGAATATCGACGTCATTGCGCACGCGGTCGGCACCTACGCGCAGGACCTCAACTCGCTCAGGAGCTGACCCCCGGTCTGGCCGTTACAAAATGGATCCTGAGCTTGTCCTACGGTTCTAGCGCGGGCTCACGCCGGTCATTCGTAAGATCGGTGAAGCCCGAGGACTCCGGGTATGGCAGTCACCTTGTCGCCGTCTGATGGCTGAAAAAACTTGGCCGCTCGGAGTCCGTGACGGTCACAACCGTTCATTAGGATAAGCGACTTGATCGCTGTGTAGGACAACGCCGGTGAGGCCGTCCGCGGGACCGCAGAACAACCAGCTGGCGGAGGCGGCCATGTTCAGGATCTGGGCCGGGGTCGACATCGGCAAGGAGCATCACCACTGCGTGGCACTCGACGCCCGGGGTGAACAGCTGCTGTCGCGCCGCGTCGGCAATGACGAGCCAGAGCTGCTGGAGCTCATCCGGGAGGTCCTCGCCTGCGCGGACGGCACCGGACTTCCTTGGGCGCCTGCTTCTCGCCGTCGCTGGCGTGCGCGGTGACGGTTCTGCTGTCGATGCCCAAGGAGGTTTCCCGTGGCCGCGGCCCGGTGTGCCTCCCCAAACGGTCACTGCGACAGCGCATAAGCCATAAATGACATCACGATGACAGAAATAACCGCAAACACGGTGTACCGCGCCGGAACATCGTACTTCTCCCGCTTCACACCCCGGCCGATCTCCTCAGCGTACTGGTGCATGAGTTTCCGTGACGGGAAGAGGCCGACCGTGATGCCGAACCAGGCGAAGGAGTACAGCACCAGCATGTGCCGTGACGACCAGTGCTGGTACTGGAGTTGCCCAACCAGCACCATGCCCAGGCAGCAGGCGGCGGAGACGGCTGGGAAGACGATTTTCGCTTTGCGCCCGGGGGTCCACTTGGCCATGGCGAAACTGAAGACGAACGTTGCCGCGGCCGCCATGAGTAACAGGTAGGCCAGGGGCAGGGATACGAGCATGGGGTGGTCCTTTCGGCGCGCGAGGCGCGGGGGCCGGCGACCCGTACGATTCGCCGGCCCCCGCGGCCTGCCGTGCGTGGATCGGGTCAGAATCCCAGCGATCCCAGCAGGCCGGTGACCGGCGATACGAGGTCGTGTCCGAACTGCGTAATCTTCGTCACGACCTTACTGCCGCCGGCGGCGCCGATCCACTTGGACTGGCCGAAGGTGATCAGGCCCAGGGCCGCACTGCCGGCGGAGGCCCAGAACTCGCTGCTGGTGAAGCCGTGTTCGGTGCCCGTGAACAGCGCGCTGATCCCGCCGAGTGCCACGGAGGCGATGGCGAGGCCGCCCGCGATGGGTTCGAGAATGGGCGCGGCGGGCGGGAAGATCAGGCCGACGATGCCTAGCCCGGCCGAGAGGAAACCGGTGCCGATACTGGCCCAGTTGGTGGCGTTCGCCCACCATCCGGCGTCCCGCCACCAGGGGGTGTCATCGCCCTTGACCTGGTCGTTTTCGGGCGTGTCGATCGGATTCTTGCCGCTCTCCCGGGCCTTCTTCGCGGCCTCGGCCGCGGCTCTGGCCGCCGCGGCGATCTCGGCCTGGCGCTTGGCCGCGGCGATCGTGCGGGCCTGGCTCGCGGCGACCGCCGCCGTCCTGGCGTCCTTGCCCGCCTGGATGGCGGAAGCGCGGGCGCTGGCGGCCGCTGCCTGCGCGCTGTTGGCCGAGGCCGTCGCGCGGCGCGCCGCGTTCAGCGCGCGGTTGGCGGAGAAATTCGCCGACCGCGCCGCCGACCGGGCGGTGGCGGCCGCCTTCTTCGCCTCGTTCGCCGAGGCCTGCGCGGCGGCGGCCGACTTGTCGGCGGCGTCCGCGTTGTCCTTCGCCTCCTTCGCGTACGACGCCGCGCGGTCAGACGACTTCGTGGCCTTGTCCGCCCACTCCAGCGCGTCCTGCGCCGCGTCACGGGCCTTGGCCGCCGCCTCCTGAGCGCGCGCCGCGACCTCCTGCGCCTTGTGGGCGACCTTCGCGGCCGCGGCGATCGCGCCTCGGATGGCGGCGATGTGGGTGGCGGAGTCGTGGTCGAGCTGGGCGGTCTTGTACTGCACCGAGGCGACGAAGTTACGGCGTATCCACGCCGGCCCCTCCATCGCGGCCTCCGCGTGGGCCTTGGTGTACGGGCCCGCCTTGGCCAGGATGGACGCGGTCGCCACCGCGTCGTCCTCCTTGAGCGCCTCCTGGTAGCCGGAGTTGAAGAAGGTGTGCAGTGCCTTGGGCGAGCCGTCGTCGAGGGCGGCGGTGACCGCGCGCCGTACGGCGGTGCCGGGTTCGGTGGTGAGGATCCGGGAGATCTGGACGCGGTTGTCGTCCGCGGCCGCCTGGATGGCACCGGATTCCAGGAACGTGGTGGGGGCGTCCGAGGCGTCGCTCTCCAGCGCCTTACGCGCCGCTTCGGCGATGGTCGGGCTGGAGATCTGGGCCAGGTAGAGAACGGTCTCGCGGTCGTCCTGCCCCTGCGCGACGGCCCGGTCGGTGTCGATCCAGGCGTGCACGTCGGTGTCGGTTCCCGCAAGGGCGAACCGGGCCGCCTCCCTGCTCCACGTACCGTGCGAGTTGCTCGAACCTGTGCCTGATGTCGAGTAATGGATCTCCAGGTCGGTCTAGGGTCGGGATGTGTCCGGGGGCGGTGGGCGGCGCTGTCGGGTGTGCGGGCGCCGGCTGAGGCCGGGGGCCCGGCCCCAGGCGGTGTACTGCTCGGCGGCGTGTCGGGCCAGGCAGTGGCGTACGGAGCGGAGTCTGCGCAAGCGTGCGGCCGCGGTACGGGATCGTGGGTGTCAGCGGACGTGCCCGCAGTGCGGGACGACGTGGGTGGCCGGGGTGGACCGCCGTCTGTCGGCGGTGTTCTGCTCTCCGAGGTGCCGTACCAGGGCCTGGCGGCAGCGGCGGGAAGGGTTCGCGCAACCGTCACTGTGACGCGACAGCGAACGGCAGGTAGTCCCTGGTCACAGTGGTTGCGCATGAACTGTGGCCAGTGCTTGCGGCTCGGAGGGGGCCGGTCGACGCTGCTGGGAAGAAGCGGGCCGGGGCTTGGTGTCGGCGTCTTCGGTGCGTCGCGTCCCGGCCGCTGGGCGGTGGTGATCACCATGCCTGAGACGGAGCAAGCGCACCTCAGCGAGGAACAGTACGCACGGGTCGTGGCCCGTTTGCGCGAGGCCGTCGCGAACATGTCGAAGAACCAGTTCATCATCGGGGACGGCGCCCTGGAGGTCGTCCCCATGCGGCCGCACGGCGGGCGATCGCCGGCGGACGACCTGTTCGGGGTCTCGGCCTGGCTGCAGCGGCTGTCGGAGGACACCTCGGTGCCCTACAACACCCTCAAGGACTACCGGTGGGTGGCCAGCCGCTGGCCCGAGCAGCACCGGAATCCCGACGCCACCTTCTTCACCCATCAGCTCCTGGCCGCGATCCGGGACGAGGAGGAACGGTTCCAGGCGATCCGCACGCCGCCGCTGGACGAGCGGACCGGCACCCGCCGGTGAACGCCGGAGACCGCCCGGCAGCGGGTCGGATATCACGGCCCGGGGCCCGAGACGGTGCAGGAGAAGGTCGAGGCGGTGCACGACCTTGTGGCCGACGAGCAGGTCGCCGCACAGGTGGCCACTGATCTGCTGCGCCGCCCGGACGTGGCGTTCAAGGCGATGACCGACAATTATCCGGACTACGGATTGGCAGCGTGAGTCCTGAAGGGCAGTCGCGTCAATCAGGTGAGTTGTGCGGGTTACCCGAATATCGAGTGAAACGGCAGATCGTCATTCGCTGTCCGATTTTCCTAGCGGAATGCCGCAAGAGTGATATAGGCGACTGCCGAGACGCCTACGACGGATAGGGCGATCCGCTCCTGCCCCGGGAAATACGTCCATGAGCGATGCGTTCGTGAGTTGAACATGTCGTAGTGGCCTGCGAGTGCGAATGGATATCCCGCAAGCAAGAGGACAGCGAGACCAAATGCCTTCACTGGGAGAGTCGAACTGCCGATGTCAAGAACGGGCGCAATGAACACCCCGAGCATCGTTATGACGATCGAGAGCAAGTTGAGGATGTCTGCGGGAGGCAACCACGTGATGTCGCCCTTGCCACTAACATCGATCTCTCTATTGATCCGTAGAGCGAATCCGGTGACCTGGAAGCCGGACACCACTCCGGCCGCGGTCCATAATGATCCAAGATCAGGATGCATCTCACACTACCTCGACTGCCGACGTGACGCGGGGAGCAAGCGTCGCAGCAAAACGAGGCAGCGGAACAGACCGCGGGGGATTCTGGTTTTCGAACTACGATCTTGAGCTTCTCGTTTCCTGAGCTGTGTGTCCTGCTACTTGGTGATGGTCGGCATGCCGAGGTGGACGGAACCGCCGGTTGAGCGGGTTCGGTTGATGCTGCGGTCGAGGCCGACGAGCTTCTCCTTGGCCTTGCTCAGGCTGACTTGGAGGCCCTGGACTTCACCGAGCCATCCGTTCATGCGGGCCTCGTCGATGCGGTCGCTGAGGTTGCGAATGATCTCGACAAGTCGCCCTCGCTGGCGGGGCGAGACCCTCAGCATGGGACACCTGAGGCAGGAGTGCTCATGCTGGCAAGGGGATCCGTAGGGTCGGGCGCAATCGCCCAATTCGAGCTTGCGAGTGTGGAAATGCTCCTGGAACTCGCGCCACTCATCATCGGTGGGTTCGCGGTACTCCTCGACGGGCCGGACAGAGCGACGCTTGTCGAGGAAGGCCCGGTAAGAGCGGATCAGGTCCTCTTGGAACACCGCCACATATGCCTCGGTGGTGACCACTGAGGCGTGACCGAGCAAACGGGCGGCGATGTGGACGGGAAGTCCACCGGCAACGGCTTCGGTCGCGAAGATCCTCCGAAAGTCGTGGGGCGTATAACGCAACGGCTGGCCGGCCTGGTCGGTCAGTGATTCCCGGGCCAGGGTGTCGTTGAGTAACTGGTAGACCATGTTGGTGGTGATGACATCGCGTCTCCAGCCGACGCGGCGCTGGAACAGGTGTGGAAGTACCGGCCCTGTGACGAGTTCGTGGGGGTCATAGCGCGCGACGAAGGGCACGACGCCGTCGTTGTCGCCGCGGAGCCGGCTGATGACGGTGGCAAGGACGCTGGCCAGCTCGGGGCTGACCAGGAGGAGTCGTTCCTCGTTGCTCTTGGACGGGACGATCTGCAGCAGTGGCACGATCTCGCCGGTCTCAGGAAGCTCGTAGGACACCAGCGCCAAATAGGTCAGTTCCAGCAGTTCTTCGAGACGGACTCCGGTGTGACGGAGCGTCTCGATCACGGCCCAGGCCCAGAACGCCTCATCCTCGCTGCGGGTGAGGTCGAGCTGCTCGCCAGTGGCGATGTCCTGCGCGAGCACGATGGTGGGCCGGTAGTGGAATCGCTTTCTGAGCTGGTCGTCCTTCCGGTCGATGCGTCGATAGTCGCGGCCGTCCATGGCGAAAGTCTCGCCGATCGGGGTGACTTCGGCTGCTGCCAGCAGGCGCTTGTGGTGGGCGTGGTGTTGTTCGGTGGTGTCGACAAGTTCAGGCAGGCGGGGCAGCCGTTCACGGACCCGCTGGTGCATCTTGGCCCGGGCCTTCTTCTTGACCTTGGTGAAGCCGCCTGTGTCGGAGCGGCGGACCGGGCTGGGGACTGCCCATGCAGCCCAGCTCGGATCTTCCAGGGCCCACTCGGCGATGTCGAGGTAGAACGCCCGGACGGTGGTCAGCACACTCGCCCACTGTTCGCGGGGGACGGGGTCCTTGCCCGGTCGGTTGATCACCTTCACCCGCTGTTTCCAGGCCTCGGCGATCTCAGGTGCCAGGTGGAGGCTGGAGATGCCGGGATGGTGCTTCTCGATGTACGGCAAGGGAGTGAAGCCCTTCAGCTGACCCACACCACCCCAGGGCGGGGAGATATCTGGCCGCCACTGGGGAACTTCCACCGGCCGTCAGTGGGGAGAACTACTGGCCGCCTCTGGGGAGAACTACATGGCCGTTGACACCCGCGGCCTGCAGTACCCCCACGACTTCCCGGTATCCCTCCGAGAGCACCGAGATCCCCATGCCCGGCTCCCACGGCGGCACCGTCACCACCCCGATCGGCGAACCCGCTTCCGCCTGCGCCGGGCCGGCGTCCTTGCGCGGTACCACCTCGTCAGCGGCCGCGTCGTCGAGGATCTCCCGCACCACCATCCGGGCGACCTCCACCTGGGCGAGCATCTCCTCGAACGCCGCTAACTGATCGCTCAGCTCGGCCACCTGTTGCCGTAGTTCGCCGACGCGCTCACGGATCGCCGCCTCGCGACGCTCCAGCTCCTCGAGCAAGGACACCATCGCCCCACCCCCTCACCGAGAAGGTAGAAGCAACCAGCACCCCCGACCAGCCCGCTCAGGCAAACACCCAGGTCAGCCAGTCACTCGAAACGAACCGGACCCAAAGAGAACCTCGCGCAGCGCGTCCTCACCTTTTCTTCTGCAGTCGTCGACAGCCTCGACACGACGGCCGCCGTCAGCGTACCCACCCTGATCCGCGACGGCTACGACGGCCCGGACACCTGCCGCGCTCTGTACTGCGACCGGCCACGCCCGAGTTCACCGGCATGTCGATCCTGCTGACCGGCATCGAGGACTCCTACCTGCCCGGCGTGGGGCCGAGCAGGCGCCGCCAGGTGTCGGCCGTGAACCGCGCCAGGATGACCGTGGCGAACAGTTCGTGGGTCGCGGACATCCCTGCGAGGGCGGCGGTGTGGGGTCGTGCGTCGAAGATGACGTGGACGCGGGCCGCGCGTCCTGCCACCACCACGACCGGTACCACCGGATACCCCCTCCGTGGTCGACCCCTCGGGGAAGTCCGGTCGTCCTCGGTCTCACCCGGCTTGGCGGCTGAGACCGAGGACGCTCCTTGCCTCAGCGGTTGTTGTGGTGAGCGGCCGAGCCGGTTTCGCGGCCGGCGTCCGGGCGATGGTGTTACCGGCGCCGTCGGCCGCGTCTGCGGCGTCCTGCGCCGCCTTCGCCGCCGCCTGCGCGGCCTCCTGTTCTGCCTTCGCGCGGTCGAGGTCCTGCTGGTGGCAGGGCCCGCACAGTGCCGGGTTTCCGACTCCGGTCTGCCGGCTGTAGGGCGAGGTCTGCGCCCAGCGTTCGTCGGTGAACTTCGCCCCACAACGTACGCACACCGGCCGCTCGGCCTCGCGCTGCGCCGCCCGCCGCTCCTCGGCACGCCGCAGCTGCTCGGCATGGAGCCGGTCGCCGTCGGGGTTGTCGAGCGCCTCGGTCAGCGTCTCCCAGGCCGCGCGGCCCAGGCGCCGCCACACCCCAGCGTGCGCTCCGTGCTGCCGCAGCAGCGGCAAGGTGGTCACCACCATCGGGATGCTCTGGTGGTAGTCGACGGCGGTGAATCCCTCGCTGGGGCCGTACGGCCGGCCTTCCCAGAACCGTCGCCCTTCCCGCTCCAGGCGGGCGATCGTGTTGGTCATCGTCGTCTCGGAGGCGTCGGCGAAGACGAACGCCAGCGGCGGATACCCCTCGCGCCGGGTGGAGGGGTAGACGTGGCGCCACAGCCGGAACTCGTGGACCTCCGCTCCCCGGTGACGGGCGCGGCGCGCCTCGGCCGGATCTGCCTGGGGGGCGAGCAGCTCGAACCAGGCCGTGTAGCGCTGCAGTTTGTGCACCAGGTCATCGACGCTCTCGTTCAGCCGGTCCACCTTCAGCAGCATCACCGGCACCCCGGCCGCGGGGGCGCGCAGCGTCAAGTCCGCGTACTGCACGAAGTTGTTGGAGAGCTTGTGGCCGACCTCGGTAGTCTGCCAGGACAGCAGCGTCCCGAGTCCGGCCTTCGCCATCTCGGCCGAACCACCCCGCCCCCCGCCCCGCAGCCATCGGCGGTCATCGGGTGACCAGGGGTTTCCGCGCAGCCGCGGCTCCGGGCACGGCGGGTGCCCGGCCATAGGCGACACCGCCGCCCGCCGCTATGCCCTGCCCTCGGTCAGACCGCCGGCGATGTTTTCAATGTAGAGCAGAGCCCATTCGACTCCGGCCTGCCAGCCGGAGGCACCTCCTGCGCCGGCCTCCGCACAAGCGCGTCCAACGGGCATCCGGCGTCTACGAGCTCACCTGGCCCAAGGGCTCAGGTCCCGCAGGGCGTGCCACCTGACAGTACGGACCCGCGCGCCGTCCCGGAACGCCACAGATCTGGCATCGCATCGTGTCATGCGGCACCAGGACGTGTTCACGACGTGACAACGCGGTTGTGAAGTGGTCCTCTCCCCCTGCGCTGGAGTGCATTGACACGCCCCCCGGTCCGTGCCCTACGCTAAAAATCTAACGATCGCTTCATTTGAAGCGCGTGTTCAATTTGCGGGTAGGTGATGCCCAGCTCGAAGCCGTACGGGGACCGCTCGCCTCCCTCGGCGGGTGCCGAGCCGACCGTGCCGGGCCAGCGCTTCGCCGAACCCGCGCCGGGCCCGGGATGGCACCGAGGCATCAGAACGTGTCGTCCGCCGGAGGCGGAGGCAGCGTACGCAGCACCGCCTCCGGCCGGCAGATCGCGCACGTGGTGACCACCTCCGGGCCCTGCGCCAGGAGACGGAGGGCGTCCGCGTCGGTGGCCAGGCTGCCGCCTTCGGACCCGGCGGCGCAGTCCATGCGGTGCACCAGGCGCCGCCCGTCCCGCGTCACGTCGACGCGCCAGCGGGTGCGGTTCTGGGGCGGCGGCGGATCGAGAACGGTGTAGTCCTGGCCCTCGATGGGCTGCACGATGCCGTACGGAGCGCTGAACGCCACGACGTGCGGCTGCTGGATCGGGCCGCGCGGAGTGTACTGGTGAAGAGGCATTATTCGTTTCTTGCGCAATTCCCCAGCCCGGCAAGCCCAAAGGGCACGCGATCGGCCCACCGACCGGGGGACTCGCTACGCGTTCGGGCGGGCTGCAAGGTAGGCGGCCCAGCTGTCGTTGGCGTGGGTGACCCATCTGTCGACGGTTGCGGGGTGGATCCCGAGCGAGTCAGCAACGACGATCGGGGGAAGGCTGGTCACTGCTTCGATCATGGCGGTGTTGCGTGCGGCACGGACAGGCAGGCCCTGCTCTCGGAGTTGCTTCATGAGTGTGTCGATGTCGCAGGGCTGGCCCGGGACCGTCCCGGGCAGCAGGTAGCGGTCCGACGCTCTGAGTTCACGGTTGAGACTGTTGGTGGTGCTGCGGTGGATGATCTGCTCTTCGATGAGTAGTGCGAGCTTGGGCGGCAGCAGCACGGGGTGGCGTCCGAACGTGAGGTAGGCCCGGCCCTGTTCATCCCGGTGGAAACCGGTGGTGATGAGTTCGGCGATGCGGCTGGCCGGCAGTGCGTACAGGCAGATCAGGGCGCCGGCGATGCGCAGTTCGCGTTGCAGGGTTTCGTCGTTGAGGCAGCGCCGAAGCTGCTGCTCGTACTCGGCCTCTCCCAGGAAATGTGAGGCGATGCGGCGCGGCCGGGGCGGGAGGGTGAGGCGGCGGGTCAGGTGCCGTGCTGTGGCCCAGCGGATGAACGCATCCAGGGTGTCGTGCTTGGTGGGGTGGGTGGTGAACCAGAGGTCGAGGTGCTCTTGGGTCACGGACGGCAGGTCGAGGTCGTGGTCATCGAGCCAGGTGAGGAATGCCAGCGCGGCCCGGACCTGTTTGCGGTCGCGTCGAGCCGCGGCACCGGAATATCGCTCGTGGGCGGCGCTGCGGCGTGCGTGTCGGAGCACCTCCCATTCGGCGAACGGGCGAACGACCTGTCGGTGGTGGGGCGGGGCCTCACCGAGCGCTTGGGTCAGCCAGAGTTTGAGCTGTGCCAGACGTTCCTGGCGCGAGGGCAGGACTCCGGTGGTGACCAGGACCGCGCGGACGTAGCGCGTGGCCCTGGCCTGGGGCAGGGCATCGAGTGCTTCGTGAGTGAGGGTGACCTGGCGTGCTGCCAGCTGTGCGAGGAGGCTGGCGGAGTGGCTGGTGCTGAGCCAGGTGAGCACGGTGTAGGGGTTGGGGGTGCTGGTCAGTGCTTCGGCCAGGGGCGCAAGTTGAGTGGGCATCGAGCCGCACTCGCTGCTCAGATAGTCGTCGATGCGTTCCTTGAGGGTGCAGCGGGGACACAGGCCGTCTGCGAAGAGGTCGTCGGGGCTGTCGCAGCCGCGGCAGCGCGTATGCGGGTCGTTGCGGCCGCAGCAGGATGCACACAGGCCCTGGCCTGCTGATGTCCGCCCGACGATGATGCGGGAAGCCCCGCACGAGGAGCAGGGCGCCGGCCTCCTGCGTCGTCGTTGGTAGCACCCCGAGCAAACCGGCCCCAGCGGCCAGAGAGCGGTTGTGGTCCTGACCTGGCTACAGATTCCGCAGGTTGCCGTCGGCCTGGGCCGACAGGAGTGGCAGGAGAACGCGCCGTCCCCCGTGACCATGCGGAATCCGTGCAGGATGCGGCCGCACCTGCTGCACTCCGCCTTCGGGCCGCGGTAGCACCCCAGACAGATGTCAGGCTTATCGCCGGTCGCGCGTGTGCTGATCGGACGGACCCGTCCGCACTTTCCGCAGGTCCTGGCGGGCCTTGCACAGCAGGTACCGCACAGTGGCCCGTCGGCGGTCCGGGTGAACACGCGCCGCATCCGTCCGCAGCCGCTGCACTCCTCCGGAGCATAGGCCCGGCAGCCGGAACACAGGGCCGTGCCGTCCTCCAGCCGATGGTGCGTAAAGAGGGTCCGCCCACACCGACCGCATGGCTGCTGCGTCTGCGGGTCATTGCGGTAGCAGCGCCGGCAGATGGGCCCGTCCTCGCGGCGTGCGACAGCCTGGTCTTCCCGGCCGCAGCGGCCGCAGCGGCGAAACCGCGTGCGGGCCAGACACCATCCGCAGCACCGGCCCCGCGGCAAGAGGCAGGTGGGCAGCGGGTCGGTGCGGCCGCAGCTGACGCAGGCCAGCTTCGTCACGGCCAGGCCGTGACCTGCGGCGTCGAGCAGGTGCAACAGGCGCACCAGCGGCACCGGCGCATGCGGGGACGGGGCCGTCAAAGCCTCGGGGTGCTCATCGAGGTGCCCGGCGAGCGCGCGCACGCCCCCGGGTTTCCACGCCTTGGCCTGCTCCAGCACAGCTTGTGCCGCCTTCGCCGTCAGCGTCGGGCCGACGGCGTCCTGAAGATGCGCGATCAGCCCTGCACGGGTCTGTTCGAGCTCCTGCTGCGCTCGGCGGCGGCTGGGTGAGGTGGGGCTCATGATGGACCGGGCCGGCGGATCACGGTACGGCGCTGGTCAACCGGTGCGGGCCCTTCACCGCCTGCCGCGGTCTTCCGCACGGGGGTGTTCACGACCTCCGGCTTGATGAGGTCGTTCGGGGTGCAGTCGAGGATGTCGCACAGCGCGACGAGGGTGTCCATGCTCATGCGCTGCGGCGGGTGGGTCACCAGGCGGTAGACCTGCTCCCGGGACAGCGTGATGCCGCGCTCGGCGAGCAGCGGCACCAGGTCCGAGGTCTGAAACAGGCTCCGCTCGGCCATCAGCTGCCGCAGCCGCCACTGGTAGCCCATCTTCTTGATCACGGCCTACTCCCAGTCCTCGCCCAGACGGCTCTTCAACGACGCCTCCAGCATCCGGTTCCGGTACTCGTTCGAAACGCCCATATAGATCGCGGTGGTCGCGGCGTGCGAGTGGCCGACCTGTTCCTGCACGAACCGGGCCGGGTAGCCGAACTCGGTCAGGTGCGTGATGTAGCTGTGCCGAAGGCAGTGCAGGTCCAGGTCCTCATCGAGCCCGGCCGCCTCTCGGGCTACGACGAACGCCTCATTGATCGAGCGCGGAGACAACCTCCCCACCCGCTCGGTAACCCACAAGGCAGGGTGCCGACCAGGAGAAAAGTGAGGACGAAGCTCGGTCAGCCATTCCTGGAGCACTTCGACCACCCAGTCCATCTCCGGAACGGTCAGGACCGTCCGGCGCTTGGGCGGCGCCCCTTTGGACGACTTGCCGAACCGGACCATCAGGCTGCCGCAGGAGCCGAATTGCGGCAGCTTGCGGGCCCGCCGCAGATCGACCAGGTCCAGCCGGGAGGACTCCGTGCGGCGGGTGCCGAAGGCGTAGATGCTCTTGAGGACCGCCGCGTCCCGCAAGGCGGCCAGAGCCCCCTTGCGGCCAAGGCCACGGATCTTGGCCGGGCGGGCGTCGGCGGCATCGAACAGCGCTTGGACCTCGTCGTAGGTCAGCGGCCGACGTCGAGGATCCGCCTCGTACTCCACGGTGTGCAGAACCGAGTTGCCTTCGTGGAAGACCTCCTGGGGCACCTCACCGAACCGCTCCAGACAGGTCGTGATCCACTCGTAGCGAGCGTCTCGCAGGTATTCCACAAACAGGCCGATCGTCACCTCGTAGGTGCGAGCAGTCGACATCTGGATCGGCTTGGCACCACCCCGCAGGTGAGCGATGAAGGCTTCTCCTTCCGCCGGGGACCACTGCCAGGGGTACTGACCGGTGAACTCAGCGAACCGCTCGACCAGGCGCATCCGCGGGTTGATCGTCGCGCCCTTGAGGAACCGAGCCGCTTGCTGCCGGGCCCAGCCCTCCTTCATCGTTTCGAAAACCGCCGATGCAGGGTCGAGGTGCACGACGTTTCGCGCGAGCACAAGACGCGCCGAGCCCGGCGCCTGAGTAACCACGGCAACGGTTGTAGCGGATGCAACATCGTTGCATCCGCTGTCGGCGTCGCAGATCAGCCCTTGGGGTGAACCGACACCTTGCTACGGCGCCTGCACCAACGAACAGGAGTTATCCTCGTGCGCCCCGGTCGGGCAATGTTGCATCAGATGCAATTCATCCCGTTCTCCACCCGGCCGGGCAGCGTGAGCTCGTAGTCGTACCACCAGGTGCCGGACCGGTCACGGCGACGCCGGGTGACCACCGCCAGGACCGTCTGCCCGTCCGGCAACGCCACCTCCACCAAGGGACCGTCACCCCAGTGCGCCGCCGCCTCGTCGTACTCCTCCACACGCCTGACCCTAGGACGCCCGTAAAACCGCCGCACGGCCTGCCTGCCCGGGCCGGTACCGGCCCGGCCGCCAGAGCCGGCCCCCTTGCGCTTCACAGGACATCCTGGCCGTCGGAAGCCGTCAGCCGCGAGGTGCCACCCTGCCAGCGTCTGGCGCTGCTCCCCACGGAGCCAGGTTGGGGTGAGGCGGCCGTGCGCGCCGGACACCGGCTGGGCGTGACCGGGCCCGGCCTGGCCGTGCCGTGGGGATGCGCCACCACCCCGTCGGGTGGTGGCGCACTGGCCGTTCGTCAGCGGTGTCCCGCTGACGTGTCACCGGCGGGTCAGCGGCGTCCCCAGCGTTCGGTGTCGATGGTGTGGCGGTGCTGGTCGCGCAGGGTGGCGACATCGCGCTTGTTGTCCCACATGTGGTCGCGGCGGTTCTGGAAGACGTGCTGAAGGTTGTCGTGGCCGCGGCCGGTGTGCACCCGTACCGTCTTGTGGCCGCCCAGGCGCAGGTGGTTGAAGCGGTAGGTCTGGTGGCTGCGCTCGCTGGTCAGGGTCCAGCCCTTGAGGTTAACCGGGCGGTGGCCGGTGTTCTGCACGGTGATCCACTCCCCGTTCAGGCTCCGGTTGGCGCGGGTGTCGCGCCCAGGGCTGTCGGCCTGCACGGCACCGATCACGATGGGCGAGCGGTGCTTGGCCGGGGCGTGCTGAGCGGCGGCCGACGCGGGCAGCGCCATGGTGGCGGCCAGCGCCGCCG
Source organism: Streptomyces sp. NPDC026394 (assembly GCF_055567735.1). Taxonomy (NCBI): domain Bacteria; kingdom Bacillati; phylum Actinomycetota; class Actinomycetes; order Kitasatosporales; family Streptomycetaceae; genus Streptomyces; species Streptomyces sp. NPDC026394. Next base: position 20,619 of record NZ_JBVHPX010000043.1, read on the forward strand.
AGCCGAGGACGGCGGTGGCGAGACGTGGTGCGAAGCGGATCACGGAGACCTCCTGCGAACAGCCCCCGAGACGGAGGCCGGTGATGCCCGGACCGTCGCCGGGCGAGACCCACAGTGAGGCCACCGCCCGCCACCTCGTTGAAAATGTGACTGGTCATTACAGAACACGGACATTTGCACACCAGATCCGCGACCGGCGCGCACGCCCCCGCACCCGGCACCCCGCACGCGCCACTCCCCCACCCCCGTGCCCGCCGCCCCGCTGACCAGCACAGCAGCACGGCTCCTGGTCGCGCGGGGATGCTCCGCTGTCACGCTCGAGGAGACGCCCGCCCCGTTCGCCGCTGGCACCGCAAACACGGGAACACGCGAAAGCGCAGCCATAGCTGCTGCGCTGCCTGCGGAACATGTTTACAGGGGTGCGCTGTTCGGGCCGTTTTCGGGGTACCCAGGGTGCTTCCGGATCGTCGGCGAGAGTGTGGTGCCCCGCTGGAGCATCGCCAAGAAGAGGAGTTGCTGTGCTTCCTGGTCACATTCACCGGATGAAGGGCGCCGTCGTGCTGGGCGCCAGCCGCCCCGGCGAGCACGGGCCCTTCGGAACCTGGCCGAACGGCGAAGACCAGCTCGACGACACCCTCCAGGAGGAACCGGACGACGAGCGGTAACCCGCGCCTTCACGGCCCGTTGAAGCAGGTGCGCGACAGGCGCCGGGCCGTGCGGCCATGGTTGGGCCCGGCGTACGGCCCGGCGCCCCGGACCATGAGCTCGCGGCGGCCGGATGCCGGTGACGACACCAGCCCGGCCCGCCTACGCCTCCGGGTCGCGCTCTTCACCGTCCTCGTCGTAGTCCGGCATCGGCAAGGGCTCGGCATCCCGCATCAGCTCCGCCGTCCAGTACCGCTCCACCGCAGCGGGATCCTGCGCCGCCAGCGAGGCCGCGGTGGGCCCGTCGGCCGCAGCACCCTCCGCTCGCGTGCCGGAGGCACACAAGCCGGCTGGCCAGCTTCGGGTGAAGCGCCGCAGGGCCCCCGCTGTTCGGCTTTGTGCGCGATCTGCCGGGCCAGGACCGCGCGGTCGATGTGGGATGCGACGGCGGCCAGGACCAGGCGCCGGAGTTCGGCCGGGTCCAGTGCTTCGACTTCGGGCGGCGGTCAGCGGCTGAACACCTGCGGGTAGAGGGTGCGCCGGCGGTGGTAGTCGTCCACGGCGAGCTCGTACCACGGCTCGCCGCGCTTCAGGCGCGGCAGCGTGGTGGCCAGCACCGCGACGGTGATGCCGTCGACATCGCGGGCCAGGGCCTGAAGGCGGCTTTGGAGAAGGTGTTCGGGCAGGCCGGTCAGGACGACGTACAGGGGCGGGAACAGGCGGCTGCGGGTGTAGCGGTGGCGGGCCCAGAAGTCGTACGAGCGGCCGATGGTGTTGCGGGCGCCTTCCCAGACGCGGTGGCCGGCGTAGCGCTCGTAGTCCCAGACCTCCTGGGCCAGGCGGGCGCGGGTCATGGTGCCGTTGTCGACCTCGAACAGGCTCACTTCGCTGGTGGCGGTGGGCAGGGTGAGGACGGCGTCGGTGCTGAAGCTCAGGCCGATGGTTTTGATGACATGGTTGACCTCCACCTGCCAGCTGGTCAGATGGTGACGGCCGCCGTAGGCGAGGATCGTCTCGGTCACCGCGATGCCGTGCGGCCCGAACCCGGCCCTGATGCCCCTGGCCCCGGTACCGGCCCTCGGGCGCGGCGGCAGTTCGTTGCCTTGCGCCAGAGCCTTCAGCCCCGCCGGGGTCAGGTTCCAGATCGGGTGCCGGCCGTGCTTGCCGTTCGTCTCCGCCAGGCCCTGGGTCTTCAGCTGCTGCATCGCTCTGCGTACGTACGACCGGCCATCCGAACCCTCCGCCGTGATCGCCTGAGCTATCTGCCGGACCGTGGCCATCCGCACACATCCCAGCATCCGCAGAGCATCCGCACGTACCCGGGAAGCAGTAGGAGTAGACGAAGCAGGAGTAGACCTGGTCCCGGCCGCTGACGTTTCAGGGACAAGGAGAGAGGTGTCGGCCTGCCGGAATGCGGCCGGGCAAGGTGTGTGGCCTGCGGTTTTCTGCGCGTCCGCTGCTGCGTTCGCGGCACTGGCCTGTGCGTTCTCGGCAAGGGGGCGCGCGTCAGCCGGCTCCGCCGTCCGGGCGCCGTCGTTGTACATCATCGCGGGTGATCTCCAGCGATCGTGCAGGGCTCCGGACAGAGTCCCGCGGTTCACCCAGACAGGGGCCCGGCCCAGTGCACTCGTGTGACCGGCCACCGCGCTCTGCGCAGATCCGCTGCCGGTCTCCGGCTCTCCCGAGGCGGAGCCGGCGGCCGCGCCGCGCATCTCACGCCCGGCCGCGGCGCGCCCCGGCAGACGCGCGCATCCGGCGACTCCCGGCGCGCCTGGTGCGCGCACCAGGAAAGCGCATCCGGCGCGCCGGACAGCCCATGCGCGGCATGCGCGCCTTCGAGGCACGGCGCGCTCGACAGATGCGCGCGGCGCATCTCAGAACCCATCTCGGAACCTTTGATTCGGAGGTTTCGAGATGGGTTGTGTGGGCGGTGTTGTCCTTTGGGCTGGTGGGTCCCGTCGGCTGTGGCGGCGTGCAGGCGGCCGGGGCCCGGCCCGTGGTGGGTCGGGTTCCAGCCGCTGTGGCGCTGCCAGGTCAGATGCCCTTACCGAAAATGCCGATGAAGGGGGCGATGCGGGGGCCGGCGCTGCCGTTCACGAATTGCCGGTAGTCGTGGTATACGCGTCCGTCGATGCGCACCGGAGTGACGTTGGGGCGTCCTTGGAGGGTCTGGTGGGCCAGCACGGACAGGGGGTCCCAGGCGTTCTGGAGTTCGGTGCCGAAAGCGCCGAGGTGCGCCGGGTGGTTGGGGTCGGTCGGGTCATAGCCTCGCGCGATGACGTGGGCGATGCGTTCCTCGATCCAGCCGTAGCGGGCGGCCTCGGCGGTGGCGCCGATGAAGAAGGCGAGTGCCCGACCCACATCTTGGGCGTTCATGTTGTGCTCGTTGGCGGTTTCCAGGGTCGACAGGTGGAACAGGAAATTGTGCGTCGTGTAGGCCTGGTTCCCCCGCCACTCGGCCGGAGCGTGCATCGTGGCGTAGCGCCCGGTGGAACGCATCACCCTGACCAAGGGAGGATTCCCGCCGAAGCGGCGAGCGAGGCTCTGCGACAGGTGACTGAAAGAGGCGTCGTCGAAGCGGAAGTGTTGACCGTGGGAGCTGAAGCCCATCAGGTAGAGGTTGTCGACGTTGAAATACAGCGCAACGTGGGCCCGGCCGAGGGGATTCCAGAGCAGGATTCGGATGACGCGTAGGGAGGGGTCGCTTGCCCGCCTTGTCGTATCAAGGAAATTAGTACTGCAACGGTGCTTGCCGTGACTGGTGGCTAGTTGGGTCGTTGGTCTGGTTATGGGTGGGGGCCTTGCTGATGTCAGGTTGTGGGCGGGT
>NZ_JBVHPX010000044.1:0-24028 GCF_055567735.1 Streptomyces sp. NPDC026394
CAGCGGAAGGCGTCTCGGTCTTCCTCGAAGTGGGCCCGGACGGCTCACTCTCCTCCCTGGGCCCCGACGCGGTCGCCGGCGTGGACGGCGCCGAGCCCGCGTTCGTCCCGCTCCAGCGGCGCAGTACCGAAGGCTCCGCTGGCCTGTTGACCGGTCTGGCCCGTGCCTTCGTCAACGGCGCCCCGGTCAACTGGGCGTCGGTGCTGCCCGCCGGTGAGCAGGTGGAGCTGCCCACGTATGCCTTCCGGCACCAGCGGTACTGGCCCAACGGCATACAGACCCTCCCGCACGCCTGGGGCGACAGCGCGTCCGCAACTGCGCAGGACAGGTTCTGGGCGGCCGTCGAGGACGGCGACCTCACCGACATCGCCGGCACCCTCCCCGCGGAGGACGCACAGCAACTGGCTGAGGCGCTGCCCGCGTTGGCGTCTTGGCGCCGCCGCGAACAGGACCGGTCGGCCACCGCCGACTGGTTCTACCGGGTGGCATGGGAGCCGGTCACCGACCCGGCCCCGGCAGAACTGAGCGGCATCTGGCTGCTGGTGGCCCCCGCCGGACCGGTCGCGCAGGCGCTGACCGAGCACTGCACGCAGGCACTGACCGCCGGGGGCGCCCGGGTCGTGCCCCTGGAAGCCACCCAGACAGCCGACCCCGAGCGGCTGGCGGCACAGATCGCCGCGGTGCTTCCCCCGGAGGGCGTCGCCGGCGTCGTCTCCCTGCTGGCCCTCGACGAGACCCCGCTGCCCGGCCATCCGGCGCTGACACAGGGCCTGGCCGGTTCCCAGAATCTGACGCGGGCTCTGGTCGCCGAGCACGTGCTCGCCCCGGTGTGGGGCATCACCCGCGGCGCCGTCGCCGTGGCCCCCGAAAAAGCGCCGGACCGCCCGGTGCAGGCGCAGGCATGGGGACTGGGCCGGGTCGTGGTCCTGGAACACCCCGACCACGGCGGCGGGCTGATCGACCTGCCCGAGCAGTGCGACGAGCACACCGCACAGCGGCTGCGCGCCGTGCTCGCCGGCTGTGGCGAGGACCAGGTGGCCCTCCGCCCGTCCGGCATCCACGGACGCCGGCTGACCCGCGCCGCGCAGCCGCGCGAACGCGCCGGGCAGTGGACACCGCGCGGCACCGCCCTGATCACCGGCGGCACCGGTGCCATCGGTGGGCACGCGGCACGCTGGCTGGCCGGCCGCGGCGCCGAACGGCTGGTACTCACCAGCCGCTCCGGCCCCGGCGCCGCCACCAGCGCCGCGCTGGCCGCCGAACTGGCGGCGGCCGGGACACAGGTGGACATCCTGGCCTGCGACGCCGCCGAGGAGGCCGCGTTGGCCGGCGTGATCGACTGGATCAGCGTCGGCGGCCCGCCGCTGACCGCCGTCCTGCACGCGGCCGGCCTCGGCCAGATGACCCCACTGGACCAGGCCTCGGTACCGGAACTGGCCGCGGTCCTCGCGGCCAAGGCCGCCGGCGCGGCCGCCCTGGACCGGCTCACCGCCGACCTGGAACTGGACGCCTTCGTCCTGTTCTCCTCCGTCGCCGCCACCTGGGGCAGCGCGATGCAGGCCGGCTACGCGGCGGCCAACGCCTACCTGGACGCCCTGGCGCAGGACCGCCGGGCCCGCGGCCTTCCCGCCACCTCGGTGGCCTGGGGCCCGTGGGGCGGCGGCGGCATGACCGACGAGGAAGCCACCGGCCACATGGAGCGGCGCGGCCTGCGCCTGATCGACCCCCACGCGGCACTCGGCGCCCTGGCCCGGGCACTGGACGGCGACGACCCGACGCTCACCGTCGCCGACGTGGACTGGGAACGCTTCGCGCCGCCGTTCACGCTGCGCCGCCCCAGCCCGCTGATCGAGAGCCTGCCCGAAGTGGTCCAGGCGCTGGCCGCCCGCGGCGACGACGGCGACGCCCCGGAGGCGTCGGCCGCCGGCAACGCGCTGGCCCGCCAACTCGCCACCCTGTCCCCGACCGAACAGGACCGGCTGCTGATCACACTGGTGCAGACCGAGGCCGCCGCCGTGCTGGGCCACCCCAGCCCCGAGTCGGTGCAGGCCGAACGGGCCTTCAGCGACCTGGGAGCCGACTCGCTGACCGCCGTGGAACTACGGGACCGGCTGGGCCGCGCCACCGGGCTGCGCCTGCCCAGCACCCTGCTGTTCGACTACCCGACCACGGCCGCACTCGCCGGCCACCTGCGGGACCGCCTCACCGAGGAGAGCAGCCCCGCCCGACCCGTCCTGGCCGAACTGGACCGGCTGGAGGAAATGCTCACCGCGGTGCCCGGCGGCGGCGACGCCGCCCAGATCACCAACCGGCTTGAGATCGTCCTCTCCCGCTGGAAGCAGACCCAGGCCCAAAACGCCGAGACCGAAGTCGCGGAGAAGCTCGAATCATCGTCCGACGACGAAGTCTTCGACTTCATCGGCAAAGAACTCGGAATCTACTGAACCGGCCAGCGCCGCGACTTCTTCGACGAGGTGAGTTAAGTGAGCGAGGAGAAGCTTCGCTATTTCCTCAAGCGGGTGACCGCCAACCTGCACGAGACCAGGCAGCGCCTGCAGGAGATGGAGGCGGCCGGCGGCGAGCCCATCGCCCTGGTGGGCATGGCCTGCCGCTTCCCCAGCGGGGTGCGCAGCCCCCAGGACCTGTGGCAACTGCTGGACGCGGGCCGCGAGTCGGTGGCCGCACTGCCGCGCGATCGCGGCTGGGACCTGGGTGACGACGGCACCGGACAGGACGCCGCCGAGGTCCAGGCGGGCAACTTCCTGCACGACGCCACCGGCTTCGACCCCGCCTTCTTCGGGATCAGCCCGCGTGAGGCGGTGTCGATGGACCCGCAGCAGCGGCTGCTGCTGGAGGTGGCCTGGGAGGCGCTGGAGCGCTCCGGCATCGACCCGTCCGCGCTGCGCGGCAGCCCGACCGGCGTGTTCGCCGGCGCCTCCGCCTCCGGCTACGGCTGGGCCAGCGGCGCCCAGGGCGACCTGGACGGGCACGTGATGACCGGCAACGCGATGAGCGTGCTCTCCGGCCGCCTCGCCTACACCCTGGGTCTGGAGGGCCCGGCGGTCACCGTGGACACCGCCTGCTCCTCGGCGCTGGTCTCGCTGCACCTGGCCTGCCAGGCCCTGCGTGCGGGAGAGTGCTCCATGGCCCTGGTCGGCGGTGCCTATGTGGCCGCAACCCCGGTACTGTTCACCGACTTCAGCCGCTCCCTGGGACTCTCCCCGGACGGCCGGTGCCAGGCGTTCGGGGCCGGCGCCGACGGTATGGGCGTGGCCGAGGGCGTCGGCGTCGTGGTCGCCGAGCGGCTCTCCGACGCACGACGCAACGGCCACCGCGTACTCGCGGTCGTACGGGGCAGCGCCGTCAACCAGGACGGTGCCTCCAACGGCCTGACCGCCCCCAACGGCCCCGCTCAGCAGCGTGTCATCCGCGCCGCCCTGGCCGGTGCGCACCTGACGGCGTCCGAGGTGGACGTGGTGGAGGCACACGGCACCGGTACCCCGCTGGGCGACCCGATCGAGGCCCAGGCCCTGCTGGCCACGTACGGCCAGGAGCGCCCCGAGGGCCGGCCGCTGTGGCTGGGTTCGGTAAAGTCCAACATCGGCCATGCCCAGCAGGCCGCGGGCATGGCCGGAATCATCAAGATGGTCCTGGCCCTGCAGCACGAGAACCTGCCGCGCACCCTCCATGTCGAAAAACCCACCGACGAGGTGGACTGGTCGGCGGGTGAGGTCAGGCTGCTGTCCGAGCCGGTGCCGTGGCCCAGTGGCGAGCGGGTGCGCCGGGCCGGTGTCTCCGGCTTCGGCATGAGCGGCACCAACGTACACGTGATTCTGGAGGAGGCCCCGGCCGAAGAGGCCGAGGAGACCACGGATCCGACCGGGCAGGAGGGACCGGACGCGGGCGAGGGTGAGGCGGAGGCCCTGTCCGAGTCGGCGCAGCACGGTCCGGACCAGGAGGCCGTGTCGGCTCCCGCGCCGGCGCTGCTCGTTGACGGCGGTCCCACGGCCTGGCTCCTCTCGGGACGGTCTGCGGAGGGACTTGCCGCACAGGCGGGACGGCTGCGGGAGTGGTCGGCCGAGCGCCCCGCCCTGCGTCCGGCGGACGTGGCCTGGTCGCTGGCGGCCACCCGATCGGTCTTCGAGCACCGTGGTGTGGTCGTGGCCGACGAGCACGCCGCACTTCTGTCCGGGCTGGACGATCTGGCTTCCGCAACGGCTACTGCCGATACGGTTGTTGGCGTTGCTCGGGCCACGGGTCGTACGGTGTTCGTGTTCGCCGGGCAGGGTGCGCAGTGGGTCGGTATGGGCCGGGAGCTGTTGGTCTCGTCGCCGTTGTTTGCGGCGCGGTTGGCGGAGTGCGAGGCGGCGCTGGCGCCGTATGTGGACTGGTCGCTCAGCGATGTCCTGGCGGGTGTGGAGGGTGCTCCGGCGTTGGAGGCGGCTGAGGTTGTTCAGCCTGCGTTGTGGGCGGTGATGGTGTCGTTGGCCGCGGTGTGGGCGGCGGCGGGTGTGGTGCCGGATGCGGTGGTGGGGCATTCGCAGGGGGAGATTGCTGCGGCGACGGTGGCGGGGATGCTGTCGCTGGAGGATGCGGCGCGGGTGGTGGCGGTGCGTTCGCGTGCGTTGTCGTCGCTGGATGTGGCCGGGGCGATGGTGTCGGTGGTGATGCCGGCTGACGCGGTGCGTGAGTTGGTGGCGGGTTTCGACGGCCGGTTGTCGGTGGCTGCGGTCAACGGCCCGGCGTCGGTGGTGGTCTCCGGAGAAGCGGAGGCGCTGGCTGGATTCGAGCGGGAGCTGGCGGCGCGGAAGGTGCTGCGCTGGCGCGTCCCGGCGACGGATTTTGTTGCGCATTCGGCGGCGGTGGAGCCGCTTGCCGCCCAGCTTGAAGTGGAGCTGTCGGGTATTGCCCCGCAGGCGGGCCGGGTTCCGATGGTCTCCACGGTTACGGGGGAGTGGCTGGCCGGGCAGGAGGTGGATGCCGGGTACTGGTTCGCGAACCTGCGGCAGACGGTGCGCTTCGAGGACGCCGTGCGCACGCTGCTGGAATCCGGTTACGGGGCGTTCATCGAGGTCTCGCCGCATCCGGTGCTGACGGCCGCGGTGACCGAAACAGCCCAGGACACGGACGCGGGCACCACCCCGGTGCTGAGCATCGGCACCCTGTCGCAGACCGACGCGGGCGCGGCCGGTCTGCTGCGCGCCCTCGCACACGCCCACGTGGCAGGGTTGCCGGTGGACTGGCGCAAGGTCCTGCAGGCCGGTGAGGTGGTGGAGCTTCCCACCTACGCCTTCCAGCACCGCCGTTACTGGCTGGAGCCCTCCGCCGCAGCCTCCGCCACGGCCGCCGCAACCGCTTCCTCGGACGCCGAGGCACGGTTCTGGGCCGCCGTCGAGGGCGGCGACCTGACCCACATGGCCGAGGTGCTCAACCTGGACGACGCGCACGCGCTGGGCGAGGTGCTTCCTGCCCTCACCTCCTGGCGCCGCCAGGAACAGGACCGGTCGGCCACCGCCGACTGGCGCTACCGCATCACCTGGGCACCGGTGGCCGACCCGGCCGCCACCGTCCTCACCGGCCGCTGGCTGCTGCTCACCGGACCCGAGGGCGCCGGCCCGGCCCGGGCCTGCGCCCAAGCGCTCGCCGCCCGTGGGGCCGACACCACCGTCGTGGAGGTGCCCGCGGACACCGTGGACCGCGTCGCGATGGCGGACGTCCTCGGCCAGGCACTGCAAGAGACCACGGCACCGGCGGGCATCGTCTCGCTGCTCGCCCTGGACGAGACGCCGGTGCCCGGGCACCCCGCGGTCCCGGGCGGCCTGGCCGGCACACTGGCCGCGGTACAGGCACTGGGCGACACCGGGGTGGACGCCCCGCTGTGGGTACTGACCCGCGGCGCCGTCGCCACCACCGCCCAGGAGCCGCCCGTCACCCCGGCACAGAGCCTGACCTGGGGCTTCGGCCGGGTCGCCGCCCTGGAGCACCCCGACCGCTGGGGTGGACTGATCGACCTGCCCGCCGACTTCGACGGGCCGGACGGCGCGGACGGACAGATCACGGCGCGCCTGTGCGCGGTGCTGGCCGGCTGCGGCGAGGACCAGACCGCGATCCGGCCGGCCGGCATCTTCGGCCGCCGGCTGAGCAGGGCCGGCCGCCCCCGTGGCGAGGCCGGATCGTACGCACCCGGCGGCAGCGCCCTGGTCACCGGCGGCACCGGTGCCATCGGCGGACGCGTCGCCCGCTGGCTGTCCGGCCGTGGCGCCGCCCGGCTGGTGCTGACCAGCCGCTCCGGGCCCGCAGCCGCCGGAGCTGCCGTCCTGGCCGCCGAACTGGCCACCGCGGGCAGCCGGGTGGACGTCGTGGCCTGCGACGTCAGCGACCGCGCCCAGGTCGCCACGGTGCTCGGCCGGATCGCCGCGCAGGGCCCCAAGCTGACCACGGTGCTGCACACCGCCGGCGTCAACCAGGCCACTCTGGTGCAGGACACCGACCTCGCCGAGACGGACGCCGTACTGGCGGCCAAGACGGCCGGCGCCCTGCACCTGCACGACCTGACCCGCGAACTCGGCTTGGAACTGGACGCGTTCGTCCTGTTCTCCTCCATCTCGGCCACCTGGGGCAGCGGCCTGCAACCCGCCTACGCCGCCGCCAACACCTACCTGGACGGTCTCGCCGAGCACCGCCGGGCCCACGGTCTGCCCGCCACCTCGGTGGCCTGGGGCTCCTGGGGCGGCGGCGGCATGACCGACGAGGCGGGTGCGGCACAGGGCATCCGCCGCGGCCTGATCGTCATGGGCCCGGACCACGCCGTGCAGGCGCTGGCCCAGGTCCTGGACTGCGGCGAACCACAGATGACCGTCGCCCACGTGGACTGGCAGCGGTTCGCGCCGCCGTTCACGCTGCGCCGCCCCAGCCCGCTGATCGAGAACCTGCCGGAGGTCCAGGAGGTGCTGGCCGCCGACGGGCCGCACGCCCCGGGCAGCGGTGACACGGCAGCCGGCCCGCACGCCGGCGCCTCCTGGCGCCGACAGCTGGCGGGCCTGTCCCGCACCGAGCAGAAGCGGACACTGCTCACCCTCGTCCAGACCCAGGCGGCCGCGGTACTCGACTACGCCACGCCCGGCGAGGTCGAGGCCACCCGCGCCTTCAGCGACCTCGGTTTCGACTCGCTGACCTCGGTCGAACTGCGTGACCGGCTCAGCAGCGCCACCGGCCTGCACCTGCCCGCCACCCTGCTGTTCGATGCCCCCACGCCCGGCGCCGCCGCCGCATTCCTGCTGGCCGAACTGGCCGAGCTGCCCGGCACACCGGACGGCACGCAGGCCGACGCGTCGCACGCCGCCCCCGTCCTGGCGGCGGCCGCGGACGAACCACTGGCGATCGTCGGCATGGCCTGCCGCTACCCGGGTGGGGCGAGCGGCCCGCAGGAGCTGTGGAACCTGGTCACCGCCGGGACCGACGCCATCTCCGTACTGCCCGAGGACCGCGGCTGGAACATCGAGGACCGCCAGGGAGACCCCCAGGGCCCCGTCCGCTCCGGCGGCTTCGTCTACGACGCTACCAACTTCGACGCCGGCTTCTTCGGAATCAGTCCGCGTGAGGCGGTGTCGATGGACCCGCAGCAGCGGCTGCTGCTGGAGGTGGCCTGGGAGGCGCTGGAACGCTCCGGCATCGACCCGTCCGCGCTGCGCGGCAGCCCGACGGGCGTCTTCGCCGGCGCCTCCGCCTCCGGCTACGGCTGGAGTTCCGGAGTACAGAAGGAGCTCGACGGCCACCTGGTGACCGGCATCTCCACCAGCGTGGTCTCCGGCCGCGTCTCCTACGTACTGGGCCTGGAGGGCCCGGCGGTGACGGTGGACACCGCGTGCTCCTCCTCCCTGGTGGCGCTGCACATGGCCGCCCAGTCCCTGCGCTCCGGCGAGTGCACGCTGGCACTGGCCGGCGGGGTCATGGTGGCGGCCAACCCGCTGCTGTTCGACCAGTTCAGCCGGCAGATGGGGCTCTCCCCGGACGGCCGGTGCAAGCCGTTCGGGGCCGGCGCCGACGGTATGGGACTGGGTGAGGGCGCCGGCATGCTGGTCGTCGAGCGGCTTTCCGACGCGCGTCGCCATGGGCACAAGGTCTTGGCTGTCGTACGGGGCAGTGCGGTCAACCAGGACGGTGCGTCCAACGGTCTGACCGCGCCCAACGGGCCGTCGCAGCAGCGGGTGATCCGCGCCGCCCTGGCCAACGCCCGTCTCACCCCTGGCGACGTGGACGTGGTGGAGGCGCACGGCACCGGTACCCCGCTGGGCGACCCGATCGAGGCCCAGGCACTGCTGGCCACCTACGGCCAGGACCGCGGCGAGGCCGACCCGCTGTGGCTGGGTTCGGTGAAGTCCAACATCGGTCACACCCAGGCTGCCGCCGGTGTCGCCGGCGTCATCAAGATGGTGCTGGCACTCCAGCACCGCGAGCTGCCGCGCACCCTGCACGCAGCCGAGCCCTCCCCGCACATCGACTGGTCGGCCGGCGACGTCAGGCTGCTGACCGAAACGGCCCCGTGGCCGGGGAAGGGCCGAGTACGCCGCGCCGGCGTCTCGTCGTTCGGCATGAGCGGCACCAACGCCCACCTCATCCTGGAGGAGGCCCCGGCCGAGCGGCCCGAGGAGACGGACGCCGATGGGGTCCCCGCCCCGGCGGACACTGTGCCTGCCGTTCTTGCGGCGGGTGGGGCGTCGGCGTGGTTGGTGTCGGGTCGGTCTGCGGAGGGTCTTGCTGCGCAGGCGGGTCGGTTGGGGGAGTGGGCGGCTGGGTGTGCTGCGTTGCGTCCGGTTGATGTGGCGTGGTCGTTGGCGGCTACGCGGGCGGTGTTGGAGCACCGGGGTGTGGTCGTGGCTGGTGACCGGACGGGCCTGTTGGACGGGGTGCGGGGTCTGGCGGCCGGTGAGTTGTCGCCGGGTGTGGTGTCGGGGGTTGCTCGGGCCACGGGTCGTACGGTGTTCGTGTTCGCCGGGCAGGGTGCGCAGTGGGTCGGTATGGGCCGGGAGCTGTTGGTCTCGTCGCCGTTGTTTGCGGCGCGGCTTGAGGAGTGTGCGGTGGCGTTGGCGCCGTATGTGGACTGGTCGCTGACCGATGTGTTGGCGGGTGTGGAGGGTGCTCCGGCGTTGGAGGCGGCTGAGGTTGTTCAGCCTGCGTTGTGGGCGGTGATGGTGTCGTTGGCCGCGGTGTGGGCGGCGGCGGGTGTGGTGCCGGATGCTGTGGTGGGTCATTCGCAGGGGGAGATTGCTGCGGCGACGGTGGCGGGGATGCTGTCGCTGGAGGATGCGGCGCGGGTGGTGGCGGTGCGTTCGCGTGCGTTGTCGTCGCTGGATGTGGCTGGGGCGATGGTGTCGGTGGTGATGCCGGCTGACGCGGTGCGTGAGTTGGTGGCTGGCTTCGGCGGCCGGTTGTCGGTGGCTGCGGTCAACGGCCCGGCGTCGGTGGTGGTCTCCGGAGAAGCGGAGGCGCTGGCTGTTTTCGAGCGGGAGCTGGCGGCGCGGAAGGTGCTGCGCTGGCGGATTCCGGCGACGGATTTTGTGGCGCATTCGCCGGCGGTGGAGCCGCTGGCTGCCCGGCTTCAGGCGGAGCTGTCGGGCATCGTTCCGCGGGCGGGCCGGGTTCCGATGGTCTCGACGGTTACGGGGGAGTGGCTGGCCGGGCCGGAGGTGGATGCGGGGTACTGGTTCGCGAATCTGCGGCAGACGGTGCGTTTCGAGGAGGCCGTCCGCAGTCTGCTGGAGGCGGGTTACGGGGCGTTCGTCGAGATCTCCCCGCACCCGGTGCTGACGGCCGCGGTGAGCGAGACCGCGCAGGACGCAGTCACCGCCGAGGTGCTGAGCATCGGCACGCTGACGCAGGCCGATGCCGGTGCGGCCGGCCTGCTGCGCGCCTTCGCGCAGGCCCATGTGGCGGGGCTGCCGGTGGACTGGCGGAAGGTGTTGCCGGCCGGTGAGGTGGTGGAGCTGCCGACTTACGCGTTCCAGCACCGCCGTTACTGGCTGGAGCCCTCCGCCACCGCCACAGCAGCCGCTGCCGCGGTCGCCGCTGGCGGGTCCTCGGCCGCCGAGGCGCGGTTCTGGGCCGCCGTCGAGGGCGGCGACCTGTCGGGTGTCGTGGACACCCTGGCCCTTGCGGATCAGGAGCAACTGAACGGCGTACTGCCCGCGCTGGCGTCCTGGCGGCGCCGGGAACTGGAGCGTTCGGCTACCGAGAGCTGGCGCTACCGGATCACTTGGGCGCCGGTGGCCGACCCGGCGCCGGCCCGGTTGGCCGGCCGCTGGCTGCTGCTCGTACCGGCCCAGGAGGTCGACGGGGCGTTGGCGCGTCAGTGCCTTGCGGCGCTGTCCGCCCGTGGTGCGGACGTTGTCGTGCTGGAGATGGCCGGGGCTGCCGGTCGTGAGGCGGTGGCCGATCAGGTCCGCGCTGTGTCGGCGGCGGACGGGTTCGCGGGTGTTCTGTCCCTGCTGGCGTTGGACGAGACGCCGATGCCGGGCCATCCGGCGCTGACCGTGGGTCTGGCCGCCACCCTCGCCCTGGTGCAGGGCCTCGGCGATGCCGAGGTGGACGCCCCACTGTGGGTGGCCACCTCCCACGCGGTGGCCGCCGCACCCGGCGAGCCGCCGGTCCGCCCGCTGCAGACACAAGTCTGGGGTCTGGGGCGGGTCGTCGGTCTGGAGCACCCCGAGCGCTGGGGCGGTCTGGTCGACCTGCCCGCCGACTTCGACGGGCCGGACGGGCAGGTCGCGGCGCGGCTGGGCGCGGTACTGGCCGGCTGTGGTGAGGACCAGGTGGCGATCCGAGCGGCCGCCATCCTGGGCCGGCGACTGACCCACGCCCCACAGCCCGTCCTGCCGGACCGGCCGTGGACGCCGGGCGGCACGGTCCTGGTCACCGGCGGCACCGGCGCCATCGGCGGACACGTCGCGCGCTGGGCGGCCGGGCGCGGCGCCCGACGGCTGGTGTTGACCAGCCGCTCCGGCCCCGCAGCCGCCGGAGCTGCCGCCCTGGCCGCCGAACTGGCCGCTACTGGCAGCCGGGTGGACATCCTGGCCTGCGACGTCAGCGACCGCGCCCAGGTCGCCTGGACGCTCGGCCGGATCGTCGCGCAGGGCCCCACGCTGACCACGGTGCTGCACACCGCCGGGATCGGGCAGGCCGTGACGGTAGCCGAGGCCGACCTGGCGGAGACGAACGCGGTATTGGCGGCCAAGGCGGCCGGAGCCCGGCACCTGGACGAGCTCACCCGCGAACTCGGCCTCGACCTGGACGCGTTCGTCCTGTTCTCCTCCATCTCCGCGATCTGGGGCAGCGTCGTGCAGCCCGCCTACGCCACCGCCAACACCTACCTGGACGGCCTCGCCGAACACCGCCGGGCCCGCGGCCTGCCCGCCACCTCGGTGGCCTGGGGCCCCTGGGGCGGCGGCGGAATGACCGACGCGGAGACCGCCGGACGGCTGGCCCGCGGAGGCGTGGCGCTGATGGACAAGGACCGCGCGGTCCAGGCCCTGGCACACCTCGTGGACGGCGGGGAAGGGCCGCTGACCATCGTCGATGTCGACTGGTCGCGATTCGCCGTGCCGTTCACGCTGCGCCGCCCCAGCCCGCTGATCGCCGGCCTGCCCGAGGCCGCCGCGGCCCTGGCGGCAGAGGCGGCCGCCCCGGCCACCGATCCGGCCGCGGGAGCCTCGCTGCGCGAGGAGCTGGCCGGGCTGCCGAGTGCCGAGCAGCACCGGGCACTGATCCGGCTGGTGCAGGAACACGCGGCCGCGGTACTCGACTACGCCGCACCCGGCGAGGTCGAGGCCACCCGCGCCTTCAGCGACCTCGGCTTCGACTCGCTGACCTCGGTCGAACTGCGTAACCGGCTCAGCAACGCCACCGGCCTGCAACTGCCCGCCACCCTGCTGTTCGACCACCCCACCCCGCAAGCGGCGGCCGACCACCTGTGGAGCGAGCAGTTCCAGGACGGCGCGGGCGTGGTGTCCCTGGTGGAGGAGGTCGACCGGCTCGGGTCGCTGCTGACCGGGTCGGCGCCGGACGAGAAGACGTACGACATGGTCACCGAGCGCCTGCACCACCTCCTCGCCCAGTGGAAGGAGAGCGGCGCCCCGCAGGAAAGCCAAGCGGTCGCGGACAAGATCGGATCCGCAACGGACGACGAGATATTCGAGTTCATCCACCGAGAACTCGGCCGGTAACCGGCCCCCCTCAGGTGCGGACAGCACGTGCGCGTTTCACGAACTGGAATGGTGAGATCCGATGGCAGATGAAGAGGCCCTCCGCGACTACCTCAAGTGGGTGACCACGGACCTCTACAACACGCGGCAGCGCCTGCGTGAGGTCGAGGAACGCAGCCACGAGCCCATTGCGGTCGTCGGCATCGGCTGCCGTTACCCCGGAGGAGTCGACACTCCGGAGGACTTCTGGAACCTGCTCGCCACCGCACGCGACGGGATCGCCGACATCCCCACCGACCGCGGCTGGGACCTCGCGCAACTGCGGGTCCAGAACCCGGACGGCAGCACAAGGCTCCCCGAGGGCGGGTTCATCACGGACGCCAGCGGGTTCGACGCCGCGTTCTTCGGGACCAGCCCCCGCGAGGCGGTGGCGATGGACCCGCAGCAGCGGCTGCTGCTGGAGGTGGCCTGGGAGGCGCTGGAGCGCTCCCGCATCGACCCGCACGTCCTGCGCGGCAGCTCGACCGGCGTCTTCGCCGGCGCCTCGCTGTCCGGCTACGGCTTCGGCACGGACGAGGACCTGGACGTCCACCTGATGACGGGCACCTCCACCAGCGTCATCTCCGGCCGGGTCTCCTACGCGCTGGGCCTGGAGGGCCCGGCGGTCACCGTGGACACCGCCTGCTCCTCCTCCCTGGTCGCGCTCCACCTGGCCGCACAGTCGGTGCGGTCCGGGGAGTGCTCGCTGGCGCTGGCCGGCGGCGTCACGGTCACCACCGTCCCGGTCATGTTCACCCAGTTCTCCAAGCAGTTGGGGCTGGCCGCGGACGGCCGCTGCAAGGCCTTCTCCGCCGACGCCGACGGCATGGGCATATCCGAGGGCGCCGGCATGGTCGTACTGGAGCGGCTCTCCGACGCCCGCCGCAACGGGCACCCGGTGCTCGCGGTTATCCGCGGCTCAGCGATCAACCAGGACGGCGCCTCCAACGGGCTGGCAGCCCCCAACGGTCCCTCCCAGCAGCGGGTCATCCGCGCCGCCCTGGCCAACGCCCGCCTGTCCACCGCCGATGTCGACCTGGTCGAGGCGCACGGCACCGGCACCACGCTCGGTGACCCCATCGAGGCTCAGGCCCTGCTGGCCACCTACGGCCAGGGCCGCGCGGAGGACCAGCCGGTCCGGCTGGGCTCGGTCAAGTCCAACATCGGCCACACCCAGGCCGGCGCCGGCATCGCCGGTGTGATCAAGCTGGTGCTGGCGCTGCAACACCAGCAGATGCCGCAGACTCTGCACGCCGAAGAGCCCTCGCCGCACATCGACTGGTCGGCCGGAAACATCGAGCTGCTGACCCAGGCCCACTCCTGGCCGCTGGGGGAGCGGGTCCGGCGCGGCGGCGTCTCCTCCTTCGGCGTCAGCGGCACCAACGCCCACGTCATCGTGGAGGAGGCCCCTGCGGAGGAGCCCGCCGAGGCGCAGACCGGGACGGACGGCGAGGGCGGCACGGACACCGCACCTCAGGACACCGGCAGCCACGCCGCCGAGCCGCTGCTGCCGGGCTCCGGCGCCTGGCTGGTGTCGGGTCGTACGGCTGAGGCGTTGTCGGCGCAGGCCGGTCGGTTGCGGGAGTGGGTGTCGGCGCGTCCGGGTCTGGGCGCGGCTGATGTGGCGTGGTCGCTGGCGGCGACGCGGTCGGCGTTCGAGCACCGTGCGGTGGTGCTGGGTACGGAGCGCGAGGAGCTGCTGTCCGCAGTGGCAGACCTGGCGGCCGGGGTTCCGTCGCCTGTGGTGGTGTCGGGTGTGGCTCGGGCGGATGTCCGGGTGGGCTTGATCTTCGCGGGGCAGGGTGCGCAGTGGGTGGGTATGGGCCGTGGCCTGTATGCGGGCAGTGCGGTGTTCGCCGAGGTCTTCGACCGGGTGTGCGGGCTGCTGGAGCTGGAGCTCGGGCTCGGGGTGCGTCTGCGGGATGTGGTCCTGGACAGCGACCGCGATGGCGACGGTGCGGCTGCGGGGATGGTGGATCAGACGTTGTATGCGCAGGCGGGGCTGTTCGCTTTCGAGGTGGCTTTGGCTGCGGTGTTGAAGGCCGCTGGTGTGGTGGCGGATGCGGTGGTGGGTCATTCGGTGGGCGAGGTGGCCGCGGCCCATGTGGCCGGGGTGCTGTCGTTGCCGGACGCCTGCGCTCTGGTAGCCGCCCGGGCCCGGCTGATGCAGGAACTGCCGTCGGGTGGGGCGATGGCGGCGGTCAACGCCGCGGAAGCGGCAGTCGTCGCCTCGTTCGGCGAGGTGTCGGGTGAGCTGTCGCATGAGGTGGCCATTGCGGCGGTCAACGGCCCGGAGTCGGTGGTGATTTCGGGTGCGGCCGAGGCGGTTGATGCGGTGGTGGAGTTGTGGCGGGGCCGGGGTTGCCGGGTGCGGCGGCTGCGGGTCTCGCACGCCTTCCACTCCTCAGCCATGGACCCGGTGCTGGAGGAGCTTCGTAGCGTTGCGGAGGGGCTGGAGTTCCGTCGCCCGGAGGTGATGTGGGCCGGTGCCCTCACCGGTGGGTTGGTGTCTGAGCCGCAGGCAGGCTACTGGCCTGCGCAGACCCGCGGGACCGTACGGTTCGCGGATGCGGTGGCCACCCTGGCAGCGGAGGGCGTCCCGGTCTTCCTCGAAGTGGGCCCGGACGGCTCACTCTCCTCCCTGGGCCCCGACGCGGTCGCCGGCGTGGACGGTGCCGAGCCCGCCTTCGTCCCGCTCCAGCGGCGCACCGAGGAAGGCGCCACCGACCTGCTGACGGGTCTGGCCCGTGCCTTCGTCCACGGCGTGCCGGTGGACTGGAAGCGTGTGCTGCCCGCCGGTGAGCAGGTGGCGCTGCCCACGTATGCCTTCCGGCACCAGCGCTACTGGCCCAAGGGCATGATGGCGCTGCCCGGCACGGTGAAGCCGGGCGTCGGCGACCCTGCCGAGCTGGGCCTGGAAGCAGTGGGTCACCCCATGCTGCGCGCCGTCGTCGAGCTGGCCGGTGAGGACCAGCTGGTGTGCACCGGACGGCTGTCCGTACACACCCAGACCTGGCTGGCCGACCACACGGTCGGCGGCGTGACGCTGCTGCCCGGCACCGGCTTCGTGGAGCTGGTCGTCAGCGCGGGCCACCAGGCGGGCTGCCCGCTGCTGACCGAACTCACGCTGCACGAGCCGCTGGTGCTGCCCGCCGAAGGCCCCGGGACGCAGCTCCAGGTGGTCGTCGGCGCGGGCGACGAGGACGGCCACCGCCAGGTGGACGTCTTCGCCCGCCCGGACCGCTCGGAGGAGGAGCACGGCTGGGTCCGGCACGCCACAGCCGTCGTCGCCCCGGCCCGCACTCCCGCGCCGGACGCGGTCCGGACACCGGCCGACCTCACCGCCTGGCCGCCGCGCAACGCCCGGGCACTGGACATCGACAACCTCTACACCGTCCAACTGGCCGACGTCTACGGCCCCGCCCAGCAGGGCCTGCAGGCCGTCTGGCAGCGCGGCGCGGACATCTTCGCCGAGGTGGCACTGCCGTCGGACGCCGGCACCGCGGACCCGTACGCCCTCCACCCGGTGCTGCTCGACGCGGCCCTGCTCGCCGACCGCGTGGCCGGGCAGGCCCAGGGGCGGGCCACGGACGACGGACCCGACCGGATCCGCCTGCCCCACGCCTGGAGCGGCGTGGAACTGCACGCCGCCGGCGCGTCCGTACTGCGCATCAGGCTGCGCCGGAACCCCGACGACACCCTGGCACTGACCGCCGCCGACCCCACCGGAGCGATGGTGGTCTCGGTGGAATCGGTGCGGACCCGGCCGCTCTCCGCCGACCAGCTCCAGGGCGACGACGCGTGGACCCGCGACGCCCTGTTCACCGTGGAGTGGCTTCCGCTGCACCGCAGTGGCTCCCCCAACCCCTCGCAGGCCCCGGCCCCGGACGGGCCGTGGGCGCTGATCGGCGCCGACCGCTTCGCCGTGGCCGAGCAGCTCACCACCGCCGGGACACCGGTCCGCAGCCATGCCGGAATCGCCGAACTCGTGGCCGCTGTCGGTGCGGGCGAGACCGTACCGAGCACCGTGCTCGCCTGCCTCAGCGGCACCACCAAACACAGCGGCACCACCACACACAGCGGACCCGCCGGGACGGATGCCCACGGAATCGCCGAGGCCGCCCGCCAGGTCGTCACTGAAGCCCTGACCCTCGTGCAGGACTGGCTCGCCGCACCCGAGCTGGAGGCGTCCAAGCTCGTCCTGGTGACCCGGGGCGGCGTGCTGGTGCACCCCGGCGAGCAGGTCGCGGACCCGGCCGCGGGCGCCGTCTGGGGCCTGCTGCGATCGGCCCAGACAGAGCACCCCGACCGCTTCGTGCTGGCCGACCTCCCCGCGGACGGCAGCGCCGGCGACACCGCCGCGCTGCCCGCCGCACTGGCCACGGGTGAACCGGAACTGGCCGTACGGCACCAGAGCGGCTACGCCCGGCGCATGGTCCGCCCCACCGTCACCGACCGCACCGCACCGACCCCCGCACCCGCCGCGGCACACCCGCGCACCGTACTGGTGACCGGCGGCACCGGAACCCTGGGCGGGGTCGTCGCCCGGCACCTGGCCGCCACCGGCAGAGCCCACGAGACCCTGCTGCTCAGCCGCTCCGGTCCGGCCGCCCCCGGCGCCGCCGCCCTGGCCGCCCGGATAGCCGCCCACGGCGCGGATGTCCGGGTGATCGCCTGCGACGCGGCCGACCGGGACGCCCTGGCCGGCGTCCTGGACACGATCCCCGCCGACCGCCCGCTGCGCTCCGTCGTGCACACCGCCGGCATCATCGACGACGGCCTGATCGGCTCCCTCAGCGCCGAGCAGCTGGCAGCCGTCCTGCGCCCCAAGGCGGACGCCGCCTGGCACCTGCACGACCTCACCCGGCACCTGGATTTGGACCACTTCGTCCTGTTCTCCTCGGTGGCCTCCGCCTTCGGCGGCGCAGGTCAGGGCAACTACGCGGCGGCCAACGCCTTCCTGGACACCCTGGCCGGCCACCGGCGGGCCGCCGGGCTGGCCGGTACCGCGCTGGCCTGGGGCCCGTGGATGCCGCAGGCCGGCATCGGCCGCGACCTCGACGAGGTGATGCTGCGCCGGATGACCGGCTCCGGCCTCACCGCCCTCGACGAGCACCAGGGCCTGACCCTGCTGGACCTGGCCCTCGAACGGACCGAGGCGCTCCTCGTCCCGGCCCGGCTGAACAAGGCCGCGCTGCGGGCCCAGGCAGCCGCCACCGGCATCCCCGCCCTCTGGACGGAGCTGGCCGACGACCTCGCCCCGCGCCGGGCCGCCGTCACCTCGGCCGCCGGCGCCTCCGCCGCCGGCACCTCCCACCAGTTGCGCGCACACCTGGCCGCGCAACTGGGCCCGGAGCGCGACCGGCTCCTGCTCGATCTCGTCCGCAGCCACGCGGCCGCCGTACTGGGGCACCCCTCGGGCGACGCCATCGAGGCCGGCCGGCCCTTCACCGACCTGGGCTTCGACTCGCTGATCGCCGTCGAGTTCCGTAACCGCCTCAACGCGGCGACCGGACTGAGGCTGCCCACCACCCTGGTCTTCGACCACCCCAACCCGACGGCGCTGGCCCGGCTGCTGCACGAGCAGCTGACCGACGACCTGCCGCAGAGCGCGTCACCCGCCGCCCCGCAGACCACCGCCGCGTACACCGCGGACGAGCCGATCGCCATCGTCGGCATGGCCTGCCGCTTCCCGGGCGGCGTGACCAGCCCCGAACAGTTGTGGCAGATGCTCGCCGACGGCACCGACGGCCTGTCCACCTTCCCCACCGACCGCGGCTGGGACCTCGAAGCGCTCTACGACCCCGACATCGAGCACGCCGGTACCTCCTACACACAGGTGGGCGGGTTCCTGCAGGACGCAGGCGCCTTCGACGCCGGCTTCTTCGGCATCAGCCCGCGCGAGGCCCTCGCCATGGACCCGCAGCAGCGCCTGCTGCTGGAGACGTCCTGGGAGGCCCTGGAACGCGCCGGCATCGACCCGGCGACCCTGCGCAGCAGCCACACCGGCGCCTTCGTCGGCGGCTACGGCTCCTCCTACCTCGCCGTCAGCGTCACCGACGAGGAAGAACTGGAGAACCTCGGCGCCCACCTGATGACCGGCAACGCTGCCAGCGTGCTGTCCGGCCGGGTCTCTTACACTCTGGGCCTGGAGGGCCCGGCGGTCACCGTGGACACCGCCTGCTCCTCCTCGCTGGTCGCGCTCCACCTGGCCGCCCAGGCCCTGCGCACCGGTGAGTGCTCGCTGGCCCTGGCGGGCGGCGTCACCATCATGGCCAGCCCGGACGGCTTCCTGGCGTTCTCCCACGCCCGGGGCCTGGCCGCGGACGGCCGCTCCAAGGCGTTCTCCGACCAGGCCGACGGCATGGGCATGGCCGAGGGCGCCGGCATGCTCGTGGTGGAACGCCTGAGCGACGCCCGCCGCAACGGACACCCGGTGCTCGCCGTGCTCCGCGGCTCCGCCATCAACCAGGACGGCGCCTCCAACGGCCTCACCGCCCCCAACGGACCCTCCCAACAGCGGGTGATCCGCGCCGCGCTGGCCAACTCCGGCCTGACCACCGCCGATGTCGACGTGGTCGAGGCGCACGGCACCGGCACCACACTCGGTGACCCCATCGAGGCCCAGGCGCTGCTGGCCACCTACGGCCAGGACCGAGGTGACCGCGGCTCGCTGCTGCTGGGTTCGGTGAAGTCCAACATCGGTCACACCCAGGCTGCCGCCGGTGTCGCCGGTGTCATGAAGATGGTGCTGGCCCTCCAGCACGAGCAACTGCCGCAGACCCTGTACGCCGAGGTGCCCTCCACCCACGTGGACTGGACGGCCGGTGAGGTGCGGCTGCTCACCGAGTCGGTACCTTGGCCGTCCGACGGCGACCGGGTGCGACGCGCCGGCATCTCCTCCTTCGGCATCAGCGGTACCAACGCCCACCTCATTCTGGAGGAGGCCCCCGCACCGGAGGACATCGAGACGGCCGAGGGCCTTGAGGACCCGACGACTCCGAAGGCGGCAGTGCTGGCCGCGGAAGCCGGTGTCGGTGTCGATGTCGGTGCGTGGGTGCTGTCGGGTCGGACTGCTGAGGCGTTGGTGGCGCAGGCGGGGCGGTTGCGGGAGTGGGTTTCGCTTCGTCCGGCGCTCCGGCCGGTTGATGTGGCGTGGTCGCTGGCGGTGACGCGGTCGGTTTTCGAGCACCGTGCGGTGGTCGTGGGCGGAGGCCGGGAGCAGGTGCTGGCGGGTCTTGGGGGCCTGGCGTCGGGTGTTCCGGCTGGTTCGGTGGTGTCCGGTGTGGCCCGTTCCAATGCTCGTCCGGTGTTTGCTTTTGCTGGTCAGGGTTCGCAGTGGGTGGGGATGGGGCGGGAGCTGGCCCGTACCTCACCGGTGTTCGCGGCGCGTCTTGATGAGTGTGCTGTGGCGTTGGCGCCGTATGTGGACTGGTCGCTGACTGAGGTGTTGGCGGGTGTGGAGGGTGCTCCGGCGTTGGAGGCGGCGGATGTCGTTCAGCCTGCGTTGTGGGCGGTGATGGTGTCGCTGGCTGCTGTGTGGGAGGCGGCTGGTGTCGTCCCGGATGCTGTGGTGGGTCATTCGCAGGGTGAGATTGCTGCGGCGACGGTGGCGGGGATGCTGTCGCTTGAGGCCGGTGCGCGTGTGGTGGCGTTGCGGTCGCGTGCGTTGAAGGTGCTGGCGGGTGCGGGTGGGATGTTGTCGGTCAGTCGTCCGGCGGCGGAGGTTGAGGAGCGTCTGGTCCGGTTCGGGGATCGGGTGTCTCTGGCGGCGGTCAACGGGCCGTCGGCCACGGTCGTCTCGGGCGAACCAGCCGCGCTGGAGGAGTTGAGGGCGGAGTTCGAGGCGGCGGGTGGCCGGGCGCGGATGGTGGCGGTGGACTATGCCTCGCATTCGGCGCAGGTGGACCGGTTGGAGGAGGAGATCACCTCTGTTCTGGCCGGGGTTTCCCCGCGTCGGGGCCGGGTTCCGATGGTCTCGGCGATGACTGGCGAGACGCTGACTGGTGAGGAGCTGGACGCCGGCTATTGGTATCGCAGTCTGCGCGCTACGGTGCATTACGACCGTGCGGTGCGGGTGCTGGCGGGCCGTGGGCACCAGGTGTTTGTTGAGGTGACGCCGCATCCGGTGCTGATGGGGGCGATGAACGACACCCTTATGGACCTGGCTCAGGTGGCTGGCCAGGGGGCAGAGCCGGGCGCCGTCTGTGGGACGCTGCGGCGGGACGACGGTGGTGTGGATCGTCTGGTGGCCTCGCTGGCGGAGGCGTTCGTCAACGGCGCGTCGGTGGACTGGACGTCTGTGTTGCCTGTCGGTGAGCAGGTTGAGTTGCCGACGTATGCGTTCCGGCGTCGCCGGTTCTGGCCGGAGGGCATGCTGGCGCTGCCGACGGGCGGTTCGCTTGCTGCTGCCGGGGAGGGCGCGAGCACTGATACGGAGTCGGCGTTCTGGGCGGCTGTTGAGGGCGGTGACCTGTCGGGGCTGGGTGATGCGTTGGCTCTGGAGGGCGGGCGCCCGTTCAACGAGGTGTTGCCGGCGTTGGCGTCGTGGCGGCGTCGTGAGCTGGACCGTTCGACCACTGCCGGTTGGCGTTATCGCACGGGCTGGTCGGCCATTGCCGAGCCGGATGCCGGGCTGCTGTCCGGTACGTGGCTGGTGGTGGTTGCGGCTGGGGTCGATGATGATGCGGCGCAGCAGTGCGCGGCCGTGCTCAGCGCTCGCGGAGCCGAGACCGTAACGGTCGAGGTCCCGGCCGGGACGGTGACCCGGGCCGAGATTGCGGCGTTGCTGACTGGTGCGGCGGATGCGTCGGCGGTGTCCGGGGTGCTGTCGTTGCTGGCGCTGGACGAGGCGCCGCTGCCGGACCATCCGGTGGTGAATGCCGGTCTGGCTGCCACCCTGGGCCTGGTCCAGGCTCTGGGTGATGCCGGGATCGAGGCGCCGCTGTGGGTTGCCACGCGCGGTGCGGTGGCGGCCGGCCGGGGTGAGGCGCTGACCTGCCCGGTGCAGGCGCAGGTGTGGGGTCTGGGCCGGGTGGTCGCGCTGGAGCACCCTGAGCGTTGGGGTGGTCTGGTTGACCTGCCGGAGACGCTCGATGAGCGCGCTGGTGCGCGGCTGGTGGCGGTACTGGCCGGCTGCGGCGAGAACGAGGTCGCCGTCCGACGGGCCGGAATCCTGGGCCGACGGCTGTCGAGCGTCCCACACAGCAACGGCCCGGAAAATGGCTGGACGCCTCGCGACACGGTGCTGATCACCGGTGGAACCGGGGCGGTCGCCGGACACGTCGCGCGGCGACTGGCCGGCCGGGGCGCCGAGCGTCTGGTGCTGACCAGCCGCTCGGGCCCGTCGGCCGCGGGCGCGCCAGCGCTGGCGGCCGAACTGGCCGCGGCCGGTTCCGCCGTGGAGGTCGTCGCCTGCGATGTCAGCGAACGGAACCGTCTGGCCGGGCTGCTGAGCCGGATCGACGCCGGCGGTCCCCGGCTCTCCTCCGTACTGCACACGGCCGCCGTCCTGGACGACAGCGTCGTGGACCGCCTCACCACCCCGCGGCTGGAGGCCGTGTTGGGTGTGAAGGCCCATGGCGCGGCGCTCCTGGACGAGCTGACCGCGGACCTGGATCTGGACGCTTTCGTACTGTTCTCCTCGGCCGCCTCAACCCTGGGCGGTCCGGGTCAGGGCAACTACGCGGCGGCCAATGCCTTCCTGGACGCGCTGGCGGAGAACCGGCGCGGTCGTGGACTGGCCGGCCTGGCGGTGGCCTGGGGGCTGTGGGGCGGCGCCGGCCTGGCGCAGTCCAACGAGGCCATCCGCTCCCGGATGCGCCGGACCGCGATGCCGCCGATGGACCCCCAGCTCGCGGTGGAGGCCCTGATCGAGGCAATGGACGGCCCGGACGCCGCGGTGACGGTGATGGACTTCGACCCGCAACAGCTGGGCGCGGCGCCGGGAACGGCGCATGTCCTGGAGATGCCGCTGGTCCGGGACATGCCGGAGATCCGGCGGTTGGCCGCCGCCCGTGCCAACAACAGCAGCACCGGACCGGCCTTCCGCGCCGACGGCGAACTCGCCGCCCGGCTGGCCGGGATGAGTCGCTCGGAGCAGGACCGGATACTGATCGACGTGGTCCGCGCGGAGGCCGCCGCCGTACTGGGGCACGACTCGGCGGACGGGGTACAGGCCCGGCAGGCCTTCAAGGACCTGGGCTTCGACTCGCTGACCTCCGTCGAACTGCGCAACCAACTGAACGCGGCGACAGGACTGCGGCTGCCGGCGACCCTGGTCTTCGACCACCCCACCCCGGTCGCGCTGGCCGCCTTCCTGCACGGCGAACTGACCGGACAGGTGACGCAGGCCGCAGCCGCTTCGCCGATCTCCGCAGCCCCCGCCGCGGATGAGCCGCTGGCGATCGTCGGCATGGCCTGCCGCTTCCCCGGTGGTGCGAGCAGCCCTGAGGAGTTCTGGGAGCTGCTGTCCTCCGGTGGCGACGCGGTGGGCGGCTTCCCCACCGACCGCGGCTGGGACCTGGACGGCTTCTTCGACCCGGACCGACACGGCACCGGAACCTCCTACACCGACTCCGGCGCCTTCCTGCGGGGGGCGGCCGAGTTCGATGCGGGGTTCTTCGGGATCAGTCCGCGTGAGGCGCTGGCGATGGATCCGCAGCAGCGGCTGATGCTGGAGACGTCCTGGGAGGCGTTGGAGCGCGCCGGTATCGACCCGTCGTCTCTGCGCGGCAGTTCGACGGGCGTCTTCGCCGGCGGCTTCGGCTCCGGCTACGCCATCGGCATGGCACTCACCGGCCAGGACGGCTCCGGCGTCGAGGGCCACCTGATGACCGGCAACTCCACCAGCGTCCTCTCCGGCCGGGTCTCCTACGCCCTGGGCCTGGAAGGCCCGGCGGTGACGGTGGACACGGCCTGTTCGTCCTCGCTGGTGGCGCTCAACCTGGCTGCCCAGGCGTTGCGTTCGGGGGAGTGCTCGATGGCCCTGGCCGGCGGTGTGACCGTAATGGCCACCCCCTTCTCCTTCGTGGAGTTCTCCCGGCAGCAGGGGTTGTCGGCTGATGGCCGGTGCCGGGCGTTTTCGGAGGATGCGGACGGTACGGGCTGGGCCGAGGGTGCCGGTGTTCTGGTGGTGGAGCGGCTGTCGGACGCGCGGCGTAATGGGCACCGGGTGCTGGCCGTTGTTCGTGGTACGGCGGTGAATCAGGATGGTGCGTCGAATGGTCTTTCGGCGCCCAACGGTCCGTCGCAGCAGCGGGTGATCCGTGCGGCGTTGGCGAATGCCCGGCTGGCGCCGGGGGATGTGGATGTCGTCGAGGCGCATGGCACCGGCACTACGCTCGGTGATCCGATTGAGGCTCAGGCGTTGTTGGCGACCTATGGCCGGGACCGTGGTGACCGTGATGCGTTGTGGTTGGGGTCGGTGAAGTCGAACATTGGTCACACTCAGGCTGCGGCGGGTGTGGCGGGTGTGATCAAGATGGTGTTGGCGTTGCAGCATGGGCGGTTGCCGCGGACGTTGCATGCTGATGTGGCGTCGTCGCATGTGGACTGGTCGGCGGGTGCGGTGCGGTTGCTGACGGAGTCGGTGCCGTGGCCGGCGGGTGAGCGTCCGCGCCGGGCCGGGGTGTCGGCGTTCGGTATCAGCGGCACCAACGCGCACGTCATCTTGGAGGAGGCCCCCACGGTCGGGGCCGAGGTCGGGGCGGGGAGCGAGGGCATTGATTCGGGGCCGGTTGCGGCTCTTGCGGATGCTGGTGCGTGGGTGGTGTCGGGTCGTACGGCTGAGG
>NZ_JBVHPX010000045.1:0-22636 GCF_055567735.1 Streptomyces sp. NPDC026394
CCCGCGCCCTGGTGGTTGCCGAGCACCGAGAGGATGACCTTGATGCCCTTGCGCTGCAGCGGCCGCACCTCGGTGGCAACGTTGTCAAGGACGCGTTGCACGTTCTCGTTGAAGTGCAGATACGCCGTCTTCGTGTCCGTGTTGTAGTTGATGTTCGCTGCGAAGATCACGGCGACGTCGAAGGCGTTGCCGCCGCCGTTGGCGAGGGTGTACTTGCCTACGTTGAGCATGCTGTGGTCGTTCACCTCGATGTAGGCCACCGAGGCCGGCCCCTGCTTCTTGGGGGCGGGGGCAGGGGCCGCTGCCGCGCCGGTCGGGGTGGCAGCGCCGAAGGTGAGGGCCGCGATGGCCGAGAGCGCGAGCGCGGCCGTCCGCACTCTGCGCCGTATCAGATGCAGCATGGGTGATCGGTCTCCCGTCGTAGGGGGCGGCGCCCGACCTGTTCGACAGCGCCGGGTGAGCCCTGCGAGTTCTACACCCCGTCCCGTTGTCCCGGAAGAGGTCCGCAGTATGTGAACGCCGACGAGGTCACCGGAGGAGCGAAAAGTGCCGTATAGGGGCCGCCGGGGCCGACGCGCATTCGGCCGCGGACGGGGCGTCGACGGCCGCGCCGAGCCCGCCAGGTGTTTCGCTGCAACGCGGCCATTGCGCGGTCGCGCCGCAGAGAAGGAGGCAGTAGGCGCCTTCGAATCCCGCCCCCTCCTTGGTAACCTTTACTTACCAGCCCTGGTAAGTAAAGGTTACCAAGGAGGTAGTGTCATGAATCCGGCCCCTCAGCAGGCCCTTGAAGCGGTCGGCCGGGCCCGCGACACCGAACTGGCGGTGCGCATCGCCAACAAGGCCCGCGCCGCGCTCGCCCACGAACGCACCGCCTTGGCGGCCCTGGCCGCGGCCGACGCCGGCGCCTCTCACCGCGCCATCGCCGCGAAGATGGACATCTCCCATGTCGCCGTCGGCGCCCTGATCGCCAAGGCCCGGGCGCTTCCGCCTCTCGTGGAAGGGCGCGTCGGCCGCAGCCCGCTGGGCATCGCCATGCGCTACGCCGCCGGCGAGATCGACCGGGACACCCTCGTCGAGGCGCTGGCCACCTGGCCCTACGCCCCGCGCGCGCTCCCTGTGGGACTGCCCGACGGCGGGGCCGCGCTGCCGGTACCGGGCGCCTTCGACGAGGTGCGCGGCGCACTGGAATACGGCTACATCGACCAAGACGTGTACGACGCGATCCTGCGCCGTCGCGCTGAGCAGCGGTAACGCCCGGACCGAGCTTCCTGGCGCACCCGGAGAAGGTGTCCGCAACGGGGCGGTGGTCGTTGCGCAGGGTGGCGGTGTCACGCTGCCTGCCCTGATCTCCAGGCAGCCCAGGCCCTCAGCCGCCGCCTGACCGGTCCATACCTCGACGGCTCGTCGGCACGAAGGCGCGCTGTCGAAGGCTCTCCGGCTGCTCTGCTGGGCGACGGGGTCCAGGCGAGCGGCCCCGTCGGTCAGGCCGAGGCGGCCTTTTTGCCCCTGGTGGCTCCGCCACGGCCACGCAGGGTCACACCGGATTCGCACAGTATCCGGTGCACGAATCCGTAGGAGCGGCCGGTCTCTTCGGCCAGCGCCCGGATGCTCGCTCCGGAGTCGTACTTCTTCTTCAGATCTGCCGCGAGCTTCTCGCGCGCGGCGCCGGTCACCCAGCTGCTCTTCCTCAGAGTCTCGACCACCTGTGCCTCCTGGAAAGTGTGCTCTGTACTGTCATTACTTCGCCTCCCGCCTTCCTGGTCACCCATTCGGCGCGGTCCGTAGAACATCGTTTGCCGTCATGACGCTGCATTGGCCTGCGGAATGAGGGGTTTCACTCGAAGCCCCCAAGCTCCGGTCCGCACATTCCGAGCGAGCAAGCAGGCAAGAAGAATCCGATACACCCGCTTGTCTGTCCGGGCCGTACGCGGGCGGGGCACTCTGATGAATGCAGATTTCATCAGACCGGGGCAGCAACCTCGGCAGGCTGTTGCCCCGGCAGTGTCATGCCGACCGGACCGAAGCTCAGCGGACATGGTTGCTGTCCTTCACAGCACGTGTGTGGAGACGCTGGAGGCCAGTTCGGCGAAGACCTCGTCGCATCAGAGCCCGTCGGGCCGGCTTCTGACTCACATCGCTGTCGTATCGCTTGTATGGCTCGGACGAGCCTTACAAGCGATCGAGGGAGGAACTCGCCCGCGGTAACGGGCTGCACGGCCCTGGGGCGCTCAACAACCCGACAGTGCCGGGAGGGTCTTTACGTACCGCGGCGACTGTCTTCAGCCTGTCTTCGGGACCACGCGATGCGTAGGTGAAGTCTCCGCTCAGCAGTCCTGCTCGGCGTGGCCGGAAACGGAACGGTCCCGGCCACGCGCGAGAGCCTCACCGGCCACTGCGGGAACTGTCGCGGGCAGGGGTTATTCCATGACCTCAGTCTTCCGGTTGGCGGTGGCCGGGGTCGGGGCGGTACCCACCCCGCCGGTCTTGCGCGTCATTGCGCGCCGGGTGAAGCCCTTGAGCAGTTCAGCGAGGTCGACTCCGGTGGTGGAGCTGAGGAGCTCAACGCCCTGGGCGACGTTGTCGGTGACCGTACGCGAGAGCCGGCTCGCGCCGTCCGTGGAGATCACCGTCATCTTGTCGACGGCGCTCAGCGGCTCGGACGCTTTGGCGACAACCTGCGGCAGGACCTCGGTCAGCATCTGGATGACCGCTGCGTCCCCGTACCGGTCGAACGCGTCGGCCTTCTTCCGCATCGCCTCCGCTTCGGCCGCACCCCTGGCGGCGATGGCGGCCGCCTCGGCCTCGCCCTCGATGCGTACGGCGTCGGCAAGCGCCGCGCGGTGGGCCTTTTCCCCCTCACCGGTCAGGCGGGAGCGTTCGGCGTCCGCCTCGGCCTGCTTGACCAGGGCGACCCGGCGGGCTTCGGCTTCCTGCTCGGCCT
This sequence comes from Streptomyces sp. NPDC026394, assembly GCF_055567735.1. Taxonomy (NCBI): domain Bacteria; kingdom Bacillati; phylum Actinomycetota; class Actinomycetes; order Kitasatosporales; family Streptomycetaceae; genus Streptomyces; species Streptomyces sp. NPDC026394. Next base: position 2,942 of record NZ_JBVHPX010000045.1, read on the forward strand.
GGTAGCGCGCGGCATCGGCGGGCTTGCGAATCTTGGTGTCGAGCTCGCGGTCGGTCAGCGCGGCCTGCCGCTGGGCGACCTTCTCCTGCTCGCTGAGGACTTCCTGCCGGCGTGCGGCCTCGGCCAGCGGGCCGGCCGCGTCGGCCTTGGCGGCAGCGGCCTCGGTCTCCACGCGGATCTCGGCCTGCTTGAGGGCGAAGGTCCGCTCGGCGACCGCGATTTCCTCGGCCGCCTTGAGACGGGCCTGCTCGGAGACGCGCTTGGCGTTGGCCTCGGCGATGTCAGCTTCCTGCTTGGCGCGGGCGGCCTCGGGGCGGCCCAGGTCCTCCAGGTAGGAACCCTCGGTGGTGATGTCCTGGATCTGGAAGGCGTCCAGGACCAGGCCCTGACCCGAAAGGCTGGTCTCCGCCTCTTCGGCGACCTGGCTGGCGAAGGCGGCGCGGTCGCGGATGATGTCCTCGACCGACATCCGGCCGACGATGGCCCGCAGTGCCCCGGAGAGCACTTCCTGGGTGAAGCCGACGATGCCGTCCTGCTGCTGGAGGAAGCGCTGGGCGGCGGCGCGGATGGCGTCCTCGTTGCCGCCGACCTTGACGATCGCGACGCCTTCGAGGTTGGCCTTGACGCCGCGCAGGGTGACGGCGCCGCGCACGGCGATGGGGATGTGCCGGCTGGACAGGTCGAGCGTGAACTTCTGCTGAACGAAGGGGACGATGAAGACGCCACCGCCGACCACGACCTTCTGGCCGCTGTTGTCGATGGAGATGCGGCCGGTCTCCGGGTCGGTGGACTTCTTGCCGCGGCGGCCGGTGATGATGAACGCTTCGCTGGGCCCGGCGACCTTGTATCGCGTGATCACGACGAGGGCCAGCAGGACCAGGAGTACGACGACTCCCACCACGGAGATGAGAACTGGACTCATGAAAAATCCCCTCTGCCACCCAGGGGACAGCAGATCGAATCGGGCTGTTGACAAAAGGGTCAGTGTTCGACGGGGCGGACGGCGACGGAGGTGGTCGACAGCGCGGTTTCCACCCAGATTTCGGTGCCGCGCATCACAGGCTTTGTGCTCTTGGCCGCCAGCTTCACCGGCTGGCCGGCCACCCGTACCAGCACCTCGCCGTAGCCTTCGGCGGGGATCGCGGTGATGACCGAACCCGCGGCACCGATCAGGTCGTCACGGCGTGGGGTGACCGCCGTCTGGTCACGCATCAGGGCACCGCTGAGTTTCCACGTCAGCCAGCCGGCGGCAGCGCCGGTGACGGTACCCATGGCCGAGGCCGCGCCGGCGCCCGCGTCACTGGTGCCCAGCACGATGGCGCTGGTGAACCCGAGCATGGAGACGAACCCCGCCACGACCGGCAGTGACAGCCAGCCGTCGAGCAGACCGCCCAAGCCGAGCAGCCCTTCAAGGATGTTGCCGAAGACGAGTGAGAGCGCCAGCACGACGATGCCCACCATGCCGAGTCCGAGGAGAATAGTCATGTCGTCCGCCTCGTCTGCCACAGGGAAACCCTGGATGCGGCTCCACCAGGAGCGTCCGCCCTTGCCACAGCCGTTCGGCATGGGTTCAGTGCACCATCGCTGCGGGTGGCAGCGCCTGTTCCGGCCGACGGGGCCGAGGCTGAAAAGGCAGTCATCCTGGGGTCCGTTCTCGATGATCGATGGCTCTGTCCTGACAGGTGGCCGCCCCGTGTCCTGACAGGGGGCGGCCCCGTCGGCATGAGGTTCGCTCAGGCCATACGCTTTCGGCGGACCAGCTCGTAGCCTCGTGGCAGCGCTCTCGAACAGGTCTTCTCGGGCGATGAGAAGCTGTGTGGCCGTCGGAGGCCCAGGGCTCGAACAGCGCCATCTAACAAACTAACCAGGTACGGATCAGGCCGTCCGCGCCGACTAGTACGTTGGACATCGCGAACCATAAGCCCCTCCATCGAGCACCTGTCAAGTCGCGTAGGGACACCTTCACCAGGTGCGGAAGATTCATCTAGTAGAGTGGACGACGGCTAGAATGCGACCACCACCAGCGGCAACCCGGCGACGGGACAGGAGAAGTGATCGCGACGATGGGTGACCAGCAGCCCGCCGCCAGGCGCACCATTGCCCAGAAACTGGGCTACCTGATCGAGACGCTCCACCCCAAGGGCCGGGGACCCTACAGCTACCAAGAGATCGCGGAGCTGATCAGGCAGCGGGCGGGCAACGAGGGCCCCACGGTCTCCCACGGCACGATTCACAACATCGCCATCGGCAAGGTCACCAATCCCAGCGTGGACTCCCTGCGCGCCCTGGGGGACTTCTTCGGCGTCGGGGCTCGTTACTTCCTCGACGAGGAGGCCGCGGCAGCCGTGGACACGCGCATCCGGGAGATCCGCAAGGAAGCGGAGCGAGCCGACGCCAGCGACGAGCTGGCCGATGTCCTGGAGGACAAAGATGTCCGGGCCGTGGCTTTTCGCCTACGCGGACTGTCGGTCAACGCCCTTCGCGGTATCAAGAGCATCGTCGAAGGCGCCCGCCAGGCCGAAGGACTGCCGAAAGTGGAGACGCACAGTTCCCGACGCCACAGACGATCGCAGTAACCACCTACCCGCACCCGCGCAGGACCAAAGCTGACCAGCCCGCACCTACATCGTCTAACATCACCAACCTTCCAAGGCGAAACGGACATGAACACCGACAGGCGTCAGCGGCTCGGGCAAGTCAGCGGTGGCAGGACGGAATGAGGATCGGCCAGGCATGCGGTGGAGAAGAAAACGCCCGGTCAACAGGTGCCGCATTACAGCGGATGAGCTGGATATCCCTATCCCTTTCGACCTTCAAAGCTTCTGCGCGTCCATCGCTCAGCAGCGCGGCCGTCCGCTTATTCTTCTCCCCCTCGACGGCTCGCCAGAACCGGATTTTCCCTGTGGCATCTGGATCGGCCTCGACACCCTCGACCTGGTGTTCTACGAAACGGCAGCGGCCGGCATCCTGCGCGTACAGATCATTCTTCATGAAATAGCGCACATGCTCCTCGGACATGTCGCCCCTCAGCTCGCCGTGGGCCAAGATGTTTCCGAGGAAGAACTGGCTACGGTGAGCGACCACTTCGAGAGGCTGCTCGCACGCGCTCCCGAAGCCATCGACGCCCTGAGCCGACCGCACCTCCCGATCGCGGGGATCATGCGCGCGGAAGCAGACCGTATCCGTGCCCTGGCTGCGGCATCACAGCCCGTGGACGATGAACTTGGCCTGTCCGCCGACCGTATAGTCGATCTTCTCGGACGCACGAAATTCGACAACTGTCAGGAACGGGACGCAGAAATTCTGGCCACACTCATACTGGAGCGAGCCAGTCGCAGAGAGGCGCGACCCACCTGCAAAAGGGCCACAAGGGCACTCGCCCACCTCAACGACACTTTTGGACATCCGGTACGCCGATAGCATGTGCCCCCTCAAACACGTCGCCCTTGCCGCGCTCTGGGCCGTAACCGCATGGCGCCTGCCATCCGCCGTCCGCGTGGCCAAGCAGCGGTCAGTGTGGGTCGCCTTTGCCTCCATAGCCGCCGCCAACACCCTGGCGCATCCCGCCGTCGAAGGCCCCCTCGACGAAGTCACCGGCATCAACAACCTGGCCACACTGGTCAGAAATCTGTTGGGCATCATCGGTTACAGCGCGTTCCTGCAGTTCGTCATCTCCGTGGCCCGCCCCCAGGCCATTCGCACCAGCCGCCGACTGCTGACTGTCTGCGGAATCGTCAGTGCGTGCGCGCTCGTCTTCCTGTTCGCCGTCACACCGCGCCCTTACAACGCCGACAACTTCTTCGAGGCATACACCGGTCGGCCACTGGGAACCGCGTACTGTTGCGTCGTCCTGGGCTACTTGGGTGTCAGCACGGTGATCGCGACCTGTCTCTTCATGGGATACAGCCGCCACGCCGGAGACGCCTGGCTGCGCGTCGGGCTACGCCTACTGGGCATCGGCACCGGCCTCGGTGCTTTCTACACCGTCTTTTGCGCAGCGCGCCTGCTGACTCGGCTCGCCCATCAGCCCTTTGTGACCGATGATCACACGGCCCTGTCGCTCGCCCACCTCATCGAGGACACCGCCGTCGTCTTCATCGTCGTCGGCAATTCGGTACCTGCCTGCGGCGTCCTGTGGCGCGCCCTGTTCGACTGGCGCACCCTGCGTCGGCTTCGGCCGCTGTGGAGCTCCCTCACCGAGGCGGTACCCGACATCGTCCTGGAAGGCCCCATCCACCGCACGCTACGCATCCGGCTCCACCGTCAGGTCATCGAGATTCACGACGCCAGGCTCGTCCTCGCCTCCTACGCTTCCCCGCGGCTGCGCGAACAGGCCCACCAGCGTGCCGCGCAAGTCCTGCGCGACGGTGAGCGCCGCACCGCTCTTGCCGAGGCCCTATGGCTCCGGGCCGCTTGCGAAGCCAAACTCGCCGGCGCCCAACCGCTGGCCGACTCCGCCGAAAAGCTCACCGTCCTATCGGAACACCAGGACCTCAGCTTCGACTTCGACACCGAGGTTGCGTGGGTCCGGCAACTGTGCGAAGCGTTCCACTCCCCCACAGCCGACGCCTTCGCGTGGGAACAGCAGTTGGAGCAAGCATGACAGCCCACTCCGGACAGGCATAGGCCGCTCACTCCAGGTGCGGGCGGTTGCCCACGTATCCGAGCGCGTCAAGAACGGTGGCGGCCGACACCGGAGGACCTTCGGGCAGCCGCGACGGCGCGGCCTGGCACTGCGCCGTCCGTGCACAGTGGGAGCCGGTGCAGCCAGCACCTCCGGTAACGAGAGGCGTCATGCGTACATGCTTCCATTCCCCTACTTGTCGATCCGGACCTGGCTGTGGTCCCCGAGAACGAGCCGATGCGCGTGCGCCCGTCGCTCCTCCCCTTTGACCTGGACCGACCGCCCGATGAGGGAGCCTTCGACACGTCCGGCGTTCTCGATTCGCGAGTCCTGCAGGATCACCGAATACTCCACCGCACTGCCGCTGATCACACAGTCGTCGGCGACGGAGGTGGAGGGACCGATGTAGGAGTCGAGGATAAGGCAGTTCTCCCCGATGACGGCAGGCCCGACGATGCGTGATCGCTCCACCCGTGCTCCTGGCGCGATCCGGACCCGCCCGATGAGCTCGCTGGTCTCGTCGACAGATCCCTCCACGCAGGACTCGATGCCTTCGAGTACGGACCGGTTGACTTCCAGCATGTCGGCGACGTTGCCGGTGTCTTTCCAGTAGCCCGTGATGACAGTGGAACGCACTGTGCGATCCGAGTCGACCAGATTCTGGATCGCATCGGTGATCTCCCACTCACCACGGGCCGAGGGCTCAAGAGTGGCGACGACGTCGTGGATGGCCGCCGAGAAGAGGTAGATGCCGACCAGGGCGAGGTCGCTGCGCGGATGGCGTGGTTTCTCCTCCAGGGCGATGACCTGCCCGTCGGGGCCGAGTTCCGCCACTCCGAACAGCGAAGGTTCCTTGACCCGGGTGAGCATGATCCGTGCGTCGGGCCGCTCGGCGCGGAACTCCTCGACGAGCGCAGTGATACCGCCGACGATGAAGTTGTCGCCGAGGTACATCACGAAGTCTTCGTCGCCGAGCCAGTCGCGGGCGATGAACACGGCGTGCGCGAGACCGAGCGGGCGCTCCTGAGGCAGGTATGTGATGCGTGCGCCGAAGCGCGCGCCGTCACCCAGAGCGGCCTTGATCTCCTCGGCCGTCTCTCCTACGACGACTCCGATCTCGGAGATGCCCGCCGCGGCGATCGCTTCGATGCCGTAGAAGAGAACGGGCTTGTTGGCCACCGGTACGAGCTGCTTGGCCGCGGTGTGCGTGATCGGCCGCAGCCTGCTTCCGGTTCCGCCGGCCAGGACGAGAGCCTTCACGGGGCGCACCCCGCAGCGATCTCGGCGATCAGGTCCAGCTGCCTGCGCTGGACGCGCCGCACGAGTTCCCCGATGCGGCGGGCATGCTCTGCGGTAGGGCACCACAAGGGCTGAGCCAGTACGAAGCGCCCTTGTCCGGGTACGACGACGAGATCGGGCCAGAGCGGGCCGGGTTTCTGGGCCGCTCGCGCGATCTCTGCGGTCAGGTCTCCCTGCCAACCGAGCGGTGCAGTGAACTCCGCCGTGGCCTGCGTCCGCTCGTACCAGGCGATGGTGTCGGCGGCGTAGGCTTCGCGGCACGCGGTTTGGTGGCGTTCGTGCCGAAGCTCTCCGAGCGCCGCGCGGGCGTGGCGCGGGTCGTCGAACACAGCGAGCGGCAGGCGGTGCCTGCGCACCGTACGGTGCCGGCGGGTGCCGCTGTCGTCGAGAAGGAACGCGCTGCGGTCACGCATGGTGCTGAAGCGCACGCCGTCATCCGCCATGCGCAGCCACAGGTCCCAGTCCTCCAAGCCGTCTCCCGAACGCCAACCGCCGACCCGGTCGGCGAGCCGGCGGCGGTGCGCCACCCTTGATGGCTCGAACATCGGACCGAGCACCTGGATCTCCGGGTGCCAGCAGAGGTCGAGGACATTGGAGCGGGAGGTGACGCGCTCGGACGTGTCCCTGCGTTCGAAGCCGGTCGCCACCAGATCGGCCCCGGTGCCGAAGACGTACAGCAGGAGCTGAAGGTGCTCCTCGCGCCAGCGGTCGTCGTGGTCGAGGTAGGCGACGAACTCGCCGCGTGCTTCGGCCAGTCCGATGTTGCGGGGGCCACTGGGGTGGCCGTGCCGCCCGGCACGTATCAGCCGGATGCGCGCGTCTTCGTCGGCGGCCCGGCGTACCCAGTCGTCCGTGTCGTCGGTGCTGCCGTCCGAGACGACGAGCAGTTCCCAGTCGGTGACGGTTTGAGCCCGTACCGAGTCGAGCGTGCTGGTGATCGCCCGGGAACGGTTGTAGGTGGGACATATCACCGAGATGCGGGGGGCGGATGGGGTCTTCATCACTGCTCGGCCCACGGCCGGCCACCGGGCCGAGGCGTCAGAAAGGGCAGTCCGAAATCCTTGCCGCCCAGGACAGCGTCGACCGCGAAGAGCACTCCCGCCGCGCCGGTGGCGAGGTCCGTCGACAGCCGCAGGCACTGGTCGCCGAGGAACGCGAGGTTGCCGGCGTGCGGGATGGCGTGCCAGCCGAAGGCCGCCAGGTGCTGTCGCAGGGGGTCGTCCTGCCCGGCGGACCTGTGCAGCTGGTGTCGGGCAAGTACGGCACCGGCGCGGCCGGTGAACAATCCCGCGTGGGCGAAGAAACGCGGGGCGATCGTCTCGCGCAAGTCGTCGAGAGTCTTCGCCAGCTCCGGATCCGGAGCGTGCGTGAGCAATTCGTGAAGGACCAGCGCCATCCCCGCACCGCCGGTCAGGACGGGCGTACGCCACGGAGCATCCTGCGCTGCGGGCTGCCCGGACGCCCAGCCGCTGAGGGCAAGGTCGTGCCTGAGGGCGTCGACGCCCTGGACCAGGTGCTTTCGGTCCTGTGTCTGTTCGTACAGGCGCAGCAGGAACAGCGCGCTGCCCGAGCGACCGCGCATCAGGCCCGGCCGCTGCCGTAGCCCGGAGGCGCGCTCTGCCTGGCCGGTGATGCGATCGGCGAGGCGAACGGCGTGCTCCAGGAATGCGCTCTCGCCATCGCGGCGGGCGAAGTGCAGGAGGGTGAGCCCGATCCCGGCCCTGCCGCTGAAAAGGCTGTGGTCGGCATCCTCGTCGGGCAGGTCCGCTACGCGGCCGAGGAGTTCTCGTGCCTCCTGGGTGCGGCCGAGCCGGTCGAGGGTGTAGGCGACACCGCTGAGACCGTCGTAGAACCCCGGATGTGGTTCCGTCAGACGACTGGTGGAGTTTGTGAGCCAGTCGATGTGGTCGTCGGGGACGGCGAGGCCGGCCTCGACCAGTGCCCAGAGGACACCGGACGCGCCGTAGGCGAAGTTCACACCACCTCCCTGGTCATGGAATTGCTCGATGTCTCCGGGATAGAGCCGGTCGTCGCGTTCGGGAGTCGCGGCGGCGAGGATGCCCTCGGCGATGCCTTCGCGCAGCGTGGGCCAGTCCTCCTGCTCAGGGCCATCTACCGGCCAGAGCGGCTGCGGCGTGACAGCGGGTTCGGTGCGGTCAGGGCGAATGGCGGGGCCGAGGTCACGCCGGACCTGTTCGGCGTAGTCCGCGGGAACCGGGAAGGTCGAGGCGATCAGCTCGATGAACTGATCGGCCTTGGCAGGACTCCAGGGCAACGCCTGTGTCAGCGGAAGGAAGACACCCAGGCGCAGGCAGCCCAAGGCATAGCGGTCGATGTCCGGGCCGCTGTAGCCCGCCGGGGCCTGGAAGCCGGGTGCCGCAAGCGCCTGCTGCGCGGCGGAGCCGGACTCCCTGCTGGCCTCCAGGTCGATGAAGGCAATTGTTCCGTCAGGGCGTATGAGGACGTTGTTCGGGTGCAGGTCGCCGAAGACCACTGCCCGTTCGTGCAGTTCCTGGATGCCACGTTCGACTTGGTCGAGTACGGACTGCGCCCACTGCGCGTAGTCGGCGAGGTCGTCGGCGGACGGCGTGCGTGGGACGAGGAGGGGGTTGCGCTGCTGCATCTCGCGCGCCAGGGGCTGTCCTTCGACGAACTCGCGGGCCAGGAAGTAGTGCTCGCGCCCCTTGCGGAAGTCCACCAGCGCGGGCATGCAGTCCAGCCCTTCGAGACGCTGAAGAGCCCAGTGCTCCCGGCGCAGGCGTTCCAGCGCGTCAGCGCCCTCGGCATCCAGACCGGCAAGCGGACGAGCCTCCTTCAGCAGCACGGCGTCGCCAGACCTGATGTCGGTGGCCTCGTAGACCCCACCACCGTTGGAGAAGTGCAGGGCCTTCGTGGGACGGAACGGGAAGTCGTCCAGGGTTGCGGCGTTGCGCGCCGCCAGTGGCTCTTCGAGGCAAGCGGGCAGGGCCACCCACGCGGGAGGGCGGAACCCGGGGCCTCGGACATCCGGCACCCACTTGCCGTCCGGGTCCTGGATGCAGTGCACGGGTTCACCCGACTCGCAGCGCACGAGGTGCGCCACGAATCCGCCGTAGCGTACGTACAGCGGACCGGAGCGCCAGCGGAGGTCGCTGAGGATGTACGGGCCGGGCTCGCCGTCGAGGAGTTCGCCGAGCTCGGTCAGGATCTCGGCCAGGTGCGCCTCGTCGAGCGGGTAGACGGTAACGAACTTGCCGCTGCTGCCGCGATCGCCGTACTTGCTGTTGCGGCGCATCAGGACGCCGCTTCCGCGGATGAACTTGTAGGTCACCTTGCGTGGCAGGCAGTACTCGCTGACCACCTCAATGATCTTCTCGGCGTTCCCGGGGGTCGCGGATACGTGGATCTTCCATCCCTGGGCAGGGAGTTGAACGCCGGGGGGCGTGAGTACCACCCAGTCGTCGTTGGTGCTCCTGCGCCAGCCAGCCGGAAGAGAGGCGCTCGCGGCAGCGAAGTCCCCTGCCGAGGAAGCGGTGTGCGGCACGTCGTAGAAGGAGCCGCCAGGCTGGCAGAAGTCGAAGTACCGGACGTTCATACGCTTTTCCTTGCAGTTCTCTCGCTCGTCTACCAGCGCCAGGCCGGAGCGATGTACCTGGCGTACAGCCACGCCCCGACTGACTTGGTCCCAGCATCCACTTGGGCCACACCACAACGGGCCTTGGGGGTCTTGCTCGTCGTCAGCGGATAGCTGACAGCGGGCGCGGGCAGCGCGTCGGTGCGCACAGGCAGGAACACCGACAGGGGTGCGGTCGTGTCGGTGCCGTCGTTGCCGGCGACGACAGCCTGGCCGGTTTCCGTTCGGGCGGCTACACCCGCCCGGTACAGGCGCACTGTGGTGTTCTCGCGAATCGCCGATTGGTCGGCCGAAGGAGCGAGGATGAGCTCGACTCGCCCGCCGTCTCGCACGAGATAGCCGCCGGTGACGGAGTACGGCACCTTGACGAACGTGAGTGCCGCTCCTGCCACGGCCACGGCCAGCGTCACCACGGCGCCGATCCGCAGGGCAGGGGCTTGTCCGGTCCTCGCCTCACGGACCACGCGCACCAGACCGCGCACCAGGTGATAGGCGAGGTAGCAGATGCCGCACAGCACCAGCGACGCGCCGAATGCTCCGAGGCGCTGCAGCGAGTCCGCCCACAGCCGCATGGCCGTGGCGACCATGTAGACGGGGAAAGCCATGCAGGCGAGGCCGAAGGGAATCGCCCACCACTGAGGAAGTCGGCGTTCATGGCTTCCCCCGAACAAGATCCGGGCTGTGAAGCGCCGTGCGTCGTCCAGGGCGCGGTCCCGCAGGTGCGGGATGTCGAGATGGCTCATCAAAGCGATGTAGCCATCCAGCTTGACGAACGGAGTCAGGTTGAGCAGCCCGGAGATGTACGTGACGACAGCGAAGACGATCAGGCCGTCCCGTACATTCGCCTCGGCGAACAGCGAGGCCGTGGCCGCCGCGCCGGCGATGACCACCTGCGTGGCGATCCCTGCCAGGGCCACCGCGACACGCTGCTGCCTCCGAGGGAGCCGCCAGCCGTCGGAGACATCGCAGAAGAAGGCGGGCGACATGTAGAACAGCATCACGCCCATCCGTCCGGGCCGGCCGCCGTGGTGGCTGAGGACGGCGCCGTGACCGAACTCGTGGACCGCTGTGGTGGCGAGAACTCCGCCGACGACGGCCAGGTACGTGGACAACGGCAGCGGTTGCCCCAGAGCCAACCTCACCTCGGGTGCCTGAGAGGCCAGCGCCAGCACACCGCACAGCGCGAGCGCGACGGCCGCGGCCACCCCCGCTCGACTCGTCAGGAGCCTGACGAGCGGCGAGAACCGGCGCAGCAGGCGCTCGGGGCTCAGCACGGTGAACTGCACGGTCAGGGGCGGGACGAACTTGACCCACCGACCCCGCTGCCTGACCCGCTCGCCATCGTCGAGCAGCCGACCCTCTGCGAGTTTGTCGACGGCGGTGCCGACCGCCTCCACGGTCCACGGCGGTCCGAGGGTGTCTGCCAGACCGGCGTGATCGCGTGTTCCGTCGACGGCGAGCGCCAGTCGAGCCAGGTCGGGCTGGACACGAAAGTACTTGTGCTGGCCGCGTTGGATGACCCAGGGGGCTCCTTCCTCGGCAGGCTCGTGCACCGACACTTCGGCAGCGAGCCTGGGCCGGACCAGGAGCTCAGGGGCGATCTCGACCGACGGCGCGGTCTTGGAAGACATGATGGTCGGCCTCATGTGATGTCGCGGGAGCGGAACAGCCTGTGTGCCGCGAACCCGGCCGCGCTCAGCCAGCCCGCTATGACCAGGAGAGCGACTGAGGGAGAGAGCAGGTCGGTGTGCACATCCCTGTAGAGCGAGCTCATGGCGATCGTGAGGAGGTACTTCGCGGCGTCCGGCACCAGGCGCTGCAGAGCGGGGTCCAGGAGGAGGGTCAGGGCCATCAGCGTGCCCACGGCACCGATCTGGTGCCGGATGATCCAGCCGACGAAGACGCCCCACGGGGCGGCCAGCACATTGCAGGCGAACACACCCAGGGCGATCAGCGAGGTCTCCGAGGTCCACTCAGGACTGCGGTCGTACCCGGCAAGCGTCACCCAGCTCGATACGGCCGCCAGCAGGACGGCGAGCAGCCCGGACAGAGTGCCCACGGCGGTGCCGACCAAGAGCTTGGCGGAGAACAGACGGCTTCTTCCGGTCAGGAGCACGGAGCGGCTGACGGAGCCGGAGGAGTACTCCCGGGTCACCAGAAGCGCGCCGAACAGCGAGGCGAACAGGAAGGTCATCATCCATGACCGCACCACGTCGTCGGTGATGACCGCGATATCGCTCTGACCTGTGCCGATCCTCTTGTCGCCCTCGGCTGCGTAGCCGAAGCTCGTCACCAGGGACATGAAGACGGCGATCGAGGTCAACACGGCCCAGGCGCGGCCGGTCCATGCCTTCGTCCACTCGCCCCACAATGCCTCACGCATGCGTATTCCCTCCGCTGCCCGCTCCCGCCAACTCGAAGAAGCGGTCCTCCAGACGTTCCGTGCCGCCGGAGGTCAGGGCGCTGAGCTCGCCCGCATAGCGCAGGGTGCGCTGCAGGATCACCACATCGTCCACGGTCTGCTCGACCTCGGCGAGCAGATGGCTGGAGAGCAGAACGGTGCGTCCCTCGACGGCGAGGGAGCGCAGCAGTCCGCGCAGCCACCGAATGCCGTCCGGGTCCAGACCGTTGACCGGTTCGTCGAGCAGCAGCAGTTCGGGGTCGGCCAGCAGTGCCGTGGCCAGGGACAGCCGCTGTTTCATGCCGGTCGAGTAGCCCTTGACCTTGCGACCGGCGCTGTCGGCGAGGCCGACCAGGTCGAGCACTTCGTCCACCCGGGCCGTGGGCAGGCCCAGCGTTCTGGCCCAGACCAGGAGATCACGGCGGCCTGTGGTTCCCGGGGTAGGCCCGATCGCGTCCATACTGACACCGACCCTTCGGGCGGCATGGGGCAGATCGCCGTAGGAGTGGCCGAGTACGGTCGCGCTCCCCGCGGTGGGCCGGGTCAGTCCGAGGAGCATGCGGAGCGATGTGGTCTTGCCGGCGCCATTGCGGCCGAGCAGGCCCACGACCCGTCCGGGGCGAACGGTGAAGGACAGGTCCTCCACGGCCGAGACCGGCCCGAATCGCTTGCTGACGGCGTGGAACTCAACGACGGGAACCTCACTCACGACGGCTCCGTGTCACGGCGGCGCCGACAACGGCCATGCCGCCCGCCAGCGCGAGGACGAGCACGGCGGTGACGCCGATACGTACGCCTCCGGACAGGTTCACCGTGGCCATCACCACTCCCAGTGCGATCAACGCACAGAGGCCGGCCATCACTGATGTGATGCCCGCCTGACTCTTGCTGTTCATGCCAGCTCCTCATCCACCGCTTGGTGCTACTTTCTGTGTGGCGGCCGGGAGTCTGTGGTGGCGGATGCTGCCCGCCACCGCAGACTCCCGGCTTCAGTTCCGGTACGTCATCAGGTGGCGATGCTGGCGGCCACGCTGACGGCCGCGCTCGCGGCGGCGGTACCGCTCACGGCGACGCCGTACGAGAAACCGGTCCAGAAACCCGGGGCCTCCATGGCCTCCAGCTCCTGCATACCCAGCTCCAGCACCGGCTGGATCTTCTCTATCTCCTGCATTGATGACACTCCCTCGCAGTTCAGGGTCCGAACGTTTCCTACGATCGTGTCGTCACCGATTGCTCCGGTGACCTGACCGCACCCGGGATCAGGTGATCGCCGCGGCCGAGAGCGCGGCGCTGCCGTAGGCAGCGGAGGCGCTGACGACGACTCCGGCGCTGACACCGGCGGCGGTCCACCAACCGGGCGCGTCCATGGCCTCGAGCTCCTGCATACCCAGCTCCAGCACCGGCTGGATCTTCTCTATCTCCTGCATTTCCCCTCCTTCTTTTGTCGAAGTTCTTCACTTCCTCCGCTTCGAACCGCTGGACTGCGGGCCGAAGCAGAAGTCCTTGATGAGCGCATGTGGCGCTGTTCAGGCTGGCGGAGGCAGGTCCTGGACCGGAGGTTCCGATCCGGCCGCCTCGTTCAGCAGGCTCAACAAGTCGTCGACGGCAAGACCGCCGAGCATGGGCAGCCCCGCGCCCCAAGCCCGTACGATCCGCAGCGCGACGGCCTCGGCATGGTCGGGCGTCAGGCGAACGCTCCGGTCGACCCCCCACGAGTCGATGAGTGCGGCAACCCCGGCGGCCGGGTCTGCGGGGAGTTGCTCCGGTCCTTCTGACCGGAGCAGAGACCACAGCCGCCGTAGCCGCCGGGCCGAGCCCAGCCGCCCCTCGCCGGCGTCGATCGCCCGCCACAACGGTGGCAACAGGGCGGCCACCGCTGTCATCTTGCGGATCGCGAGTGCCGAGGAAAGCTCGTTCGCGACGAGCCAGCCCTTGACCGCGTACGGATCGCGGCCTGAGTGGAACCACGCGTCATGGCTGCTGCCGCTCAGCTCGGCGATCTCGAGCCGGAGCCCGTCGGAGCACCGCTGTCCGGCCCGTGCCGCGTCTCGCGCCTCGTATCCGAGTCGCACCAGCCGTCTTGCGGTGTCCTCTACGCGTGCGTCCTGGGGCGGCAGATCGCCGTGGTCGCCGACATACGGGCTCACCAAGCGGAAGAGCGCTTCGAGCACGCCCTCGGCAACCAACTCCTGCGGCAGCGTGGCGGTGGCCAGAGGGTCCATCACGGCGATCTCGGGCCGCAGCGCCTTGCCCATGATCAGCCGCTTTCCCTGCGGGTATGTCAGGCAAGCGACAGCGCTGGACTCTGATCCCGTGCCGACGGTGGTGGGTACGGCGATCAGCGGTACAGGTCGGACCGGCTGAGGAGCGAGCACGATCAGGCCACTGCGCTGGGGCACCGTCAGCCGGGCGGACACCTCCGGGCCCGCCACCGCCAACGTGGCCAGTTTGGCCTGATCAAGCAGGGAGCCACCACCCAGCCCGACGACCAGTTCCGCACCGGCCAGACGTTCCGCGAGAGCGAGCACGCTGCGCAGATCGCCGGGTCCGTGGAACACGAGGGTCTCGGCACAGGCCGCGCCCAGCGCGCCCGCGACGCGCTGGTGAATAGCGCTGTCACGGACAGCGTCGTCGACGAGCACCGTGACGTTCCGAGCACGGATGGCGGCGTCGTTCCTCAGCAGCCGCGCCAGTTCGTCCGCCCCGCTCAGCGGCTGCCGCTTGTTGCCGCCCGTGGTCCTCATCCCCGAGCCTCCGCTCGCGCGGCGGCCCGGTCGGCATACAGGCCAAGACCCGCCCGGATACAGGCGAGGAGTTCGTCCAGTTCGGTGTCGGTGTAGGTCAGTGCGGGGAACAGCTGGATGCCATGCAGACCGGGGTGCACAATGGCACCCGCTTCCCGGACCGCGGAGACGAGCGAAGGGACCTCGGGCTGCGGGAGCGGAGCTCCGCTCCTGTCGGCTGCCGTGACCCGAACCGACCGAAAGCAGCCCACACCCGTCGTGCCGTTCACCAGGGGATGCTCGGCGACAAGCGTGCCCAGCTCCTCCTCCAGTCGGCCGGCCAGCCTCCGCCCCAGGGCGACCGCGTCGAGCCTGTGCATCTCGGAGATGGTGGCCAGGATGGTCGCGCAGGTCACCGGTGTTCCGGCCTGCGTCTCGCCGTGGCTGAGGACCACGCCCGTATCGTCGAAGACGTCTGCCACCGACTGTGCGGCCAGCACCGCGGCGGCGGCACTGGTGCCGTTGGTCAGGCCCTTGGAGGTGATGAGGAGGTCGGGCCGGGCCGGCCACCGCTGGGAGGCGAAGAAGTCCCCGGTGCGGCCGAACCCAGTGGCCACCTCGTCGGCCACCAGCAGGAATCCGTGCTCCTCGCGCAGCCGTAGCAACTCAGCGACGTACTCCTCACTGAGCGGCACGGCTCCCGAGCCCAGTACCGGCTCGACCACCACCGCCGCGACCTGAGCACCCTGGCGGGCCATGAGCGTCGCCAGTTCCCCGGGCTCGTTCGGGGTGACGTGCCGGACCAGCCGCTGGTCGACCCCGTAGACCTGCTGTCCCAGGTCCTCGCCGGTCAGGGCGAAGCCGCCGAAGGTCAGACCGTGATAGCTGCCGCGCAAGCCGACCACGACCTTGCGCCCGCCTATGCCGCGCAGTGCCTGGTACTGCCGGGCGAGCTTGATCGCGAGATCATTGGCCGCGCCGCCCGAGGTGGAGAACAGCACCCGCACGTAGTGGTCGGCACCCGCGAGCTCGACCAGGGCATCCGCCGCACGTCGGGCGTACTCGTTTTCGTAGCGGAAGGCGCTCAAGTACGAGGCCGTGCGCAGAGCTTCGGCAGCGGCATCGGCGATGGCCTGATTGCCGTACCCGAGGTTGGTGTTCCACAGGCCACTGGTGCCGCAGAGCAGTTCCCGCCCGTCGGCGAACCTCACGCGCACGCCTTCCGCGGACACCGCGCACAGGTCGTCCCGGCCGTGCTGATCGGGCGCGAGCAGCGAGGGCCACAGTGCGTGTCGGCCGGAGGTCACGCGGTCACCTGCGCTTCGATCAGCACACTGTGATGACGCATGCCGATGTCGGGCAGCAGGCTCCGGGAGCACACGGCGAACCCGCTCTGACGCAGTTCCTCTTCGAGCTGGTCGGCCGACAGGACGCGGATACTGGTGGTGCACACGTCGACCTGGCCATCTCCGATCACCGCCGGGAACACCGTGACGGTGCGGGCTTCCGCTCCGGGTACCCAGTACTCGAACATCCGGTACCTTCGGCCGCTGTCAGCGGTGAACTCGACTTCGGTCTCGGCAAGCGCCTTACCAACGGCCGCCAGATCCACGGTGGACAGCAGGAAGCGGCCACCGGGTGCGAGGTGGGCGTGTACGGAGTGATACAGGCCCTTCCGGCCAGGGGCGTCCAGCAGCGAGACGGACGTCGTGCCCAGCACGATCACGCCGAACTTCCGTCCGAGTGCGAAGTGGCTCATGTCAGCTTGCACCGTCGTACACCGGTTCCGCAGGGCCTCGGGCGCCCCGGCAAGCCGTGCATCCAGCAGCTTCAGCATGCTGCCGGAGAGCTCCAGTGCGGTGACGTGCCGTCCCGACGCCAGGAGGGGCATGGTCAGGCGCCCGGAGCCGGCCGCCAGGTCGAGCACCGGCCCGGGTACGGCCCGTACAAGGGTGAGCAGTTCACGCACCTCGTGTGTGTCCTGCCCCGCCAGGTCGTGGTAGACGGGGGCGCCGGCCTTGCCGTAGAGGTCGCAGCACACCGCTCTGTCGCCGAGCTCGGCCAAGAGCATGCCGGCGCGGCCAGGGATCAGGAGTCTGTTCAGCGTCGTGTCCGTCATCACGTCCTCGCGGCACTGAGCACGCGGGAGCCGAGTTCGATGCCCGCACGATCGAACAGAGCACGCACCAGTTCGAGATTCTCCCGGCTGGCGAAGCGAGCCGCGGCCTCCACCGAACCGCACACCAGTAGAGCCTCCGCCACCTCGGCGGTGCCGCGATCCAGTTGAAAGCTTCGCCCGCGGCATGCGCTGTGGGCGTACACCGAATCGTCTGTCCACATGAGGAGCGGCAACGCGGGATCGACGGCGTCCGCGATATCAGATAGCTCGCTGAGGGGGGTCACGAGACGACGGCCGAAGCCGGACACCCCGGTGATGTTCAAACCTCGCGCCCGGAGGTCACGAATGCCGTGCAGGGCAGCGAGATAACGTCCGAGCCATGGCCGGTCGGCCAGCGCGGAGGACCGGGTCGACTCCGGCAGCGCTCCCCCCAGGCACACCGCGCAGGGCTGTGCGGTCTCGGAGTTCACGCGCGTCCACTCAGCGACGACCTGGCACAAACTGTCACCTACGGTGCCCAGTCGCCTGCCACCCGGGGACGTCGACAACTCCCCGTACCGCCCCACGTGCAGTCGCAGCACGGGTCCGTCCCCCTGCGAACCCGCACCCAGAGCAGGAAGATCCGCGAGCTGAATGACCGGGTTGGTCAGGAACTCGGCGAAGACGCCCTCGTGGCGTGCGCGGTCGGCATCACGAAGGTAGATCTCGAAGTCCGTACCGTCCGCCACCCGGACCAGGGTGGGGCCGACCACGGACATGTACTCGCTGATCCCGTATGCCTGTATCTGCAGGTAGAAGCCGGGGTCGTGGGAGAACTCCGCGCCCGGTTCACTGAGTGAGCCTTCGTAGCCGACGATCACCGGACCATCCGTGCCGCCCGTATGACCGGGTGCGAAGACCATCGTTCTGGCGTCCACCACGTCGGAGCCCAGCAGAACCGACAGGTGCTGGTGGTCCTCGAGGACCACCGTCAGGGCAGACTCCCGCCCGCCTGGGAAACGCCCCGCACGGCCGGTTGCCCAGCTCATCAGATGCTTCTTCACCGCAGACATGCATCTCCCCTGTTCACACACTCAATTGAGAAATCGAATGACCCGAAGCAGTCAAAGGCTCGGATACGAGCTGAACCGTTCCCGCTCTGACCAGGTTCGGGCCCGGAGCCAGGGCAGCACACATCGATGCACCAACAGCCGTCGGCGATGGCGCGCCCGGTGAGCTGAAGCGGCTGCGCACTTACTGGGCCAGAGCAGTCAGAAGCGCCTTCAGATCGGCCATCGCCGCCTGCGCACCGACCAGGTTGTACACGCCAGTCAGATTCAGGACGACCTCATCCACGCCCGCTGTTTCATACGTTTCGAGCTTTTCGAGCAGTTGGGCGGTCTCACCGCTGAGGAAGGCCTCGCCGTCCACCAGAGCCCTGGCGTCGGCCGCCGGGTCTTCGCCCTTGACGTCCACACCGGCCCGGCGCAGCATGTCGATGTAGTGCGGCCCCTTCAAGTGGGCGGCGTTACTGGCCAGCGCCAGATCCGCTGGCTCGTGACCAGGATGCTCGAGCGCGACCGGCACCATCGCGGTCAGCCGCGGCAGCGCCCGCCCCGCGGCTTCCGCCCCGGTGCGCATCGCCGGGAGCACAACGTCCCGAAGGTAGACAGCGGGCGTCAGCCAGGTGATGGCAACATCGGCGATCTCTCCGGCGAGTCTGGCCATGCCCGGTCGCAGAACCCCGAGCCCGATTTCCACCGGTGGAGCCGGAAAAGGCGGTAGCGAGCCGCGGCAGGAGACATACTGGCCCTTGATATCGACGATTTCGTTCGCCAACAGCCCGCGTACAATGGTGAGATATTCCCGGGCTGCGGTGAGCGGGCTCGCGTAAGGCGCGCCGAGCAAGCTCTCCTGAAGGGATTTCGCGCCGGGGCCGAACCCCGCTGTCACAGGCTGGCCAGTGGTCATCGCCAGCGACCTAGCCTGCAGGGCGGCTTCGAAGGGATGGCGTAACGGCATAAGCGTCACCCCTAGTCCCGCGGGCACCCTGAAACCCGAGCCCGCCGCATGCGCAAAACCTTGGCAAGGCTCCACCAGCAGTGCCTGGCCTTGCCACAGTCGCTCTGCCTGGGTCCAGTGAACAAGGCCCGCGTACGGCAGCACCTGCTCCGGTCGACGAGGCTGGAAGGGCATGAGGACCGAAAATGCAGTCATCGGCTGGAATCCGTTCTCGATGATCGATGGCTTCGTTCTGACCGCTGCCCGGGCTTCACCCTTCGCTCGGGCAACGTGCGTCAAGCGGGGCAGTTGGTTACCTCACGGCGGCGCCCTCCATACGCCCTTCCTGGGCAATGAGAAGTCCGGGCGACTGCCAGACCGAGGAGCCACCAGACAACTGGGGATCCAACAAACTAGCCGCTACCAGACTTCGCCCACACCTCCATCCAATGAAATGGAGAGCGCGATAAATATACACACTCCGGCCGGACGCCCGTGAAGTTGAGTGGGCATGAGCAACACACCATCCGACGGGCCCAGCTAACGAAATAGACGCCCCTCAGTATGCGGGAGCACCGACCGACGGCTCATCGAGCACGCCGCTCGTCACTGCTCCAGGGTTTCGAACAGCCTGCAAATGTACCGAGCCTGCTTCCAAGCCCGCCCCAGCCCCACCCTCATCGCCCCCAAGGAGTTGAACGACGCCGGATATCTGACCGGGCACGGCATCACCAACAACTTCGACGTACTGGCGGCCCCCGCCGGGCTGCGCGAGCGCTTCGTGCGCCGCTACAACCAGACGGTTCCCGACGTGGAGTGGGGCCCAGGCACGCGCGCGCTGCTAGAGGTTGTCCCGTAACTGCTGGCCAGAGGTGAGATGATCTTGTCGTGGCTGGTGTGATCACGGCGTCGGGGCCCTCGTGGATAGGCCCGTTC
>NZ_JBVHPX010000046.1:0-21434 GCF_055567735.1 Streptomyces sp. NPDC026394
GCACGAAGGGCTATTACTAGCGCGGCTCCGCGTAGCGGGCCCTTGCCTCAGGAGCCAGGCCAACACGCCTCACGACCAATCGCGGGAGAGCCCGTTAACCCATGGCGTTTCCGATCACGCCGGGCGACACTCTCCCGCATGACATGGATCGCACCCGAGGTGGACCGCCGTACCGAGCCGTACGTGGCGGACGAACGCAGCATGCTCCAGGGCTGGCTGGACCGGCACCGTGACACCCTGCTGGCCAAATGCGCCGGGCTCACCCCGGAACAGCTCGTCCGGGCCAGCGCCGAGCCGTCGAACCTGACGCTGCTCGGTCTGGTCCGGCACATGGCGGAGGTGGAGCGCTCCTGGTTCCGGACACGTGTCGCGGGCCAGAAGATCGGCAATCTCTACTTCACCGACGAGCAGCCGGACGCCGACTTCGAGAACCTCGACACCGCCGGCGCCGAGGAGGCGCTCGCGGTGCTGCGTGCCGAGTGCGAAGCCGCCGACCGGGCCGTGGCGCACCGCGGCCTGGACGACACGTTCACGATGGCGGACGGCCGGACCATCAGCCTCCGGTGGGTGTACGTCCACATGATCGAGGAGTACGCGCGGCACAACGGGCACGCGGACCTGCTGCGGGAGCGGATCGACGGGGTGACGGGCGACTAGGACTTGTCCGGTCGATCATGTGACGAGTCCCTGACCGGGTCGTTTGTGTTGGCATGGGGCGGGGTGATCTGACTAACGCGGAGTGGGAACGGCTAAAGCCGTTTCTGCCGGTCAGCAACAGGCGTTGTGGCAGATGGCGGGATCACCGGCAGGTGATTGACGGAATTCTGCACCGGGTCCGGACCGGCGTGCAGTGGCGCGACCTCCCCGAGCGGTTCGGGCCGTGGAAGACCGTCCATGAACGCCACCGGCTGTGGTCGGCCGACGGAACGTGGGAGCGTCTGCTCCAGCAGGTACAGGCCGCCGCCGATGCCGCCGGCGAGATCGACTGGGACGTCTCGGTCGACTCCACCATCGTCCGCGCACACCAGCACGCGGCCGGTGCCCGCACCGATCCCCCTCCGGTTTCGGCCTCAAAGGAGGCCGAAACGCCGGAACACCAGGGCGAAAGCGCGTGGCAGAGCCTCGTCGCCCGCCTGGTGGAGGTGGTGCTGGAAGTGAGGGCCTGGGCCGCACGCGGGGCGGGTTCACCAGCAAGCTCCACCTGAGCACCGACGGCCGATGCCGTCCGCTGTCCCTGATCGTCACACCCGGGCAGCGGGCGGACTGCATTCAGTTCAAGTCGGTACTGGAGAAGATCCGCGTCCCACGGACCGGCCTGGGAAGACCCCGCAAGAAGCCCGGCAGCCTGGCGGCGGACAAGGCATACAGCAATGGGCCCTGCCGTGATCAGCTGCGACGGCGGGGCATCCGGCACACCATCCCGGAGAAGATCGACAGCCAGGCAGCCCGTCTTCGCACTGGCTCACACGGCGGACGGCCACCGGGCTTCGACGAAGAGATGTACAAGAAGCGCAACACCGTGGAACGGGCCATCAACCGCATGAAGCAGCACCGGGCGGTCGCCACCCGCTACGACAAGCGCGGCTATGTCTTCCTCGGCACCGCGACAGCGGCAGCCCTCGTCATCTGGCTGCGAACGTAACCGGCAGGACAAGGCCCGGGTGTCGGACAGTAGAACTAGCGACGCGCGGGTCTTGGACTTTGGGGTAGCGTCCGGTGGGGAGGTTGGGATGAGTTTCCGGCTGGCGGCTTACGCCGTGCATCGAGGACAGGCGGGTGCTGCTCGCCTGTCACGTACCACCGAATGGCGAGACCAACTGGACCCTTCCGGGCGGAAGGGTCGAGCACGCGGAGGATCCGTTCGACGCGGTGATCCGGGAAGTCGCCGAGGAGACCGGCTGCGACGCGGTGGTCGAACGCCTGCTGGGCGTGGACTCAAGGATCATCCCCGCAGCCGAACGCGCCATCCCCGGTGGGCCAGAACACCAGAATGTCGGCATCTTCTACCAAGTCCGCATCACCGGCGGCCAACTCCGGCCGGAGCCGGACGGCGAAATCGCCGAGTCGACCTGGACTCCGATCCCCGACGTCGCTGGCCTGCGCCGGTCGTCACTTGTCGACATCGGCCTCACCCTGGCGCAGACCCTTCCGGCAACCGGCCACGTCGCGTCCATCCCGGTCGGCGGCCTGATCCAGCACTGAGGAAACCACCAACGTCTACTCCTGCTTGACCGTCACCTGGCTCACATGATCGACCGGACAAGTCCTAGACGGTACCGGCGAGCAGGCGCGCACCGCTCATTCGGGTGCGCGCTCGACGACGAGCAGTGCGGCGTCGTCCCGCAGCTCCCCGCCCGTGTGCCGGACCAGGTCCGCGCGGAGTCCGTCCACCAGGTCGTCCAGCGGCGCGGCGGCCCGTTCGCCGACCCGATCGGCGAACGGGTGGAAGCGCCCCGCCGCGTCCCGGACCTCGGTGAACCCGTCGGTGGGCAGCACCAGCCGCTCCCCCGCCCGGAACGGCAGCGTCTGGACCGCGTGCCCGGCCCCCACCAGGTCGGCCATGCCGACGGGGGCGCCGGGCCGCTCCGGCGGGCAGGGACGGACCCGGCCGCCGGCGACGAGCAGAGGTTCGGGGTGCCCGCAGTGGACCACCCGGGCCACCGGGCCCTCGGGGATCTCCACCAGCAGGGCGGTGGCGAACCGTTCGGGCGTCTCGGCGCCCGGCAGCCGCGCGATGTGCCGCCGCGCGTCGTGCTCCAGCCGCCGGGCCACCTCCGTCAACTGCTCCTCCGCGTACGCCGCTTCGCGGAAGGAGCGCAGCAGCAGCGCCGACGCCTCCACCGCGAGCATCCCTTTGGCCCGCACATCGCCGACGAGCAGGCGGGTGCCGTACGGGCTGCGTACCGCGTCGTAGAGGTCTCCGCCGCTACGGGGCGCGGTCCGCGCGGGAAGGTAGGTACCGCGCAGGCGCAGGTTTCCGATCCGTCCGGGCAGCGGCCGCAGCAGGACCTGCTGCGCAGTCGCGGCCGATGTGTCGGCGCGGTCCAGCGCGCGCTGTCGCCGCCGTCGTACCGCGCTGCCGGAGAGGGCCACCAGCGTGGCGGCCAGTACCGTGCACACCGCCGCTTCGGACACCGGACCGGCCGTCAGCCGACGGGGCTCCGGCACGCCGGTCGACACGGTCACGGCGGCCAGTACGAACAGCACGAAGGCGAGGCCGAGCAGCGCGCGCGGCAGCAGGGCCGTGAACCGGTGCCGCGCGTTCCCGGAAGGGCGCTCAGCGGTGCTCGGCGGCTGCTTGCGCATGGGCTTCTTCCCTGGCGGTGATGGCGAGTTCGGTGGTGGCGGGGGCGGTACGGCTGTGCGTGGGACGCACCGTGCGGCGGCCGCCCGCCACGTCGTGCAGGGCCCGGTCGAGCAGCATCAGGAGGCGGTACTCGGCCACCCGGACGTCCAGGCTGTCGTGCCGGTCGCCGCACCGCTCGGCCAGTTCCCGCCACACCCGGCGGGTCGCGGGCAGCACGGGGTGCGGGCTGCCGCCCCGGCAGCCGCGTACGCACAGCGCCAGGCAGGTCAGCAGCCGGGCGCAGCCGGCCCGGAACTCCCGGTCCTACGCGCCCGTCCGCGCCGCCGCGTCCGGTCCGTCCTGCGGTGTGCCCTGGCCGGCCACTGCCGCGCCCGGGCCGGCCACCGCCGAGGCCGGGCGCTGGGCGCTGCGCCGCGAGGGCGTCGAGCGCGCCGACGCACGCCTCCGCGTCGTGCGCCACCCGCTCCAGGCTCTCCAGGACCTTGCGGTCCAGGTG
Source organism: Streptomyces sp. NPDC026394 (assembly GCF_055567735.1). Classification (NCBI taxonomy): domain Bacteria; kingdom Bacillati; phylum Actinomycetota; class Actinomycetes; order Kitasatosporales; family Streptomycetaceae; genus Streptomyces; species Streptomyces sp. NPDC026394. Next base: position 3,804 of record NZ_JBVHPX010000046.1, read on the forward strand.
CCAGACGGCGTTCCGGTTCCGCGCGCGCACGTTCCAGCGCAGGCTCTCGTGGGCCTGCCCGAGGGCGCTGCGGGCCGTGGCGGTGGTGTCCGCGACGCGGGCAGGCCACTGTGCGCCGAGTACGTCGTCGGGATGCCGACCTTCCCGTACCGCGGTGGCCATGCCGTCCAACACGCCGGCCAGATCGTCCCGCAGGCGGTCGAGGGCGGACTCCGCCGCCCGCAGCCGCAGCGGCGGCGGCAGCAGGGCGTTGAAGAGCACCGCGACGGCGATGCCCACGCCGATCTCCAGCAGGTGCGGCAGGATCTGCCCCGCGTGGTTCGGCCCGAGCAGGAGGACGAACACCGCGGTGATCGGTACGTGCAGTCCGTGCGCGCCGAGGCGTTCGTGCCCGGCGGCCAGCAGGGACAGCAGCAGGACGGCGGTCATGCTCAGCCACGTCGGTCCGACGAGGACCGCGGCGGGCAGGGCGATCAGGGCGCCGAGCGTGCACCCGGCCGCGTACTGGAGCCCCGCCGTGCACGAGCGGAACACCGTCGGGTGGACGACCAGCAGCGCGGCGACGACCGCCGGGCCCGGCTGCGGCGTCTCCCACATGCTGCGGCAGAGCTGCCAGGCCAGCGCCGCCGCCACGGCGGCCCGGACGGCGACCAGCCACCGGACCGCCCAGGGCCCGTCACGGATGCGCGCCAGCCCGACCACCGCGTGTGGTGCCCGCCCGGCGCCCGGGCGGTGTCGCTTTCTCCTCCCGCACGTGCACCCCTTTCCCTCCGCGCTCCGGCCTCGTCCCGTCGGCGGCCTACGGTGCGGGCCGCCGAAACCTTGTCTTGTCCGGTGCGGCCGCCGGATATGCGGGCGCCGGCGGCGAAATGCGGCCGCGGGGAGAAATGGTGCCGTTCGGCGACGCCGGGCGGGAAAAGGTCCCGTACAACCAGGGACGGAAGACCCGCCGCCCGGCCCGTACCCGGGGCACCGGGAAAGCAGCAGGCCGACGGAGCGGCATTCCGCGGCAGCGCATCCGATTTCCGACTCCCCACCGCGCAGCAAAGGACGGATCATGCGACTGATCAATTACGACGTACTGCGGGACCTCGTCCACGAACACCAGCGTCTCACCGAGAGCGGCTCCCCGGCCCGCGAAAGAGAGTGCCGTCTGGAGGACGTGTCCTACACGCTCGGCGTCTACACCGGTCACCGCGACCCCGCCGCCGCCCTCCGCGAGGCCCGTAGCCTGCTGCGCGTGCACGACGCCGGATACCGGCGAGCGGCCTGAAGAAACGCTTCGGCCCGCCTCCTGCCCGGGCAGGAGGCGGGTCGAAGCGTTTCACGGCTGCTGTCGTTTCAGTGCCCTTCCAGCATTCCCTCGCGCAGCCTCGCGAGAATGCGGGTCAGCAGTCGCGACACCTGCATCTGGGAGATTCCGAGCGCCTTGCCGATCTCCGTCTGGGTGAGTTCGGCGCCGAACCGCAGATGCAGAATCCGCCGCTCCCGCTCTTCGAGTCCGTCCAGCAGCGGTTTGAGTGCCTGCACGTTCTCCGCCATTTCCAGGGCAGGGTCCTCGCCCCCGAGGTAGGCGGCGAGCATCCCGCCCGCGGAACGCGCGTCGCCGTCCTCCGGCGGGGCGTCCAGGGAATCGGCGGAATATCCGTTTCCGGCGTACAGGCCCTCGATGACGTCTTCCTGGTCCAGGTCCAGATGCCGGGCCAGTTCCGCGGTGGTGGGCGCCCGGTTCAGGTCGTGCGCCAGTTTCTCCCGCGCCCTGGCCAGGTCGATACGGAGTTCCTGGAGCCGGCGCGGCACATGCACGGCCCAGCTGGTGTCCCGGAAGTAACGCTTGATCTCCCCGACGATGTACGGCACGGCGAACGCGCTGAACGGCGCCCCGCGCGACAGGTCGAACCGGTCGATCGCCTTGATCAGCCCGATGGTCCCCACCTGCACCATGTCCTCGGTCTCCTCGGCACGGCTGCGGAACCTGCGGACCGCGTAGTGCACCAGGGACAGATTCATCTCGACCAGGCAGTCCCGCGCGTACCGGTGGGCGGGGTCGCCCTCGGGGAGGCCGGCCAGCCGCTCGAAGAAGAGCTGGGACACCTCGCGGGCGTCCTGCGGGGTGACGGCTCCGGCATCCGCCAGCCGGGGCAGCCCGGCCGGTCCGGTCACGGGTCTGTCCCGTACGGGTGCGAGGTCGCTCATCACGCGGTCACCCGCCCGCCGGCCGGGGACGAACGCGGGTGGCGCACGCGGAACCACACCCACTTACCGGAGCGCGTCCGGTCGAAGCCCCAGCCGTCCGCTAGGGCGCCCAGGATTTCCAGGCCCCGGCCGTCCTCGGCCGGCGGCTCGTCCGCGGTGCCGGTGGCCATCGGTACCGTACGGGCGGTGTCCCGGACCGCCGCGAAGAGGCTGCCGTCCGCCTCCCCGATCAGCATCAGCGGGATGTCGGGCGCGGTGGAGTGGCGTACGGCGTTGGCGACCACCTCGGAGAGGCAGGTCCGGCCGTCGCCGAGCGCGTAGCGGTCGGGGTCCAGGACGGCGCGGACCGACTCCCGGGCCAGGCGGGGGGGCCCGCGGGCCGGCCGGCAGCCGCATCCGCAGGGCGCGGACGCAGTCGTCGGTCGGGGCGCCGGGCGAGGCGCCGGCGGGGGCGTCGGTCGGGGCGTGGGGCAGGGGCATCGTGCGGGTCTTCCCTTCGGTGCCGCAGTCGGGTTCCGGCACCCTCGGTGTGCCCGCCCCGCGGCCCGGAACCCGGGGCTTACGTCCCCGCGTGCGGGACGAAGGCCCCGGAGCCGCGACAGGCCCCAGGGGCCGTACGCGGGTGCGTACGGGCCCTGGGGCCTGTCACTGCCGGCGCGGCGCGGACCCGCCGCGCCCCGCGGGGTCAGCCCTTGCGGGTCTTGACCTCGTCGGTGAGGGCCGGGACGACCTCGAACAGGTCGCCGACCACGCCGTAGTCGACCAGGTCGAAGATCGGCGCCTCGGCGTCCTTGTTGATGGCGACGATGGTCTTCGAGGTCTGCATACCGGCGCGGTGCTGGATCGCGCCGGAGATGCCCGCGGCGATGTATAGCTGCGGCGAGACCGACTTGCCGGTCTGGCCGACCTGGTTGGTGTGCGGGTACCAGCCCGCGTCCACCGCGGCGCGCGAGGCGCCGACGGCCGCACCGAGCGAGTCGGCGAGCGCCTCGATGACCGGGAAGTTCTCGGCGCCGTTGACGCCGCGGCCACCGGAGACCACGATCGCGGCCTCGGTCAGGTCCGGGCGGCCGGTGGACTCGCGCGGGGTGCGCGAGACGACCTTGGTGCCCTTGGAGGCGTCGGCGACGGTCACCGCGAGCTGCTCGACCGTACCGGCGGCCGGAGCGGCCTCCGGGGCGGCGGAGTTGGGCTTGACGGTGATGACCGGGGTGCCCTTGGTGATGCGGGACTTGGTGGTGTACGAGGCGGCGAAGACGGACTGGGTGGCCACCGGGCCCTCGTCGCCGGCCTCCAGGTCGACGGCGTCGGTGATGATGCCGGAGCCGATGCGGACCGCGAGGCGGGCACCGATCTCCTTGCCCTCGGTGGAGGACGGCAGCAGCACGGCGGCCGGGGAGACGGCCTCGTACGCGGCCTGGAGGGCGTCGACCTTCGGCGCGACCAGGTAGTCGGCGAACTCCGCGGCGTCGGCGGTCAGGACCTTGACCGCGCCGTGCTCGGCGAGCGTCGCGGCGGCGGTGTCGGCGCCGGGGCCGAGGTGCACGGCGACCGGCTCGCCGATGCGGCGGGCGAGGGTGAGCAGTTCGAGGGTGGGCTTGCGGACGGCGCCGTCCACGTGGTCGACGTAGACAAGGACTTCAGCCATGGGATTGCTCTCCTGCGGGAAAAGTGAGGGCGGTGGTGCGGACGGGTTTCCGGGGGCTCAGATGAACTTCTGGCCCGCGAGGAACTCGGCGAGCTGCTTGCCGCCCTCGCCCTCGTCCTTGACGATCGTGCCCGCGGTACGGGCGGGACGCTCGGCCGCTTCCTCGACCTTGGTCCAGGCGCCCTCCAGGCCGACCTCGTCCGCCTCGATGTCCAGGTCGTCCAGGTCCAGGGACTCCACCGGCTTCTTCTTGGCGGCCATGATGCCCTTGAAGGAGGGGTAACGGGCCTCGCCGGACTGGTCGGTGACCGACACGACGGCCGGCAGCGACGCCTCCAGGTGCTCGGTGGCGGTGTCACCGTCCCGGCGGCCCTTGACGACACCGCCGTCGACGGAGACCTCGGACAGCTGGGTCACCTGCGGCACGCCCAGGCGCTCGGCGAGCAGCGCGGGCAGCACGCCCATGGTGCCGTCGGTGGAGGCCATGCCGCAGACGACCAGGTCGTAGCCGGTCTTCTCGACGGCCTTGGCGAGGACCAGGGAGGTGCCGAGCGCGTCGGTGCCGTGCAGGTCGTCGTCCTCGACGTGCACGCCCTTGTCGGCGCCCATCGACAGGGCCTTGCGCAGCGCGTCGTTGGCGTCCTCGGGGCCGACGGTCAGGACCGTGATCTCCGCGTCGCCGTCGGCGGCTTCCTTGATCTGCAGGGCCTGCTCGACCGCGTACTCGTCGAGCTCCGAGAGCAGGCCGTCCACGTCGTCGCGGTCGACGGTCAGGTCCTCGGCGAAGTGCCGGTCGCCGGTGGCGTCGGGCACGTACTTCACACAGACAACGATCCTCAGGCTCACGCCGGCTCTCCTACCTGCTTCGACTCTTCCGAACTGCCTTGTGCTGGCAGCATAGGCGCCTGTTGGGGCGGCTTCCGGTCGGACGGGTCTCCCGCGCCCACCGAAATATTACTCGCCAGTACATCCACCCCATTCCCCGGAAGCAAGGCCGTTGAACTGTGACGTTGCCAACGGCCCCGCAAGGGGTGGACGAGGCGCGCCCACGGAACCGGCGGGGCGCACGAAGCGTTGAGACGGCCGCCCGGCGCACACCCGCGCGGGCTCGGAGGGGGCTCTCAGTCGCGCAGGGCGTTGAAGCGGCCCTCGTGGTAGAGGAGCGGGCGGCTGCGGCCCGCCGTGCCGGCGTACCCCTCCGGGTCGCCCTCGACGACCTGGCCGAGCACGATCCGGTGATCACCGGCGGGCACCCGGGCCACCACCTCGCAGACCAGCCAGGCCAGCACGCCGTCCAGCAGCGGCACGCCGTACGGACCCGGGCGCCAGGAGGTCGGCGCGGCGAAGCGGTCGGCGCCGCTGCGCGCGAAGGTGGCGGCCAGCTCCCGCTGGTGCTCGCCCAGTATGTGCACGCCGACGTACCCGGCCTCGGCGACCGTGGCCCAACTGGAGGAGCCGGTGCTGATACCGAAGGACAGCAGCGGCGGGTCGGCGGCCACCGAGGTCACGGAGGTGGCGGTGAAGCCGACCGGGCGGGCGCCCGGGGCGGTGATCACGGCGACGCCCGCCGCGTGCTGCCGGAAGACGGAGCGCAGCAGGTCGGGAGTGGCGGAACGGGGCGTACCGAGGGCGGCTGGTGCCGTCATGGAGGTGTCCTTCTGCCGTGGTGTACGGGACGGAGCGGCGCCGTCGCCGGCGCGGCCGAAGTCGTCGCTGCTCACGCGCCGGGACAGCGCACACCGACGGTGCGCCGGAGGTCCGCGTACGCGCGTCCGTGAAGGAGGGTGCCTGACCGCATGACGTCACCCTGACGATGCGTGTGCCGGGCAGTCAAGTGACGCCGGGCATCTGGGAGATCAATCACGGACCGCGGCCCCCAGAGCGGCGATGACATCGGCCTTGCGGGGCTGTCCGGCGGCCCGGCGCACCACCGCGCCGTCCCCGTCGAGAACCAGCACCGTGGGCGTGCGCTCGATCCGCAGGGTCCGCACCAGGTCCAGGTGCGCCTCCGCGTCGATCTCGACGTGCGCCACGCCGTCCACCATGCCGGCCACCTCGGCCAGGGTGCGCCGGGTGGCCCGGCAGGGCTGGCAGAAGGCGCTGGAGAACTGGACGAGCGTGGCCCGCTCCCCCAGTCCGGCGCCGACCTCGGCGGCGCCCAGCCGCGTCCCCACGTCCTGCCCTCGCACGCGTCACCCTCCCTCGCTCCGGTGCGCGGCGCGCCGGGGAAGCCCGCTGCCGCGGGGCGGCGCCGCACACCGTCGGTCCTGTCGTCGACGGGTGCAGCGTCCGCGGCGCCGCGTTCATTCCCGCCGGGTACGGGCGCGAGGTGTACCTTCTGCCGCACCGGGCAACTGGACGGTGTGACCACCACGTGACGAGAATCTCCCGGCAGCGGGGTCCCGTACGGTGGCCCCTGGGCCGCCGATCGGGCACGATCTCCCGAAAGCCGCATACTTACGGCTGCGTAACTTCTTCGCCGGGAGAACCCTCCCCAGGCACAGAAAAGGGGTCCCCGACATGGCAGAGCTCGTCTACCCGCCCGTCATCGGCGCCGCCCGTGCGGCGTTCAAGGCGCTCGACCTGAAGTTCGACATCGCCGGGGCCGACCACATCCCCCGGCGCGGCGGCGCGGTCCTGGTGAGCAACCACATCGGATACCTGGATTTCATCTTCTGCGGGCTGGCCGCCCGCCCCGCCAAGCGCCTGGTGCGCTTCATGGCCAAGGAGTCGGTCTTCCGGCACAAGGTGTCGGGGCCGCTGATGCGCGCGATGAAGCACATCCCGGTGGACCGTACGCAGGGTGTGCACGCCTACAAGCACGCGCTGAGCGCGCTGCGCGGCGGCGAGATCATCGGGGTCTTCCCGGAAGCGACGATCTCGGAGTCCTTCACCCTGAAGACCTTCAAGTCGGGCGCGGCCCGGCTGGCGCAGGAGGCGGGGGTGCCGCTGCTGCCGATGGCGCTGTGGGGCACCCAGCGGCTGTGGACCAAGGGGCACAAGCGGGACCTGGGCCGTAACCACTTCCCCATCACCATCCGGATCGGCGAGCCGGTCGAGGCGTCGCCGGACGAGCAGACGGAGAAGATCACCGACCGGCTGCGCTCCCGCGTGCAGGACCTCCTGGAAGCGGCGCAGCGCGCGTACCCGGTCCGCCCCAAGGGCCCGGAGGACACCTGGTGGGTCCCGGCCCACCTCGGCGGCACCGCTCCCGCACCGGGCGCGACCGCCTGAGCGGCGGCTGCCCGGCCGGTGCGCCACGGGATCATGCCCGCCGGCGCGGCTCGGGCATCTCCAGGGCGGTCGGCAGGAGTTGCCACAGGTGCGGGCGGTCGACGGCCTTCCGGAGGCAGTGCAGCACGGCGGGGTGCGGCTCGGCGAAGAGCAACGGATAGTCCACTTCCCCCAGCTCCGGCCGGACGGGCCAGGCCAGCTGCTCCCGGTCGAGGCGGAACCGCGCGTCGACGCCGGGTTTGTTCCCTCGCGGGTCCTGCCGCGCCCAGCGCCGCTCCCCCGGCAGCTTGAGCGCGATCAGACCGTGCGCGGTGTCCAGCTTCTGGTAGCACAGCGCGGCCGGGATGCCCTCGGCGCGCAGCAGGGCCGTCAGGGCGTGTGCTTTGGCGAAGCAGATGCCGGTGCGCTGCTCCAGGACGTCGGAGGCGCGCCAGGTGACCCGCGGGTCCCCGTGGTCGGCGCTGTGCGGGATCGTGTCGCGGACGTACGTGAACGCCGCCTCGGCGTATGAGTATGCGTCCGGCGCCGTGGAGCGCAGCCGCTGAGCGGTGTCGCGCACGACGGTGTGCTCGTGGTCGATCACGTCGTCAGCGGCGAGGTAGGCGGACATGTCGGGCTCGTACTGGAGCAGCTCCATGAACCATGAAGATAGTGATGCGCCCGACCGGAAGCAAATACTTTTCCGGTCAGGCGCATATTCACTCAGCCGAGGGTCGAGGGCGGGGCCGGATCAGCGGCCCATCTCCTCGCGCAGAGCGGTCAGCAGACCGTCCACGTCCTCCTCCGTCGTGTCGAAGGAGCACATCCAGCGGACATCGCCCGCGGCCTCGTCCCAGAAGTAGAAGCGGTAGCGCTTCTGGAGCCGCTCGGTGACGTCGTGCGGCAGGCGCGCGAAGACGGCGTTGGCCTGGACGGGGTAGAGGATCTCCACGCCGTCCACCTCGCGGACGCCGGCGGCGAGCCGCTGGGCCATGCTGTTGGCGTGCCGGGCGTTGCGCAGCCAGAGGTCGCGCGTGAGCAGCGCCTCCAACTGCACGGATATGAAGCGCATCTTGGAGGCGAGCTGCATGGACATCTTGCGTACGTGCTTCATCGCCCGCACCGCGTCCGGGTTGACGACCACCACGGCTTCGCCGAACAGTGCCCCGTTCTTCGTGCCGCCCAGGGAGAGCACGTCCACGCCGACCGCGTTCGTGAACGCCCGCATCGGTACGTCCAGCGACGCCGCCGCGTTGGCGATCCGCGACCCGTCCAGGTGCACCAGCATGTTGCGCTCGTGGGCGTGCTCGCAGATGGCCCGCACCTCGTCGGGGGTGTAGACCGTGCCCAGCTCGGTGTTCTGGGTGATCGAGACGACCTGCGGCATCGCGCGGTGCTCGTCGTCCCAGCCGTACGCCTCGCGGTCGATCAGGTCCGGGGTGAGCTTGCCGTCCTCGGTCGGTACGGTCAGCAGCTTCAGGCCGCCGACCCGCTCCGGGGCGCCGCACTCGTCCACGTGGATGTGCGCGGTGTCCGCGCAGATCACCGCGCCCCAGCGCTCGGTCATCGCCTGGAGGGCGACGACGTTGGCGCCGGTGCCGTTGAAGACCGGGAACGCCTCGGCGGTCTGCCCGAAGTGGCTGCGGACCGTCCGCTGGAGCGCTTCGGTGTACTCGTCCTCGCCGTAGGCGACCTGGTGGCCGCCGTTGGCGAGGGCGAGGGCCGCCAGCACCTCCGGGTGGGCGCCGGCGTAGTTGTCGCTGGCGAAGCCGCGTACCGCCGGGTCGTGGCGCCGCCGGGCGTCGGTCTGCCGTTCGGTCACGCTTCGGGGGTCAGCCACAGACGCTGTCCATTCACTTCCTGGGCGGGCCGCTCCCAGACGCCGCTGACGGCCTGGGCCAGGTCCTTGACGTCCGTGAAGCCCGCGAACTTGGCATTCGGGCGCTCGGCGCGCATCTGGTCGTTGACGAGCGCCTTGACCACCAGGATGGCAGCCGCCGCCTTCGGGCCGTCCTCGCCCCCGGCCTTGCGGAAGGCGTCGCCGAGGGCCAGTGTCCATGCCTCGGCCGCCGCCTTGGACGCGGCGTACGCGGCGTTCCCGGCCGTGGGCTTGCTCGCGCCCGCCGCGCTGACCAGCAGGTACCGGCCGTTCCCGGACCGCTCCAGCGCGCCCTGGAAGGCGAGCGAGGTGTGCTGGACCGTACGGATGAGCAGCTTCTCCAGCAGGTCCCAGTCGCCGAGGTCGGTCTCCGCGAAGGACGCGGAGCCGCGCCAGCCGCCGACCAGGTGCACCAGGCCGTCGATCCGGCCGAACTCCTTCTCCGTACGGTCGGCCCAGCCGCGGGTCGCGTCCAGGTCCAGCAGGTCCACGGTGTCGCCGGTGACGGTGGCGCCGCCGTGCGCGTACCGCGCGGCGTCCACGGCCTCCGCCAGCCGTGCGGCGTCCGCGTCGGCGGCGACCACGGTCGCCCCCGCCTCGGCGAGCCGCAGCAGCGTCGCCCGCCCCGCGGGGCCGGCCGCCCCGGCCACCGCGACGACCGCGCCTTCCAGCAGTCCCTGGCCGTTGGTCGCAGTACTCATGTTCCTCGTCTCCTTGTGCTCCGGCGTGCCCTGGGTACCGCCGGCGCTCACACCGCCGCCAGTACGTCGCTTCCGGCTGTGATGCCCTTGGTGGAGGCAATCACGCCGCGCAGTTTCTTGGCGAGAGCCTCGTAGAACATGCTCAGCGGGAACTCGTCCGGCAGGACGTCGTCGACCAGCTTGCGCGGCGGCTTGTCGAGGTCGAGCGCGTCGGGGCCCTTGGCCCAGACGGAGCCGGGGTGCGGGGCCAGGTAGGTGGAGACGAGGTCGTAGGCGGCGAACCAGTGGACCAGCTTGGGGCGGTCGATGCCGTCCCGGTAGAGCTTCTCGATCTCGCCGCACAGCTGGTTGGTGACCTGCGGGGCGCGCTCCCAGTCGATGTGGAGGGTGTTGTCCGTCCAGCGTACGACGTCGTGCCGGTGCAGGTACGCGAAGAGGAGCTGGCCGCCGAGGCCGTCGTAGTTGCGTACCCGGTCGCCGGTGACGGGAAAGCGGAACATCCGGTCGAAGATCACCGCGTACTGCACGTCGCGGGCCTGACGGAAGCCCTCGGCCTCCAGCTTGACGGCCTCCTTGAAGGCGGTCAGGTCGCAGCGCAGTTCCTCCAGGCCGTACATCCAGAACGGCTGCCGCTGCTTGATCATGAAGGGGTCGAACGGCAGGTCGCCGTGGCTGTGGGTGCGGTCGTGGACCATGTCCCAGAGCACGAACGCCTGCTGGCAGCGGTCCTGGTCGGCGAGCATCTCGCGGATGTCGGCGGGCAGTTCGACGCCCAGTGTCTCGACGGCGGCCTCGCTGACCCGGCGGAAGCGGGCGGCCTCGCGGTCGCAGAAGATGCCGCCCCAGGTGAAGCGCTCGGGTGCCTCGCGCACGGCGATGGTCTCCGGGAAGAGCACGGCGGAGTTGGTGTCGTACCCGGCGGTGAAGTCCTCGAAGGTGATGCCGCAGAACAGCGGGTTGTCGTAACGGGTACGCTCCAGCTCCGCCAGCCACTCGGGCCAGACCATGCGCAGCACGACCGCCTCGAAGTTGCGGTCCGGGTTGCCGTTCTGCGTGTACATGGGAAAGACGACCAGGTGCTGGCGGCCGTCGACACGCTCCCGCGCGGGCTGGAAGGCCAGCAGCGAGTCGAGGAAGTCGGGCACGGCGAAGCCGCCGTCGGCCCAGCGGCGCAGGTCCGCCACGAGCGCCAGATGGTAGGCGGCGTCGTGCGGGAGCAGCGGCGCCAGCTCCTCGATGGCCGATATGGCGCGCTCGACCTCGCGCCGGACGTCGTCGGCGGCGGGCACGCCCTCGGCGTCGAGGTCGATCGAGCCGTCCTTGGACTGCCACGGGCGGATGGCCTCGACGGCGTCCTTGAGCACCGGCCACGCGGGATGCGCGACCACACGCTCTGCGGTCCCGATGCCCCCCGGGGCACCCACAGGCGAAAGAATTTCCGTCATGACTACCCTCCGGCAGGAGATCCTGTTGTGCGGACACGGTATCCACGGGCCCTCCGCGACCTCAAGAGCCTCAGGGAAAATTCTTTCGTCAAACCCCTATGGTCACGAATCTTTTTCCTGCCTGCCGAAGCTGGAGCGGAAGTTTCTGTCAGTCCGACCTATGCCTACCGCGCATCCTCCAGCACGTTTCAACACGTACCGACACGTACCCGCAACGGGTCGTCCCCTCCGGTGGAGGGCGTCCGCCGGACACCCTCCACGACGGACGGCCACGGCGGACCGGCCTTCGGTGAGCGGGTGGTTCCGGCCGTTTCCCGTCCGCCCGTCGAGCCGCTCCCGTACGGCACCGTCCCGTACGGAGCACCGCGCGCACCCGGCGGCCGGGCCCGCCAACTGGGGTTCGGCGGCTCGGCGCCCCGGTACGGCGCCTGCGCCCCGCCTCGGCGCCCACACCCACCGCCTTGACCGGTTCCTGTCACTCCCCTTCCGCTCTCCTGCCGCCCGCCCGTCGCCGTGGCCCGCCGTACGGGCCGTCCCGGCCGCCCCGCACCCCTGCGGACCGCCCCGCCGGCCCGCCGCGTCAGCGCGCGGAGGACTCGCCCACGCACGAGTGAGCCGCATTCCGGGCGGAAGCCCCCGGCCGGAGGGGCGCGACGCCCCGGCGCACGCCCCTCGCCGCGGTTCCGGCCGCCGCGAGCCCCGACGCCACCCCGGATTTCCCGGCCCCGGCGGGTGTGGCCGCAGACCTGACAAGTCCCCGTTCCGGCCACGTCGGAGCGCTGTCCGACATCGGTTCCGGCCTTCCGGGCGCCCGTTAGGCTGTGCGCCGTTTCGAAAGTGCAGCCGGTGGGCCCGCGCTCGGGACAGGTCCGGCAGCAGTGGCCCGCGGCCGGTACCGGTCTGCCGGCACCCCCGACAGAAACGAGGCAGCCTTGTCCTTTCTCACCATCGGACACCGCGGGATGATGGGCGTCGAGCCGGAGAACACCCTGCGCTCGTTCGCCCGCGCCGAACGCGAAGGTCTCGACGTCATCGAGCTGGACCTGCACCTGAGCAAGGACGGCGCGCTCGTGGTCATGCACGACGCGGACGTGGACCGCACGACCGACGGGACGGGGCCGATCGCCGACCGCACCCTGGCCGAGCTGCGCGAACTGGACGCCGGCGACGGCGAGCGGATTCCGGTGTTCGAGGAGATCGTGGACGCGGTACGGGCACCGCTGCAGGCGGAGATCAAGGACGCGGCCGCCGCCCGGGCACTCGCCGACGTCCTGCGCGCCCGTGACCTGACCGCCCGGGTCGAGGTGATCTCCTTCCACGACGAGGCGCTGGCCACCGTCTCCCGGCTGCTGCCCGGCGTACGGACCGCACTGGTCGCCGAGCACTACGGCATCGACGTGGTGGACCGCGCCCGGGCCGTGGGCGCCTCGGCGCTCTCCCTCGACATCCGCAGGCTCACCCTGGAGCTGGTGGAACGGGCCCACACCGCGGGGCTGCGCGTGCTCGGCTGGACCGTCAACACCCACGACCAGCTCCGGCTCAGCCGCGGCCTGGGGCTGGACGGCGTGGTGACCGACTTCCCCGAGATCCGGCGGGCGGTGCGGTTCACGGCCTGAAGTGCGGCGCGGCGGCGGCAGGCCGCCGCAGGACGCGGTTACGGGCGGGTCACCGCATGACGAGCGGTACGGGCGGTACGGGCGGGCTGCCGCGGTACGGGGCGGCCCGCCCGGCGCCTCAGCCGAGCGTCTTGACCAGCAGCTCGAACTCCAGGTCGGCGCGCTGCGGGATGCCGAACCGCTCGTCACCGTACGGGAACGGGAACATCTTCCCGGTACGCCGGAAGCCGCGCCGCTCGTACCAGGCGATCAGCTCGTCCCGCTGCCGGATGACCGTCATCCGCATCTCGGCCGCGTCCCACTCGGCGCGGGCGGTGCGCTCCGCCTCGGCCATGATGACCTTGCCGAAGCCACCGCCCTGGAGCTCGGGCCGGACCGCGAACATGCCGAAGTACACGTGGTCACCGCGGTGTTCGAGCTGGCAGCAGGCGACGACCTCCCCCGCGTTCTCGGCGAGCAGCAGCCGGCTGTCCGCGTCGCGCACGACGGCCGTGACACCCTCCGGGTCGGTGCGCTGGCCTTCCAGCAGGTCCGCCTCGGTGGTCCAGCCGACCCGGCTCGCGTCGCCGCGGTAGGCGGACTCGATCAGCTCGACGACCGCCGGGACGTCGGCTTCGGTGGCGGTTCTGTAGGTCAGCTCGACGGTCGGCATCGGCGGTGTCCTCTCGGTGGCGTGCGGCGCGGCGTACGGGCGCCGGCGCCGGGGCGTCGCGCGGTACGGCCGTACCGGAGGCTAACAAGAGCGACCGCGCCACCGCCCCGGCCCGCCCGAAGGCGTAGGGTCCGCAGCATGGTGCATGTACTGAGCAGCAGGGTGCTGGTGCGGCCGTCCGACCCCGAGCGGTCGCGGGAGTTCTACGGCGGCGCGCTGGGCCTGGAGGTCTACCGCGAATTCGGTACCGGCCCGGAGCGCGGCACGGTCTACTTCCTCGGCGGCGGCTTCCTGGAGGTCTCCGGCCGCTCCCCCGAGCCCCCTACGGCCACGCTCCAACTCTGGCTCCAGGTCGCCGACGCCGCCGCGGCGCACGAGGAACTGGTGGCCCGTGGGGTGGAGGTCCTGCGCCCTCCGGTGAAGGAGCCGTGGGGCCTGATCGAGATGTGGATCGCGGACCCGGACGGCCACCGCATCGTGCTGACCGAGGTCCCGGCGGACCACCCGCTGCGGTACCGGCCCGGCATCTGACCTCCGCGGCTCCGCCCGCCCATGCTCCCCACCGTGCGCCCGTGCGCTCCCGATGCCGGGTTTCCGGCGGGCGTCCCCGACCCGTCAGCGGGGCACGATGCCGCTGTACCGGGCCGCACGACGCCGCGCCGCACCGTCGCCCGCGTGCGACCGCCGTACGGGCTCTCGGGGAGGACGCCGTGCACGGACCGCCATGGGTCGGCTGGCTGCTGGTGCTGCTGTGTGCCGGAGCGGGCGCGTACTGCCTGTCGAGCGTACGGCGCGGTACGGCCGCACAGCGGCGGGAAGCGCGCGGTGAGGCGCTGATGGGGCTGGGCATGGCGGCGATGGCCGTACCCGCCACGGCCGTGGCGCAGCCACCCTGGGCCCCCTGGGCGTTCGCGGCCGTCTTCGGCGCCGCGGGCCTGTGGGCGCTGCTGCGCAGGCATCCGCACCACGCGGTGGGCGCGGCGGCGATGGTCTACATGTCCCTGGCGATGGTGTCCGTCCCCGGCGGCGGGCCGGGTGGTGGTGCGCACACGTCACACGCGGGGTCCATGGAGCACATGGGGTCGACGGGGCCTGGCGGACTGCCGGTGTTCACGGTGCTGCTCCTGGCCTACTACGCCGTGTACGTCGTCGCCGCCGGCGTACGGCTGACACCGGCGGCCGCTCCCGGCACGGCGGACGACGCCGTGCAAGCCCCGGCGCGGGCCTCCTGGCCGGAGGTCGTGGGAGCGTGCCGGGTGGCGATGGGCATCGGCATGTTCGCGATGCTGCTGGTCCTTTGAGTCTGGCCCTTCGAGCTTCGGGGGCCGTGGTATACGTCACTTCCGTGGCGGATCGTACCTCGCAGTAGCCGCGCGCTCATAGGCTGAAGCCATGATGGTCCCCCTCGCGCTGATGATGCTCGGCGCGCTGGTCGCGGCGACGGCGCCGCGCCTGATGGCCCGCGCCGAATGGCCCGACCGCGAACCGGTGCTCGCCCTGTGGGTGTGGCAGTGCGTGGTCGCCACCGTACTGCTGTGCTGCGCCCTCGCGATGTCCCTCTTCGGCGCCGCCGCGTGGGAAGCCGTACGCAGTCACCTCTTCGGCCATGCGCCGCGCGTCGTCGTCGAGGCGTACGCCCTCAAGGACTACGGCCCGTGGTCCGGCGTACTGGCCGCAATACTGGCGGGCGGCGGCGCGTGGACGGCCGTCATGCTCACCCGCGAGGTACGCGGCGCCCGCGCCCGGCGGCGGCAGCGGCGCACCGACCTGCTGCGGCGCTCCCCGCTGCTGCCCGGCGAGGAGCCCTCCGGTGACCGGCTCGTGGTCCTCGAAGGCGACCGCCCCGAAGCGTGGTGGCTGCCCGGCGCCACCCCTCAACTGGTCGTCACCACCTCGGCGTTGCGCCGCCTGAAAGGCCGTCAGCTCGACGCGCTGATCGCCCACGAGCAGGGCCACGCGCGGGCCCGCCACGACGTGCTGCTGTACTGCGCCTCGGCCCTCGCGGCCGGATTCCCGCAGGTCCCGGTCTTCGCCGCGTTCCGCGACCAGGTGCACCGGCTGGTCGAACTGGCCGCCGACGACGTGGCCTCGCGCCGCTTCGGCCGCCTGACGATCGCCCTGGCCCTGGTCGAACTCAACGAGGACCGCGGGGTGTTCGGTCCCTGCCCCGCCCAGTGCGCCCAGCTCCCCCACCGCGTACACCGCCTGCTCGCCCCGGCCCCGCGCTTCACCCCCGGCCGCCGCCTGCGCATGACCGCGGTCGCGGCTCTCGTCCCGGCGATCCCGCTCCTGGTGACGTTCATACCGGGACTGAGCGCGCTGACGTACTGAGGGGCGAGGAGCGCGCTGAGGGGGTACGGGCGCGGGGGCGTGAGCGCACGGGCGCACCGAGGCGGTTCGGGCGTACGCGGCCGGGCACCCGCCGTCGTACGAACACACCCCCGTACGGAGTCTCCCTGGCCCCACCCCGCACGCCTCCGCGAGGATTCCCTCATGCCCCCCACCCCCGCCACCCTCCCGGCGCCCAGCACGTCGCCCCCCTCACCACGCCGCTCCGTACGCCTCGCTCTCCTCCTGCTCCTTCCCTTCACCGCCCTCCTCGCCCTGGTGGCCGCCCGCTGGAGCCCGCTGCTCGCCTTCGACCACGGCATCGCCACGTCCCTGCACCGCACGGCCGTCACGGCCCCCGGTCTGACTTCCGTCAACAAAATCTTCTCGGACTGGGTGTGGGACCCGTGGACCCTGCGGGCCCTCCTGGCCGTCGCGGTCGTCGCACTACTGCGCCGCGGGCAGTGGCTGCTCGGCTGCTGGGTGGCCGTCACAGCAGCCGTCGGGACGGCGTTGCAGCAGGTGCTGAAGGCGCTCGTGGGGCGCCAGCGTCCGGAGTGGCCGGACCCCGTCGACTCCGCGCACTACGCGGCCTTCCCCTCCGGCCACGCCATGACGGCCGCGGTGGCGGGCGGCCTGGCGCTGTGGCTGCTGCGGCTGTCCGGGGCCCGTCGGCGCCGACTGTGGGCGGCCGCGGTGCTGGTCGGCGTTTCCGTGGCGGGTGTCGGGCTCACCCGCGTCTACCTGGGAGTCCACTGGGCCACGGACGTGCTCGGGGGCTGGCTGCTGGGCGGGGCGCTGGTGGCGGCCGCGGCGGCCGGGTACGCCCGCCGGTACGGAGCGCGGCGATGACGGCGGGCCGCCGACGCGCCAGGATGGCCCTATGACGATCAAAGGTGTGCTCTTCGACTTCTCCGGGACGCTGCTGCGCATCGAATCGCCGGAGAGCTGGCTGCGGGCGGTACTGCACGAGACCGGGACGGACGTCGCGGAGGAGGAGGTGGCCCGCCTCGCGGCGGAGCTGAGCCGAGCCGGCGCGCTGCCCGGCGGTTCGTCGCCGGACCACATGCCGCCCGAGCTGGCCGCGCTCTGGGAGGTCCGGGACCGCAGCGCCGACCGGCACCGCGAGCTGTACACCGGACTGGCCCGGCAAGTACCGCTGCCCGACGACGCGTTGTACGACGCGCTGTACGAACGCCACATGACACCCGCCGCGTGGGCGCCGTACCCGGATGCCGCCGAGGTCCTGTCCGAGCTGCGGCGGCGCGGCATCCGCACCGGCGTGGTCAGCAACATCGGCTGGGACCTGCGGCCGGTACTCCGCGCACACGGCCTCGACCGCTTCGTCGACAGCTACGTCCTGTCGTACGAACACGGCATCCAGAAGCCCGACCCACGACTGTTCGAGATCGCCTGCGAGGAACTGGGACTGCCCCCCACGGAGGTCCTGATGGTGGGCGACGACCGCACCGCGGACGGCGGAGCCACCGCCCTGGGCTGCACCTACCTCCCCGTCGACCACGTCCCGCCCCCCGAACGCCCCGACGGCCTCCGCCCCGCCCTGGCCTCGGCCGGCTGACCTTCGCACACCCGGCGGGCGCCTTGTGGCGCCGGAAACCGGGGGCGGTCCCCTTCGCCCGACCGGCGCCCACGGATCCACGCAAAGGCGGCAGAAACAAGCAGCTCCATTCGGTCTCACTTCTCGCCGCGCCGCGGACAGCCCACATCGGAAGGCTGTGGCCGCCCGGACCACATACGGCCAATTACTTGATCAGTGAACAGCTACGGCCGTGAAAGTGACTGAAGCGTTGTCAGTGGCTCGCGATAGGTTGTGGGAACACGCGAAAGCACAGTTCCTGGGGGGACCTATGGCCGGTGACGGCTTTGACATAGATACGGACCAACTCAAGTCCGCGGCGCCGCGTTTCCACCGGGAAGCGGACGCGCTGGCGA
>NZ_JBVHPX010000047.1:0-20507 GCF_055567735.1 Streptomyces sp. NPDC026394
GGGCTTCTTACCTGGACGCGTGCGCAAGCGCCGCCCCGAGAAGGGCGGTGCCAGGATGTCGAGGTGTCCGGTCCGGCCCGCGGAGGGCTGTTACTCGTGCTAAGAGCCGGGAGCGTTGACGACAGCGACGGCGTGGTACCGGGCGCTGTCCACCATATGCATTTGGCAGGGGTGAACGTACATCCGCGCCGATGCGGGCCTGCCCATGGGCAGGCCCGCATCGGCGTCATCAAAGGTTGGCCTGGACGACTTGGCGTAGCTGGTTGAGGTAGTCGTCGAACCGTTGGCGTCCTGATTCTGAGAACCAGATTCGGGTCACCGGGTGCCGCCGCTCGCGGAACTTGCCGATCTCGATCAGACTTTCCTTCTCCAGGATAGCCAATTGTCGTGACAGTTCGGCGGTTGACAGGTCGAGGGCCTGTTGTAGGTCGGCAAAGTCGATCTGCTCGACGTGCCTTAGTGTCCCCAGGATCGCCAGGCGAGTGGGAGAGTGGATCACTGTCAGCAGGCGGGTGCGAGGGTGCTCGCCGGTCATCTTGCTAGCGCCTCCACCGCAGGGCAAGGTAGACCATCAAGGACGCGGCTGGCAGAGCCGCTGCCGCCAGCGAAAAGCCAAGCGGTTCCGGACCGCCACCAAGGAGCCCTGCTGTTGACGCACCCAACATCGGCGCCATCAAGAACCGTGCAGCATTCTCCACTTTGGTGTGGGGCCTGCGGCGGGTGGCGCGACCGTGAAACCAGTTCCATCGCAACAGCAAATAAAGTGACGCTACCAGGATCAAGACACCGATCACGGTGGGCACGCCATGAGCGAGGGCAACGGCAAGGCCCGTGTAAAGCGCGGCTACTGACGCTACGCCGAGGATCCGTTCGCGCATGCTGGCGGGTCGGGTGAGCGTCGGGGCGTCCATGATGACTTGCAACTGCTCTGCCGGGTCCATATTGCGTTCCAACAGAATCACCCCTTGTTCACTGTTTCTCAGTGATCCAATAATGGCAGCTAGTTTCCATATATGCAACTACTCGCATTATTGCGATCTTGTCCTGGAGTTGATGCAGTTCTCCGTCCCGAGCGTCCGGCGACCGTGGCCGCGATGCGCGCCGCGCTTACCCACTACAGCGACCATGAGTGGGGCGATCGGCCGCTGTGGTACCGGCTCGCGTACCCGCCGGTGGATCTTTTGGCCGACGCGATGGAGTGGGGTGGCCGGATCCGCGCGTACGCGAACACCTCGTCGGCGCCCTCGCCCGGCACCTGACGTACGGGCGGTACGGGGCCCGCCGACGGGGACGACATTTCCGCGACCTGGTGCTCGCGGAGGTGATCGCGGGCGACCGCAGGTGCCCGCGGGCAATTCGACCGCGCGGCGGACGAAGTCGACCACCACCTCCGGGTACGTCTCCGACTTCGGGAACACCCCATCCGCTGATACGACTTCAGCGCCAGCAGCAACGCGAGCTGATGATCACCGGAGTCCATCCGCTCCTCAGGCATGTTCGCCACGAACCCACCGGGCGATAGCCCACAACAGGAGCCAGCAGCCTCGGGTTCCCGATGAAGGCCCTTCAGTATCTCTGAACTCGTGGGCCTCGGGGGATGAGCTGGGCAACGCCCCGGCCCAGGGCGCGGGGTGCAGGGGTGGTGGTCACTGCATCAGTCTCCCGCCCCTGCCGGAAACGGTGAAAAGAGGCAGCGGGGCGGGGCAGGCGGGCCGGGCCGGGTCGTCACCGGCATCTGGCCGCCGCCGGCCCGGCCCGCCTGGGCCCCGTTCGCCTTGCTCAGAAGCGAGGGCGAGCCGATCCTGCCCCTGCGGCCGAGCCGATATGCTCGTGTGCGGCGGGCCCCGGCACGAGCACGACGAAACTCGGCGAGGCCCGCTCAGCATCCTGAGTGCGTCCGTTGGCCGGGCATGCGGGCGGCCCGGGCAGGCGGGCCTGCCCGGGCCGGCGCTGTTCCTGTGCTTCGGTTCCGCGGTGGTGTGGTCTGGTCAGTCGAGGGCGCCGCCGAGCACCGTCAGCAGCCGGTGCTCGCACTCTCCGGGGCCGTCGACGTGGTCGACGAAGTCGGCGGTCAGTGCGAGCGCGCACGTCATAGCGATCCGCTCGCTGTCGGGGGTCGGCCCGGCCTGCTCCACACGCAAGATCGGGCCATGCAGCGACGATAGCCCGACCTGCCCCGTAGCAGGCCGGGATTAATCGAGCCTGGCCCCGACGGGCGAGAAACCGAAGTGGCGACTCCAGGCTGCCCGGCGGGGCGGGCCCGCGTTCGATGGTTCGTTGCCTACTGGCGCGAGCCCAAACCCCCACCGGCCGGACCACAGCGGATCAGGCTGCGCCCTTGGACCATCCCCACATCCACCGCCTGAGGAATTCACCTGCCCCTGTGAAACGCCTGCCGTCGCACGGCGCCCGATTCCCTGCCCCATCGAAGGCCCGATGATTCAAGCAGCGGACGCACAGCAGGGCCCACGACCGGACGCTGAACAGTTCACTGCGTTGCTGAACTATAGGCCGAACTCTTTACTGCGCCGCTGAACTGTTTCGTGCCGTTCAACACTCGGAACCGTCCGATCGCTGTCATTGGCGTGTCCGGAGCGGCAGTCGGCGCAGCATGGGGTGGCTCACGTTGCGTCGACGATCAGCCCAGGGCCCGATCAAGAGTCATCAGAGACGGCCATATCCTGCGACGTAGGCGGCAGGGTGCTTTCGTCCTCGCTGTGCCGGACATACGACCACAGGTGGTCGACCTCCGTGAAGCCGGTCGACTCGTAGAGAGCATTGGCGGCGGTCCGGTCGCGTTCGCCGCCCGGTGTCTCGTCGTCATCCACATAGAGCACCGCCTGGGTGGCGCCCAGGGCCGCGAGGGCGTCAAGAGCGGAGCCGAGCAACTGCCGCCCAAGGCCCCTTCCTTGTGCGTCGGCGACGACCTCCAGCCAACTGAGGATGCCGATGCCCTGCACCGGGTGGCCAATGACCGCTTCGCCCACCGTGCGGCTACCGTCATGGGCCGTCAGACGCTGAGGCGCCTGTGGATCCGGTTCCGCGGTGATGTGGACGCCCTCAACTGGGGGGTGGCCAGGACGGGGCAGGTCGGCGCGCATGTACCGCCATAGGCGTTCGCCCGTGAATCCGGCGTGCTCAAGCGCTCGGTGGGTCGCCTGCCGGTGGCCCGCCGGCAGGCCCTCTAGACCCTGGGTGAGCGCGGTGGCGAATTGGAAGGCTTCGACGGGGTGGGGAGCCACGGAGGTCAGCACATGAGTGATCAGCGCCTCGGCGACGGAACTGTCCTCGCGGCAGTGCAGCCAGAGGATCACTCCGGTGGCTTCACGAGTGTCGTCCTCGGGACGAACCGACCAGCAGACGGCGCCCAAGAGGTGGCGGCCCGGGCCGAGCGCGACCTGCACCTGCGGCGCTTCGAAGGCGCCCCACCAGTGGTCGTCTGCGGCTGCCCGGCCCTGCAGACTCTGGGTGAGCAGGGATGAGGTGGCGCATGGCTGGCCGGGGAGCCGGTCGGCGTCGATGAGCGCGAGCAGCGCCGTGTGGTCCGCCGTGGTGGAGGGGCGCAGGGTTATGGGAGGCATGGTCTCTACAGGTTCTGTCGGGTGCATCGGTCGTGTCATTCCGCTGTCCGAAGGGTGCCGACGGGGGGTGTCGAGAAGGTCGGGTGCGGTTGGGACGGGGACGCGTCACCGGCTAGCGAGACGATGGTCTCGTGAAGGCGTTTGTGCAGGAGGTCGCCGCTGGGATGATCGGCCATGAGTCGCTGCAGCGCCAGGAGGTCTCCGGTGATGCGACCGGTCAGATGCCGCACTTCGGCCAGTACGTGCGGGGCGACCGCAGGGACAATACTAAGTATTTCGTTGAACAGCGGGAAGTTCTGCGCATCCGACTCGTCGACTTGTTCGCGGGAGAATGGTGCGGCGTTTCTCTCTTCTTGTACCGCGCCCCATAGTGCCATCAGCGCTCCGTCGGCCTGCAGTGATTCGTCACAGCGCAAAGCGAAATCCAGACTCGGCCAGCGCTCGGCTTTCTCGATCCTTGACACGGTCGAGCCGCTGTGCATGACCCGTAGGCCGAGCTCGCGCTGGGAAAGTCCGCACAGTATCCGAATCCTGCGCAGCTCGGCCCCGAACCGGTGCAGCGCGGATGCGGTTGGAGTCAATTCACGTAAGGGGCGTCCCATACCACTCCCTGGCCGTGCGAATGAGCGAAAACGGCGAACCGTCCAGGTTTCCCAGGCGGGCCTTGGTAAAGGTAACGCAATGCCCATGCCGTGACTGCGACGCAGATCACGTTTGCCCGAAGATGGATGACCTTCACCGGTGCCGATGTGCCCGGTCCAAAAAGTGTCCAAGGTGCGGCATCGGCTCTGGAAGGCTCCTGTGGTATTGGGAGGTATTGGACGCTTTCCCAGTCCAATTGCACGGCATTGCCTTTCGGCGGTGCGCTGGCTTCTCATGAATGACGAAGGGCGGCACTCGAAGCCCTTCGTCCCCTCATTGGAAGAAAAAGGAGACAGCATGTCGAAGAAGAGCAAGCCGGGTGACGGGATCCGCGGCAAGGGCGTGCGCGGCCGTTTCATGGCCGAGCAGGTTCAGGTGACAGAGACCGCGGGCTCGATCCGCACCTCGCTGGCCGGCCTCGCCGACGTACTGGGCCGGGAAGCCCGCAAGTAACCGAGAATGGATGACGGCATGCCGCACAAGCGCATCTCCCGGCGCAAGCTGACGCTGTGGTTGACCTGGCCGGCCATCCGGGGCGAGTTCGGCCCGACCAGCCCCTTCGAGGGCGGTCCCGACATGGTGATGGAACCGCCCTGGCCGGCGGGCGACTTCAGCATACACAGCTTGCGCGGCGAGTTCCTCGCCTCGTTACGGCGTGCCGTCGGTGACAGCGAGGGGATCGCGGTCGCCACCTCAGGAGGCCTCGATTCCCTCGCTGTCCTGTCCAACCTGATTCTGGAATACGGCGACCGACGCAAGATCACTGCGGTCGCCATCGAAATGATCGATGACCAGGGGAAATCGAACGTACCCGTGGTCTACGGTCTGCTGGATGGCCTCGGCCTCAAGTGCGAGCTGCGCATCGTTCCCATGACCCGGCGGCCGGCGGGCAAGCCGCAGTGGCACCCGGAAGGGCCACGTCTGGACGCCCTGCCCGACGCCAACCGGATGCTGGTGGAACTTGCCCACGATGCAGGCGCCGACACCCTGCTGACCGGTGACGGCGCCGATGAGCTGCTGGGCAGCGGTCAATACCTGACACCCGCTCTGCTGCGCAACAGAACCTGGCGCACTCTGCGGCGATACTGGAGCGACCATCGCGGCGAATACCAGCCCACCCGGAAACTCGAATCGCTCGCGGTGCTCTCCTACCTCACCACCCGGCGGCGCCGAGCCATGATGTACCTGGCCTGTTCCTGGCCCGAGCTGTGCCGCAACCCGGCGCACCATTTTCTCGCCGAACCCTACCGCGGTATCGCAGGGGAGTGGGCACAGGAATGGACACGGTCGCTGGTGCACCTGCATGAGTCGCACCACGATTCCCTGGCTGCCATGGAGGCATGGAGCGATCTGTACCCACACCAGCGGCTGCGGACCGCCGGCTTGATACGTAACGAGGATCCTTTCCTGGACCCGGCATTCGTCGAACAGGCCAAGCGGCTGCCGCTGCACCGGCGCTACGACGCGCGGTTCCCGTACCCGTACTGGCGGATGAAGTCGCAAGTGGTCAAGCTCATGCCGCCAGCGGCCCTGCCGCACCTCCCGACCACCAAGCAGATCTTCAGCCGGGCCATAGTGAGCCGTGTCGACCCGGCCGACCTGTCGGCCGAACACCTGCTGGACAGTAACATCCTCGCCCCCGGGGCCTTGACAGACGACTTGGACCCCATGGTGGCCACGCGCATCGTGGAGGTCGAACAGTGGCTGTCCGAGGCGATACGGCGCGGCCACGAACTGGTCGACTGACCGTCTGCGCCCCACCGATCTTCCCGGCCGGCCACAGAAATGAAAACCCGCGGAGTTATGGACGAGAAACCGAAAGTCAGCCGTGTCACCTTCCGCACCCTGCTCGTCTGGACACGCGGCAGCCGGCGACGACTGGCCTTCGCCCTGGCCTTCGCGCTGGCCGGATCCGGACTCGGACTGGCCCAGCCGCTGATCGTCAACCGCACCATCGACTCGGCGACACGGGGCCGACCGGTCTTCGGAATGCTGTGCGCGCTCGCCGCTGTCTTCTGCGGGCAGGCCGCGCTGCAAGCCTGGTCCACCTACCGGCTGGACCAGGCGGGCGAGAGCATCGTCACACGATTGCGGCAGGCGATGGTCAACCATCTGCTGCGGCTACGCATGACCGTCTACGACCGTCAGCGTGTCGGCGACCTGATCTCCCGCACCACTACCGACACCACGCTGCTGCGCGATGTCCTAGCCACCGACGTGGTCAACGCGATCGTCAACACCATCGTCGTGGTCGGCGGCGTGGGCATGATGACCTGGCTCGATCCGCTGCTCACCGGCGTGGTCATGATGGTCGTCCTCAGCTCCGGAGCCGTGGTCGCCGTGGTGCTCAAAGGCATCCGCCGAGAGACCATCGCGGCCCAGGAGGCCACCGGCTCCCTCGCCGCCGATCTGGAGCGGGTGCTCAGCGCCATCCGGACCGTACGCATCAGCCGGGCCGTGCCGCGCGAGTCCGCGGCGCTCTCGGAACGGTCCGGCGAGATCTACCGGCACAATGTCCGCGCGGCCCGTCTGACCGCCGTAGTGTCCCCGGCCATCGAACTCGCCGTACAGGGCTCCCTGATTGTGGTGATCGTGGTTGGCCTGGCCCGAGTCGCATCCGGTGACATGGCCGTCGGTGAGCTGGTGGCTTTCCTGCTCTACGTGAACTACCTGGCCGTGCCGATGTCGGGCCTGTTCGACATCGGCCCCGCCCTGCAGACCGGTCTCGCGGCCCTGCAGCGGATTGAGGACGTGCTCGTCCTGCCCATCGAGAGCGACCGGAACAGCCAGCCGCACCGCGCCACCAGTACCACCCCCACCGGGCTGGTGCTGCGCAACCTGACATTCGGCTACACCGACCAGACGGTTCTCGACGGCGTGTCCTTCCACGTCCCCCGCAACAGTTGCACAGCCATCGCCGGCCCTTCGGGCGCAGGCAAGAGCACCATATTCAGCCTGCTCGGGCGCTTCTACGAGCCCACCGCCGGAACGATCACTCTCGACGGCCGCGACGCGCACACCGAGCACACACTCGATCAATGGCGATCCCGCATCGGCTTGGTGGAACAGCACTCCCCGTTGATGTACGGCACTCTCCGCGACAACATCACCTATGCGGCACCGGACGCCGACGAGGCGTGGCTGCACCAAGTGGTGGACATGGCAGGCCTGGCGGGCCTGGTCAAACGCCTGCCCGACGGACTCGACACCGCGGTGGGCGAGCACGGCTCGGCCCTGTCCGGGGGCGAACAGCAGCGCGTGGCGATCGCCCGCGCCCTGCTGGCCCGGCCCGAAATCCTGCTGCTGGACGAGCCGACCTCACACCTGGACGGCGCCAACGAAAACCTGCTGGCCCAAACACTGCACCGGATCTCCACCGGGTGCACATTGCTGGTCATCGCCCACCGGCTGTCTACCATCCGCTCCGCCGACCAAGTCGTCGTACTCACCGGCGGACGCGTGGCAGCCAGCGGCAGTTATGACGAGGTACGCGACAACCTGCCTGCACAACCTGCCGCGGCTTGATGTCCCCACCAGGCTGCGTGTCATGGAAGTGACAAGGGCGCCTGCCAGATTCCCCCGTTTGAGCGCTTATGGTCGCGTTCCGGTGAACGTCCTCGTTCCTCGACTCCGTCCGTGGGTCCGCCATTACGACGCGGGAGCCTTCCTGCGCGAGCAGGACGACAAGAGCAGCCTGCAGGGGCCCGACGCCCGCGCCGAGCAACTTGAGACACGGCTCGGCGACTGCGTCACCGAGGTCGATACCCGCAGGCAGGGAGCTGTCTTGATCCCGGAAAAGTTCCTGACCGAACTCGTCAGCTGACCCGGTACAGACTGCGGTCCTTCGTGCCCAGCACGAAGGACCGCAGGCCCGGCAGGCAGTCACAGGTCGGGTGGCCGTCCCTGCACCAACTGGTATTCGACGTGGGTGTGGCCGCAGCCCGCGGCCAGGCGGCGCAGGGCATCCCGCTCGGTACGGTCGACGGTCAGCGACCAGCGGAGTTTGGTGCCGACCCAGTCGGCGGCGTAGGTGCATCGGGCGTCGGCCAGCGGCGGCAGCCAGGTGGATGGATCCCCTGGTCGGCCTTGGACCGGTTGGTCTTGGCGGTGACCGCGACGAGGGAACGGTCGGCTCCGAGGTCGTTGGCGTACGCCTCGCGGCGTGCTGGCCTCCACTGCGAGGCGCCGGAGTCCCACGCCTCGGCGAGGGGGACCATGTGGTCGATGTCCAGGCCCTTGGGGTCTGTGACGGTCACGCCGTCGTAGTAGGAGAACCAGCGGCCGGAGATGACCTTGCACTTCGGGGCGATTTCGGGGCGCTCGCGGGATTCGGCGATCAGGACTTCGGCCCGGGTGTTGCAGCCGTCGTGGTCGGCGTCGGTCCAGTGCTTGAAGCTGGTGCGCTGGTAGCCGGTGCGGGAATCGGCGGCCAGCGGCAGCGCTTCGATGCCGTCGTGCAGGCTCGCGTACCGGGTGGGCGCGTCGGGCCCGTCGGCCTGGGCCGGGGAGACGGTGGTCAGGGGCAGCAGGGCGAGGGCGGCGCCGGCGAGGGCGCGCGCAGTCATCTTGATCACAGCATCTGGATACCGGCGTGTCCGCCGGTGCACGGCCCGATCAGCCTGTGACCACCCGCGCGGGTGAAGCCCCGCACGGCCTGACGGACGAGAAGCTGGCCCTCGTCATCGCCCTGGCGCTGAGCATGCTGATCGCCCCCGCGATTGCTCGCTGACCTGTGTGCGCCGCGGGCCCGCTGGTTTCGGCCGTGCGGCTACGAGCAGCTCGCGCCGGCAGGCGCGCCTGCATCAGTGCTCGGGTGCTGTTGGCAGTGGGGTGGTGTCGGCGGGGGCGTCGGTGCTTCGGGGTGCGGGGCTGTGCAGGCGTTCTCCGAGCAGGGAGATGACGCCGATCACGGTGGTGGTCAGTGTGCATATGAGGAACGCGGTGCCGGCGGTGGCGGTGCGGAGGATGGCTGCGGACAGCAGGCCGGCCGCGCCGTAGCCGAGGCCTGCGGCAGCGTAGAGGACGGAGAAGCCGGTGGCCCAGGTGCTTTGCGGCAGGCGTTCTTGCAGGGCCAGGTTCCTGATGGTCATCAGGGGGCTGTAGAGGAGTCCGCCGAGAGCGAAGGCGGCGGTGAAACTCCAGGGGCTGGAGGTAAGGCCGGGGAGAGCGAAGGCGGCGGCGGCGACCAGGAGCAGGGCGAGAGTTTGGATGCGGGTGCTGCCGGGCCATCGGCGGCTGCCATACAGGAGCCCGGCGGCCACGCTGGCGACGGCGAACGCGGTCATGACGGGTCCGGCCAGGGCGGGAGAGGCTCCGACGTCCTTGAGGCGGGCGGGCAGGAGGACGTCTGCGGTGCCGATGAGGAACATGATCGATGCGGAGAGCAGGGCGGTGGGCCAGGCCAGCTTGAGCACTGCGCCGGTGCCCACTGATGCTTCCTGCGGGAGGCTGGCTTGCCGGAGCTGGCCGGTGTGGGGGATGCGGTGGGCAAAAAATGCGGGGGCTGCGGACAAGACGGCCATGACGAGGAGCGTGCCGACGGCGGAGAACTGCGCGTACAGCAGTGAGGCCAGGGGCGGTGCGATGGCCCACACGCTTTGGCTGAGGGAGCTTTCCAGGCCCAGTGCGGCCGGGCGCAGGTGCTCGGGGGTGGTGGAGGAAAGCTGGGCGCGCATCCCGCCGGGGGCACCGGAGGCCGCGGCGCCCGCGATGAAGGTGAGGGCGAGGAGTACCGCCACTGGAGCGTCGGAGGCGGTGAGGGCGAGTACTGCGAAGGCGGCGGCCTCGACTCCGAGGGACAGGCGTAGCTGGCGGACGAAGGGTTTGGTGTCGAAGCTGCGCCCTATGACGGGGGCGCCTGCGGCTTCCCCCAGCGCATGGGCGGCGGCGAGCATACCGCCTAGGGCGAAGGATCCGGCGGTGTAGCCGACGAAGACAAGAGCCAGGGGAGCCATCACTACGGGAGCACGTATCAGCAAGGCTGCCAGGTACCAGGTCGTGTGGCCCGGAAGGGACAGGACGTTGCGGAAGGACACCTTCGGAGGCGCCCCGGCCAGCTGCTTACCAGTCATAAAAATAGACGGTAACAGCGGGCGGTCGACTTGTTTACCGCCTATGGTGATGACATGGCTACAACGACGGCGGGACCTGACGCGGAGGAGTTGCGCACCTTCCTCAACAGCTGGCTGATCCCCAACGACACCCGCATCCCCACCGAGACGCTCCCGGAACTGGCTGCGAAGCCCTCGGCCTGGCAGCGCTCCTTCGCACGGCTGCCCGCCCCGGACAGCGGACATGAGGTCGATGAGCTGATGCGGCTGCGCGATGATCTGCGCGCGGACGTTGAAGAACGCGGCAGCGAGCGGCTCGACTCGTGGCTGCAGAGCCACCCGCAGACGGTGCGCATCGAGAACGACAAACTCGTCTACCGGGGGGCTCCCGGCGTCATCCCCGAGTTGCTGCGCCTGTCGGCGCTGCTGGTGGCCGAAGGGCGCTGGCGTCGGCTCCGCACGTGCCCGGACTGCCGCTGGGTCTTCTACGACCAGTCCCGCAACAACTCCCGCACATGGTGCAGCATGTACGCCGGAGAAACCGGCCGGGCCTGCGGCAGCATCGCCAAGGTCAAGCGCATGCGGGCACGCAAGACCACCGCGGAGCAGACCGGTTGACACCGTGGACTCGGTCGTGCCGCCCCCGCCGCCATGCCGGTGCGGGGGACACCGGCATGGGGGTGTTTTCGAGTGCCGTTGATCAGCAGTTGGTGGAGGGTTGCGGAGATCGCTGCCCGTTGTGGTGTCGATCCTTGCCCGAAGTCTGCTGTCTGCCGATCTCAAGCCGAGGCTGCGGCGATGCAGAACTCGTTGCCCTCCGGGTCGTCCATCACAATGTGGTGCCCGTCGAACTCCTCCAGGACGGCCCCGCCTGCCTTCACCAGCCGTTCAGACTCTTCCTTGATCCGCGCCCACCGTTCATCGGGGCTGCCGTGCCCCGGCACCCGGACGTCGATGTGCAGCCGGTTCTTTGCCGTCTTGGGTTCGGAAACCTTGAGGATGGACAGTCGGGGGCCGTCGCCGTCGGGATTGCAGAGCCATGCCCCGTCGTCCTCGGAGTCGTCCTCTGGCAGGTCGAACTGCGCGAGCCACTCCTCTCGGGTCTTGAAGGGATCAGGCGGTGGCTCGTCGATATAGCCCAGTGCCGTCTTCCAGAAACCGGCGAGGAGCTGTGCGTTCGCGCAATCGAGGGTCAGATCGATTCTGGCTGCCATGACAGGACCGTACTGCGCCCCTGTGACAGCGACCGGTCGTTGCCAGTGACCATGATCCGCCGACAGTACTCCCGAAATCGCGGACCCTGCAGCCCCGTTTCGGGGTCTTCTCCTGCAGTGTGGTGTGAACTGTCCAGCAACTCGTCGCCAATGCGGGCGAGTTGGGGTGTTCGCCCCGGGGCGGGAGGCGGTTGATGGCATCGCTGGTGGAGAAGCTGCGGGCGAGGGCGGCAGCCTCGCGCGCCCGGGTGGAGGAGCCGTATGCCGCGCGGATGGTGCTGCTGCACAACCTCACCTCCTTCTTCGGCATCGACGCCCTGTACGAGAAGCACTGGCCGGGCGCCCAGATCTACGCTCGGTTCTGGGATCTGCGCGCGCGGGCGGCCGAGCGCATGCTGCCGGTGCTGGACGAAATCGAGACAGAACTGACCCAGGCCCTGGGCGGGTAGCCGGTCAGCGGCTGGCCGCGGGCTCGGTGCGCTCAAGAACCCGTCTTGAACCCAAATGCTCGACAAGCGGTGGTCGTCTGTGCGATTGCCGTCGTCACGCGGAGCAGGAGCCTTTCGTCCTGTCCGATCTGGCTCTGTCAGGATGTTGTCATGGACCTTGGAGACTCCCTCGCCGCTCTTATGAACTCTCTGGCCGGGGAAGAGAGGGTGTACTCCCGCTGGTGCCGGAGTTCCAGAGCCGATGTTGCGCACCATATCCATGCCCTTGCGAAGGACGCCGAGACCGACTGGGCGCATGAGGCGGTGGACGGGGCCATGGGACCCGCCATGGTCGAGGAGGTCGAGGCGGCCCTCAGCCCGGTGAACCGGGACACCGCGATCGAGTTGATGGTCAACCTCTCCGCTGATGACTTGGTGTTCCCCGGACGAGTGCACCGCGATCGCGCCCATGCTAAGCGGGCCGCGGAAAAGGTGGCATCGATTCTGGGTCCAGGGGCAGAGTGGTTCTCCAACATCAACGGTTCCTGGGAGAACGGCCGCAGCTGGGATGCGGTGACCAGGCATACCTTCGACGGTGTAGTCGCCGGCCGGGGAGGCGGGTTCGTGATCGCCCTTCTGCAAGTCGGCGAGGATTGAGCTGCTTGCCACCAGCCTGAACCACCGGTCAGGCACAGGGCCGTGCTGGACCTGCGGCCGTTTGAGAGGTACTAGTGACCTGAGTCGGAGGTTTGTCGTTGGTTGGGTATGAGTCGTCCGGGTCCGAAGATTGCGCCGTTGTCGGTCACTGATGCCCAGCGGGCTGTGCTGGAAGGCTGGGTGCGTCGGCGTTCGACAGCTCAGGCACTGGCCCTGCGGTCGCGGATCGTGCTGGAGTGCGCCGAAGGCCACTCGATCCTGGAGGTCTCGCGCAGACTGCGGATCGCTGCGGACACGGTCCGCACCTGGCGGCGGCGTTTTCTCGAACGGGGCCTGGACGGCCTGTGCGACGAGCCCCGTCCCGGTGTGCCCCGGAAGATCACCGACGCGGACGTCGAGCGGGTGATCGTCAAGACGCTGGAGGAAACGCCGAAGAACGCCACCCACTGGTCGACTCGGTCGATGGCGGCGGCCACGGGCATGTCGCAGTCGTCGGTCTCGCGGGTCTGGCGGGCGTTCGCCCTGGCCCCGCACCGCACGCAGACGTTCAAGCTGTCCACCGATCCGCTGTTCATCGACAAGGTCCGCGACGTCGTCGGCCTCTACCTCGATCCGCCGGAAAAAGCCCTGGTGCTGTGCGTGGACGAGAAGTCGCAGATCCAGGCCCTGGACCGGTCCCAGCCCGTGCTGCCGATAATGCCCGGGGTGCCCGAGCGGCGCAGTCATGACTACGTCCGGGCCGGCACCACGACGCTGTTCGCCGCCCTGGAGGTGGCGACCGGCAAGGTCATCGGGTCCCTGCACCGCCGGCACCGGGCAGCGGAGTTCAAGAAGTTCCTGGCCAAGCTCGACCGGGACGTGCCCGACGGCCTTGATGTCCACTTGATCCTGGACAACTACGCGACCCACAAGACGCCGGACATCAAGCGGTGGCTGCTGGCCCACTCCCGCTTCCACCTGCACTTCACACCGACCAGTGCGTCCTGGCTGAACCTGGTGGAACGGTGGTTCGCCGAGCTGACACAGAAGAAGCTCAAGCGCGGCGTCCACCGCTCCGTCCAGGCCCTCGAACGCGACATCCGTGCCTGGCTGGCCGACTGGAACGAACACCCCAAACCCTTCGTCTGGACGAAGACCGCCGACGAGATCCTCGACAAAGTCGCCGCCTACTGCCACCGAATCTCTGACTCAGGTCACTAGGAACCTCTGCCGAAATCCGTGCACCAGCTCAGCCAGCGCACCATGGAACACGGCAAGCGTGGGGCGTCATGCCTTCCGGACACAAAGACTTGATCACTGACTTGCGGATCGCTCGCCATGTCCGCAGGGAACACGCCAGGTGGACGCGCAGCTCGACCGCTTCCCGCTCGCCGCTGTTCTGACCAGGATGTTCGATGCGCCACTGTTCCGCCAGAAAATCATACATTTCGGCGGTCGTCAGGTCGCTATCGGGATAGGTGTGCGCAACGTTTGCCTCGATGATCCGGGCGCTCCGGGACCCCACAGTCCGGTCGACGAGTTCCCTGACCCATGCCAGTCCCTGCTCGTCTGCATACAAGCCGAACCTCAGAATTCGCTTCCTCATGATGGCACAAACCTACTGATCGTCAGCCTTCAGCGACAGTGCTTAACCTTCAACGGCACAGGACGTGAGGCAGGCATTGCGAGAGTTCCACTACCCGAGTGCACCATTAGGCGTCTCGGACGAGTACCGCAACCGGCTGGTGCACAAGAAGTTGGGCCAGCGATACCCCGGCATCTGGGAGGACCCGAAGTGATCAAGAAGATGGGCTACCGCTGGAACCTACGCAAGCTCATGGCCGACCGGGAGATGTTCCAGACCACCGACCTGGTGCCGCTGCTGGCCGAACGGGGCGTCAACCTCTCGCGCGAGCAGGTCTTCCGCCTGGTCACACAGCCGCCGCAGCGGATGTCGATGGACACTCTCGCGGCTCTGTGTGGCATCCTCGACTGCCAACCCAACGACCTCATCGAGGTCCAGGTCGTCAACGAAGAGGTCCGCAAGACCGCCGGCGGCGAGACGCCCGGCCCGCTTCCGGCCGTGCGCCGGACCTCGATCCGGCGGCCGGAGGGCCTGTGACCGCACCCTCACCGACCGCCCCGTCGATCGTCGCCCGACTTGCCGCGCAGGCCGCTCGTCTGGAGGCCGCGACGATCGCTGTCGTCGGACACCTTACCTCGGCGCTGCCGTCACTCAGCCGCCAGGAGGCCGAAGCGGCGCTGGTGACCGCGGTGCCGATCCCCGTGCGCGGGGAAGCGCGCTTCCTTGAGGAACTGGCCGAACACCTGGCGACTCACCCTGCGGCGTTGACCTCAGGCAGCTCACTCTGTCCGCCGGTTCTGCTGCGGCTCGCCGAAGTCCTGCGCGACGCTGGGCACCCCGTGATCCGTCCCGGATGCGCCCACTGCGGAACGGTGCGGACCGACTTGCGGCGGCTGCGGCCCGAGGGACGAATATGCGGCACGTGCGATCAGCAGACCCGACGAGCGACCTGCGCACGCTGTGGACACGAGGACGTACGCATCGTCGGCCGCCGATCGGAAGGCCCAATCTGCCACCCCTGCTATCGCGCCGACCCCGCGAAATTCGAGGAGTGCGCCGAGTGCGGGCATCTCGACGCCCCCGTGGTCCGGCGCGACGACGGTCGCGACATCTGCAAACAGTGCTACCGACGCCCGGACCGCACCTGCACATCCTGCGGGGGGACCGCGGCCGCCGCCGTCGTCAAAGGGCGAGGTGCTTTGCCACCACTGCTACAATCAGCAGCGACGCCCCCGCCGCCCATGCGGACGCTGCGGGGAGATCCGTATCATCGCCCGCAACGCCACCGGTGACACCCCGGATCTGTGTCCGAGCTGCTTCCGCGGTCCAGAGGCCCCTTGCTCCCTCTGCGGCCGGGTACTGCCCTGCCATCGCAATGCGGAAGGCCAGCCCGTCTGCGGAACCTGCTACCAGCGAAATCGCACCAATGATACGTGCGCTCGTTGCGCCCGCACCCGGCCGATCACGACACGGTGGCCGATCGGGCCGGTCTGCCAGAGCTGCTACACCGCCGTTCTCCGCTCGCCGGCCGAGTGCCCCCGCTGCGGCACAGTCCAGCCGCTGATCGCGCAGGACGACGACGGCGCCGAGATCTGCGGACCTTGCGTCGGCTTCGCCGCCGACTACACCTGCAACCAGTGCGGCCGGGCCGGCAACCCCCACAGCCGCGGCCGATGCGCCCACTGCGTCCTCAACGAGCGGGTCAACAACCTGCTGGCCGGGCCCGACGGCAAAGTAGTCCGCAGCTGGAACCGCTCGCGACCGCGCTGGCATCTGCCCCCTCACCGTTCCCCGCCATCCAGTGGATCAAGGAAAGTCCGAACACCAAGCTCCTCGCCCGGCTCGCAGCCGAAGGGCACACGCTCACCCACGAGCTGCTGGACGAGCTCCCACCCACCCAGAACCAACGCTACTTCCGTCAACTCCTCGTCCACACCGGCATCTTGGACGCGCGCAACGAAGACCTCGAACGCACCCCTGGCTGGCTGGAACACGAGCTCGCGGACAAGCCGACCGCGCACGCCAATCTCGCGCGTCCCTTCATGCACTGGTTCCTGCTGCGACGAGCCCGCCAACGGGCGGCCATCCGGCGCTACCCCGCCTCCGCAGACCGTGACCTGCACCGCCGCGTCAGCGTCGCCCTGGAGTTCCTGGCCTGGATCGACCAACGCGGCCTGGCCATCGTGGACCTCACCCAGGAGTACATCGACGACTGGATCGCCGGAGCCACCAGCCAACGGCGCTACCTGATCCGCTACTTCCTGAAATGGACCACGAGCCGTCGGCTTACCCGCGAACTGACCGTCCCCTCCATCCCGAGGCAGGAGCCCCAGAACCTGCTCGACGAGGCCGATCGGTGGCCGCTCCTCCAGCGCTGTCTGACCGACGATGCCCTGCCCATGGACGTCCGGGCGGCCGGCGCGATCACCCTGCTGTTCGGCCCGTCCACCGAGCGTCTCTGCCATCTGACGCCTGACCACCTCAAGCACGGCGACAAGCACACCCACCTGGTCCTGGGCCGCCACCCCGTCCTGCTGCCGCCACGGCTCGCCGGACTCCTTCGACATCTCGCCGAACAGCCCCAACTGCGGCCGCAGCTCTCGCGAGTACACCCAGGGCCTCGGTGGCTCTTCCCGGGCATGGTCCCGGGCAAGCCGATCTCGACGCACGGCATGACCCAGAAGCTGGGCCGCTATGGCATCCCGGTCCGCACCGCCCGCAACGCGGCGCTGGCCGCCCTCGCTGCTGATCTCCCCAGCCCGATCCTCGCCGACGTGACCGGGATGCACCGCCATACCGTGCTCCGCTGGGTCGCCTACGCCCGACGCGACTGGGCCGAGTACCTCGCTGCCCGGGCCGAGGACCTGAAGGAACCGTCTGGTGGCGATTGCCGATGAGGGGCACGATTCGTGCTGCGGCTGGCCAATCGATAGGGTGCCAGGTCACGACCGCACCCGTTCGATCCACGGGCCGGTCAGGGCTCTGCCGCAGTTTGTGGCACCTCCACGGCTGCCTTGCCGACCCCTGCCTGCCCGGGCCCTGGGACACGGGGGCGATCTTCACGGCGGGGCAGTCGGGCCCCGGCCGACGGGTCAGGAGGAACGAGTGGCACAGATCATCGCCGAGGTCTCACGGACGTTCAACGAGTTTCTGCTCTTGCCCAACCGGACCCGGACCGACTGCTCGCCCGCGACGGTCGAGCTGCGCACACCCCTGGTGCGGCACATCGTGGGCGAGCCGTCGGCGATCGAGCTGCACTCCCCGTTCACGTCCGCGATCATGCAGGCCGTCAGCACACCGGAACTCGCGATCGCGCTCGCTCGCAACGGCGGTCTGAGCTTCCTGCACCACAACCAGTCGATCCAGGACCAGGTCGCAGCGGTCTGCCAAGTGAAGAACTTCAAGGCCGGATTCGTCACCAGCGATACGAACGTCCGGCCTGATGACAGCCTGGGTCTCCTGGTCGACATCATGCGCCGCACAGGTCACAGCACCGCCGCCGTCACCCACGACGGGACCGCCACCGGACGCCTGCTCGGCCTGGTGACCTCCCGCGACTTCCACCCGCAACGCCACGACCTGGCCGAACCGGTCAGCGGGCGGATGACCGCCATCGCCGACTTGCCCCATGCAGGGCCTGACACCACGCTTTCCGAGGCCAACGCCCGGCTGTGGGACGAACGGCTTGACTGCCTCCCCGTGTTGGACGGCGAGGGCAACCTGCAGCATCTGGTGTTCCGATCCGACTACACGGACAACAAGCGATTCCCCAACCAGGTCGTGGACGCCGCCAAGCGCCTGCGCGTGGGCGCGGGCGTCAACACCCATGATTACCAGGAGCGCATCCCGGCCCTGGTGGAGGCGGGCGCGGACGCGCTGTGCTTCGACTCGTCCGACGGCTACAGCGACTGGCAAGCGCAGGCCCTGACCTGGGTGAAGAAGCACTATCCCGAGATCCCGGTCGGCGGCGGCAACGTGGTCGACGGCGAGGCGTTCACCTTCCTCGCCGAGGCGGGGGCGGACTTCGTCAAGGTCGGTGTGGGCGGCGGTTCCATCTGCATCACTCGCGACCAG
Source organism: Streptomyces sp. NPDC026394 (assembly GCF_055567735.1). NCBI lineage: Bacteria > Bacillati > Actinomycetota > Actinomycetes > Kitasatosporales > Streptomycetaceae > Streptomyces > Streptomyces sp. NPDC026394. The sequence goes on from NZ_JBVHPX010000047.1 coordinate 18,211, forward strand.
AAAGGCATCGGCCGCGGCCAGGCCAGCGCTGTGCTGGACGTCGCAACAGCCCGGGATGCCTTCCGCGAGCGCACCGGCGAGTATGTGCCGATCTGCTCCGACGGTGGCCTGGTCCACGACTACCACGTGGCCCTGGCGCTGGCGATGGGGGCCGACTTCGTCATGATGGGGCGGTACTTCGCGCGCTTCGATCAAGCGGCTGGCGCGAAATTGCCCACCCGCGACGGCTTCGTGAAGGAGTACTGGGGTGAGGGCTCGAACCGTGCCCGTAACTGGCAGCGCTACGGTCAGGGTGGTCAGGGGCTGGTCTTCGAGGAAGGCGTGGACGGCTACGTCCCCTACGCAGGCGACCTCAACGAAGGGCTCGCCCTGACCGTCGCCAAGCTCAAGACCACGATGGTCTCCTGTGGTTCCGCCTCCCTGCCAGAGTTCCAGTCCACGGCCCGGCTGACCCTCGTTTCAGACCAGAGCTTCCAGGAGAGCCACGCCAACGTGACCCTGCGAGACACCCCGCCGACGGTCTCCTGACAAGCCGCCGAGGCCCATCGAGGACTACTGGCCGGAGGGGAATAGTGCACGGCCGGAATAACCCCCTCCCGCCAGTAGTACTCAATCTCAGACGTGGCTGCATCCGAAACGATGCGGCCACCGGCTTTTGGTTGATGGACGGTCTCTACTTCAAGGGCGCCGAGGACGAGAACGGACACAAGCTCCCTGAAGGGAAGGCCAGGCCCGACCCCTGGGTCGTGATCGAGCTTGTCGCCACAGCAGCGCAGATCCTGGAGCGTCTACACCCGAGCCACCTGCTGTTCCCCCGGAAGATCGAGCCCCATCTTCGACGCCCGAGGGGCGGGAAACGCCTGGGAGAGGCACGCGGCGAGCAAGCGATCTCCGAGGACTTGGCCGCATTCAGAGAATGGGTCAACGAGGAATGTCACCGGCATGGCCGCACTGATGCGATTCCCGATGACGGGAGAGGAAACCTAGCACCCAGCCGATTCCGCAGAACATTGGCTTGGTTTATCCGACGTCGGCCCCGAGGGCTGATCGCCGCATCAATTCAGTATGGCCATGCCCAGACTCGAATGCTCCAGGGGTACGCTGCGCCCGGGGTGCGAACCCGCTCTCGGCGGTACGGCTGCCGGGGTTCTTCGCGTCGGCGGACTGCGCCCGTGACGCTGCGGCCGGACTCATGCGCTGGGCCGCGCTGCTCTTCGTCCCGCCGCCCTTTCCGCTGCTGTGCTTGCCCACGATCCTCACCTCCTCCTCCTCCTTTCAGCTCCTCGTTTCCCGGCCGTGCGCAACGCGGCGACCGCCCTGGGGCCGGTGCGCGCCTTCGGCAAGGGGGCGCGCCGAGACCGCGCACCCTTGCCGGCGCGCACGCAGGTTCGGCAAGGGTGCGCGCGCCGTTTCCGCCCGTGGCAAGAGGCGCGCCGAGCCCGCGCGCTCCTTGCCGAGCGCGCATGCGGGTTCCGGCAAGGGGTGCTGTGCTACGGCGCCGGCAAGCGCGCCCGTACGACCAGGCCCTGACAACCCGTCTCGGAACCTTCGAAGGCGAAGGTTGCGAGATGGGGGCTCAGGGAATCGGAGGCTGGCCCTCAGCATCGCCTGCGGAACGCGACCGGCAGAAGTAGTGTCCGGCTTCTACTTCTGCCGGTGGAAATGCCTGGTGCGCCTCGGCGGGGCCTAGTTGACTCAAGGACACGGCAGGCAGAACCGTCCCCGGGTACGCGTGTCGCTGGCATGCCTCCAGCGATGTGTCAGGTCCTGTGCGCCCGTCGGGCGCAAGGCAGCGTGACCGGCGCACCGCAGATACCTGTCACCAGGAGGAAGCGCCGGTTCTGATGTGCCGCTTCGCGCTGCCGTCCCCGTTTCACGACTCAGAGAGAAGCGTTTATGAGTGAACGAGAGCTGTCCCGACGGTCCTTCACGAGGATCGGCGCTGCGGCGCTGGCACTCCCCGCCCTGGGGGCGCTGCAGGGCCTGGACGCTCCGCAGGCCTACGCGGAAACCAATCACCTGTGGTCCGACTTGGACTGGCGCATGGCGGGTTACGAAGAAGAGCGCGGCACCAAGGACGCCGCCCGGCAGGGGTCGCAGTACCAGAGCCTGGTGCGCGGGCTGCGCGACCTCACCAGCCAGCCGATGTCCGGCGCCCAGGGCAACCCTAATACTGCAACGGTGCTTGCCGTGACTGGTGGACAGGATCAGGGGCTGTGCCCGCGTTGCTTGTAGTGACTGTTGCGGGCTTGGTGCTGGCGCCGTCGACGCCAGTGTGACCAGTACAGGATGTGCTC
>NZ_JBVHPX010000048.1:0-19263 GCF_055567735.1 Streptomyces sp. NPDC026394
GCCACCCGCTACGACAAGACCGCCGAGTCCTACCAGGCAGCCGTCACCCTCGCATCGCTCCTGATGTGGGCCTGACATTTGAAGACAACTCCTAGGAAGCCAGCTTCTCCAACACGCTGGCCGCAGAGCCAATCCCGATGAAGAGGTACACAGCACCGCCGCACCGTCACGAAATACACATACCCACTCCTGTTGTTCGCCGGAGAGGACACCGGACTACGGATCCGGAGATCGGGGTTCGAATCCTCGTAGGAGAACCGAAACCCGCATTCGGCCGCTGTCGCGCCGCTCACCGGCACTCCGGGGGTGGCTCGCAGTTCCGGGAACGCGACCGCCAGCCACGGGGCGTGGCCCAGCGGCGACGCGACGGTTTCCAAAACCGGAAACGCAGGTTCTCCCCGCCATCCTGCTCAACCCGGCACCAGATGTACGGCAATGCCGGCCACCCACCGAGCCCGGCTGCCCGTTGGCATCGCCTTTGTCTCGGCCACCTGCTGACCAAACCGTCCCTGAAGGAGGCAGCTCATCGCCGCGTACCCGCCCTCTCGAAGCAACAAGATGATGCACCCCGATGGCGCCGTCGAACGTGGTGAGGCCCACGACGAGCCTCGGACCGCCGACGAACGGCAAGCGTTCGCGAAGTACCGCGACTTGTCACCCCTGGAGATCATGCGTCGGCTGCGCGCCGCGGAATGGAACCTGGACGTCGTACGGAACGAACGCGACGCGTGGAAGGCGACGGCGCAGCGGGGCCGAACTGGCGACGGCAGAGCGCAAGCTGGCCGCCATCACACCGGAGGGGTGGAACCTGCCCAAGGTTGTCCAGGACCTGCTGACGCACGCCGAAGCGCGCGGGTGGCGCACGGCGCTGGCGTGGACGCCACGCGGCACGGACGAGATGCGGCTGAAAATCCAGATCGGGCGGGACACCACCCCCTCCGACGGTCCCACGCGGGGCTCCCAGCGGCGCTACGAGCTGACCTGGAGCTGTGTACCCGGTTCGGCACGCCGTGCAAGGGCCGGCCTCGCTCGCACACCCACCCACCCGCAGTGGCACGACGCCCCATCGGTGCGCAAGATCCGCGAAGTGATCCACACACATCCGTACCCGAAAGGCCCAGCGTGACTGCCGTCGTCGTCTCTACTCTCCTTGCCCTCGTCCTGGGGTAGTTGTCGGACGCCCCCGGCCCTGGGGGTGCTTCGGTCGAGGGCTACCGAGGACGGTAGTTGGCGGTACATGCGCGAATCGTCGCGGTCACCGGGGTTGTCGAGAAAGGTCGTGTTACTGAGCTCGATGGTTGTCACCGTGAGAGCGATAACTGTCGCCACGGCCCAGCCGGGCGCTGTCGCTGAGTCCGCAACGCGAGTCACCGCAGATCGGAGCAGTTGCGCTTGATCGACGCTGGTGACAACAAGCGTGCAAACGGCGAGGTGGCGCCAAGTGGCGCGCTCATCTGGTGACAACCGTGCTTAGGCGCGCGGATAGTGCCAGGTCGCGTCGAGGTGCCGGTGACAACCATCGGGATCTTGATTCCGGATACGCTCCCCTTAGCCGGAATCAGAACCGGTTCACTACGTCAACAACCGGCGCACGACGGAAAACCGCGTGTGCGACGAAGAGTCCGGGGGAGGCCCCGGGGCAGGGGGAGCGGGATGACCGGAGAGATTCCGGAAGGGACGGTGTCCGACGCGGCGTTCACCGCCGGGCGCGGGCTGCTGCGGGCCGAGGCCGAACGGCGCGGCGTGCCGGTGGCCGTCCTCGCCCGCGCCTCCCGCCGCCACCCCCTCCTCGCCTTCGACCCGCACCCCAGCGCCACCGTCCGGTGGCCGGAGCGCGGCGCGGCGGCCCGGGGAAGCAGGGGGCAGCGATGACGGAGCCGAGCCCGCCGCAGCGCGGCCCGGAGGGCGCGGCGGCGCAGCACGCCGCGCTGTTCAGCGACGCGGACGCGGCCAGGGACCGCCCCGCCCGGCCCGGCGGCGGCCCGCCGCCGGTGACCGTGGCCTGGCAGGCGCCCGGCGAGCCCGGGCAGCAGCCGTGAGCGCCCCCGCCCCGCTCCCGGAGCCGGCCGTCACGGTGACCGCTGCCGGCCACCCCCGGTACGCCCTGACCCTGCCGGTGCGCCTGACCGCCCGCTACGGGCTGACAAGCGACGGCACCCGCACCCGGCCGCGCCCCGCACCGCCCGGACGGACCCCGCGTCGACCTGCCGGTCGCGCTGGCACCCGCTGGTGTCCCTGGCCCCTCCAGTCCCGAGGAGATGTGATCGTGCTTGCGACCGCGGAACGCGTCCGCCCGGCCGGCGCCCTGGGCCCCGTGGAGATCGTCTGGCACCGGCCGGCCGATCCCGCCGGCTGCGACGGTGACTGCGACCACCACGCACTTGTCTGTGGGGAGCCGGGGATCGGCCTGCCCGGAGGGCTGCGCGAGGTACCCGCCGACCTGACCGAGCCCGGACAGCGCTGGTGCCCCGCCTGCCGGGCCGCCGACGGCGCCGCGGCGGCGACCGCACCACACGACAGCGCCGGGGGCCCGCATGACCCGAGCTGAAGACCGGCCCGGCCCGGTGGAGCGCCTGCGGTGCTGGTGGGCGCTGGGCTCCGCGCCCTGGCGCCACACCGCGCTCAGCGCGGCTGTGTTCACCCTAGCCGTGACCGCGTTGCTGCTGGTGCCCGCCGACGGGCCCGCCGCGCTGCGCCTGGCCGCCGCCGCGGTGGCCGGGCTCGCCTTCACCGTCGGCTCCGGCGTGGTGTCGGCGGCCCGGTTTAGGGGGGAGGCGCTGGTCTCGCCGCGCGCGTTCCGCCGCTGGCAGCGCCAGGTGCACGCCGCCGCCGGCCGCTCCGGCGACCCGGACGGGGGTGCCCGGTGAGCGCCGCCGACGCCCTGCCCTCCAGCGGGGACCGCGCGCACGACCGCCGGGTGCGGGCCCGGCTGGCCGAACTCGCCGCCGAACGCGGCCTGTCGCTCCCGCAGGTGCTGGCCCAGCTGAACGCGGAGCTCGCCGCCGGCCGGCCGCCCGCGCCGCAGCCGTCGGCCGCCGACAGCGCGGCGGCGGACACCAAGGGCCCCCGGGCCCGGGTGATCGCCCGGCGCCCCGCCGACGCCGAGTGGCAAGTGGTGACGACGTCCGAGACCTCCGCCGGGCCGCCCACCGTAAGGGCGCGGCCGTGCGGCGGGCCCGAGCCGTGCCCGTGGCGCCGCGACGCCCCGCCCGGCCAGTTCCCGGCCCAGGCGTACCGGCACTCGGCCGCGACCTCCCGGCCCGGCACCGACCGGCAGTTTGGCTGCCACGCCAGCCGCCCCGAACGGCCCCAGATGTGCGCCGGGTGGCTGCTGCGCGGCGCCCCGCACCACGCCGGCGTGCAGCGGCAGCTCGCCGACGGCACCCTGGCCCGCCCCGTCCTGCCGGCCGGGATGGCGCTGTACGACTCCTATGCCGCCATGGCCGTCGCCAACGGCGTCGCCCCCGACGACCCGGCCCTGACCGGCCCGTCCCCGGACCCGGACTGCGTACCGCTCTCCGGCGGCCAGCCGCAGGAGGACCCACGATGAGCACCAAGACCCGCCCCCGCCGCGCCGGGCCGCCGGCCGCCGCCCGGCCCGCCCCGGACACGCTGGCGTGGCCGCTGCCCGCTCCCCGCGACCCGGACCGCACCCGGGTCGCGGTGGCGGCGCTCAAGCGCCAGCCGCGGTTCGCCGCGTGTGCCCAACAGGTCGCCGGGCGCCTCGCCGCGCTGGACGGCACCGACCTGCTCGGCGGCCGGGCCCCGACGGAGATGACCGCGCAGGAGGTGCCCGCCGTGCTCGCGGCCGACGCCGATGTGCTCTTCGCCGCCGGGCACAGCTACGACTCCCGGCGGATCGACGGCTCTTCGCCGGACAGCTTCGTCGGCACCGAGCTGGCCTCCGTGGAAAGACCGCTGCGCGCGCCGGTGCTGGTCGCCTACACCTGCTCCGGCAGCAGCCGCCGCTTCCGCGTCGGCCTGGCCGCGCTGCGGCCCGCCGATCTGCCGCCGCTGGCCCTGCTGGCGTGCGACGGCAACGCCCCCTATACCCACGAGTCGCTGTTCGCCCCGCTGCTTGAGGCCCTGCTCACCGACGGGCAGGGCACCCGGCCGTGGCCCGAACGGCTGCGCGCAGCCCTCGCCGCCGCGCTGGCCAGCGACGACGTCCCCAACCGGCACTGGGACCGCTGGCACGTCTACACCGTGCCCGGCACCGCCCCCGCCCGCCCCCGCCCGCCCGCGCCCGACCCCGCACCAGGAGCCGTGACCATGCCGACCGACCTCGTGCCCGCCGCCGTCGGGTCCGCCCCGGCCGTCCGCCGCCGCGCCGAGCCGGACGTGCGCACCGCCACCGGCGCGCGGCTGACCGCCGCGGCCGCCCGCCGGCTGGCCGACTCGGTGCCGAAAAACTCCTACGACGCCCGGTCGTCGCGCTGGCGCAGCTTCACCCAGTGGTACGCCGTCTACGGCTGGGCCCTCGATGAGCCCAACGCGGTGGTGTCCTACCTCGCCGACCTGGCCGACCGCGGCCACCCGGCGAAGGTGCTGGAGTCCCACCTGGGCACCCTGCGCGCGCTGCGCGCCGTCAAGGAGACGCCGCTGAGCGACGCGGAGGTCAAGGCGGCCCTGGCCCTCGTGCGCCACCGCGCGGGGGAGGAGGCCGACGACCCGGACCTGGAGCCGGGCCCGCTGCAGGCCGACGCCGTCGACCTGGACGAACTGCGGGAGATGCTGCGCACCCTTAACCGCACCACCGTGCGCGGCACGCGGGACGCCGCGGTGCTGCTCGTCGACTTCTGGATGGCCGGGCGGGCCAGTGAGCCCGCCCGCCTCAACCTGCACGACGCGAAGATCACCACCGTCAAGGTCAAGGACACGGTCGGCAAGAAGATGCCGCGCCGGGCCCTGATCATCAAGATCCGCCGGTCCAAAGCCGACCAGCACGCCCGCGGCCAGGAGGTCCGCATCCTGGCCCGGGAAGATGACCAGGAGCTGTGCCCCGTCCACGCCCTGGAGCAGTGGCTGGCCGTGCTCGCCGACGACGGCCAGCTGACCTCCGGGCCGCTGCTGCGCCGCATCGACCGGCACGGCAACATCGGCGCCCGCGCGGCTGGCCGCCACACTCTCGGTCCCCGGCGCCGCGGCGGCATCACCGCTGACACCGTCAACGACATCATCAAGACCGCCGCCCGTGCCGCCGATCTCACCCCCACCCCCACCGCCGAGGAGCAGGCCGCCGCCGCCCGGGCCAGGCAGGAGGCGTACGCGGCCGCCGCGAAGGCGCCCACCGCCGAGGCGGCCAACGCCGTCCTCAAGACCTGGCGGGCCGGGGTGCGGGCCGCCCGGCGGGCGGTGCGCCGCATCACCGGACACTCCATGCGCCGCGGCTGGATCCAGGCGGCCCTGGCCGCCGGCGTCCCGGCCGAAGTGGTCGCCGCCCACCCCCGGCGCTCCCTGCGCAGCTCGGCCTTCGACGCTTACCGCAACAAAACCATCCCCTGGAGCCAGAACCCCACCCTGCTCCTGGGCCTGGCGGCCTGACCCGGGAGGCGGACGATGAGTGACACCTGCCTGACAGTGATCGCGACCGATCCGTACTGGCAGCCCAGCACGGAGGCGGCGGACCGGGCTGCGGCCGTGCTGGCCGGAGGCTGAGGTGCCCACCACACGAGCGCGCACCTGTATCAGGGCCTGTACGGCGGTGTGGGCCGCGGCCGGGGTCGCCGCGATGCTGATCGGCGTCCCCGCCACCGCCTGGCTGTCAGGTTCGTACTGGACAGGGCTCATGCTGGGCGAGGCGTACTTCCTGGCCCAGGTACTGCTCGCCGCCCAGGCGTTTCGCACGGCTGGGCGCAGCACCGCCCAGGCACTGCGCTGGGTGGCGGGGTCGCTGGCCTGGGCCGGTCTGCCACTGTGGCTCCTGGCCGCGCTGGCATGGCTCAATGCCGACACCAGTGACACGTGGGCGGATCTCGTGCCGACGACGACCGCGGCAGGCGTGACCTTCCTGCTCCTCACCGGCGCCGCATGGCCCACCGCACACAGGCTCCGAACACCGCACCGCAGCTGAGCACCGGCATGCGGACGCGTCGGCGGGAAGGCCATGGGCTTTCCCGCCGACACTTTGCTTGGTACCCCAGTTGCAGTTCCTCGTTTCTGCTGGTCAGAGCCGTGTTTTCGGCCCGGTACTCCCGAAGCTGCGGCCAGGTGCCAATTGGCACCTGGCCGCAGCTTCGGGAGTACCGGCCCCGATCCCCGTGGGTTCAGGGAAACCGAGGACTCTTCAGCTCGAACCCACGGGTCCAACGGTGTGCTTCAGGTCTGTGCATCCGTGGGTTCGGTGGGAACACGAGGGTGCAGAGCGAGCCGGAGGGCTTCGGCCGTGACATCGGCGTCGACCTGCGCCGGTGTTCTGTCGCTGTATTCGAGGGTGTCGTACTCGTCATCGAGTTCGGCGAGCCGTTCGGTCAGCGGCAGCTCGTGTCCGAAGCGCTGGTGGATCCGGAAGGCCAACTCTCGTGGGGTCAGCTCGCCGGCCACCATCCGGGCGGCAAGTGCTCGTGCGGCGGCTTCCTGGCCGCCAACGCTGCCGGACGGATAGAAAGCGAGGCCCAGTTCGTCGAGTGCTGGGGGAAGGAGCCCGGGGACGTCGTAATCCGCCTCCGCGCGTGTGCAAGCGGCAAGGATCCGCAGGGCGGGACCGTCGAGGCCGGCAACGAGTGCATCACAGGCAGCGTTGACGACGTCGGTGGCACGGCTCTCGCCGCTGCTGAAGAGAACGGCATGGTCCTTAAGCGCGCGGGCTGCTGATTCGGTCGACGGCATCTGTCCATGATCTCGTCACAAGGTGAACCAGGGCGAGCGCATTTCGTCACTGTGATGCCTGCTCGGCGGTCTCTCCCAGAAGTGCGCGCGCCGAGTCCGCGTAGCGAATGGCGGTCTTCTCGTCGATGCCGAAGACGAGGGCGAGGTGGCGTGGGTCGGCGCCATGGGCGAGGGCCTCTTCGAGCTGGCGGTCGACGCGGAGCCGTTCCCACGTGGTGAAGAAGCCGCCTACCGGCCCTGGAGTGTCAGACCTGGGAACTAGCATCCGGATGTGAACTCTGCACTTCTCCTGCCGCTCGATACCGTGCTCCCACCCGGCCGGTTGATCACAGCCGAGGAAGGCGATGGCGACGTACAGCCTCTGTGGCTGAGCGACGATGCGGCCCCCGCCGAGCTGTGGGTACGCCTCCGTGCCGAACACGCCGCCTCCGGCCTGTGGCCCCTCCTGCTGGACTCCCCGGACCCGGACGACGGCGAGTTCCGGCCCTGGGCATCGGGCGAGCTGTTCCCCGAGGACATGTCCTCACCGGACGCTCACGACCCCGCCGAGCTCCTCGCGACGTGGTGGAGCAGGCACACCGGCACCGACGGCCTCCTCACGCCGGACGACGACTCGGCGGCCACCGTTCCCTTCGGGCGGACCTGGCCGGGACCGGCGCCCAGCACCGGCTCCGTGGCGGACCCCGAGAAGAAGGCCGCCGAGTACGCGCACGCCTTCGCCGCCCGCCGGCCCAGGTCCCGCCTGGGTCTCGTCGCTGCCACCCGGGGCGCCGATGCCCTCGCAGCCGTCGGCTGGGAAGGGCCCGTCAACTACGACAACGACACCGCGAAGTTCTCCGCCGTCGTGCGTGACTGGGAACGGCGCTTCGGCGCACGCGTCGTCGCCCTCGGCTCCGCCACCCTCCACCTGAGCGTGGCCGCACCTCCGGCACGGAAAGAGGAGTTCCTGCTCGTCGCCGCGGAGCACTTCGCCTTCTGCCCCGACATCATCTGGCAGGGACTCCACCCCCACACCCTGGCCGCATACGCCCAACGCATCACCGGCGCACATCACTGGGAATTTTGGTGGGACTGACCGCCCGCGGAACTGCGGGGCCTCAGCTCCCGCCCAAGAAGTGACCGGGCCGCGAGTCCCAGCGTTGTCTATACATGCCACCCGACTCTTACGCCGCATCCCCCGCAGTTCAGCGGGCACTGGCCGCCCTGCAGGACGGGGCGGTCCGGGCCTGCGTCGAAGTGCCCCGAGATCGGAACGTTGGTCTGCGGCCGCCGGAGCGAACCTGCGGGCTCGACGGTGGCGGGAGGGGCGGGGCGGGGTGGTGGCCGGGCGCCGCGGACAGGTCGCCAGGATGTACCGATTGGCGTCAGGACGCCTTCCGGAAGTCGATGCCCAGCGCCGATTCCGCGGACACCGGTACGTGGATACCGTTCCGTGCCCCTCGGCCGTCGACCACCAGCTCGATGGTCGCGCGCTGCCCCGGCCCGGTACCGACCTCGACCTGGATTTCCTGTTCCGCAAGGGAGTTGGCCGGCTTCCGCAGCGTCCACGTACCCTCACCGCTGAAGGCGTGGGCGGGGTGGTAGCCGCTGTAGCCGCCAGGCACCTTCGTCGCGGTCGCGGACCCGTCCTCGCGCAAGGTCACCTGCGCGCCGCGCGGCCCGGTCCAGGTACCGACGACATCACCCGGCTCCGCCCTCCCCGGCCCCCACCCGACAAACACGGAGACATAGACCACGCCGGCCAGCATCAGCACGACGAGCGCCGCCGCAACCCCGATGGCCACCCGCGCCCCGAACTTCATCAGGCCGACGCCTCCCCGCAAGAAATCCCACGTCCCACCCTATCTGGCACATCGTACGCATACGGGAAATCGACCCATGGCCGCCCCTGCCGCCCTGCGGTGCTGCCGTCCGTGTCCCGGGCTCTCGCACACGCTGCGCCCCACGGCCCGACGTACGCGCAGGCCAGAGACCCTGGCGCCAGGACGCCGAGAACACTCTCGTGCGAGTCGGCATGACCGTCATGAGGGGTCAGCACCGCACGGAGGATGCCGGCAGGTGGCGCGCTGCCTCATCGAGTGCCGTCGCCCTGATCAGCCAGAGCGCGGCCGTACGGGCTCAGGCTGGGTGGTGGTCTCTTCAGTCATGAGCACCGGGCCCTGCTCCCGTCCGGGCGGCGAGCAGTCCTCCCGGACCGGCCGGCGGACCGGCTTACTGCGGTTCCGGCTTGGGGCCACTGCCATGGTGGCGCTTGTCGCGGGCGTAGAGGACCGCCGCCTTGCCGTCACCGGGGGCACGGCGGTCCATGTCGAACAAAGTGGTGGCGGCGATGAGGTCGCTGAGCTTGGTGTAGCCGTAGGTGCGGGAGTCGAAGTCGGGGCGCTGTTTGGTGATGATGTTGCCGACGTTGGCGAGGCGGGCCCAGCCGTCGTCGTCGGAGGCCGCCTCCACGGCGTGGCGAAGCAGATTGACCAGAGCGGTGTCGCTCCTCAGCGTGGCCTCCGTGGTCCGCGAAGCGGGCCTGGCCCCGGCGGGGGCGGCGGCAGCGCTCTTGAGGTTCTCGACGTAGAGGAACTTGTCGCACGCTGCGACGAACGGCTTGGGGGTCTTGCGTTCGCCGAAGCCGTACACGGTCAGCCCGGACTCGCGCAGACGGGCCGCCAGGCGGGTGAAGTCGCTGTCGCTGGAGACGAGGCAGAACCCGTCGAAGCGCCCCGTGTACAGCAGGTCCATCGCATCGATGACCATGGCGGCGTCGGTGGCGTTCTTGCCGCTGGTGTAGGCGAACTGCTGGACGGGCTGGATGGACTGGGCGAGCAGCTGGTTCTTCCAGCCCTTGAGCCGTGTGCCGGTCCAGTCGCCGTACGCGCGTTTGACGTGGGCGGTCCCGTACTTGGCGACCTCCGCCAGCAGCTCTTCCAGGGCTGCTGGCTTGGCGTTGTCGGCGTCGATGAGGACCGCCAGTTTCACCGTGCTCTCTCCGGCTCTCTCCACGCCAGCCGATCGTAGTACCGGCCCCCTCGCCATACCTACGGCATGGAAACACGCCACCGTGGAGGCAGGACCGGACGGCCTCAACGGCCTCGGGGAGGCCGGCGCCCTGCGCCCGCTGCGCGACCCGGACGCGCCGGAGCTGGACGAGGAGGACGACGGCGATCCGGAGTGAGTCAGTGGCCGACCAGAGCGCTGATCAGCGTGCGTGCCTTCGCCTTGGTCAGCCGCTTCGCCGCGGTTGAGCACCGCTGCCGGGGCGCCCGCGGTTCGATGTCACTGCCCTTGGTCACCTTGGCGAACTCGGCGTCGAACCGCTCCTTGCCGACCTTCTCGGCGAGCGTGGTCAGGTACTTCACCTGCGCGTCCGTAGCGGGCTCCGACTTCGCCTTCTGAGCACGCTCGCGCCGCGGCCCGTAGACCCGCTCGTGCTCCGCCTTGCGGGCCGCCTCGGCCTCCGGGCTGCGGCAGGTGATGCGCACCTGCTCGTGCCAGGACTGGGTCCCTGGCTTGCCGGTCACCGCCTCCCACAACGCATTCGCGGTCAGCGCCTCCTCGTCGACGCCCCCGGTCAGACCAGGGCCGACGAGCCCGTAGTAGCCGGACCTGCCCCGGGGGATCACCGTTGTCCGGTCTCGCCGGAGGTGGGCCGGTCTCAGCCGGCCCGGACCATCTGCCCCTGGTGGCCCAGGTCGGCCGGGACGCCGCAGGTCATCGACCCTGCGCCGGCCTCAGAGTTCGCGGCAGTGGTTCAGGTTAAGCGAGACGTTCCGTACGGCGGCGTCTCACTCAACCTGAACCGTCGCAGGTCAGGCCGTGATCATGGGGCATCTTGAATGAGACGGGACACATTCAGATCACTGCACCCTCGCCGATCTTCAATGCGTCGGGCGTCGGGTGCCCCGGTCAAAGCAGTGGCCGCGGTAGGTCCGGGCGAGGCTTGCGACCAGGATACTTGCCATGACGGCAAGTGTTCTGCGATTCTTTCCATCATGGAAACCAACTCGGGCAATCCCGGTCGGATGACGCCGGATTCGGCCCGCTCCGCCCTGGACTCCGTCGCCGCCTCCCGGGCCCATGCGGCCACCCACATCGCGGCCCCGTGGTGGTACCACTTGGGCCTGGGCGCCGCGGTGGCGCTCGTCTTCTTCTCCATGAGCCTGCGGGAGGCCTCCTGGGCGGTCTCCGTGTTCGTCGTCGTGGTGCTCGGCCTCGACTACGCGGTCCGGCGTGCGACCGGCGTCTCCTACCAGCGGTTCACCGCCACGCTCGGCGCCATGAGGATCTTCGGCGGGTGGATGCTCGCCTTCGTCCTGCTGGCCGCCGTCGGCATGTACCTGGAGTGGGGTGCCGGTGTGCAGTGGGCCATCGCCGTGACCGGCGGTGTCATCGGCGTGCTCACCGCGGCCGTGGGGTTCCGCGTTGACGCGGTCGCTGGACGCGACATCCGGGCCGGACGATGACCGGCGCGGCCTTCGACGAGGTGATCCACGCACCGAACCGGCTGCAGATCTGCAGCATGCTCGCCGCCGTCGACGCCATGGAGTTCTCCGTCGTCCGCGAGGCGCTGGGGGTCAGCGACTCGGTGCTGAGCAAGCACGTCAAGGTCCTCCAGGAGGCGCAGTACGCCTCGGTCACGAAGGTCCGCCGGCGCGCCTGGCTCGCGCTCACCCCGACCGGCCGGAAGGCCCTTGCCGGACACATCGCCGAGCTCCGCCGCATCGTCAAGCAGGCGGAAGCCGACCGCTGATCCGCGCCTGTACAGAACAACTCTCGGCATACGCCGGAGACGGGCACCTTGTCCCGGTAACGTCGCCGGCACGGTGACCACGGCGGCCTGGCCCGCAAGCTCATCACCGCACCCGTCGGCCCCTGACCCTGCCTGCGGACGCACCCGGCCGGTCACCCGTGGCGGGCGCGGCATTCCCGCAGCGCGGTGCGCGCCTGCGTGACGCCGAGCAGGAGACCGAAATCGTGGAGTGCGATGTGCTGAGCTTGTTCCTTAAGGTGCGAGCCCGCGGAAAAACGTTAGGACAAGCTCAGGCGAAGTCGGAGTACGCGAGGTGCACCGAGCAGCTACGGCAGCGGAAGAGGTAGGCGGTGGCCCAGCCGTCCTTGTCCAGAGCGGTGAGGTAGCGCTCGACATCGTCGGCGCTGCCGCCCCAGCCGGCCGTCTCCTGGCGCAGGGCCTCGACGGCGTCGGGGTAGCCGGCCAGTTCCCGGGCGCCGACCGGCCCCAGGAAGGCGGCGCCGTCGCCGCAGTGGACCAACCAGTCACCGTCGCCCTGCCAGGTGCTGTAGCCCGGGGTCCGCGTCGAGAGTGCCTCCCAGGTGGCGTCCGGTATGTCGTCGCTGGGCCCGCCGGTGAATTGTGCGTCGTATTGCCGGGCGGCGCTGCCGTCGGCGATGCACCACGGGCACACCCCGTCGTCGACATCCGCCGCGGTGTAGATCGGACCGGTGTAGAGATAGCCCCGGTCCCGGTTGCATCTGATGCACACGGCGTCGGAAGCGATAACCGACCCGGTGGCCAGCGGATCAGGGTGGTACGGAAAGTCCGGAAGCTGTTCTGTCACGAAAGGCCATGTTATGTGCATGTCGCCAGCTCGTCGCCTCCCGGGCGGTCCCCATGGCCGATCACCGGCCACTCTTCACGGCCGGCCTTCTCCGTGGGCGACGTCGATGTGCGTCAGGGCGATGTGAGCACCGTGGTCCTTGACCATGACGACGGGCCTGCCGTGGCCCGGGGTCCATGCCGTGGTGCGGGTGCGGGTCACGATCCGCTCGCAGGCGAGGCCGGTCAGTTCCTCCTGGGGGCGGATGCCGGGGTAGGCGATGATGGGGGTGCCCACGGCGTACAGGGCGTTGAACTCATCAGCAGTCATGAGGTGGGGCTTCCTTGTTCTCGCAGGGTGGGGGCAGGATACGCAGGCGAACGCCGTACCGGCCGCCTCGGCGCAATGGTCCTTGCAGCGGTAGACGGCCCGGGGCATCGCGGTGCGGCCGGCCGCACCCCCTGCTGCTTGATCAGGCGCATGCCGCGGCGGCCGCCGGCACCCGGCGCTTCGTCATCGCCTCCGCCGACGCCGCCTTCGCTGCCCTGGCCCCACTCGGACGCGTGGAGATTCTGGTCTGGGAGGGCAGCCCGTCGCCAAGGCTTTGTCCAAAGCCGGCGTCGTACGACGTCCGGCACCTCTCCGTGCCATCGGAATTCACACTCCGGCACGAGCACCACACCGGCACCGAACGCGACTGCGGCGGACACGGCCGCCGCAGTCGGCCGCCCCCTCCCAGCAGCCGGTGCGCATCCCCGTTGTCCGCTGGGCAACGGCCACAGCCGCGGCGCTGTTCTGCGGCGGTTTCGTCTTCGGGGCCGGTACCCCTCTGGGCAGCCGCTTGACGCATGCCGCCGTGGACGCGCCGCTAGGCAGACGCAGCAGTGATCACTGACCCCTCGGTGACGCCGTCGGCCAGCCCACTGCGGGCCGGCTGCCGGGACCGCTCACCGGTGACAAGAAGGTGATCAGCTCTACAGCAGTGCGCCCAGCGGCCAGACGCGTTCAGCGAGCCGTCCGCGCAGCCGGTTCGCGGTGGTGTCGGCCTCGCTGAGCCAGTCCGCGGCAACCAGCAGCCCGGCGTGCTCGGCGGCCTGGCCGGGGGACAGGGCGCAGAAAGCGGCGGTCTGCTCCAGGTCCAGGCCGTCGTCCCCGGCGGTTCCGAGGCGGCCGTCGGGGCGGGTGTGGGCGGCGGTGTACAGGGCCAGGAGGCGGGTCGGGGCGCCCAGCTTCTTCTTGCGGATCTTCCGGTCGCCCAGCGCCTTCTGGGCCCAGCCGGAGATCCGGGAGCGGGTGGTCTTGCCGAAGGCGAACGGGCGGGGCTGTTCGGGCAGCAGCGCGGGAACGGTGAAGGCAGTGGCATCCTCGGGCCGGGAAGCCAGGGCCTCGGCCACAGTGCCCGGCAGGCACAGCCAGCCGGCGTCGACCAGCTGCTGCAGCACCGGTTCGGCGTCGTCGTTCAGCCAGCCGCTCAGGTCCTGGCCGGTGACGTTGCCGATGCCGTCCCGCGCGGCCCGCAGGGCGAGCATGAGCACCGCCAGGCGCACCTCGGCCTGCGGGAACGGGGCGTGGACGGCGGCGTAGTCCAGCGCAGTCCGGGCGTGCGCGGCCTGCGTGCGGGTCAGCAGCCGCTCCACCACCGGACCGCCGCCTGCCGTGCCGCCGCCGCGGTTCTGGTGCATCTCGCGGGTGGTCTGCGCGGCTTTCTCGGCGCGCTGGGCCTCGTGGCACAGGGAACGGTCGCCGCTGACGTCGGCCCACAGTTTGAAGGCGCGGGCCTTGCGTTCGTGGAGTTCGGCCAGGAGCGCGAGGTCGGGCTCGGCGCGCTGCTGGTAGGCACGGAAGGCGTCCCCGAGCTCGATGAGCTCGGTGCGCAGGACATCGGGCTCCAGGTTGTGCGGCACGGTCCGCTGCGCGATCTTCCCCCACCGTTTCGCTGTCCGGGGTGCTGTTTCCGGTGCGGCGGCGCGGGCCGGGGGGGGGGGCCATCGTCGGCCCGGTGGCGGCCGGGGAGCACGGAGTCGCTGTGGGGGAGTGGCTGTGGTCGGAGAAGACCGCTGCCACGCTGTCTGCTGCCGTGTTACTGGTCGGCTCCTGCTGCTGCGCCGTCGGCTGAACCACGATCCGGTGCGTCCCCGCCGAGGCGGTGTGAGCCGGGGGTGGGGCGGTATCCAGGACGCGGCAGCCGGGGGTGGCGGCCGCGCAGCGCGCGCAGGTCTCGGCGATCCGCCACAGCCGCCCGGCTCGGTCGGCATACACCGTCAGGACCGCTGGCCCGCCGCACCGCACCGCCTGCGCCGGCGGCCGTGGTCCGATGCGGCGGCCGGCGCCGGGGTCGGGGGCGTGCCAGGCGCAGTCGGCGGCGCGGCAGGCGCACCACACCTCACCGCGCGGCCCGCCGCCCGCCCGGATGTGGGCGAGGTGCGTGTTGACGTGTGCGACTGCGGCCTTGCGCCCGGCCGCCGCACCCTGGGGAAAGCGCTGCTCGGGGCAGGCCGGGCGGGAGCAGGAGAGCCGCACCGCGCCGGCGGAAGGACGGCCGTAAGGGGCCAGGCGCACGGTCCACACCCGTCCCGTGACCTGCTCTTCGTGCCGGGTGCCAGCCTCCGCCACCATGTGCGTACTCCCAGTCGGTTTCTTGATCCGCCCCCGTTGACTGCCCCATCTTCGGGGACAACGGCCACCGCCCGCGGGAGAACGGCACGTCCCGGCCGAGTGTTGCCTGGACTGGAGCACCGGCCGCCGCGGCGTCGCCTGATACAAATGCAGGCATAATGGTTAAAGTTGGCGGTCGGTCGGGGGTTCGGTCACCGTAGCGCGCGCCGACGGGGGCGGTCTGGAACCGGGCCGGGTCCGTCACTTCCTGTCCCGGCCCGGAGTGTGGGGTCAGCGGCGGTCGCTGAGGAAGCCGCGGGCGCGTTCGTCGAGTTCGGCGGCGCATCGCAGTCCGCGGGTGCGGAAGCGGGACAGATCGCGGCGCATGTTGCCCACGGCCTTGCGGGTCCGCTTCGACTGCACGCCGTCCATGTGGTCGATCGCCCGGCCCCAGGTGGCGCACGCCTCCTCGACGCTCCCCTCGGCGGCCTGCATCTCGGCCTGCGCGACCAGGTCCAGGGCGACGATCCGCGCGTAGGTGCCCGGCGGCCGGCTCGTCGCCGCCGCCCCGTACATTGCCGCGGCCCGGCGCCGTTCGCCGAGCGTCGCGAAGACTTTCGCCGTCCGGCTGTGAACGGTGGCTGCCGGTGGTCCCCACGACAGCGCCCAGAACGGCACGTCGTCACCCTTCGCCAAGCTCAGGGCGGTGCGGGCCCGCTCGACCTCCCGTAAGGCCTCGGGCCGGTGGCCCGCCTTGGCGAGGGCGTGTGCGTGGGTGACGGTGAACAGTGCCTCGGTCTGGGTGTCGACCCGCCCGTGGACCTTGTCGACGGCGGAGGCGGCCAGGGCCAGGCAACCAGCTCGCCGCCGCCCTCGACACCGCCGCCGGCCAGCTGAACGACTCACCCGCACGCCTCGCCGCGTGGTCGGACCGCCAAGACCTGGCCCGCCTCGGCGCCGACACCACCGGCTGGCGGCAACTGGCCGCCGAGCAGTACGGCGTCGACCTGGTCGCCCCCTACCTGGACAACGAGGTCATCCGGGCCTGCCTGGCCGTCCCCGCCGACCAGCGCGGCGCCCCCGGCCGCTACAAACCGCTGCTGACCACGGCGTTCACCGGGGCCAAAGTGCTGCCCGACTTCGTGCTCGCCCGCACGACGAAGGGCGGCTTCAACGCCCTCGCGTACGCGGGCCTGCGGGAGAACGCCCCCGTCCTGCTCGATCTCCTCGGGCCGTCCTCACGGCTGGCCGCCGCCGGGCTGGCCACCGAGCAGCCGGTAGCGCGGATGCTCACACGGGCCGCCGCAGGACAGCCCACCGCCCAGGGCGCCCTGCACCTCGCGGTCGCCGCCGAGGTCTGGCTGCGCCAGCTCGACACCACCGCCCCCACCTGGTGGGAGGTGAACTCCCGTGTGGCAGCTGGCTGAGAGCGCCCACCCGGTTCTCACCGACGAGGGCGGCGCGATCCTGGACGAGCGCACCGGCCGCTGGACGCACCTGACCCCGACCGCGTCCGCCGCCCTCATGCTCCTGCTCGCGGGCACCACCGAGGAGGAGGCCGCCGGACAGTACGCGCAGCGGTACGGCATCGACGCCGGACAGGCCGGGGCCGACGTCCGTACGGTCGCTGACGCGCTGACCGCGCAGGGCCTCGCCACGGCGGAACCGGTGAGCCGTCGACGCTGGTGGGGGTGGTGGCGGTGACGAGTATGGAGGCGTACTCCACCGTCCGCACCGGGACCTTCCCCGAACGGACGGCCGCCGCTGCCGGCCTCGCCCTGGCCCTGGTGCTGCTGCGGCTGCCCTTCCGCCACACCGTCCGTACCGTGCGCTGGGCACGGCGGGCGGGCCGCCGGCCGCTCACCCCACAGCGGGCCGAGGTACTGGTCGAAGCGGTCCGGCACACCGGCCACCTGTGGCCCGGCCGCGCCGCCTGCATGGAGACCTCCCTCGGCGCGGTGCTGGCCGCCGCCCTCATGGGGCGCCGCCTGGACTGGTGCCTGGGAGCGCGGTTCGCCCCGCCGCCGGTCGAGTACCACGCCTGGGCCGAACTGCCCGGCCACGGCCCGGCCGGCGAATACACCGAAGCCGGCTGGCACCACCACACCGCACTGACGATCTGACCGCCCCGCCGGGCGCCGTGTCCTTCACCCGCCCGGAGCGGTTGACCGAATGCACGTACCCCTCCAAGGAGTGAGCCGATGTCCGCCGTCGCCCTGGCCGCCGAGACCGTCCCCGAGCGCCACTACACCCACCACGAAGGCCGCGGCGCTACCCCGCACCGCTCGAACCCGGCCGTCATCCACCGCGAACTGACCACGCTGGACGCCCGGACGGGCATGAACGTGGTGGAGTTCGGCACCGGCTCCGGCTACTCCGGCGCCCTGCTCGCCGAGCTCGTCGGCCCCACGGGCCAGGTGACCAGCCTCGATATCGACACCTACCTGACCCGCTGGGCGGGCCTCATCCACCACCAGCGCGGCGTGGACCATGTCCGCTGCCACGCCGCCGACGGCACCGGCGGCTTCCCCGAGCGGGCCCCGTACGACCGGATGGTGGCCTGGTGCACCCCGCCGCTGCTGCCCAAGGCGTGGGTGGACCAGGTCGTCGACGGCGGTCTCATCGTCGCTCCGCTGCCGATCGCGGCCGTGCCCGACATGACCGTCGTCGCCAAGATCCGCGTAACCGGCGGCGAGCCGGTGGTCGAGGAGGTGTTCACCGGCGGGTACATCGAGGCCACCAGCTCGCCCAAGACCGATCTCGACCTGCCCGGCCGGTGGGTGGACTGGGAGAACCGCGTCCCCGCCCCCTCCTGGATCTCCATCGCCTGGCGCGGCGAGGACGACCACCTGCACACCGGCGCCCGCACCACGCTGGAGCGGCTGCTGAAGGACGCGCACACCGAGCCGTACGCGGGCGCGGAGATCGACCTGCCGTCCTGGCGGACCTTCGCCGCCACCCGCGGCGACCACCGGCTCACCATGGCCGGGCTGAACCCGGACCTGTGGGCGATCGGCCACACCACCACCACGACGGCCGCCGTCCTCCAGCAGGACGGCACGATCCTCGCCGACGCCCCTGACTCCCCGTCCCTGACCGTCCTGCGCGGCTGGCTGAGGCAGTGGGAAGAGGCCGGCCGCCCCGCGCCCGCCACCTACAGCCCCGCCCTGACCCGCACCGGAGAGGGCTGGGACCTGCGGCTCTCCCGGTAGCCCTGCCGCTGCCGCACGTTGCCCGGGACGCTGAAGCGACCCGGGCAACGTCGTCTCTGGGGCGTGAGCAGCGCCTGTCGATCACGAGGGCTGACATGGCTCTCAGGCCCGGCCTTGCGCGCACTTATTCCGGATCGCCTTGACCGCCGTCAAGGCCGCCTCATGCGATGAGGCCCGAGCCGCCCGGGTGTCGGTGGACAGCAGCGTGAGGACACCGCCGAACGTGGACCCGGCGATGATCAGCAGCAGACCGGGGCCGTGCGAGCCGGCGTGATGCCCGGCGTACGCAGCCCACGGCAGGCCGACCGCCAGGCACGCGGCCATGAGCACGGCGAGGAACTGCCAGCAGGTCAGGACGCCGAAAAACCCGTCCAGCTCACTCATCCCGTTCGCACGGACAGCTCGGCCCTTGATCTTGGCCCTGTACTCCCGAAGCACCCAACGATGAGGGCCGCTCGGAGATCAGCTGGCAAAGGGCCCGGCGGCGGCAGCATCGGCCGGACGTCGTCGCGCCGCCGGGCGAATCCACTTTACGCGGGACGGGGCTCGCCTGCTGAGGCAGGATGGTGGGCCGCCGATGCTGCGTTCTACGCTGTCTCCGCAGGTGATCGCCGGTCCTCCGGCAGTGCGGCGCGCAGGGCCTGCGCGGCGACGAGGTCGCCGACCACCGCAAGGAGCTTCCATCCGTCACCGCTCCAGCGCATGGCGGCCCGCGGCCGGTGCGGGTCGACGTGCGCGGCCCGCGGGCGGGCCTGGCGCCAGCGGTCCGCACCGCCGTCCCGGTGATCTCTTTGTGCAGGTCAGGCCATTTGTCGCTAGTGCAAGTAAGACGTGCCTGGACCTCTCGTCTACCTCAAGCCAGGGCTGAGGGGTGCAGTGTGCGGGTACCGTCATCGTCATGTTCAGTAAGGGAGGGGCCGACGATGATCCACGCCGTGGGCAGGTGGATCGCGCGCCGCCGGGGCCGGCCGCGTCGCCTTCTCCGAACTAGAGGTTGTCCCGTAAATGATCTGAGGCATGCAGGCTGACCTGCTTGTTTGCCTGTCATCCGGTGAGGGTGAGGTTGTGCAGGCGGGCGATGC
>NZ_JBVHPX010000049.1:0-19092 GCF_055567735.1 Streptomyces sp. NPDC026394
GCCGGCGCCCCTTCATGTGTCCGGTGTGAACCGTCTCGGTGACGCCTACCTGTCCACCACCAACCTGGGCACGTGGCCGCAGTTCCACTCCAGGGCGGCCTACCTGCGGCTGGTCGACGCCTGCTGGGAGGACCGGGCGTACGGCGACTTCCTCCAGCACTGCATGGTGGCCGAGGGCATCGTCGACATCGCCGCCGAGCCTGTCGTCAGCCCGTGGGACGTGGCTGCGGTACGGGTGGTGGTGGAGGAAGCCGGTGGTCGCTGCACCGATCTGGCGGGCGGCGACATCCTCACCGGAGGCGGCGCGTTGTCGGCCAACCCACAACTGCACGGACTGGCTGTCGGGGTTCTCGGCACCGACCACACCGGGCCGTGCACGGACGGGGGCTGAGCCGCTGTCCGAACCGGCCGGTGCTGTGCCCGCATCCAGGCTTCGCACTCGCCCGCACATCGATCAGGACAGGCCGATCAGGATCGACCGGTCGGGGCCGCCCGGCCGTCCGCGACCGACCGTCCCACAACGGCTGACCACCCGACTGCACCCGACCACCCGCCCGTCCGCACCCGATCCCCCGACCACCCGCCCGACCGCCCCCGACCACCCGCCTGCCCGTCCGACTGAACTGGTGACACCCATGACCTCGAACGCCCCCGCCGTCCGCCCCGCCACCCGCGACGACCTCCCCCGCGCGCTGCGCACCCTCCAGCGTGCGTTCGCCGACTACCCCTTCACCCGCCACACCATCGCCGCCGACGACCACCTCGCCCGCCTGCACCGCTTCAACGAGCTGTTCGTCTCCCGTATCGGCCTGGACCACGGCAAGGTGTGGGTGGCCGACGACGGCGACGCGGTGGCCGTCTGGACCACCCCCGAAACCGCCAACGCGGGCAACGTCTTCGCGGAGATCGGCCCGCAGTTCGCGGAGATCGCCGGAGACCGTGCCGACGTCTCCGCGCAGGCCGAGGCCGCCATGGGGCCCCACCGGCCCACCGAACCCGTGTGGTTCCTCGGCTCGGTCGGCGTCGACCCCGGCCGCCAGGGTCAGGGCCTGGGCGGCGCGGTGATCCGGCCCGGCCTGGAAGCCGCCGAACAGGCCGGTGTCCCCGCCTTCCTGGAGACCTCCGACGAACGCAACGTGCGCTTCTACGAGCGCCTCGGCTTCGAGGTGACGGCCGACTACCCGCTCCCCGGCGGCGGCCCGCACACCTGGGCCATGACCCGTAAGCCGGGCGCCTGAGCCAGGGCTGCCCACGACGATGCCGGTCGGTGCCGCGCGGCCCGGCCACCGGAACGCGGAGACGAGAAGGGCTGGAAGACGTGACCATAGGGCTCGCCACGACGCTCGGCGACTATCTGGAGTACGCGTTCGCTCAGCACGGCCGCGGTGTGCGGTACCTGCCCGTGTACGACCCGGCCGGGAAGCATGTGTGGCCCCGCCGGATCGCGGCGCGCCTCGGCTTGGAAACGGTCGAAGTACCTGCCCGGGCCGATGGCGCCGTCCCTCCGGGGGCCGGTGACTGCGCGCGCGACGGGCGGGAGGACCACCTCGTCGTCGCCCTCACCGACGACGCCGGGTTCTGCGCGCCGGCACTGGTGTTCGCGCTGGCCAAGGACGCCCGGCTGGTACGGGCCGACACCGCGAGTCAGGTCGTGAAGGCGGCGCTGGAGCTGCCGCCCGGCGGCTACCTCACGGTCGTCGGCCCGGAACGGGTGCTGGAGTTCGCCCTGCTGAACCGGCTCCGCCGGGAGGCCCCGGAGGTGAACACGGGCGTTCTGTGCGGGCCGACCCCGGCCAAGCTCAGCGAACTGGTGTTCAAGACGCTGGTCTACCCGCACATCCCGGCGGAGCGCGACGAGTTCTTCGCCGGGCTCCTCAAGGGCAAGGAACCGATGACGTCGGGTCGCCTGACGGTCTACCCGACGGACGCCGTCGACGCCGGGCACCTCATGGACGGCACGGTGCTGCGCCGGGTGCTGAGCTTCATCGCCCACGCCAGCGAGGACTACCTGCGGGTCACCCCCGACGACATCCTGTGCGGTCTGACCGACGACCCGGAGGAGCAGGCGGCGGCCCGGCGCGCGCCCGGCCCGCTGCCCGCCTGCATGCAGGGAGACACCTGTGTCTACCCGGACGCGCGACGGCACGACCCCGCCGCCGTCACGGCTCAGGTGGTTTTCGCCAACGCCTGCCTGACCCTGAAGTTCGGCACCCAGCTGATGGGCGAGCACAACCGCTTCACCATCTCCCGCCGGTTCCTCGACGGCTGGACGGGCTGCTTCATCGCCAGCCCGTTGCTCAAGGACGGTATCCCCGGCGAGAACCTGCTCTTCCACGCCCTGATCGAGGACGGTCTGACGGTCGGCGCCGCCGTACGGGCGGTCAACGACAACCTCGAACGGTGGGGCGTGGACGCGCCGGCCGTCATCGTCATCGGCGACCCGGAGGCCGTCTACGGCGACCGCGGTGCGCCGCGGACCGGCCCGGTGCCGTCGGTCGCGTACGAGCGAGATCGTGCCACCGTCCGCTTCGACGGCCTCATGCCGACGTACAGCCGCGTCCGGCTGGACGACCCGGACCTCCTCGCGGCGCACCGCGACGGCACCCTGGACATCCGGCCCGCCACCCCGTTCGGCGGACGCACCCCGTTCTACGCGGCCGCCGCGGAGATCGACGGCGGGCTCGACATGATGGTGCTGGGCGTACAGGACCGGCCGCTGCTCCCGGAGGAGTCGCCCCGCGTCCTCGACGTACGCGCCACGGCGCCGCGGGCCGAACTGGACGGACTCACCCGGGCCTTCGAACGGTACGAGAACCTGGCGTTCCTGGACATCAAGCTCGACAAGGGCCGCGCGGTACTGACCGACATGGTCAACAACCTGCCCACGATGGCCCGCAGAGCGCGCAACACACGCTTCGAACTGACCGAGTGGGAACGGTTCAGCCGGTCCGTCGAGCGTATCCGGGAGAAGTGCACCGCGCTCGACCGCGGCGTCATGGACAAGCTCCTGCAGGCCACCGAGAGCCGCGAGTACCACTTCGTCGAGGCGTACCGCCACACCTACACGGTGCAGCGCACCGAGAGCACCGACGACCCGTGCCGCTACTGCGGCGAGGCCCTCCACCGCTACGTCAGCGGCAACATCCTCCGTCCCCACCTGCGCCGCTACCTGATCAGCTGCGCGATCTGCGGTGCCGTACAGGACACCGAGGACGAGGCGGTGACGCTGACCATCACCGGTGACAACCGGCTGCGCCCCGGGGCCGACACCGAGCTCGGCGTGGAGATCGGCAACAGCGGCGACGAGGAACTGGATCTCCTCCTGGGCGGGCGCATCACCCACGGCAAGCCGCACGGCTTCGGCTTCCGGCTCGACGACGAGTCGGTGCGCGTACCGGCGGGCGGCACGGCCCGCACCCGCCTGACCATCAGCACCGGCCGCCCGCTGGCCCGGCACACCATGCTGCTGCGCTTCTACGCGGTGGGCCTGGGCCGGATCCAGTTCGCCGGCCGTGACCTGTACGTGCGCTGATCCGGTCGTCCCCGGCCGCCGCCCCCTGAACTGACCCGTCGGACCCGACACAGAGGTACGGACAGTGAACACCGAGGTCAACCACCCACGCTTCGCCAGGATGTATCCCAAACTCGCCGCTTGGGCGGAGGAACACGGCGCCCAGGAACACCGCGCCGAGTCGCTCGCCCCCGCCACCGGCCGCGTCCTGGAGATCGGTGCCGGACACGGCCTGAACTTCCCCCACTACCCGGACACCGTCACCGAGGTCGTGGCCCTCGAACCGGAACGGACCTTGCGCGACCTGGCGCGGGAGGCGGCGCCCAAGGCCCGGGTACCGGTGACCGTCTCCGACGGCGTCGCCGAACGCCTGCCCGCCGGGGACGCGTCGTACGACACGGTCGTCTGCTCGCTGGTGCTGTGCTCGGTGCGCGATCTGCCGACCGCGCTCGCCGAGATCCGCCGGGTGCTGCGCCCCGGCGGGCATCTCTGCTTCTACGAGCACATCCGCTCGCGCTCCCGGGGGTTCGCCGCCTACCAGTGCGCGGTGGACCTCTTGTGGCCGCACATCTCGGGCGGGTGCCGGGTGAGCCGCAGAACAGACCGCGCCATTCCGGGAGCCGGCTTCACCATGAAGCACGTACGCCACTTCCGTTTCCCCCCGGGCCGCAACCCGGCCCCGACCGCCCCCTTCATGATCGGCCTTGCGGTGCCGGAGTGACGGTTCGGCGGGGCGTTCTCGGTGGCTGCCGGCAGCGGGGGCACTCCGGGCGCCGGCCGCTGCCCCGTGGCTGCCCTTCCGTCCCTTCCCGCCGGGCACCGCGCGTGGCACCGCGCCCGGCGGAGGCGGCGAGTCGTACGAAATGAGAAAACGCCATGCATACACGAGCCGGGACGGCCGTCGGGGAGAGCCGTCAGCGGTTGCCGGTGCGACGCCTTCGTGTCCCACCGTAAGGTCCCGGCTGACCGTCCACGGCAGCGCTTGCTTGTCGAAGGCATCCAGTCCGGCCGTCCCACCGCGCACGTGGCAGCCGAGACGGGCATCTCACGGGTCGCCGCCCATAAGTGGGTCCGCCGCTGGGGGGGGCGGCGGCGAAGCCGGCCTGCACGACCGTCCCAGCCGCCCGCACACGACACCGCACCCCGGCCCGCACCGAGGGCCAGGTCTGCCGGCTGCGGACCGACCGCAATGGGGCCCGCCCGCATCGGCCCGATCCTGGGCCTGCCCGCCTCGACCGTGCACCGGGTCCTGACCCGCCCCACCGGCTCAACCGCCTGGCCCGGACGGGCCGGCCCACCGGTAACGCCATCCGCCGCTACGAACGTGAGCGCCCCGGGGAACTGATCACGTCGATCGACACCAAGAAACTCGGCCGCAAACCCGCCGACGGCTGGCGCGTCCACGGCCGGGCCGGCAGCCGGCTGACCAAGAACGGCGTCGGCTTCGACTGCATCCACTCCGCCGCCGACGACCACAGCCGCCTGGCCTACAGCGAAGTCCACCCCGATCGTCCCGCTCAGCGGCCCGGCGGGCCGGGACCCGCACAGCGGGGCGCCACTGGCCCCTCTGGGCGCCAAGGCCTCCCGCCCGCGGTCGGCCGGGGCCCGGCGCCGGCGGTTGGCCGACCTCCGCTTCACCCGGAACCGCCGAGCCACCTCCTGATCACCGATGCCCGCCTCGATCCCCTCGGCAGCCTCCAGGCGCACGTGTTCCCGGCGGGCACGCTCCGTAGCGGTCAGCCGATGCCGGATCGCCTGATGGCTCGTGTTGCGCGCATCGACCATCCGGATGCCGGCATGGACGGGGAACGTCACCGTATGGTGATGGGCAAGGGACCGCCGCCTAAAAACACCTGCGACTTACGGATGTGCGTCCGCGTCGTCCTGCCGCCGAATGGGCGGGCCGGAACGGCCTTGCCGCGCCGATGCCCCCTCCGTCAGAGCCTCCGCACGCGGCGAGAGGCGTCCCGCCGACTCCTCGACGGTGTCATCGAACCCGTTCCGCCTGTCCCTCTCGCGGGGCTGGAGCCGGGGCCGGGACCGGGGCGCGCTGAACGGGGATCACCGGCGGTTCCGCAGGTGCGGGGAGCTTGAAGACGACGCTGCGGTACGTCCAGAAACGGAACAGCGTGGCGGTTCCGATGCCCAGGAACTTCCAGAAGTTGTTCTGAATCGGACCATTCAAGTCAAAGGCGTAAGTGGCCACGTAAAGCACGCCGTTCTCGATGACCAGGCCGACCGCACTGAAAGCCGCAAACAGCAGCAACTCCTTTGTGCGGCTTCCCCTTTCGCGGTCCCGGTAGGTGAAGTACCGCAGCCCCACGTAGTTGAACGCGATGGCGACGATCGTGGCGATGACGCTGCAACGGACGACCGCGAGGCCGGTCGCCGCGCGGCAGATATTGAAGGCGCCCAGGTTCACCAGGACGCCCAGCCCACCCACGGTGCCGAACTTCGCGAGCTCGCCGATCAGGCGGTGCAGGCGCCCGCGGGTGCGGTCGTGCGCAGAGCCAGTGGTACTCATAAGGCCTTACTTGGTGTTAGACGGCGGTTTGCCGGTTTTAGAGCTCATAGTGTAAAGATTTACAAAACGGTTGTAATGTTAACCTATTCATGAGGGGGAGCAGCGAGTGACGGAAGCAGTGCTGCTGGTGGGCGGTCGGGGGACACGCCTGCGGCCGCTGACGGTGAACACACCCAAGCCGATGGTTCCGGCGGCCGGGGTGCCGTTCCTGGCTCATCAGCTCGCACGGCTGAAGGCCGCGGGGGTGGAGCACGTGGTGCTCGCGACCTCCTACCTGGCCGAGGTGTTCGAGCCGTACTTCGGCGACGGCGCAGCGCTCGGCCTGCGGCTGACCTACGTCACCGAGCAGGAGCCGCTCGGCACGGGCGGCGCCATCCGGTCCGCCGCCACGGCTCTGGCGTCGGGCCCCGCGGACCCCGTGCTCGTCCTCAACGGCGACATCCTCACCGGACTCGACACGGCGGACCTGGTCCGTCGGCACGAAGCGGCGGGGGCGGCCGTCACTTTGCACCTGACCCGGGTCGAGGACCCGCGCGCCTTCGGGCTCGTACCCACCGACGAGTCCGGCCGGGTGCTCGCCTTCACCGAGAAGCCCACCAGCCCGGAAGAGATCGTCACCGACCAGATCAACGCCGGCTGCTACGTCTTCCGGCGGGACGTCATCGACGCGATCCCCGTCGACCGTCCGGTCTCGGTGGAGCGGGAGACCTTCCCCGGCCTGCTGGCCGACGGGGCACACCTGCTGGGCGTCGTCGACCGTACCTACTGGCTGGACCTGGGCCGGCCCGACTCCTTCGTGCAGGCGTCCGCCGACCTCGTACGCGGTGTGGTCACCTCCCCCGCCGTGCCGGGACCACCCGGCGAGGCCCTGGTGCTGCCGGGAGCCGAGGTCGCCGACGGCGCCAAGCTCGGCGGCGGCACCGTCGTCGGTGCGGGCGCCGTGGTGGCCGCTGACGCCGTGGTCGAAGGATCGATTCTGCTCGACGGCGCGCGGGTCGAGGCCGACGCCTGGGTCGGCCACAGCCTCATCGGCGCGGGCGCCCGGGTCGGCGCGCGCACCGTCCTGGACGGTGCGGTGGTCGGCGACGGCGCCGTGGTGGGCGCCGACAACGAACTGCGCAACGGAGTCCGGGTGTGGTGCGGAACACGCCTGCCCGACGCCTCCGTGCGTTTCTCCGCAGATTGCTGAGCCCGGCCACCGCCCGCTCCGCAGCCCCCTTACACGGAACGACGAAAGCAACCGATCACGTGTCTGCACCATCCGTACCCGCCTCGGCCACCCCTGCCTCAGCGCCGGAGGCTGTGCCGAACCCCGCGCGGCTTCCCGTCGCACTGCCCGACGCCTGGGCGCGTACCGCCCTGACCATCGTCATGCCGACCTACAACGAGGCGGAGAACCTGCCCGGCATGGCCGAGGCGCTGATGGGACTCGGGCTGGCGGGCCTGCGCCTGCTGGTCGTCGACGACAACAGCCCCGACGGCACCGGTCAGGTCGCCGAGCAGCTCGCCGAGCAGTACCCGGGCCGTATCGACGTACTGCACCGGACTGCCAAGGAAGGCCTGGGCCGGGCGTACGCGGCGGGCATGACCCGCGCCGTCGAGGACGGCGCCGACTACGTGCTCCAGATGGACGCCGACGGCAGCCACCCCGTCGAATACGTACCGCAGATGCTGGGCAGCGCGCTGTCGACCGGCTCCGGGCTGGTCGTCGGCAGCCGGTATGTGTGCGGAGGCCGGCTCGCCTCGGAGTGGGGCCTGCACCGGCGGCTGCTCTCCCGCTGGGCGAACCGTTACGTCAGCGCGGTGCTGCACACCGGGCTGCGGGACGCCACCGCCGGGTTCGTCCTGTGGCGGGCCGACACGGTCCGCGCCGCCCGCCTGGACCAGGTCCGCTCCGGTGGCTACAGCTTCCAGGTCGAACTGAAGTACCAGGCCGTCAACGCCGGGTTCACCGCCCTGGAGATACCCATCCACTTCGAGGAGCGCCGCATCGGTGCCTCCAAGATGACGGCCGCCGTGCAGGTCGAGTCCGCCATCATGCCGTGGCGGATCCGGCTCGCCGGGGCACGCACGCCCGGACGCGGAGCTCAGCGATGAGCACCGGTACCGAGCTGGCCGGGCACCAGGCCGAAGACCTGGCACCCGGCCGGAGGCCCCTCCCGCCGCCGACGACCGCTCCGCCGTCCGCAGCCCCGCACCGGCCCTCGCGCCGCCGCGTCGACCGCAGGGTGGCGGGCCTCACCCTGCCCTGCCTGGTGGCCGTGGTCTTCGTCGTCCTGCACATCTTCGCCTTTCCGGCCTCCCTCTTCTCCAACGACTCCTACCGCTACGCCCGCCAGGCGTACGAGTACCTCGGTGACACGCGCCCGGAAGCGCAGCACAAAGCGCTGGTGGCGTACTGCAAGGACGAGGCCAACCGCAGGTACCGCGGTCAGCTCCTGGACGAGATGAAGTTCAAGGAGCCGCGCGACCCGAAGGCCTACGCGCGTTGCATGAAGGGCAGCGTGGCGACGGGCCTCGAGCCCAACGACCCGCGCTACGAGGAGATATTCGAGACCCGCCCGCTCTATCCGCTGCTCGCGGCCCCTTTTGTGGGGCTCATGGGGGCCAAGTCGGGGCTGAGCGCGGTATCTCTGATCTTCACCACCGCCGGCGGCCTGTTCACGCTCGCCGCACTGCGCCGCATCGGTCTCGGACCCAAGCTCGCCGTACTCGGCCAGATCCTCTTCTACGCCACACCCATCGCCACCTGGGGCACGCTGCCGCTGGCGGAAGGCCCGCTGCTGGGCATGCTGGGGGCGATGCTGTTCGGTGCCGTCTCCCTGATCCAGGGGCGGATCCGCACCGGGGCGGCGGTGTACGCGGCCGCGCTGGCGGTGTCGGCCGGCGTGAAGTACTCCAGTGCCCAGATGGCGGCCGCCCTCATGACCTGCGCGGCCGTCGCCATGCTCGTCTTCGTGCGCCGTACCCGGCACCGCGGCACCTGGTGGCTGCTCGGACTCTCGGCCGGCACGGCAGCCGTCATCACGCTGATCAGCAAGGTGTGGCAGCTGCCCGGCACCACGGCGACCCTGCAGGACACGTTCAGCAAGCACTGGACCAAACCCGAAGCGGTCACTCCCTGGCAGGACCTGTTCGAGCTCAACCGCCACTTCTGGTGGCAATGGGCGCAGCACCAGGCCCTCGCACCGATGCTCGTCCTCCCGCTCGGACTGGCCCTGTGGGGACTGTGGCGCCGCTCGGCACCGCTGACCCTGATCGTCACCGGTCTCGGCCTCACCGGCATCGCCACGGTCGTCGCCCACCCCGTCTACTTCCAGTCGGAACGGCTGTACGCGGCGGTGTGGCTGATCGTCGTCGCCGGACTGCCCGTCCTGGTGGACGAGGTCGTCAAACGCGCGGTGTTGCGGCGCTGCGCGAGCCCCGCAGAGGCGCTCGACCGGAACGCCACGGGTGCGCCGCGGCCCTGAGGCCTTCCACCACTTCGCGGGGCGTTCGTGGCGGCCGTACCGGTACGGCCGCCACGAACGCCCCGCGAAGTGGTGGAAGGCCTCAGGGCCGCGGCGCACCCGTGGCGTTCCGGTCGAGCGCCTCTGCGGGGCTCGCGCAGCGCCGC
Source organism: Streptomyces sp. NPDC026394 (assembly GCF_055567735.1). Taxonomy (NCBI): domain Bacteria; kingdom Bacillati; phylum Actinomycetota; class Actinomycetes; order Kitasatosporales; family Streptomycetaceae; genus Streptomyces; species Streptomyces sp. NPDC026394. Next base: position 9,652 of record NZ_JBVHPX010000049.1, read on the forward strand.
AACACCGCGCGTTTGACGACCTCGTCCACCAGGACGGGCAGTCCGGCGACGACGATCAGCCACACCGCCGCGTACAGCCGTTCCGACTGGAAGTAGACGGGGTGGGCGACGACCGTGGCGATGCCGGTGAGGCCGAGACCGGTGACGATCAGGGTCAGCGGTGCCGAGCGGCGCCACAGTCCCCACAGGGCCAGTCCGAGCGGGAGGACGAGCATCGGTGCGAGGGCCTGGTGCTGCGCCCATTGCCACCAGAAGTGGCGGTTGAGCTCGAACAGGTCCTGCCAGGGAGTGACCGCTTCGGGTTTGGTCCAGTGCTTGCTGAACGTGTCCTGCAGGGTCGCCGTGGTGCCGGGCAGCTGCCACACCTTGCTGATCAGCGTGATGACGGCTGCCGTGCCGGCCGAGAGTCCGAGCAGCCACCAGGTGCCGCGGTGCCGGGTACGGCGCACGAAGACGAGCATGGCGACGGCCGCGCAGGTCATGAGGGCGGCCGCCATCTGGGCACTGGAGTACTTCACGCCGGCCGACACCGCCAGCGCGGCCGCGTACACCGCCGCCCCGGTGCGGATCCGCCCCTGGATCAGGGAGACGGCACCGAACAGCATCGCCCCCAGCATGCCCAGCAGCGGGCCTTCCGCCAGCGGCAGCGTGCCCCAGGTGGCGATGGGTGTGGCGTAGAAGAGGATCTGGCCGAGTACGGCGAGCTTGGGTCCGAGACCGATGCGGCGCAGTGCGGCGAGCGTGAACAGGCCGCCGGCGGTGGTGAAGATCAGAGATACCGCGCTCAGCCCCGACTTGGCCCCCATGAGCCCCACAAAAGGGGCCGCGAGCAGCGGATAGAGCGGGCGGGTCTCGAATATCTCCTCGTAGCGCGGGTCGTTGGGCTCGAGGCCCGTCGCCACGCTGCCCTTCATGCAACGCGCGTAGGCCTTCGGGTCGCGCGGCTCCTTGAACTTCATCTCGTCCAGGAGCTGACCGCGGTACCTGCGGTTGGCCTCGTCCTTGCAGTACGCCACCAGCGCTTTGTGCTGCGCTTCCGGGCGCGTGTCACCGAGGTACTCGTACGCCTGGCGGGCGTAGCGGTAGGAGTCGTTGGAGAAGAGGGAGGCCGGAAAGGCGAAGATGTGCAGGACGACGAAGACCACGGCCACCAGGCAGGGCAGGGTGAGGCCCGCCACCCTGCGGTCGACGCGGCGGCGCGAGGGCCGGTGCGGGGCTGCGGACGGCGGAGCGGTCGTCGGCGGCGGGAGGGGCCTCCGGCCGGGTGCCAGGTCTTCGGCCTGGTGCCCGGCCAGCTCGGTACCGGTGCTCATCGCTGAGCTCCGCGTCCGGGCGTGCGTGCCCCGGCGAGCCGGATCCGCCACGGCATGATGGCGGACTCGACCTGCACGGCGGCCGTCATCTTGGAGGCACCGATGCGGCGCTCCTCGAAGTGGATGGGTATCTCCAGGGCGGTGAACCCGGCGTTGACGGCCTGGTACTTCAGTTCGACCTGGAAGCTGTAGCCACCGGAGCGGACCTGGTCCAGGCGGGCGGCGCGGACCGTGTCGGCCCGCCACAGGACGAACCCGGCGGTGGCGTCCCGCAGCCCGGTGTGCAGCACCGCGCTGACGTAACGGTTCGCCCAGCGGGAGAGCAGCCGCCGGTGCAGGCCCCACTCCGAGGCGAGCCGGCCTCCGCACACATACCGGCTGCCGACGACCAGCCCGGAGCCGGTCGACAGCGCGCTGCCCAGCATCTGCGGTACGTATTCGACGGGGTGGCTGCCGTCGGCGTCCATCTGGAGCACGTAGTCGGCGCCGTCCTCGACGGCGCGGGTCATGCCCGCCGCGTACGCCCGGCCCAGGCCTTCCTTGGCAGTCCGGTGCAGTACGTCGATACGGCCCGGGTACTGCTCGGCGAGCTGCTCGGCGACCTGACCGGTGCCGTCGGGGCTGTTGTCGTCGACGACCAGCAGGCGCAGGCCCGCCAGCCCGAGTCCCATCAGCGCCTCGGCCATGCCGGGCAGGTTCTCCGCCTCGTTGTAGGTCGGCATGACGATGGTCAGGGCGGTACGCGCCCAGGCGTCGGGCAGTGCGACGGGAAGCCGCGCGGGGTTCGGCACAGCCTCCGGCGCTGAGGCAGGGGTGGCCGAGGCGGGTACGGATGGTGCAGACACGTGATCGGTTGCTTTCGTCGTTCCGTGTAAGGGGGCTGCGGAGCGGGCGGTGGCCGGGCTCAGCAATCTGCGGAGAAACGCACGGAGGCGTCGGGCAGGCGTGTTCCGCACCACACCCGGACTCCGTTGCGCAGTTCGTTGTCGGCGCCCACCACGGCGCCGTCGCCGACCACCGCACCGTCCAGGACGGTGCGCGCGCCGACCCGGGCGCCCGCGCCGATGAGGCTGTGGCCGACCCAGGCGTCGGCCTCGACCCGCGCGCCGTCGAGCAGAATCGATCCTTCGACCACGGCGTCAGCGGCCACCACGGCGCCCGCACCGACGACGGTGCCGCCGCCGAGCTTGGCGCCGTCGGCGACCTCGGCTCCCGGCAGCACCAGGGCCTCGCCGGGTGGTCCCGGCACGGCGGGGGAGGTGACCACACCGCGTACGAGGTCGGCGGACGCCTGCACGAAGGAGTCGGGCCGGCCCAGGTCCAGCCAGTAGGTACGGTCGACGACGCCCAGCAGGTGTGCCCCGTCGGCCAGCAGGCCGGGGAAGGTCTCCCGCTCCACCGAGACCGGACGGTCGACGGGGATCGCGTCGATGACGTCCCGCCGGAAGACGTAGCAGCCGGCGTTGATCTGGTCGGTGACGATCTCTTCCGGGCTGGTGGGCTTCTCGGTGAAGGCGAGCACCCGGCCGGACTCGTCGGTGGGTACGAGCCCGAAGGCGCGCGGGTCCTCGACCCGGGTCAGGTGCAAAGTGACGGCCGCCCCCGCCGCTTCGTGCCGACGGACCAGGTCCGCCGTGTCGAGTCCGGTGAGGATGTCGCCGTTGAGGACGAGCACGGGGTCCGCGGGGCCCGACGCCAGAGCCGTGGCGGCGGACCGGATGGCGCCGCCCGTGCCGAGCGGCTCCTGCTCGGTGACGTAGGTCAGCCGCAGGCCGAGCGCTGCGCCGTCGCCGAAGTACGGCTCGAACACCTCGGCCAGGTAGGAGGTCGCGAGCACCACGTGCTCCACCCCCGCGGCCTTCAGCCGTGCGAGCTGATGAGCCAGGAACGGCACCCCGGCCGCCGGAACCATCGGCTTGGGTGTGTTCACCGTCAGCGGCCGCAGGCGTGTCCCCCGACCGCCCACCAGCAGCACTGCTTCCGTCACTCGCTGCTCCCCCTCATGAATAGGTTAACATTACAACCGTTTTGTAAATCTTTACACTATGAGCTCTAAAACCGGCAAACCGCCGTCTAACACCAAGTAAGGCCTTATGAGTACCACTGGCTCTGCGCACGACCGCACCCGCGGGCGCCTGCACCGCCTGATCGGCGAGCTCGCGAAGTTCGGCACCGTGGGTGGGCTGGGCGTCCTGGTGAACCTGGGCGCCTTCAATATCTGCCGCGCGGCGACCGGCCTCGCGGTCGTCCGTTGCAGCGTCATCGCCACGATCGTCGCCATCGCGTTCAACTACGTGGGGCTGCGGTACTTCACCTACCGGGACCGCGAAAGGGGAAGCCGCACAAAGGAGTTGCTGCTGTTTGCGGCTTTCAGTGCGGTCGGCCTGGTCATCGAGAACGGCGTGCTTTACGTGGCCACTTACGCCTTTGACTTGAATGGTCCGATTCAGAACAACTTCTGGAAGTTCCTGGGCATCGGAACCGCCACGCTGTTCCGTTTCTGGACGTACCGCAGCGTCGTCTTCAAGCTCCCCGCACCTGCGGAACCGCCGGTGATCCCCGTTCAGCGCGCCCCGGTCCCGGCCCCGGCTCCAGCCCCGCGAGAGGGACAGGCGGAACGGGTTCGATGACACCGTCGAGGAGTCGGCGGGACGCCTCTCGCCGCGTGCGGAGGCTCTGACGGAGGGGGCATCGGCGCGGCAAGGCCGTTCCGGCCCGCCCATTCGGCGGCAGGACGACGCGGACGCACATCCGTAAGTCGCAGGTGTTTTTAGGCGGCGGTCCCTTGCCCATCACCATACGGTGACGTTCCCCGTCCATGCCGGCATCCGGATGGTCGATGCGCGCAACACGAGCCATCAGGCGATCCGGCATCGGCTGACCGCTACGGAGCGTGCCCGCCGGGAACACGTGCGCCTGGAGGCTGCCGAGGGGATCGAGGCGGGCATCGGTGATCAGGAGGTGGCTCGGCGGTTCCGGGTGAAGCGGAGGTCGGCCAACCGCCGGCGCCGGGCCCCGGCCGACCGCGGGCGGGAGGCCTTGGCGCCCAGAGGGGCCAGTGGCGCCCCGCTGTGCGGGTCCCGGCCCGCCGGGCCGCTGAGCGGGACGATCGGGGTGGACTTCGCTGTAGGCCAGGCGGCTGTGGTCGTCGGCGGCGGAGTGGATGCAGTCGAAGCCGACGCCGTTCTTGGTCAGCCGGCTGCCGGCCCGGCCGTGGACGCGCCAGCCGTCGGCGGGTTTGCGGCCGAGTTTCTTGGTGTCGATCGACGTGATCAGTTCCCCGGGGCGCTCACGTTCGTAGCGGCGGATGGCGTTACCGGTGGGCCGGCCCGTCCGGGCCAGGCGGTTGAGCCGGTGGGGCGGGTCAGGACCCGGTGCACGGTCGAGGCGGGCAGGCCCAGGATCGGGCCGATGCGGGCGGGCCCCATTGCGGTCGGTCCGCAGCCGGCAGACCTGGCCCTCGGTGCGGGCCGGGGTGCGGTGTCGTGTGCGGGCGGCTGGGACGGTCGTGCAGGCCGGCTTCGCCGCCGCCCCCCCCAGCGGCGGACCCACTTATGGGCGGCGACCCGTGAGATGCCCGTCTCGGCTGCCACGTGCGCGGTGGGACGGCCGGACTGGATGCCTTCGACAAGCAAGCGCTGCCGTGGACGGTCAGCCGGGACCTTACGGTGGGACACGAAGGCGTCGCACCGGCAACCGCTGACGGCTCTCCCCGACGGCCGTCCCGGCTCGTGTATGCATGGCGTTTTCTCATTTCGTACGACTCGCCGCCTCCGCCGGGCGCGGTGCCACGCGCGGTGCCCGGCGGGAAGGGACGGAAGGGCAGCCACGGGGCAGCGGCCGGCGCCCGGAGTGCCCCCGCTGCCGGCAGCCACCGAGAACGCCCCGCCGAACCGTCACTCCGGCACCGCAAGGCCGATCATGAAGGGGGCGGTCGGGGCCGGGTTGCGGCCCGGGGGGAAACGGAAGTGGCGTACGTGCTTCATGGTGAAGCCGGCTCCCGGAATGGCGCGGTCTGTTCTGCGGCTCACCCGGCACCCGCCCGAGATGTGCGGCCACAAGAGGTCCACCGCGCACTGGTAGGCGGCGAACCCCCGGGAGCGCGAGCGGATGTGCTCGTAGAAGCAGAGATGCCCGCCGGGGCGCAGCACCCGGCGGATCTCGGCGAGCGCGGTCGGCAGATCGCGCACCGAGCACAGCACCAGCGAGCAGACGACCGTGTCGTACGACGCGTCCCCGGCGGGCAGGCGTTCGGCGACGCCGTCGGAGACGGTCACCGGTACCCGGGCCTTGGGCGCCGCCTCCCGCGCCAGGTCGCGCAAGGTCCGTTCCGGTTCGAGGGCCACGACCTCGGTGACGGTGTCCGGGTAGTGGGGGAAGTTCAGGCCGTGTCCGGCACCGATCTCCAGGACGCGGCCGGTGGCGGGGGCGAGCGACTCGGCGCGGTGTTCCTGGGCGCCGTGTTCCTCCGCCCAAGCGGCGAGTTTGGGATACATCCTGGCGAAGCGTGGGTGGTTGACCTCGGTGTTCACTGTCCGTACCTCTGTGTCGGGTCCGACGGGTCAGTTCAGGGGGCGGCGGCCGGGGACGACCGGATCAGCGCACGTACAGGTCACGGCCGGCGAACTGGATCCGGCCCAGGCCCACCGCGTAGAAGCGCAGCAGCATGGTGTGCCGGGCCAGCGGGCGGCCGGTGCTGATGGTCAGGCGGGTGCGGGCCGTGCCGCCCGCCGGTACGCGCACCGACTCGTCGTCGAGCCGGAAGCCGAAGCCGTGCGGCTTGCCGTGGGTGATGCGCCCGCCCAGGAGGAGATCCAGTTCCTCGTCGCCGCTGTTGCCGATCTCCACGCCGAGCTCGGTGTCGGCCCCGGGGCGCAGCCGGTTGTCACCGGTGATGGTCAGCGTCACCGCCTCGTCCTCGGTGTCCTGTACGGCACCGCAGATCGCGCAGCTGATCAGGTAGCGGCGCAGGTGGGGACGGAGGATGTTGCCGCTGACGTAGCGGTGGAGGGCCTCGCCGCAGTAGCGGCACGGGTCGTCGGTGCTCTCGGTGCGCTGCACCGTGTAGGTGTGGCGGTACGCCTCGACGAAGTGGTACTCGCGGCTCTCGGTGGCCTGCAGGAGCTTGTCCATGACGCCGCGGTCGAGCGCGGTGCACTTCTCCCGGATACGCTCGACGGACCGGCTGAACCGTTCCCACTCGGTCAGTTCGAAGCGTGTGTTGCGCGCTCTGCGGGCCATCGTGGGCAGGTTGTTGACCATGTCGGTCAGTACCGCGCGGCCCTTGTCGAGCTTGATGTCCAGGAACGCCAGGTTCTCGTACCGTTCGAAGGCCCGGGTGAGTCCGTCCAGTTCGGCCCGCGGCGCCGTGGCGCGTACGTCGAGGACGCGGGGCGACTCCTCCGGGAGCAGCGGCCGGTCCTGTACGCCCAGCACCATCATGTCGAGCCCGCCGTCGATCTCCGCGGCGGCCGCGTAGAACGGGGTGCGTCCGCCGAACGGGGTGGCGGGCCGGATGTCCAGGGTGCCGTCGCGGTGCGCCGCGAGGAGGTCCGGGTCGTCCAGCCGGACGCGGCTGTACGTCGGCATGAGGCCGTCGAAGCGGACGGTGGCACGATCTCGCTCGTACGCGACCGACGGCACCGGGCCGGTCCGCGGCGCACCGCGGTCGCCGTAGACGGCCTCCGGGTCGCCGATGACGATGACGGCCGGCGCGTCCACGCCCCACCGTTCGAGGTTGTCGTTGACCGCCCGTACGGCGGCGCCGACCGTCAGACCGTCCTCGATCAGGGCGTGGAAGAGCAGGTTCTCGCCGGGGATACCGTCCTTGAGCAACGGGCTGGCGATGAAGCAGCCCGTCCAGCCGTCGAGGAACCGGCGGGAGATGGTGAAGCGGTTGTGCTCGCCCATCAGCTGGGTGCCGAACTTCAGGGTCAGGCAGGCGTTGGCGAAAACCACCTGAGCCGTGACGGCGGCGGGGTCGTGCCGTCGCGCGTCCGGGTAGACACAGGTGTCTCCCTGCATGCAGGCGGGCAGCGGGCCGGGCGCGCGCCGGGCCGCCGCCTGCTCCTCCGGGTCGTCGGTCAGACCGCACAGGATGTCGTCGGGGGTGACCCGCAGGTAGTCCTCGCTGGCGTGGGCGATGAAGCTCAGCACCCGGCGCAGCACCGTGCCGTCCATGAGGTGCCCGGCGTCGACGGCGTCCGTCGGGTAGACCGTCAGGCGACCCGACGTCATCGGTTCCTTGCCCTTGAGGAGCCCGGCGAAGAACTCGTCGCGCTCCGCCGGGATGTGCGGGTAGACCAGCGTCTTGAACACCAGTTCGCTGAGCTTGGCCGGGGTCGGCCCGCACAGAACGCCCGTGTTCACCTCCGGGGCCTCCCGGCGGAGCCGGTTCAGCAGGGCGAACTCCAGCACCCGTTCCGGGCCGACGACCGTGAGGTAGCCGCCGGGCGGCAGCTCCAGCGCCGCCTTCACGACCTGACTCGCGGTGTCGGCCCGTACCAGCCGGGCGTCCTTGGCCAGCGCGAACACCAGTGCCGGCGCGCAGAACCCGGCGTCGTCGGTGAGGGCGACGACGAGGTGGTCCTCCCGCCCGTCGCGCGCGCAGTCACCGGCCCCCGGAGGGACGGCGCCATCGGCCCGGGCAGGTACTTCGACCGTTTCCAAGCCGAGGCGCGCCGCGATCCGGCGGGGCCACACATGCTTCCCGGCCGGGTCGTACACGGGCAGGTACCGCACACCGCGGCCGTGCTGAGCGAACGCGTACTCCAGATAGTCGCCGAGCGTCGTGGCGAGCCCTATGGTCACGTCTTCCAGCCCTTCTCGTCTCCGCGTTCCGGTGGCCGGGCCGCGCGGCACCGACCGGCATCGTCGTGGGCAGCCCTGGCTCAGGCGCCCGGCTTACGGGTCATGGCCCAGGTGTGCGGGCCGCCGCCGGGGAGCGGGTAGTCGGCCGTCACCTCGAAGCCGAGGCGCTCGTAGAAGCGCACGTTGCGTTCGTCGGAGGTCTCCAGGAAGGCGGGGACACCGGCCTGTTCGGCGGCTTCCAGGCCGGGCCGGATCACCGCGCCGCCCAGGCCCTGACCCTGGCGGCCGGGGTCGACGCCGACCGAGCCGAGGAACCACACGGGTTCGGTGGGCCGGTGGGGCCCCATGGCGGCCTCGGCCTGCGCGGAGACGTCGGCACGGTCTCCGGCGATCTCCGCGAACTGCGGGCCGATCTCCGCGAAGACGTTGCCCGCGTTGGCGGTTTCGGGGGTGGTCCAGACGGCCACCGCGTCGCCGTCGTCGGCCACCCACACCTTGCCGTGGTCCAGGCCGATACGGGAGACGAACAGCTCGTTGAAGCGGTGCAGGCGGGCGAGGTGGTCGTCGGCGGCGATGGTGTGGCGGGTGAAGGGGTAGTCGGCGAACGCACGCTGGAGGGTGCGCAGCGCGCGGGGGAGGTCGTCGCGGGTGGCGGGGCGGACGGCGGGGGCGTTCGAGGTCATGGGTGTCACCAGTTCAGTCGGACGGGCAGGCGGGTGGTCGGGGGCGGTCGGGCGGGTGGTCGGGGGATCGGGTGCGGACGGGCGGGTGGTCGGGTGCAGTCGGGTGGTCAGCCGTTGTGGGACGGTCGGTCGCGGACGGCCGGGCGGCCCCGACCGGTCGATCCTGATCGGCCTGTCCTGATCGATGTGCGGGCGAGTGCGAAGCCTGGATGCGGGCACAGCACCGGCCGGTTCGGACAGCGGCTCAGCCCCCGTCCGTGCACGGCCCGGTGTGGTCGGTGCCGAGAACCCCGACAGCCAGTCCGTGCAGTTGTGGGTTGGCCGACAACGCGCCGCCTCCGGTGAGGATGTCGCCGCCCGCCAGATCGGTGCAGCGACCACCGGCTTCCTCCACCACCACCCGTACCGCAGCCACGTCCCACGGGCTGACGACAGGCTCGGCGGCGATGTCGACGATGCCCTCGGCCACCATGCAGTGCTGGAGGAAGTCGCCGTACGCCCGGTCCTCCCAGCAGGCGTCGACCAGCCGCAGGTAGGCCGCCCTGGAGTGGAACTGCGGCCACGTGCCCAGGTTGGTGGTGGACAGGTAGGCGTCACCGAGACGGTTCACACCGGACACATGAAGGGGCGCCGGC
>NZ_JBVHPX010000050.1:0-16550 GCF_055567735.1 Streptomyces sp. NPDC026394
CCCGCAGGAACGGCATCCTTTCGGTGCCCTGGCAGCACGAACCGCACCTGATTCCGCACACTTCTGACCAGACTGCTGGGCGCGAGCCGGCCTCGACTTGTCAACAGGGCTCTCAGGCCCGGGCATACTCAAAGGCTCAGCTCGCGCCCCTGAATCAGCTACCACCGGCCTTCACTTCCCATTAGGCCTACTCGTCCCGCGGCAGCCGTTGCTACCTGCGCAGACGCGGCATCAAGGCAGTCATCCCGGAAAAGCGGGACCAGGCCGCCAACCGCAAGAAGAAGGGCGCGCGAGGCGGCCGACCCTTCAGCCACGACGCCGACCTCTACAAGGAACGAAACACGGTCGAGCGACTGATCAACAAGCTGAAAGCCTGGCGCGGCATCGCCACCCGCTGCGACAAGACACCCGAGAGCTACCTCGCCGGCCTCCACCTGCGTGCCGCAATGATCTGGATCGACGACCTGATCAAGACCACCGAATGATCACGACATCACACAGGCCCTAGTCGGATCTTCGACCAGTCGACGGAGTAGCGCGTGTCGTGGCCCCTGCGGTCCGAGACGTGTTCCACGCTGTCCCAGTGGGCGCCGCAGGCGACCAGAAGCCGACCGGTGAGTTCTTTGTTGGTGAGTTCTGTGCCGCCGCCGATGTTGTAGATCTCGCCCGGCCGACCGCCGTCGAGGACGAGGCGAATGGCACGGCAGTGGTCTTCAACGTGCAGCCAGTCGCGGACGTGGCCCCCGTCGCCGTAGAGGGGCACGGTCTGCCCGTCGAGGATGCGGCTGGTGAAGAGGGGAATTAGCTTCTCCGGGTACTGACGGGGCCCGTAGTTGTTGGAGCAGCGGGTGATCCGTACGTCCAGTCCGTGAGTACGGTGGTAGGCCAGTGCCATCAGATCGGCCGCCGCCTTGGAAGCCGAATAAGGGGAGCTGGGGGCGAGAGGCTGTTCCTCGGTCCACGATCCGGCAGCGATCGAGCCGTACACCTCGTCAGTGGATACCTGCACAAAGAGGCTGGTACCGGCTCGCAGCGCCGCTTCCAGCAGTGTCTGAGTCCCCAGGACATTGGTGGAGACGAACTCGGTGCCGTCAAGGATGGACCGGTCGACGTGCGACTCGGCGGCAAAGTGCACCACAGCGTCGTGACAGGCCATCAATTGCCGGACGAGTTCCGCGTCGCGGATGTCGCCGTGTATGAATTCCAGGCGTGGCTCCTGCCCCGCCCCGGGAAGGTTGGCGCGGTTGCCAGCGTAAGTCAATGCGTCCAGGACCGTGACGGTAGCGGAGCCAGCCGGGTCGGCCAGCAGCCCGTGGACGAAGTGGGAGCCGATGAATCCGGCCCCACCGGTAACAAGCAGTCTCATCGAGGTCTTCCGGGTATTGCGCAGGGGGCGTGGCGTAGGCAGGAGCTCAGGCAGCGATTTGGATCTGGCTGTGGTCGCCGAGGACCAGGCGGTGTCCGCGGGGCGCCTCGTCGGCGCCCGTGATGCGCACGGACCGGCCGATGAGGGAGTCCTCAATCCGCCCTGCTCTCACGATGCTGGCACCCTGCAGGATGATCGACGATTCCACTTCGGTCCCGTCGATCGTGCAGTCTTCGCTGATCGAGGCGAAGGGGCCGACACGGGAGTCGCGAACGACTGTACCAGCGCCGATGATCGCGGGGCCCACGATGCGGGACCGCTCGACGCATGCGCCGCGCTCGATACGGACCCTGCCGATGATGCGGCTGGCCTCGTCGGCCTCGCCCTCGACGGCCTGCTCCAGCATCTCCAGCACCGAACGGTTGACCTCCAGCATGTCGTGGACGTTGCCGGTGTCCTTCCAGTAGCCGGTGATCTTTGTGGCGCGGACGGTCCGCCCCTCGTCGATCAGTCTTTGGATTGCTTCGGTGATCTCCAGTTCACCGCGTGCCGAAGGATTGAGGCCGGCCACGGCGGTGTGCACGGCGCTGGTGAAGAAGTACACCCCTACGAGAGCAAGGTTGCTGCGGGGTGCGCTCGGCTTCTCCTCCAGCCGCGCCACCTCGCCGTCCGGGCCGAGTTCGGCGACCCCGAAGGCGCCGGGGTTGTCCACCGTCGTCAGCAGCAACCCTGCGGTCGGGCGCCGCTTACGGAAGCTTTCGACGAAGCCGGTGATCCCGCCGACGATGAAGTTGTCGCCGAGGTACATCACGAAGTCGTCCTCCCCCAGCCAATCGCGGGCCACCGAGACGGCGTGCGCCAGCCCCAAGGGGCGTTTCTGGTGCAGGTATGTGACATGGGCGCCGAAACGCGTCCCGTCGCCGAGTGCTGCACGAATCTCGGCGGCGGTGTCGCCGACGATCACACCAATGTCGGTGATGCCCGCTTCCACGATCGACCCGATGCCGTAGAACAGCACCGGTTTGTTGGCGACCGGAACGAGTTGCTTGGCGGCGGTGTGGGTGATGGGCCGTAGTCGGCTGCCGGTGCCGCCGGCCAGGACGAGGGCCTTCACCGCGCGCCGCTTCCCGAAGGGACGGCGGCGGTTCCACCCGACGTGCGCACGATGGCTTCCACCAGTGCGAACTGCTCACGCTGGGTGCGCCGCGTCAGTTCCGTGATGCGTTCGGCGTGTTCGGCGGTGGAGCACCACAGTCGCTGTGCCACTAGGTAGCGGCCGCTATCCGGGACGAGCTCCAGGTCGGGCCACGGTGGCGGCGCCTTGGTGGCAGCCTTCGTGATGGCCGCGTCGAGGTCGCCGTCCCAGCCTCTCGGCATGGTGAACTGATCGGTCGTACGCAATCGAGCGATCCAGGCGCGCGTGTCCGCTTCCGCCGCGGCGCGGAAGGCAGCCTCGTGTCGTTCGTCCCGCAGTTCCGTCATGACTGCGTGGGCCCGGCGCGGATCGTCGAAGGCTGCCACCGGCATCCGATGCCGCAACGGCGTGGCGAAGCGGCGGGTGCCGGGGTCGTCGAAGAGCTCGGTGGTGCGGTCCTGCGCTGTGGTGAAGAGGGCGCCGGCGTCGGCCAGGCGGAGCCACAGATCCCAGTCCTCCAGGCCGTAGCCGGCCCGCCAGCCGCCGACCCGCTCGGCCAGCCCGCTGCGATGGGCCACGCGCGACGGCTCGAATATGGGACCGAGCAGCTGTAGTTCGGGGTGCCAGCACAGCCCGAACGCGTCGGAGGAGGAGGTCACCTCGCCTTGCCGGTTGCGGCACCGGAAACCGGTCGCGACGATCTCGCCACCCTCCTCGAAGAGGGAGAGCACCACGTCGAGGTGGTTCTCGCGCCACACGTCGTCGTGATCGATGTAGGCGGTGTACTCGCCCCGCGCCTGGGCGAGACCCTCGTTGCGAGGACCGCTGGGATGCCCGTACCGCGCGGTGCGCACGAGGCGGATACGCCCGTCCTCGCTTGCCGCGGCGCGCACCCAGTCCTCCGTGTCGTCCGTGCAGCCATCCGACATGACCAGGAGCTCCCAGTCGGTCACCGACTGGTTCCGGACCGAGGCGATGGTGCGCACAATGGCGTCGGAACGGTTGTAGGTAGGACAGATCACCGACACCAGGGGGGAGAAGGGCCGCGCCATGTCAGCACTCCCGGGTCGGGCGGAAGAAGGGCAGGCCCGCAGCCCCGCCCGCCTGCACTGCGCAGATGGCGAGCAGGACGCCGGCGGCGCCGGTGGCGAGGTCGGCGGACAGCCGCAACGACTGGTCGCCGAAGAAGGTGAGGCGTCCGTCGAGCAGGTGGGAGTGCCACGAGAAGGCGCTTGTGTGCCGCATCAGTGCGGCGTCGCCCTCCGGGTCGCCGTTGCGCATGTGCGCGAGAGCGAGAGCCGTACCGGCCCGGCCATGAAAGAGGCCAACGTGCTGCGTGAAGCGCGGCTTCAGCACGCGGCGGATCGCGTCACGGGCCGCTGCAAGCTCAGGATCGGACCGGTGGCCGAGGGCGTCGTGGAGAACCATGCCCAAGCCTGCGCTGCCCGCAGCGAGCAACGGTGAGCGCCAGGGCGCATCATCGCCGGCGGGCCGGCCCGGGTGACCGATGTCGGCGAGGTCACGCCGCAGCGCCTCCACGGCGTGGTGCAATTGCTTGTCGTCCCTCGTCTTCTCGTACAGGCGCAGCAGGAAGAGGGCAGCGCCCGCGAGGCCGTGCAGCAAGCCGGGCCGGGGCCGTCCGGACATGGCCGGGCCGTCCTGGTCGACGAGACGGTCGGCGATGCCGACGGCTTTATCCAGCAGCATCTGGTCGCCGGTGCGGGCGGCGAAATGAAGCAGAGTGAGGCCAATGCCGGGCAAGCCGCTGTGGAAGGTGGCGTCGGCCGCGTCGAGATCCGTGCCGGATATTCGGCCAAGCAACTCGCGTGCCTCCTCCGTACGGCCGAGGCGGTCCAGGGCGTACGCGATGCCGGCAAGGCCGTCATGGAAGCCGGGCCGAGGCTCGTTGAGGTTGCTGGCGGCCCACAGCAGCCACTCGGTGTGCTCGGCCGGTGCCTGCGTACCGGCCTCAGCCAGTGCCCACAGCACGCCCGCCGCACCGTACGCGAAGGTCACGCCGCCCTGGGGCACGAGAAACTGCTGGATGTCACCGGGATAAAGACGGTCCTTACGGTCTGGGGTGGCACAGGCCACGATGCCGTCGGCGATCGAACGGCGCACAGCCGACAGACGTGACGGGTTCCAGGACTGCTCCGCAGGCAGGGCGGATGCAGAGGCTGAGCTCTTCCGGCGGACACCGGGGCCGAGGTCGTCCCAGACGCGGTCAGCGAAGTCTTCGGGCAGGGGGAAGTGGCGGCGGGCGACATCGATGAGCTGATCGACCTTTCGTGTCGACCAAGGAATCACGACTGTCATCGGTACGAACAGTGCCAGGCGCAGGCAGCCCAGGGCGTAGCGGTCAACGGCAGGTCCGCAGTAGTCGGTGGGGGCGCGGAAGCCGGGTGCGCCGATGGACTGCCGAGCGTCGGCCCGCGCCTCGCTGCTCGCTTCGTAATCGATGAATGCGATGCTGTCGTCATCGCGGACCAGCACGTTGCTCGGATGCAGGTCTCCGAAGACGACGCCGCGTTCGTGCATCTCCTGTACGCCGGCTTCGATCTCGTCCAGGATGCGCAGGGCCCACCGCGCGTATGGGGTGGCCTCGTCAGCCGGTAGTTCTTGGTTGAGCAGCGGGTTGCGCTTTTCCATCTCCTTGAACAGCCCGCTGCCCGCCACGTATTCGCGCGTCAGGAAGTAGTGCTCGCTGCCGATGCGGTAATCGATGAGGCGGGGGGTGCGGGGCAGGCCGGCGAGGCGCTCCAGCGCCCAGTGCTCGCGCTCCAGTCGGGCCACGGCGTCCGCGCCGGTGTCGTCCAGGCCGGCCAGCGGGCGGGCTTCTTTGAGCAGCACGGTAGAGCCGTCACGGGTGTCGGTCGCCTCGTACACGCCGCCGCCGTTGGAGAAGTGCAGTGCCCTGGTAGCGCGGAAGGGGAAATCGCGCAGTGTGCCCGCGTTGCGGGCGGCGAGGGAATCAGTGAGGCATGCGGGCATCGGTGCCCAGGCGGGCGGCCGGAAACTCGGGCCGCGGTGGTCGGGCACGAGATTGCCGTCGGGGTCGCTGATGCAGTCCACCAGCGCGCCGGTCTCGTTGCGGATGGTCCGCTCGATGAACCCGCCGTAGCGTACGTACAGCGGGCAGCCGGCACGCCAACGCAGGTCGCTGAGGATGTACGGGCCCTTGCTGCCGTCAAGGAGGTCGCCCAGTTCCTGCAGCAGCGTCGCCAAGTGCTCGTCGTCGAGGGGGTAGACGGTGATGAACTTTCCGCTGGCGCTGCGGTCGCCGTACTTGTTGTTGCGGCGGAACATCACCCGGGTGTCGCGTAGGTACTTGAAGGTCACTTCGCGCGGTACGCAGTAGTTCCACACAGTCTCCAGGGCCGCCCTGGCATTCTCCATGGTGGCGGAGACGTGGATCTTCCAGCCCTGGAGGGGAAGATCCACGGCCGGGGGAATCATGACGGCCCAGTCGGCGTTGAATTCGCGCCGCCAGTGCTCCGGCACAGTGGCGAAGGCCTCGCCGAAGGCATCAGTGGCGGAGTCTTCGCTGACAGCGGGCTTGTCGTAGAACAGCCCATCGGGCTGGCAATAGATCAGGTGCTGAAGCATGGTGATGAAGTTCCCTGGTCGAGCAGTGGCCGCAGGTGGTGGGCAGATGTGCGGCTAGGTCACCAGCGCCAGGCCGGTGCTACGCATTCGCTGTAGAGCCAGTTCCACAGCGGCAGCTTCCCGGCATTCACAGCGGCCGTGCCGACCCGGTCGGCCGGGGCATCGGTCCCGGTGAGCCGGTAGCTCATAACCGGCTGCGGCAGGCTGTCGGTTTGTACAGGCAGGAAGGCAGACAGCGGCGCGGTGGTGTTCTTCCCCTGGGCGTCGGCCACCACGGCGGTGCCCATTTTCGCTTTAGCGGCCAATCCGGAGCGGAACAGATCTACGGTCGTGCCCTCCTCGATAGCGGAACGGTCGGCGGAGGAGGGCAGCACCAGGTTCAGCTCGCTCCCGGAGTTGCGGACGTAGCCGCCGGAAACGGTGTAAGGCAACCTTACCCACAATAGCAGCGCGCTCACGGCGGCGAGGGTGAGCACCGTAGCAGCGCACATACGCCATGCGCGGGCGCCCGCCGCGCGTGCCTCGCCGAGCAGCCGCTTGAAGCCGCGGGCGAGGTGATACAGGAAGTAGCCGATGCCGAACAGCATGAGCGAGGCGCCGATCGGGCCGAGGCGCTGCACGGTGTCGGCCCACAACCTCATGGCGCTGATGACGATGTAGAACGGGAAGGCCAGGCAGGCCAGGCCATAGATGACCGACCAGGGCAGCTGGGGCAGTTCCCGGCTGTAGCGGCCGCCGAAGAGAACCTTGGCGATGAAGCGGCGACCGTCGGTCATGGCGCGGTCCCGCAGATGCGGCAGGTCCAGGTGGCTCATCAATGCGATGTAGCCGTCGAGTTTGATGAAGGGCAGCAAGTTCAGCAGACCGGACACATACGTGGACACGGTGAAAACGAGCAGGCCAGCATGGATCGAGGCATTACCCACGAACAGGGTTGCGATACCCGTACCACCCGCAATCACCGCCTGTGTAGTGATGCCGGCCAGCGCCACGCGCACACGATGCGCCTTGTCCGGCAGCCGCCAGCCGTCGGAGACGTCGCAGAAGAAGGCTGGGGAGAGGTAGAACAGCATCACGCCCATGCGGCTCGGGCGGCCACCGTAGTAGGTGAGCACCGCGCCGTGGCCCATCTCGTGCACGAACGTGGTGGCAAGCATCGCGCAAGCCACGGCGAGGTAGACGGTGATCGGCAGCGGCTGGCTGAGTGCGGTATGCAGCTCGCTGCCCTGGGCGGCCAGGGCCAGCAAGCCGCCCAGGACGGCCACCGCCGCCCCCACGGCTGCGGCCCGGTGGGCCAGAGCCCTGATCAGGGGCGTCAGCCGGCGCAGGACACGCTCCGGCTTGAGAATGGTGAACTGCAAGGTCAGGGGCGGGACAAAGCGGATCCAAGTACCCCGCTCCTTCCGCTTGCGTCCTGTACCTCCATCGTGCAGCAGCCGGGAGTCCGCCAGTTTCCGCACCGCGAGGCCCACGACATCCGGAGTCCACGGTGGCCCCAGAACCTCGGCGAGCCCCGCGTGGTCGCGCGTGCCGTCCACGGTGCGCGCGAGCCGTGCCAAGTCGGCCTGGACCCGGAAGTACTGGTGCCGGCCGCGCTGGATGACCCAGGGCGCGCCTTCTTTGTCCGGCGTGTGGACGGTCACGTCATCGGCGATGCGTGGCCGGGCCAGCGCAGCGGGGGACGGCTCGCGGGTCGCGGTTGCGTTTCTGTAGGACATGGCTGGGCCGGCCTTACGTGATGTCGCGGGTGAGGAACAGCTTGCGGGCGCCGAACCAGGCGATCGCCAGCCAGCCGCCGATGACCAGGAAAGCGACAGGTTCCGAGAGCAGTTCTGGCTTGTCATCGCGGTACACCGAACTCATGGCGATGGTCATCAGGAACTTGCCGACCTCGGGAATCAGCCGCACCAGGGCTGGATCGACGAGCAGTGTGAGGGCGATCAGCGCCACCACCGCACCGACCTGGTGCCGGATGATCCAGCCGAGGAGGACGCCCCAGGGCCCGGCGAGCACGTTGCAGGCGAAGACGCCTGCAGCGATCAGCCACGTCTCCCGGGTGATCGCTGGATCGTGACCGGAAGTGGCCAGCGTGCCCCAGGTGACGCCAAGCGCCAAAGCGACGGCGAGCAGCCCTGACAAGGCACCGATCGCCGTACCCACCAGCGCCTTGGCGGCGAACAGGCGGGAGCGGGTACCACCGAGCAGGACCGAACGGCCGATGGTGCCGGAAGTGTACTCGCGGGTGACGAAAATCGCGCCGAAGAGCGCCGCGAACAGAAACGTCATCATCCACGCACGCACCGAGTCGTTGGTGATGGTGGTGAGGCCCATGTGCTGCTCGGTGATCTTCTTGTCGGGCTCACTGGCGTATCCCAGAGAGGCGAGCAGTGACATGAAAGCCCCGGAGCCGGCGAGGACGAGCCAGGTGCGGCCAACCCATGCCTTCATCCACTCGGCGGAAAGCAGGTCACGCATCGACCCGCCCCCTTGCGGTCGCGCCTGTCGTGGTGCCCGGCGAGGAGCCGACCAGCGAGAAGAAGCGATCCTCCAAACTCTCTGCGCCCTCAGAGGTGAGCTCGCTCAAGGGGCCCGCATACCGCACAGTGCGCTGCACGATGACCACGTCGTCCACGGTTTGCTCGATCTCAGCCAGCAGGTGGCTCGAGACCAGAACGGTGCGCCCTTCTTCTGCCAGCGAGCGCAACGTCATGCGCAGCCAGCGGATGCCGTCTGGGTCGAGACCATTGGCGGGCTCGTCGAGCACCAGCAGCTCGGCGTCGGGCAGCAGTGCGGTGGCCAGGGAGAGGCGCTGCTTCATGCCCGTCGAGTAGCCCTTGACCGCGCGGTCGGCCCGGTCGTCCAGTCCGACCCGGCCGAGCACCTCGTCCGCGCGTGAGGTCGGCAGCCCCAGAGCGCGGGCCCAGATACCCAGTTCGCGGCGGGCAGTGGTGCCCGGCAGCGGATTGATGCCATCCATGCTGACGCCGATACGGTGTGCGGCGCGCGGCAGGTCCTGGTAACGGTGGCCGAAGACGGTGGCCGTGCCCGACGTGGGCCGCATCAAGCCCAGCAGCATGCGCAGGGTGGTTGTCTTCCCCGCACCATTGCGGCCGAGCAGGCCCACGACCCGACCGGAGCGAACGTTGAGGGAGACGTCCTCCACTGCTTTCACGGCACCGAACTGCTTGGTCAGGCCCCGGAGTTCTATTACGTTGTCGCCGCTCATCGGCGCTCAGCGTGAATGTTCGCGACGATGCGGGCGGAACAGCCGATGATGGCCACGGCAGTCACGCCCAGGAAAATCCACTGGGCAAGGCCGCTGAATACAGCGTTGCCGGCCACAAGCACCAACACGAGGATCATGGACGCAATGGAGAGTTTCACATTGGCTTGCTGGAAATTCTGGTTTTCGCTCATGTCGAGTCCTTGCTTCTCGCGTTCAGTGCTTGCGGGGTTCCGCGGCAACGAACGTCATTGCCGCGGAACCCGGTGTCAAACTTTCATCGCACGGGCCCTCAGGATGGACCGCGCGTTGCACCGTGTGGGAACGGCTCAGGTGGCTACAGAGATGGCACTGTAGAGCGCGATGGAGCCGAGGCATGATCGTGGCTCCCTCCTTGAAACCGGACCAGAAGTCGGGGGCCTCCATGGCCTCCAGCTCCTGCAGGCCAAGCTCCAGCTCCTGCTCGAACTTGTATTCCTGCATGTCTCACTCCTCTTCTGTTCCAAAATTCAACGGGAAACGGTGCTGGTCAGGTAGCGACGCTGACCGAGATGCCCAGGGCGGCGCTGCCCACAGCGCTCACGGCCACCGACCACCAGCCGGGGGCCTCCATGGCCTCCAGCTCTTGAAGGCCCAGCTCCAGCACCGGGTCAGTCGCCTCCTGGAAAGAAATCTCCTGCATGTCACACCTCCTCTTCTGCACTTCGCGGCCCGGCTTGCACGCCTCAGGTGAGGACGCTCACCGTGCTCGCGACGAAACTGCCGACCGCGCTGGCCACAATGCCGGCGCCGCTCCAGAAACCGGGGGCCTCCATGGCCTCCAGCTCTTGAAGGCCCAGCTCCAGCGAGGGGTCGAAGCCTGCAGTCTCTTCAAGGGTGTTCTCCTGCACGTCACACCTCCTTTCCTGGTGGTTTGCTCTGTCCGGTCGACCGGGCCGCGATTGCACTCAGCAGGCCGCGGCCCGGTCCACCGCGGGACATCAGGTGGCGATGGAAACCGCGCTGTAGCCGACGAGCGACACGACGCCCATGCCCGCTCCGACTCCCAGAGCAGTGGACCACCAGTCCGGGGCTTCCATGGCCTCCAGTTCCTGAAGGCCCAGTTCCAGGTCGACCGAGGCCAACTGCTCCGTCGCCGTGGCGGCGTACGCGTTCTGCATAGTCTTCTCCTTTCCGTGTTTCAGTGGACTTGCATGTCATCCGCGCCCCGCAAAGGGCTTGGAAGCTTCATTTGCCGGACTCGGGCACGGCGTTGGACAGCAGGCGGCGGACATCGTCGGCCACCAGCCCGCCGAGCATCGGCAGCCCGGCGCCCCAGGTACGTACCGTCCGCTGCGCGACGGTGTCCAGCAGGGCCGTGTCCGCGGTGAGCCGACGCTCGATGCGCCAGGCGTCGATCAGGGCGCGTACGCCCGCGCCCGGATCGGCCGGGAGCGGCTGGGTCCCAGTCATGCGCAGGCGTGCCCACATCCGCCGCAACCGCGCTGCCGAACCGAGGCGGCTCTCGCCGTCCGCGATCGCCTGCCACAAAGGCGGCAGGAGGGCCGCGACGGCAGTCATCTTGCGCACTCCCAGAGTCCACGACAGCTCGTTGGCGAGGAGCCAACCCTTGACTGCATAGGGGTCGCGGCCGTGGTGCAGCCAAGCGTTGTGGCTGTGACCACTGACCTTGGCGATCTCCAGCCGCAGCGCATCGTCGGCCACGACGCCGGATGGGTCAGCAGGCCGGACGGCTGCCAGCGCATGCCCGAGCCCCACCAGGCGCACGGCCACAGTCTCGACCAGCATGTCCTCGGTCGGCGCAGCCCGGTGGTCGCCGATATAGGGGCTGACTACTCGGAAAAGCGCCTCCAGGACGCCTTCCGCCAGCAGTTCACCGGGCAGGGTGGCCGTTGCCGCCGCGTCCAGCACCGCGACCTCCGGCTGCAGGGCCATGCCCAGAACCAGCCGTTTGCCGCCGGGGTGTACGAGGCAAGCCGCACCGCTGACCTCCGTGCCGGTGCCCAGCGTGGTGGGGACCGCCACAAGCGGTGTCTTGCGGCCGGTGAACTCCGGCAGGGTGATCAGGCCGCTGCGCTGCGGCACCGTCAGCCGGGTGCGGACATCCCGGTCATCACGCGCCACGGTCGCCAGTTTCACCTGGTCCAGCAGCGAGCCGCCCCCGACACCGATCACCAGCTCGCTGTCTGCAAGCTGGTCGGCCAACGCGATGACGCTCTGCACATCGCCCGCACCCGTCAGTGCCAAGAAGTCGACCTGCCGTCCCGGCGACTCCACCAGCCTACGCGCCTTTGTGACGATGTCCGAGTCCTTCAGCGCGGAGTCCACGAGCACGGTGATTCTACGCTCTGTCCGTCTCCCGAGCCAGCGACCGAATGTCGCGCAACCATGCAACACGGAGGCGGCTGCACCAGTGTCGTTGCTCACTGCCGCATCCCGGTACCCGCGACATGCGCGTTCAGGCCAGCCTGAACGCACTCCAGCAGCTCAGTAAGGTCGTGCTCAGCGTAGGTCAGAGCCGGAAAGAGCTGGACACCGTTCACACCGGGATGCACGATGGCACCCGCCTGCCGGATCGCCGCCACCAGTTCCGGCACCTCGGGCTGCGGCAGCGGTGAGCCGTCAGCTCGCAAGAACCGCAGCGAGCGGAAGCAGCCGAGCCCGGTCGTCGCTGCGACCAGCGGGTGAGTAGCGACGAGCTCGGCCAGCGCTGCATCCAAGTGAGCGGCGAGCCGCTTGCCCATCGCGACCGCGTCCAGCCGCCGCATCTCGGAGATGGTGGCGAGAATCGTCGCACACGTGACGGGCGTGCCAGCCTGCGTCTCCCCGTGGGTGAGGACCGCACTGTCGTCCTCAAAAGCGGCTGCCACCGAGCGGGCGGCGACCACGACAGCTGCCGCGCTCGTGCCGTTGGTCAGCCCCTTGGACGCGATCAGCAGATCCGGTTGCCCGGCCCACTCCTGAGAAGCGAAGAAGGAACCCGTCCTGCCGAAGCCGGTCGCCACTTCATCGGCCACCAGCAGGAAGCCGTATTCACGGCGTAGCCGCAGCAGCTCGGCCACGTACTCCCGCGTCAGTGGCACCGCGCCGCTGCCCAGCACCGGTTCGACGACCACCGCCGCCACCTGTGAACCCTGTCGCCGCAGCAACTCGGCGATGTCGCCGGGGTCGTTGGGCGTCACATGCCGAATCAAACGCTGGTCCACGCCGTACAACTGCTGCCCCAGGTCCTCCCCGGTCAGCCCGAAGCTGCCGTAGGTCAAGCCGTGATAGCTGCCGCGCAAACCGACGACGACCTTGCGCCGCCCCTCGCCGCGCAGGGCGTGGTAGTGCCGGGCGACCTTCATCGCCAGGTCGTTGGCGGCACCTCCGGACGTCGAGAACAACACGCGCCCGTAGTAGTCCGCGCCACAGACCTCAAGCAGGGCAGCCGCGGCCCGGCGGGCGTAGGCATTCTCGTAGCGGAAGACACTCAGGTACGAGGCGTCCCGCAGGGCCTGAGCGGCCGCATCGGCGATGGCCGCGTTGCCATAACCGATGTTGGTGTTCCACAGCCCGCTGGAGCCGTCCAGCAGTTCCCGGCCGTCGGCGAAGCGGACCCGGACGCCTGCCGCCGCGACCGCGCACAGCTCATCGCGGCCTTGCAGCCCAGGGGGCAGGAGGGAGGGCCACAGCGGATGCGTCGCGCCTTCCTCGGTACTCACGTCGTTCACGAAAGTCTCCGTCATGCCATGGCCTCGGCTTCCAGCAGCACACTCGGGTGCCGAGCGCCCGCCATCGGCAGCGGATGCCGGGCCCGTACGGCGAAGCCCGCCCCCGCGAGCTCGGCCTCCAATTGGTTGGCCGACAGCACGCCGATGGTGGTGGTGCACACGTGCACCTCCTGCTCACCGGTCACGTCGAACCCGTCGGGGAAGATCGTGACGGTGCGCGCGGCATCACCGGGCGCCCAGTACTCGTACATGCGATACGTGGCCGCACCCGTGGGGACGGTCAGCTCGGCCTCGATGTCACTGGAGCGTGCCGCGTCCATCTCCACGGTCGACAGCAGGAACCGGCCGCCTTCCGCAAGGTGTTCCTGTACGCAGCGGTACAGGCCAGGCCGCCCGGTCTCGTCCAAGAGAGAAATGGAGGTGGTGCCGAGCACTACCGCTGCGAAGCGCTGCTCGAGCGAGAAGTCACTCATGTCGCCCCGGACCACCGTGCAGCGCTCCCGCAGCGCCGCAGGACCAGTGGCGAGACGGTCCGTAAGCAGCCCCAGCATGCTCGGCGACAGCTCCAGCGCCGTCACCTCGCGGCCCAGGGCCAGGAAGGGCATGGTCAGCCTGCCGGAGCCGGCCGCCAGGTCCAGGACGGGGCCGGGCAGCTGCCGGATGACAGCCAAAAGCTCGCGGACCTCATGGTCACCCTGGGCGGCCAGGTGGTGGTAGACCGACGAGCCGTAGGTGTCGTACATGCCATGCAGGACGGCGCGGTCACCGAGGGCCGCGAGCAGTTCACCGGCCCGGCCGGGAGGGGCCGTCGTGGTCGCGGACACGGTCCTCTCACCGCCCCGCCCGGGAGCGTTCGCAGGGCTGGGCGCGCAGGTGCACACTCATGTCGGCGAGGGCTCGCTCCATCTGCAGGAGCTTCTCCGGGGCGGCGTGCGCTGCGGCGGCGTCGACGGAACCGCAGACCAGCAGCGCTTCGACGAGCGCTGCCGCCTCCCGGCGCAGCTGCATCATCCGGTTGGTGTTCGCTACGTATACGTAGGCTGCTTCGTCGGTCCACAGCAGCAGCGGCACCTCGGTGCCCATAGCGTCGGCAGGATTCGAGATCTTGGCCAGCGCCGGCAGGAACCGGCCACCGAAGCCTGAGACCGACGCGCCGGTCGTCGCTCGGCCGGCGAGATTTCGCAGCGCGTCGAGTGCCGCAAGGTAGCGGCCCAGCCAGGGCCGTTCCGCGAGCCCGGTGGTACGGACCTCATCGGGTACAGCCGCGCCAAGGCTGACTGCACAGGGCCGGTCAGCATCGTCGTTGACGCGGCTCCATTCGGCTTCGAATACTGCCACGCTCTCACCGGCCACACCCAGAGGGCGGCCGCCAGGAGAGGTCGACACGGCACCTGTGGCTGCGACGTACAGCCGCAGCGCGGGGCCGGAGCTGGCATGCGCGGCGCCGAGCGCCGGCAGATCTGCGAGTTGGACTGCTGGGGAAGCGAGAAATTCCGGGAACGTGCCGTCCTGCCGGGCCCGGTCGGCATCTGCGACGTAGGCTTCGAAGTCCGCCGTGTCAGCGACGCGCACCAAGGTGGGGCCGATCACCGACATGTAGCCGCTGATTCCGTAGCTCTGCACCTGCAGGTAGAAGTCGGTGCCAAGAGAGAACTCGGCGCCGGACTCGCCGACCGAACCGCCGTAGACGGCTACGTCGGGGCCGCTGCCATCCGCGGTGTCGGCCTGGGAGAATTCAGGCGCGAAGACCAGAGTGTCTGCACCGACGACATCCGAGGCGAAGACTTGTGCGAGGTGCTCGGAGCTTTCCAGGACGACCGTGCGGCGGCCGTTCTGCGGCTCGGTGCCGGATGTCTCCTGCTGACTGTCGCGCCCCGTGGCCCAGGCCATCAGGCGCTCCTTGATCTTGGGCATGGTTCCCCTTCGTGGTGCAGCGCATCGCCTCGCACAGCCCGCGCAGAACACGGGAGGATGCGGGTGCGCCAGTCGATGTGCCTGCTCGGTACGGGTGTTGCCGTACCGAGCAGCGGTGTCAGGCCAACGCGGCCAGGAGGGTCTTGAGTTCGTCCATGGCGGCCTGCGGGCCGTAGACGTTGCAGACGCCAGTGACGTTGAGGACGATCTCGTCCACGCCGGCTGCCTCGTACGCCTTCAATTGCCCGGCCAGGTCATCCAGGTCGCCGGAGAGGAACGCTCCACCGGAGACGAGCGCCTCAGCGTTGGCCTTCTCGTCCGATCCGGCGACGTCGATCCCCGACCTGCGCAGCATGTCGATGTAGTGCGGACCCTTCATATGTGCGCCGTTGCCGGCCAGGGCGAGTTCGGCAGCCGCGCGGCCGGGTCCGGTGAGGGCCAGCGGCACCATGGCCGTCAGTCTGGGCCGACCCCGGCCGGCCTTTTCGGCCCCTTCGGTCATTGCTGGGATCACGGTGTCGCGTAGGTAGGCGGCAGGTGTCATCCAGGTGATGGCCACGTCGGCCACCTCCCCGGCGAGCCGGGCCATACCCGCTCGTAGCACTCCGAGGCCCACCTCGACCTTGGGCGCCGGGAAGGGTGGCAAAGCCATGTGGCCGGAAACGTATTCTCCGTCGGAGTCGACCGGCGCACCGTCGAGTAGTCCGCGTACCGCTGTGAGGTATTCACGTGCCAGCGTCAGAGGGCTGCGGTAGGGCTCTCCCAACAGACTTTGCTGAAAGGGCCGTGCCCCCGGGCCGACGCCCGCGACCACCGGATGCCCCGTGGTCATCGCCAGAGACCGGGCCTGTAGGGCAGCCTCGTACGGGTGCCGCAACGGCATGAGCGTGACGCCAAGCCCAACGGGCACACGGAAGCCCGCTCCAGCGGCGTAGGCGAAGCCTTGGTGCGGCTCGACCATGAGCGCCTGCCCTTGCCACAGCCTTTCGGCGTGGGTCCAGTGCACCATCGCCGCGTATGGCAGGACTTGTTCCGGCCGACGAGGCAAAAAGGGCATGAGGACTGAGTAGGCGGTCATCGGTTGAATCCGTTCTTGATGGTCAATGGCTTCGCTTTGATGGCCGGCCGAGCCTTACCTCCGCCCCGATGTGCCGTCCAGGCAACGGGCCCCCTTGGACGGATGGCGCGCTCCCCCACGCGACCGTGGATTTCAACGCGCCGCTCCGCACACCCCTCAAAGACACACAAGGCCCCGCGGCCACCGACGGAGCGAGGAGCCGCCTACCGATCACACCCTCTAACGCACTGGCTGACTGTCGAGTCGATCCCCCGCGCCGTCTATCGACCTAGACAACGTAACGTGGTGAATATACGTCCCGAGCCCTCGATGCTGTCAAGTTCAGTAGGCTCGCGTAGCGACCAGCGCAACAGGAGCATCCATCAAAGTAGACAAGGTTAGGCTTCAAACACTACTACTAGGCCCAATGCTGTTGCTTTACGACCTTGCGGGTTGAGGTCTGCGGATGCGGACGGCTCGTGCTCCGGCGAGGGTGGGTTGGGGCCAGGTGCGGTGGCCGGCACGTTTGAGCCGGT
>NZ_JBVHPX010000051.1:0-12388 GCF_055567735.1 Streptomyces sp. NPDC026394
ACCGGCTCAAACGTGCCGGCCACCGCACCTGGCCCCAACCCACCCTCGCCGGAGCACGAGCCGTCCGCATCCGCAGACCTCAACCCGCAAGGTCGCAAAGCAACAGCATTAGGCCTAGGTCGCCTACCCGCAGAGCCTGCACCGGAAAGCCGTTGACGGACGCGATCTGTCCGCCGCCACCCGTGGGGCGGGCCGACCAGGGCTGGTCGCAGGACCCTTCGCCACCGGATCCGCCACGTCACCGGGTCACCGGGCAACCGGCCCGGTCGGGTCGAACGGGTCGATCCGCCTTGCGAAGTCCCCGTGCTCGGCGACCGCCAGTCCCTGGCTGTACGGCACGCCCTGGCGCTCCAGTTGCGCCGCGACCGCCGGTGACGGCCCGGCGAACCGGAGCAGATCGACATCCGGGACCACCGCGGCCCTCGGGTCGCGCATGTCCTCGGCGGCTGCCTGCCGCAGGGTGCCGAGGCGGTGTTCGACATACGGCCAGTAGTCGGCCATCTTGGCGCCGCCCAGTACGTGGCAGTCGCCCAGCACGGCGAGCATCGCCAGGTTGCTGTAGTTGTCGAACACGGTCGCCTGTCGTACCGGGCAATCCACGAGTACGCCGTCAGGACCCGCCCGCCGCCCCTGCGCCCGGTCGGTGAGCAGACGGCACCAGGTGAGCAGCGGCTCGTCGGTCGCGGACGAGGGGGCGGCCGCCTGTTCTCGTACGAAGGAGACGAGCAGGGAGAGCGGCAGGTAGGTCACCGTCTGCCCCCACACCATGCCGGCCGCCCGTTCGATCACCGAGCCGAGCAGCATGTAGGAGACGGCCAGGTCCGCTCCCCACCGGGCGGCCCGGGACGCGTCGAGATCGGCCGGGCCCGATTCCTCCGGCATGACGTCCATCGGCGGCCGGCTCGCGACGGTCACGTGCTTGCGCTTCTTGTTCCGGGAGAACTGACGGTGGCAGCGCATCTGCCCGTCCTCGCCGAGGTACCACCAGGCGTAGGGACGCCAGCCGAGGTCCGAAAAGTTGATGTGGGTGAGGACGACGCGTACGTGGTGGGCCGGGTTCGGGTCCTGTCGCTGGACGTGCCCCGCGTACCAGCAGACTCGTGTGCGCGGGTCGAAGACATTGGGACTGGCGTGCGGCAGCGACACCAGTACGGACTCGCTCGCCGCCCACCTGGCAAGCGTGGCGTCGTCAAGGCCCAGCAGGGCCAGAGCTTCGCCGGCTGCCTCGGCCGGAGCGTCCGCGCGTACCAGATCCAGACGCTTGCGCCGTACGTAGTCGATGAACGCCGTCTTAGTCCGCACCGACCAGTTCCTCCATCTCTCTGCTGCGTCGCACGCCCCACCAGCTCAAACCGGCCGCGCCCAGCACGACGGCGAGCGCGAACCAGGCGGCGGTGAGGCCGAGTGCTTCGACGAGCCAGCCGGCCACGAGCGCGCCACCGCACTTGGCGACCCCCGCGACAGCGTTGCGCACCACCGTGAACCGGCCCACCTCGTCCTCGGGAGGCGCCTGGTTGGTCAGCACCTGCATCACCATCACATGAGTGGTGACGACGGCGCTGAGTACGAGGAAGAGCATGACGACGACGGCCGGCCAGCGTATGGCGGCGATGCCGACGGCCAACGCGGCGCCGGCGGGAAAGGCGGTCCGCAGGACGAGGTCCGACGACAACCGCCCGCTGGCCAACGCCGTGCCCGCGAGGAATCCGCCGCTCATGCCGGCCACGCTGAGCACCGCGTAGAAGTCGCCGGACCCGGGCGACACCGTCTGCGCCAGCGGAACGGCAACGGTGGACAGGAAGGGGAGTGCGCCGCTGCTGGGGAACGAGTACAGAAGGATCGTGCGCAGGACCCGCGGACCGGCCGACGGGCTTCTCCCCCGCTCTTCCCGGCCCGGCCTCGCGGCCGGCCCGGTCTCCCGCGCCGTCGGCGGGGCCGCAGCCACCGGCATGCCATTGGCCTTGCGCGGAAACGACGGGGTGGCGCGCCGCACGGCCATGAGTCCGGCCAGGTAGAGAAGGGCCGTAAGGGCGAAGCACCAGCCGACCGCGCCGATCCCCAGCAGCACGCCTGCGGCCCCACCGCCGACTGCCCCGCCCGCCTGCGCCAACGAGGTGGAACGCTGACGCAGCCTCACGGCATCGGACGCCGCGTACCCTTGGCGGATGAACCGCCCCGCGTGCGCCTTGTTCATCGTCTTGACGAAGCTCAGGCTGCACTGCACGGCGGCGAACGCGCCCAGAGCCGGACCGGGAGGCGAGCCGGCCATCCATACCAGGGTGAGCAGCGACGATCCGGCGAACAGCACCCAGTTCGTCACGGACAGCCGGTGCGCCGCGTCCCCCGAGTCGGCCCTCTTGCGGACGATCAGCCCCAGCACGACACCCGGCAAGTACGCCGCGGCGTTCATCGCCCCGGTCACCACCGCGTTGTGGCTCAGGCGGTAGGAGGCCCACATGATGGCGACCGCCTGGAGGGTCTCGGCGACACTGCTGGTGCAGAAGAAGGCGAGCAGCCACCTGCCGCTGCGCACAGACCGAGGGAATACCTCTTGCTTCATTCGGCCGTGCCGATCCCCGCGGCCACCGGCCCGGCGCCGCTCGTGGCCGTGACGGCGGCACGCAGCCGGCTGACCCCCTCGGGGGTCAGTCCCTCGAAGCAGACGCGGTACTCGAAGTCGCAGGAGTTCGCCGGACCGGCACCACGGGCCCTGTTCCCCTCGCCGACGAGGACGACGCCGGGCAACCGGCCGGCCTGGGAGGCGGGCAGCGGCAGGCTGCCGTCAGGGTTGGGGCGGGCCCAGAGCATCCCGCTGATCTCCGCCGCCGGACGCATCGGCGCGAAACCGCTGTCCATGCCGAGCTGCGCGGCCACAAAAGCGCCCCAGATGTCCGCTCCGGTCGTCACGCGCAGCAGTTCCCCCCAGCCGGCACCGGCCGGACGCAGACCCACCTCGCCGAAGGTCAGGCGGGCACCGTCGTACAGGAACTCCACATGGAAGACACCGCCGCCGGCCCCGAGTTCCTCGACCACCCGGTGGGTGAGGCCGCTCAGCCGGGGCCGCAGCGGATCGGCGCGGCGCAGGAACGACGTGCCCCAGGTGCCGGCGGTCTGCAGCGCCGGCCGGTCGTACTCGGAGATCACCAGCCAGGAGACCCGTCCGTCGTGGAAGGCACCGTCGCAGTGGAATTCACGTTCGACCGCGACGGCCTCCTCGACCAGCCACAGGCCGTCCTGGCCCGCGAGCCAGGCACGCGCCTCGTCGACCGGCATCCGGCGCACGCCGCATGATGCCGAGGAGGCGATCGGCTTCACGACCACCTCGGTGACGTCGGTCCCCTCCTCCGGCCTGCCCGCAAGGAACCGTCCGGACAGCCAGGCACGAGGGGAAGGCACCACGGAGCCGAGCCTGCCGCGCATCCGCCACTTGTTCGTGACCAGCAGACTCTGCGTGTAGTCGAGTCCCGGCAGGCCGTACTGGCTGCGCAGGGATCCGGCGGCGAGCATGGTGCTTTCGCTCGTCGCCACCACCGCGCCGAACGGCCGGCGGGCCATCAGCTCGTCGGCGGCGCGCAGGAGGCCCGGGCCCGGCAGGCCGCCGTTGCGCTCCGCCCCGGCGGGGAGGCGGACGAAATCGTGGTTCTCCGAGAAGGTGTCCATGGCCCGGCGGGCCCATTCCTTGTCGCGCCCGAGCACGAGCACGCGGGTCCTGGATTGCGACACTTAGGCGCTCCGGTTGAAGTCGGCTATCGCACGCAGTTCGTGCATCAGTTCCTTGTGGGTCGCCGCCTTGACGATGGCATGTCCGCAACGGCCGTAGACGCCCTCCCGGCCGTTCTCCGGCGCGGGGTAGTCCAGCTCGACCAGCTCGAAGCGGTCGCGGAAGGAGTCCTCCGTCAGGTCCCGGTTCGGGCTGCGGACGAGGTAGATCCAGCCGAACAGGTCGGCGGGCTCGCTCGCCCGGCCGGGTACCTCGGGCGCCCGACCGAGGGCGACGTCGATCGCGGCCCCGTACAGATCGACTCCGTGTGTCATGCGCAGCACCTCGGGAATCAGGGCACCGGCCGGCCGCGCCCCCACCTCGCCCAGGACCAGTTCCCCGTCGGGTCTGACGAACGCCTCCAGGTGGAAGACGGTGTCGGGGGCGGCCAGCTGGAGCAGCACGTCGGAAGCGAATCGGGTCGCGCGGTCGGCCAGTTCGTTCTCGGCGGGGCCGAGCGGTGCGTCGGCGACCGCCTTCCCCCGGGTCCATCCCATCAGCGGGTCGAGGTAGCTCGACACCGCCGCCCAGACGAGGCGGCCTTCCCACCACACGCCGTCGACGTGGATCTCGCGTCCCTCGACGAACGATTCGGCCACCGTCCGGACGTCGGAGACGAAAGGATGGCGGCGCAGGTAGTCGTCGAGTTCGGCCTGGCTGTGGACGGCCTCCGTGGCCCGGGAGCCGAAACCGTCCGCCGGCTTGACCACGAAGGTCGCGCCCAGGCACTCCGCCAGTGCCGCGTAGTCGGGTTCGCACCCGGCCGTGGCAATGGCCGGGGACACAGCACGCTTCTGGATCCGTTTGTCGCGGAATCTCAGGCACCGCGCCGGGTCGGTGCCGCCGGGCAGCCGGAACACCGAGCACACTACGGTCGCCGCGAACATGGGGTGCTCATGGCCGGTGACGAGCGCGCTGATGTCACCGCCCGGATACTCCGTCACGGCACACAGGACCTCCTCGCCGTCGGCGAGGTCGGTGACCCTCGTACAGGACAGGCCGCTCAGCCCCGGCTTGAGCTTGTCTACGACGAAGTGCAGGTCCAGGTTCCGCCGCCGAGCCGCCTCGACGAACCCTGCTCGATACCCCAGACAGACAACAGTCACTCGTGTGCACCGATCTCTTTGACGTACAGGTGGTGGGCCGGGGGAAACGGTTGTGCCGGCCGGTACCCCAGGGAGGTAAAGAACGCGATGTTGGCGCCGAGGCTGTCGCGCAGGGCGATGACCATCCGGCATATTCCCAGGCCGAGGGCCCGTTCCTCGACGGCGGCGACCAGTTGCGTCCCTATGCCGCGCCGGCGCCAGGTGACGCTGACGGACAGGGCGTCCAGGGTGTGTCCCGCCGGATCCGGCATCTGGTGCACCACGCCCACGAGTTCCTCCTCCCTGTGGGCCATCAGCCAGGAGGAGGCGCAGGCGCGGACGGTCTCGGCGGACCATTTCAGAGCGGTCGGCGGAAACCTCGCCGTGAAAGGCCGGTAGATCTCTTGGACGAGGTGTGCCACGGACGTGGCGTCCGCGGCACGTGCATGCCGGATCCGGACGGTGATCATCGCGGTCGGAGCGCGTAGAACGCCTCGCTGACGTAGGCGAGCTCCACTCGTCCGCCAGCCTCGTGCAGCGCACACAGCTGACGCACCCGGTCGTAGAAGACCGGACCGACAGCGGCTACGGCCCGCTGGGCCTGCGTGGAGGAGGAACTCATGGCGACGAATTCCTCGACCGTCAGCGTCTGGTTCCAGTCGGCCGCCCGGCGCTCCACCTGTGTGAACACCCAGCCCAGTTCGGCGGCGATGTCGAAACTGCGGTAGGAACGGCTGTAGCCCGGCGAGAGCTCCTCCAGCAAGTCCTCGTACGCGGAGGCGAAACCGCCGGCCGCGTGGTTGCGGTTGTTCTGGACTACCAGGCACACCCCGGCGGGGCCCAGGCACCTCGCGACCTCGCGCACGTAAGCGGCCCGGTCCATCCACTGGTAGGACTGGGCGGCGACCACGAGATCGAGGGAGGCGGACGGGCACGAGGCGAGGTAGCCCTCGGCCGTTCCCTCATGCCATACGACCTGCGGGAACTTCCCACGTCCGACACGGATCATGTCCGTCGACACGTCGACCGCGTGCACCGTCGCGTCGGCGGGCAGGTGCGGCAGCAGCCCCTCCAGGACGATGCCGGTGCCCGATCCGGCGTCGAGGACCCTCGGCCGGCCGGTCTTCGGAAGGTACTCGCCGAGGTACTGGAACAGTTCGGCAGGGTAGCGCGGCCGAGCCTGATCGTAGTTGTTGGCCAGTCCGTCGAACTTGGCTTCCGATGTGGACAAGTGGCTTACTCTCCGGAAACTCGGGTCTTCACACGGGACAGGAGTCCGCCCTGGCTGATCATCTCCAGGAGGAGGGGCGGCGGTTGCGCAAAGGTGGAGAGCGTCGTGCCCTCGCACCGAATCTCCCCACGTTCGAGATCGAGGGAGATGGTCATCCCCTCGACCAGGCGGGCGGTGTCGGTCTCGATGGCCGGCAGGGCCAGGTTCCAGCAGTTGCGGAAGAGGATGCGCCCGAAGCGAGGGGCGATCACCAGGCCGACCCCGTTGGCCAGGAGCGTCGATACGGCCTGTTCCCGGGAGCTGCCGATGCCGAAGACGGAGTCGCTGATGATCGCGTCCCCCGGCTCGACGGTGTCGACGAACCCGGGAAGGTGCGCCTCGAACAGGTGCGGTGCGAGCAGCTCCGGGTCGGTGTGCATGTGCTTGTATCGGGCGGGGATGATGTCGTCGGTCGAGACCATACCCGCGACCCGGCGTACCCGGTGTGTCGATGTGTGCGTCACGGCAGGTCCTCCACGCGGGGAATCACACCGGACAACGCGGTCGCGGCGGCCACGACGGGTGAGGACAGGTAGATGTCGGCCTCCGGATTGCCCATCCGTCCGCGAAAGTTGCGGTTCATGGTGGACAGCACGTTCTCGCCCCGGGCGGGCAGCGGGCCCTGGGTGCCCACGCAGGCGCCGCAGCCGGCCGGCGTGACCACGGCACCCGCGGTCATCAGGGTCTCGATGTAGCCAGCGCGCAGGGCGTCCCGGTACACGGCGTTCGAGCCCGGGGTGACGACGAACTGAACGCCGGGGCGCACCCGATGCCCCCGCACGACCGCGGCCGCCTCGGCGATGTCCTCCAGCCGGCTGTTGGTGCAGCTGCCCACGAAGACGTACGAGATCACGGTGCCCGCAGCCTCGTCGAGGGGCACGGTCCGGGCCGGGAGGTACGGGAGCGCCACCGTCGGCTGCAGACCGCTGATGTCGAAGTCGACCCGGGCCGGTCCCGCCGCCGCCCCGGTGGGGATCGTCCCCTGCTCGTCGGGGACCAACACGCACTTCGCGCCGAGTTCAACGCCTAGGCTGGCCAGGCTGGCGGACGCGTCGCCGGAAAGCGCACGCGCCCACTCACCGGTGAACTCCACCGACCGGTACAGGAAGGGTTCTTGGCCCTTGTCCCGTAACAGGGTGAGGAGCACATCCCGCGGCCGGGTGGCCCGGGCCGGGGTGCCGGTGAACCTGACCTCGACGGTCTCGGGGACCCGCAGCCAGGTGGTTCCCGTCACCATCGCGGCGACGATGTCCGAGGCGCCCATGCCGAGCCCCAGCGCCCCGAAGGCGCCGCCCACGCAGGTGTGCGAGTCGGAGCCCAGGACCAGTGCGCCCGGGGAGAACCAGCCGACCTCGGCGGCGAGCACATGGCTGATTCCCTGGCCGCGTGCGCGTACGTCCACCCCGAGACGCGCCGCGAACCTGTCCGCCTCCTTCATCCGGTCGGCCATGTCGACGTCGGCCACGAGAACGGAGTGGTCGAAGGCGAAGCTCACCCGTTCCGGGTCGAAGACCTTCGTGAAGCCGTGCTGCTCGTACAGCCTGGCGATGGTGGGCGCGTTGCCGTCCTGCACGTACACCCGGTCGGGGCGGACGGTGACCAGCCGGCCCGGTGCGACCGGGCCCTCGTCGCCGATCAGGTGGCCGGCGATGATCTGTTCGGCCAGCGGGGTGCCGTCTTGGAGTTCGCCTGACATCCCGGTCCTCAGCGCTGCGCGGCGCGGGCCTTGCCGGCCATCTCGCGCAGACGGTGCGCGGGGACGGTCCCACCGGTGGCGATGGCCTCGGCCCGCACTTCCCGCAGCAGGTCGTCCAGCACGTCCGCCTCCAGGCCGGCACCGTCCTCGCCGAGTGCGTGGGCGATCACACCGCGTCCGGAGTGCTTGCCCACGAGCAGCTTGCGTTCGCCGCCGACCCGGTCCGGGGGGAAGGGCTCGAACGTCGAGGTGTCCCGGAGCATGCCGGTGGTGTGGATGCCGGACTCGTGCGCGAAGACGTTGGGCCCCACGATCGGCTGCCACGGTGAGGAGGGGAAGCCGCAGGCCTGGGAGACCAGGCGGGACAGTGCGGTGAGCCGGCC
Organism: Streptomyces sp. NPDC026394; assembly: GCF_055567735.1. NCBI lineage: Bacteria > Bacillati > Actinomycetota > Actinomycetes > Kitasatosporales > Streptomycetaceae > Streptomyces > Streptomyces sp. NPDC026394. Next base: position 8,195 of record NZ_JBVHPX010000051.1, read on the forward strand.
GGTGTCGATACCGAGGTCGACGTCGTACCACTGGAGCAGGCTCATCACCACCTGGGCGAGGTCGGCCATGTCGGCCCGTTCGCCGATGCCGTTGACCGTCACGTGGAAGTACCGCACCCCGGCCTCGATCGCGGCCAGCGTGTTGGCCACCGCCATTCCGAAGTCGTTGTGGCAGTGAGCCTGGAGGTCGATGTCGCAGACGCCCGTGATGGCGCGGACCCGTTCGGCTTACTGGCTGGGTGACAGGATGCCGATGGTGTCGGACAGACGCAGCTGGTCCGCTCCCGCCTCGGCGACGGCGACGGCGTACTCCTTGAGGAACCCGATCTCGGTCCGCCCTATGTCCTCCGCACTGATGCTGACGAAGCAGCCCTGGTCCTTGGCCATCTTGACCATGTCCTGCGCGGTGGCCAGCAGCCACGCGCGGTCCTTGCGCACCGAGTTCTTCAGGTGATTGTCGGAGGTGGGCAGACCGATGTGCACCGCCCGGAAGCCCAGGTCGATGGTCTTCTGCACGTCACTGCGCACACCGCGGTTCCAGCCGATGAGGGTGACCTCGTCGCGGCGCTCAAGCATTTCCTTGAGCGCCTTGACCTCCTCGCCGCCCATCGTCGGAATGCCGGGTTCGATCCAGCGCACGCCGGCGTCGACGAGGGCGTTGAAGATCTTGACCTTCTTCTCCGCGGACAGGGCCACCCCGGGAGTCTGCTCGCCGTCGCGCAGGGTGGTGTCCTCAAGGATCAGGTCATCGCGCATGATGGTCTTCCCTTTCAGGAGTGGTGAAGTTCTCGGTCGCGTGGCTGGTTCCCGGGGCGCCGCAGCCCCAGTTTGTCGCGCAGTGTCCCCGGCCGGTACCGGCGTTTGAAGGCCCCTCTACGCTGGAGCCGGGGAAGAACGTTCTCGGAGAAGTCGATGAGGCTTTTCGGAAGCAGCGGCGGCATGATGTTGAATCCGTCGGCGGCGCCGTGCTCGAACCACCGGATGATTTCTTCCGTGACCGTGTCATAGCTGCCGATGAGGGTCATGTGGCCACGGGAGGTGGTCATTCTCTCGTACAGCCGGCGTATGTTCAGGCCGTCCTCATAGGCGAGTTTTTCTATGAGCGCGCGGCGGCTTGTGTTCGCATTGCTGGGTGGCAGCTGCGGCAGCGGCCCTTCGATGTCACACCCGGACAGGTCGAATCCGCCGACGAGATCCGACAGCATGCTCAGGCCGAACTCCGGCCGGATGAGCGACTGCAACTCCTCGACCTTCTCCTGGGCCTCTCTCCCGGTCTTGCCCGCGTACACGGTGAGGCCGGGAAGAATGATGATGCCCGGGTTCAGCCTCGGGTAACGGGACGCACGCCGGTCGAGGTCCTTCGCGAACGCGACGGCGGATTCCAGGTCCGTCTGGGCCGTGAAGACCATCTCGGCGGTCCGCGCGGCCAGTTCGCGGCCGGTCTCGGACGATCCGGCCTGGACGATGACCGGGTGGCCCTGTGGTGGCCGCGAGACGTTGAGTTCCGCGTCCAGCGAGAAGACGCGGCCGTGATGACGTAGCCGGTGCCGTTTGGCGGGGTCGTAGAACCGGCCGTTGGCCTTGTCGGCGGGGAACGCGTCGTCCTCCCAGGTGTCCCAGAGCCCGCGGACGATGTCGATGAACTCGTCCGCCCGCTGGTAACGCTCGGCGTGCGCGGGGTGGGCCGGCATCCCGAAGTTCGCGGCTGCCGCGAGCTTCGACGTGGTCACCAGGTTCCAGGCGGCGCGCCCCCGCGAGATGATGTCGAGGCTGGCGTGCTCGCGGGCGAGGTTGTAAGGCTCCTTGTACGTGGTCGAGGACGTCGCCACCAGGCCTATGTGCCGGCTGACCATGGCCAGCGCGCTCATCAGCGTGAGCGGTTCGAAGAAGGTCACCCGTCCGCCGAAGCCAGCTCGATCGTCGTTGAACACGGCCGGGGCGTCGGACAGGAACAGCGTGTCGAACAGGTGGTGCTCGGCGAGTCGGGTCACCTCGACGTAGTGGTCGAGATTGCGCGTGGCCGTGGTGTCGCTTGCGGGGTGCCGCCAGGAGGGCGGCGTGGTGACCGGTGCCGTACGACACATAGGCACCCATGACCAGCTGTTTCCTGCGCTGTGCGGGCATCGTCGGCTCCTTCGGTCAGTCGCGCGGGGCACGCACGATGGGTCTCTTGTCGTCGGGCATCGAAAGGAGCTTCGAGGTCTCGATGCACACCTCCCCGGCTTCCAGGGCCCGGCCGTGGTCGAGGATGCGGTGGCTGACCTCCTCCATCGCCCTGGTCGCCGCGCGGAGCATCTGGTTGGCGTAGATGATCAGGCTGAAGCCCGCGGCGTGCAGTTCGTCCTCGGTCACGGAAGGGTAGGCCGTGGGGATCGCCACCAGGGGGGTGCCGGGGTGCCGTCTGCGCAGCTCGCGGGCGAGGTTGAGCACGGGTGCCTCGTCCGAGATGCGACTGTGCAGCACCAGACCGTCCGCACCGGCCGCCACGTAGGCGCCGGCACGGTCCAGGATCTCCTGTCTCGGCAGGCCGGTGATGAGCCCTTCCAGCCGCGCGATGATCATAAAATCGGTGGAGGACTGCGCGGCCTTTCCGCGGGAGATCTTCTCGTAGAACTCGTCGACCGGGGCCATCGTGTGCAGTCCGTCGCCCGGCAGCAGGGAGTTTCGCTTCGCTCCGCACTTGTCCTCGATGACCACGGCCGAGACGCCACGACGTTCCATCGCTTTTACCATGTGCTCGAAGTGAAGCGTCTGTCCTCCGGTGTCTCCGTCCATGACCAGGGGCAGCGTGCTTACGGAGAAGATCTGGTCGATCCAGGACAACCGCAGTTCCATGTTGAGCAGTTCGACGTCCGGGAGACCACGCAGTGCCGAGTCGGTCAGCGAACTCGACCAGAAGCCGTGAAACTCCCTTTTGTCCGGCCCTATTCCCTGGGCATGTTCCGCGATGACGGCAGCCAGCGGACTGTGCACCTCGACGATGCGCACGAGCTTTTCTCGGGCAAGCGACTCCCGAAGCGTCGCCAAACGGGTCTCGTTGCCTATGGTGGAAATACTGAATCTTCCCCCTGTCGACGAATGTTCTTCACCCATGACCGGAAACAAAAACTGACAAATTGGAGGAGCGGCACGTCATCCGGCGGCCGGCCGACTCGATATCACCGGCAGCCGGCGGACCGCCCCTGAAGCCGAAACCGTCCTGACCTTCCGGCCCTTGTCAGCAAGGGATGCTTCACGCAGTACTGGATCTTCCACGCCCACACAGAATGCGAACTCCTCCGTCCCCGCCCCGGCCGGCACAACTACGAACTCCTGGCCTGACCGGCGAGCTCATTCCAGAAGAGCCGCACCCCAAGACATTCCTGCGGTCCCCCGCCAAGCAGCCGAGGTGCGGTGCGCCACCGAACGCCCCGGTGAACTGATCACGGCGTGAGTCTGCTGTGCGTGGCAACTACATGCAACGAACTTCACGGCCGGGCTCATCGATCCAGACTTTATTGGGGCGTGACACATCAAGTAGCTTACCTTGAATTTTCAGAATTCTATTCGATCTTGAGCTGGTGTCAAGAGTTCTGCATCCAGATCCGGTGTGAGTGTGTTTGCGTAGAGTTCCGACACCGTTTTCCGAACGGGGGAGGCTGGTCGAAAGGCAGCCGAACGTAGTGAGTGACTGGGGAAGGCCGCCGATGCGGACCCTGCCAGCGCTCCTTATCCAAGGTCAAATGGCTGACGTGGATGCCCCCGGCGACCGCATGGGCAGTGTGTGAAAGCGGCCGTGTCCGCGGCCTTGCGCGATGTAGTGACCACATCGTTGGCTCAAGCTTGTCCCGCAAAAGGGTGTGAGCTGGGGCTTTGCCTCACGGTACGGTCGCCGGGTGGAGTCGAAGAGGTTGGGCGAGTGCCCCTTGCGCGGGGCCGGAGTGCGTCCTGAGTACCTGGTCGGGCGGCGTCTTGAGCAGGTGGTCGTTTCGTGGCACCTGCACGGCGCGGAGGCTGCGTCCGGCCGGTTGGACATGTGGCTGATCGACAGCGAGAAGATCGCCACGCATGTCACTACCGGTTCGGACTGGTGCCTGATCGAGGAGGCGTCGGCTCCCTCCTAGAGGTTGTCCCGTAAATGATCTGAGGCATGCAGGCTGACCTGCTTGTTTGCCTGTCATCCGGTGAGGGTGAGGTTGTGCAGGCGGGCGATGC
>NZ_JBVHPX010000052.1:0-11820 GCF_055567735.1 Streptomyces sp. NPDC026394
GATGTCCAGCGCGGTGACCTGCGCGCAGCCGGAGAGCGCGGCGGTGACGGAGATGACGCCCGTGCCGCAGCCCACCTCCAGGAACGAGCCGCCCTCCGGGTACGGCAGGGCAGAGGCCATCACCTCGGTCGCCGCGGTGATGGTGCCGGGGAAGCTTTACCCGCGGCGGGCCCAAGCACCCCACCTACGCCGCACTGCAAGAGCTCGGCCGCGCCGTACGGACCATCTTCGCCTGCGACTATCTCGCCAGCCCCGACCTGCGCCGGGAGATCCATGGCGCTGGAACAGCGCGAACACCGTGCTGCACTACGGCAAGGACGGCGCGCTGACCGGCCCGAACAAGGAGCACGCCGAGACCTCGATGCTCGCCCTGCATCTGCTGCAGTCCGCGCTCGTGCACGTCAACACCCTGCTGGTCCGACAGATTCTCGCCGAACCCGCCTGGGCGAAGAAGTTGACGGACGAGGACCGTCGCGGCCTGACCGCCTTGTTCTGGTCGAACGTCAACCCGTACGGCACCTTCCGGCTGGAGATGGACAAACGCCTGGATCTGCTGCCGCTGGGAGATGCCGACACCGTTCCCGGCCCTCGTCGAGCCGCCGGCAACGCGCGGCGCGGCGTCGGTCGGCAAGAGCGCTGAGCCGGTGGGCCAGCTACTTCTCCAGCGCTTCGGCGCCGGTGGCTGTGGGCGTGAGACCGGCGATGGGTAGCGTCTTAGCGCGGCTTGCGGGCGCGAGCGGAGGTCATGGCGATGCCGACGTCGGTAAATCCTGGCTCAGCGATCATGGCGTACAGTGCATCGATTTGCCCGGAAGTCACCAGGCCAAGCTGCAGCAGGGACGGGGTGGCCTGGTCGACGGTGGCCTTCCAGAATGCGTGGGTGGCGCTGTCGTCACCGATCACGCCGGGCGTGACGGTGGCTTGGACGTCCTTCAGCCCGAGGTCGCGCAGGGCGTCGGGCATGGTCTCGGCCCAGCGCAGATCTGTGCCGACTGCGGTGCGCAGGAGTTCCTCGCCCGCACTGGTGACCTGTTTGAGTAGGAGATGCGGCGAATTGTCCACGACGGCGACGGACAAGTCCTCGACGACCAGCCAGCCGCCGGGGCGTACCCAGCTGGCTGCACGCCGCAGAACGCGGTCGCGGTCGGGGAGGTGAGACAGCAGCGCGCGGGTGTGGACGAGGTCGAAGGTTCCCGCGGGGAAGTCGTCGTGGGCTGCGTCGTGACGCAGGACCTCGATTGTTTCCGAGGGCGGGAAGTCAAGGAACCGGGTGTCGGTGTCGGTTGCCGTAACCCGTCCCGCGGGGTAGCGGTCGGCCAGCCAGGCCGCGACGGATCCGGCGCCGGCGCCAAGGTCCAGGCATCGGGCGGCCTGCGGGAGGTCTAGGTCGGCGAGAACGCTGAAGGTTGCGGTGTCGAAGGCGCGCTCCAGCGTGCGCAACCGGTCGAGTTCGGTGTCGACGCTATGCCCGAGATAGCTGCTGTCGTAGGACTTCGTGGTGCCGGTCACAGTGAAACCTTCAGGTTGGCCGGGAAGCGGTTGAGGAAGCCGGTCTCCACGGGGCGGAATCCGGGGGTCCAGCGAAGGTTGGGGAACTCCGCGAGCAGGAGCCGTATGCCGGTGGTGATCTCGGCGCGGGCGAGATGTGCCCCGAGGCAGAAGTGTCGGCCGGCGCCGAACGCGAAGTGGCTGGCCGCTCCCGCGTACTCGCGGTCGATGCGTCCGTCGACGCGGTGTGGGTCGAACACATCGGGATCGGTAAACCGCTGGGGATCGCGGTTCGCAGCGCCGATCAGGCAGGCGATGGTGGCATCCGCCGGTACCGTCCCAGAAGGCAGGTCCACTGCTTCTCTGCTCTGCCGCAGCACCAGTTGCAGGGGGGGATTACGGCGTAGCGTCTCCGCGAGCGCGAGGTCGAGTTCCGCGGGGTCCTCACGGGCCGCGGCGAGCACATCCGGATGGTTGAGGAGATTGGCTATCAGGTTCGCTGTGGCGCCGTGGCTGGTCTCGCTGCCGGCTGTGAGCAGGATCGCGCAGCAGCTGCGGATGTTCGCCTCCGACAGCGGCTGCCCGTCGACCTCAGCGGCGAGCAGCGCCGAGATCAGATCGTCGCTCGGGCGGGTGCGGCGCTCATCGATATACGGTTGCAGGTAGTTGTAGAAGTCGTCCCGATTGCGGAGGCCGCCGGTCAGCAGCGCCGGGTCCTGCCGGTAGTTGCCCAGGTAGGAAAAACCGACGGCACACCAGTCTTTGAGCCGCCGCAGCTGTTCTGGCGTCTCCGCCGGCAAGCCGAGCGCACCGGCCATGACCTGGATCGGCAGCGGGATGGTGAATTCGGTGATCAGGTCCACCCGTTCCCGGCCCCGCAGCCGGGAGACCAGAGCCTCGCAGACCGCGTTGATAGAGGACTGCAGGGCGGCCAGAGCGCGGCCCCGGAACGAGGGGGTGAGCAGCGCCCGGTGGGCAGCGTGCTCGCGGCCGTCCATCGACACAATGGTGTGCCCGAGCAACGGGCCGATCTGCCAGGTGTAGTTCTCGTTACTGAAGCGAGGGTCAGTCAGTGCACTCTGGACGTCGGCGTGGCGACTCAGCAGCCATGTGTCGGTGGGCTCGTCGTAGGCGACCGGCATCTCGGTCCGCAGCCGCGCGTACAGCGGATAGGGATCGGTCTCGAAGTCCCGGGACTTCAGCGAGGGCGGAGCCGGACTCTTTTCCCCCCGGGCTGTGCCGCCCGGGGCGGTCTCGGCTTGGAGGTGATAGCGGGACACACTGGCGTGCCAGTCCACGGAAGCGCGGATCACCTGCGCAAGCCGCGCCGGCCGGGACGGTGCGGCTTCCAGATCAGTGTCCGGACAGTCGGGCCGGGCCTCGGCGGCTTGGTGCCCGGCGTGCCGTTGCCGCACCTTGGCGAACCGACTCAGCGCGGCCGCTACCTTGTCGTGCGCGGTGTCCAGCGCGGACTGCCAGTCCAAGCCGCGCTCCTCGGCGAGCACGGCGACCAGGTTGAAGCGCTCACCGAGGACGATGTCCTTCGCCACCGAGTGGATATCGTTGGTCCACGCGATGATGTCAGCGGCGTGTTCCCGCAACGAAGTCAAACAACCCTCGGCGCAGGGATCGGCGGGATGAACCGCCCCATCGGCGGTGTCAATCAGGTCGAAGAAGAACAGCGCGCCGAAGGTATCGCGCCGCATCGTCACGTATTCCGCCACCCCCATGCTGGCTGACTGTTCCCGCCCGCGCACCAGCTCGCACTGCGCGTTCAGGTGCCGCAGCAGGTGGCCACGTATTTGGTCCGCTCCCGGGCCGGGCCGGCCTGGGGCCGCAGCCAGTCGGCGGGTGCGCGGCCACAGGTCGTGGGCGAGCACCGCAAGCATCGGGTCATGTGCGCCATCGACGGCACGGCCGTGGACGATCGCCTCTACCGCCTCGGTGAAGTCCTCCAGCGCTCCGTCGGCAGCCCAGGGACCGTCATCAATCCGGTCGTCCAGCACGAGCGCCCACAGGAACCAGTCCATCAGCACGGTGGCGCCGTTCCACGGCGCCTGCCCGGCGAGCGCCAGCGGCAGTCCGAGCAGCGGGGTGTCAGCCAGCCTTGCCGATCCCCGCGGGCCGATCAGTCCATGTTGATGCCCCCAATCGATGGTACGCGCGCTGAGCGCCTCGGCATCCGCCCGGGGCTCAGGAGCAGGAAAGGGCACGCAGATGTCAGGAATGCTCAGTATCGGGAAAACGGCAGCACTCATACTCAGTCGAGCCTCCAGATCGAGACGCCGCAACATCCAGTGCGGGCCAGCCCGTAATAATCTACGCCAATCGGGTGATGTGCCGGAAACACGACACTCCGGTGTAAGTTGTCGCGGGCGGGCATGCCGCCAGCCCCGAAAGTGTCGGGAAACGATCCTTTGACGACAGGGCGCCCACGCGCCCAATGACCCGTGTAATCCCGGGGCTCACGGCGGCGCGAATCCGATCAGATCCGATGGTGATTGCTGACAGGGTCTGACGACAGATAGGCTCCGATCCTCCGCGCGCAAAGGGGCCTTGATGGCGAACCTGGTCTACAAGCGGGTCTCGACCGACCAGCAGTCGACCGCCCGGCAAAACCTCGTCCTCGCCGAGGCCGGCATCGAGGACCCGGTCACCTTCGAGGAGCAGGCTGGCACCTCCAGCCGCCTCCACCCGCTTGAGCGCCCGAAGTTCGGCGAGCTCCTGACCTACGCGCGGCCCGGCGACACCGTGCACATCTCCGAGATGTTCCGCCTCGTACGCGGCACCGGCCACATCCTCGACGTGCTCGACGTCCTCCACCGCGACCGCCTCGCCCTGCGCATCCACGACGGCGCCTTCTCCGCCATGGACCTCACCGCCCGCCACCCGCGTACCGGCGAGCTGCTGTCCACCGTGAAGTTCATGGTGCAGACCCTCGCCGCCGCCGGCGAGCTGCAGCGCGACCTCCAGCGCGGGCTCACCTACGACGGGCTACGGGCCGCCGAGGCCAAGGGCAGCAAGGGCGGCCGCCGCCCGGCCATCACCGCCGAGAAGACGGCGGCGGTCCGTACGGCGTACCTGGACGGGGGATCCATCGCCGCCCTGGCCCGCGAGCACGGGGTCAGCCGCGGCGCCGTCCGTACGGCCGTCGCCGACCTCGTGCCCGAGCACCACGCCCCCGACGACGGAGCCTCGGCCCCGGTGCTGCCCGTCGTCCTCGACATGCCGGGCAAGGTCGCCGACTTCCTGCGCAAGCTCGAACTGGACGAAGCCGAGCGCGCTGCCATCGCCGACGGAGAGACCGTACGGCGAGGCCAGGGCTACACCCTCCGCATCACCGCCGTGCCCGCGATCCACCGCCAACTCCTCGACCGCTGCCAGCCGCAAGGCCCGCCGTGAGTACGCGAGCCGCGTGAATGCCCTGCCCGAAGCCGTGAACGAGCACCTCTGAAGCTACCGGCCGGTTACTTGTCCCATGGTGTCTGAGCTAGGACACCGGGGCCGGGTGGGGACGCGCAGGAGCTTGGCGAGCCGGGGCACCTTGGTGAAGCGGCCGGTGTGGTAGGTGCCGGCGACCGCTCCGGAACGCGAGCGGCAGGGTGAGCCTGGCCGTGTGTGACAGCGCGGGCAGGGGTGGCGCTCGACGTCGTCCGCGTCGCTTGCCTGCGCGGTTTGAGGGTCCGTCATGACCCCGGATCGTGTCACAAACCATGCCCAGAACAGTTACTGACTTTGTCTGCGCGATGTCGTCAGGGAAAGTCCGGTCGCGGTGAGGCAGCTGTCGATGATGTCGCTGCGGTATTGAATCTGGCGGAGCCGTCGGCGGAGGGCTGCGAGGAGGTGGTCGGGGTCGGTGAAGGCGGTGTTGGCCTGGCAGCGCCTGCGCAGGAGTGACCAGATGCCTTCGACGGGGTTGAGGTCGGGTGCGTAGGGCGGCAGGTAGTGGGTGGTGATCCAGTCGTGGCTGTCGACGAAGGCACGCAGCCGGGCGTCCTTGTGCACAGTGAAGTCGATCCGGGGCGCGGTGCCGGTCTCGTCGACCGGCCCGTTTTCCCGGACCGCTTCCCGCACCCGGCGTGCCCGTTTCCGGGCACCGGGCGCTCCACAAGCCCTGCTGGCGGCTCGTGTGGTGTCTCATTCCAGGCTTGGCCACGGGTTCGGGATGACTGTTCCCCGGTAGCGGTAACGCGTGGTGGTCACCTTGGCGGGGTTGAACAGTGGCCTTTCGTCCGAGGCCGGCCACCATCCGACATCGCAGTAGCGGCGGCGGAGGTCCTTCCAGGTGGCCCGGCGGTGTTTGCGACGCAACCAGCCTCCGACCTGGCGCCACGCGTAGTGGCTCAGGTAGGCGAACGTGCGGCTGGACACGCCGGGCCGGAAGTAGACGCACCAGCCCTTGAGCGCCGGATTGAGCTGACGCAGCAGGGCATCGAGCGGCTGGCTCGTGTCCGTCGTCCGGCACATCGTCCTGACCTTGCCCGTCATGGCCTTGACGGCCTTGCCGGACGGATAGGTGTAGATGAAGTGCCGGTTGCTGCCCCGTTTCCGGTGGCGCTGGATGCGCCATCCCAGGAAGTCGAGGCCCTCATCGATGTGGGTAATCAGGGTCTACTCCGGCGACAGGCGCAGGCCCATCGTCGAGAGCACTCCTGCGATTTCCTCCCTGAGGGTTTCGGCGTCATCCTTCGTGCCCGTGACCATCAGACACCAGTCGTCCGCTTATGCCGTGCGCCGGGTTATGCCGACTGCGGTAGTCGGGAGCGTGATGGGCTCCGTGCCCGCCTTGAAGCGATCGGCATAACCCGTGTCCTCCTGCTCAGAGAGTCTGGAGGAATGCCAACAGGGTGTCCGGGGCGGTGTAGCGTCCCGGTGTGCTGCCGGAGGGGGCGGTCCGCGCGAGGGCGCGTTCCTTGATGCTCATGTCGGCGTGCAGGTAAATTTGTGTTGTTTCGGTTGATTCGTGGCCGAGCCAGAGCGCGATCACGGAGATGTCGACTCCTGCGTGCAGGAGTGCCATTGCGGCACTGTGCCGCAGGGTGTGTGGGGTGACGTGCTTGCTGGCCAGGGACGGACAGGTTGCTGCGGCGGCCCGTGCGTGCTTGGCGACGAGGTGCTCGACGGCGTCCCGGCTGAGCGGGGTGCCACGACGGATCGGGAACAGCGGATCGTCTTGCTCGCCGCCTCGTTCCTTCAGCCAGATCTTGAGCACTTTGACGGTGTCGCTGGTCAGTGGGGTGCACCGGTCCTTGCGGCCCTTGCCATGGCAGCGCAGGTGGGGGCCAGTGCCCAGATGGACGTCCTGGAGGGTGAGGCGGGTCAGCTCGCTGACGCGCAGTCCGGTGTGGACCCCGGTCAGGAGCAGGGCGTGATCGCGCCGGCCGGTCCAGGTGGTGCGGTCCGGTGCGGCGATCAGGGCGTCGGTCTCGGTGGTGGTGAGGTAGTTCACAATGGCCCGGTCGAAGCGTTTCGGCGGGATCGCCAGCACCCGCTGGATCACCGCTGCGTGTTCGGGGGCCCGCAGGGCCGCGTAGCGGAAGAACGAACGGATCGCGGCGAGACGGGCGTTGCGGGTCGCCGCGGTGTTGCCGCGGATGGTTTCGAGGTGCTGGAGGAACGCTCCGATCGTCGGTGCGTCCAGGTCGGTGATGCTCAAGCGGGTCGGCCGGTGGCCGGTGCGCTGCTCTGCGAAGCCGAGCAGGAGGGTGAAGGTGTCCCGGTAGGCGGCGACGGTGTGCGGGCTGGCTTGGAGTTGGAGCATCAGTTTGTCGGTGAAGAAGCCCTGTAGCAGGGGCGCGAGGTCGCTCATGGCCGGCCTCCGAAGCTGTGCTCCAGGCGGGCCGCGGCCAGGGACAGTAGTTCCGGCGAGCCGGAGAGATACCAGTAGGTGGACTTCGGGTCGGCGTGACCGAGGTAGGTGGTCAGCAGCGGGAGCTTGGCCTGCACGTCTTCGCCGCTCTGGTACCACTGAAGCAAGGTCGTGGTCGCGAACGTGTGCCTCAGGTCGTGTAAGCGGGGCCTGCGGCGCCTCTGGCCTGCAGTGATGCCCGCCGCAGCCAGTAGCTGGACGAAGGCGCGCGGGAGGTTGTGGGAGTCCAGACGGGTGCCGCGGGTGGAGACCAGGAAGGACGCTGTGCTCGGGGCGGGCCGCTGGAGATCGCGCTCGCGGGCATACCTCCGCAGGGCCGTGACGGTAGTGGCATGCACCGGGACCTGCCTTGACTTGCCGAACTTCGTCTCCCTCACGGTGGGAACACCACCAGCGAGGTCGACGTCGGTGCGGTCCAGGCCGCAGGCTTCGGACGTGCGCAGGCCGCTCACGGCCAGCAGGCCGAGGAAGGTGTGCCAGGTCCGGGCCCGGAAGGCCGGATTGAGGGTGCTCGTCGCCGCGAGCAGGCGGTCCAGCTCGTCGGGGGTGAACAGGTGCGGGGTGATGCGCCGGTAGTGGTGCGGCAGTGCGTCATCGGGCGGGATCTCGGTGGCCGGCTCCAGAGTCTTGAGGTGCCGGGCGAAGATCCGCACGACCATCAGCCGTCGGCTCCAGTGCACTTCATCGGTGCTGCGAGACGTACTGGTTGCCCAGGCGAGCGCGGCCCGGGTGGTCAGGACGGTGTCACCCGTGTCCTCCAGGTAGCCGATGAAGCTCATCAGCTTCTCGCCGAAGGTGGTCAGCTTGAACCCCAGCCGTCGGCGCATGGCCAGGTACTCCTGCGCGTGCTGTCGGATCGTGGTCATCGTGCACCGCCTTGTGGCCACGACTGGGCCAGGGTCCGCAGGGCTTCGTGGTCGACTTTCGCGTAGATGGTGGTGCTCAACTGACTGCGGTGGCGCAGTACTTGGCCGACCTCGGGCAGTGGTGCCCCGGCCCGCAGGATCGTGGTGGCCAGCGTGTGGCGGAGCCGGTGGGCTCCCAGTCGTGGCAGTCCGGCCCTCTCGCATGCCCGTCCCATGATCGCTCGGATGCAGTTGTCCGGTGAGTGCCTGATAGGGGGCCCTGGCGGTGAGGAACACGGCCGTGGCCGAACACCGGGGACGGCCGCTCATCAGATAGTCCGAGATGGCCTCGCCGACCTCGGCGGTCAGCGGCAGCCGCTCGACGCGGGAGCCCTTGCCCCGCACGGCGATCTCTCCCGCGTGCCAGTCGATGTCGCTCAGCTGGAGCGCGGCGACTTCCGCGCCGCGCAGTCCGAGACGAGCGAGCACCGTCAGCACGGCCCTGTCCCGCAGTCCCGCCGAAGAGTCCGGATCCGATGCGGCCAGCAGCGCGGACACCTGGGACGGTTCCAGTCCGCGGGGCAGGGAAGCGAGCCGCCAGCCCGCCACCGAGGGCACTGCCCCGGTCAGCGCCACCGGGATCCGGCCGTCCACGTGCAGGTAGCGCAGCAGTGATCGGACCGCGGTCACCAGGGCTTTCGCCGACCACACACTATCGGCGTCCGCGGTATGCCGCACCATGAACACAGTCACCTGCGCGGCATCCAACCGGGCCAGCGAGTCGTCCAGCGGCGCCGGCAGCGCGGCAAGAAACTTGCGGGCCTGTCCGCAGTAGCAGCGGACCGACTCGGCAGCCAAGCCCCGCTCGCCGCGCAGGTAGGCGGCGTAGTCCGCCAGCATCTCCTGCACCGCGTCGCCGCCCACCTCAGCCGCACCCGGAACCGCGCCGGCCTGCCGCAGCACCCTGATCACCGCTCCCAGAGACCGCCGGGCCACCGGCTCCGAGGAGCACACCGCCCGCCGGAAGAGCAGGAACTCTTCCACCCTCGCCGGTGTCAGCCCGGCCGCGGCGAGTTCACGCCGATCCATCCACAGGCTCAGGCGGCACGCCGAGCCGTCGGCTCGGTCTCCGTCCCTTATGGGATCTGCACGGAGCCGACGAACGTCGCCGCTGCCGGGCAGGACTGCCCTCTGCGATTTCGCTGCATCGGCTGCGGACACTTCCGCACCGATGTCTCCTACCTACCCGACCTGGAGGCATACCTCGCCGACCTCCTGCGCAGTCGCGAACGGATTGCGGCGTTCGCGGCCGAGGCGTGGGCGAAGGCCGAGGCGTTGCCCTCCGACGAAGAGATCAGCAAAGTCCGTCGACTGATCAAACGCGTCCGCGCCGATCTCGGTGACCTCACCCCCGAGGAAAAAGCACAGGTCCAAGAGGCCGTTGCCCTCGTCCGGCGCACGCGGCGAGTAGTTCCTCTGGGCATGCCCAAGGTCGGCCCGCCCACTCTCGATGTCCGTCCAGGAAGGTCGGCCTCATGACCAACGCGATGATCGACGGTCGGCGCGCCGACTCAAACCGTCGCCGCGAACGGGTACTGAAAGCGCTGGACGCCCTGATCACCAGCGGTGAAGACATCACGGTCTCGGGACTCGCCCGATCCGCGCGAGTGGATCGCACCTTTCTCTATCGCCACCAGGACCTCCTCGAGCGTGTTCACGCCGCCGCGACGACCCCGGCAGAGCAGGGGCGGATCGCGGCCGTCAGCCGCGCATCGCTGCAGACCGACCTGGCCAATGCCCTCGACCGCAACCGACGTCTGACGACCCGGGTCCGCCAGCTGGAACAGCGTCTGTCCGATCAGCTCGGCGAAGCGGTCTGGGCCGAGTCCGGCCTCGGCGCCCCTGCCGACGTTGATCAACTCCAGCGGCAGATCGTCAGGCTGGAGCAGGAGCTCGCGGACAAGGCCAACGAGCTGGAGCAACGCACTGAGGAACTTGAAGCCGCACGAGCCGCCAACCGTGAGCTGACCCGCGCGCTCAACACCGGCCCCCCGGCTCCGTGACACCACCCCTTCGGGGGATAGCACCACACCTGTTGCACAGCATAAGTTGGGCACCGCTACCGCTGAGCTGCGACGTTGTGGTTCATCCAACTCCTGCAGCGGGCCATCCCCCAGAGAAGGGGCGTTGACGCTGTAGCGGGCCAGGATGCGGGTGGCGAACTGCTCGCGGACTTCCGGGCCGCCGAGGGCGCGTGCGGTGGCGGACTGGGCGACCAGCAGCACGTGCATGCGCAGCTGGCGGCCCATGAACAGGATCTCGTTGAGGGCGTCGCCGGCCGGGGAGACCTTCGGGTCGCCGGACTCGCGGATCTTCTCCCAGTAGCGGGCCAGCTGCTTCATCGTCGCGTTGACCTCTTCGAGGAGGATCAGCACCCGGGGGCCGATGGCGTGCGGGTCGGCGTCGATGCCGAGATCGTCGGCGATGCGGGTGCGGCGCCGGCCTTCCATGCCGAGGGCGATGAGCTGGTCGTGGATGTCGGCGATGTCGCGGCAGTAGGTGACGCCGTCGATGCCGTTGGCCCACGGGTGGGAGATCCGCTTGGTGTCCAGAACGACGACGCGTGCGCCGTGGTGGAGCATCTGGCACGCGATGCAGCGCAGGGTCGCGGACTTGCCGCCGCCGGTGGAGGCGTTGACCAGGATGTGCGGGGAGTCGGCGTCCAGGTCGACGGCGACGACCCGGCCGCCGGCGCCGATCCCGATGACGGGCGCGGATTCTGGGGCCTGGGCCACCAGCTCGCGGACCTTGGGGTCCTTGAAGGGTGCCTTGGCCGGGGGCTTGCGGGTCTTTTTCACCAGCACATACGGTGCGGCGCCGGCCGGGTGCCAGGAGAAGGTGACGCCCTCCAGGGCGAGCTTTTGGGTGATGAGGTCGGCGACGATGTCGCGGGAGAAGCCCAGGCTGGTGGGCAGGTCGATGCGTATCTGTGCGTCGTCGTCACAGAAGTTCTTCGGGATGTGCAGGTAGCGGCGCGGATCGGTCTGCTCCGCGATCCCCAGCGGCCGGTGGAGCGCCTGGTGCAGCGGGACGATCCACTCGCGCATCAGCTCCCGCCGCTCCCGGCCGAGGATCCCGTACGCCAGGCCGCCCGCGGCCGCGGCACCGGCCGCGCCGATACCGCCGGTCTCCAGCACCTGGAGCAGGTCCTGCGGCTCCTCCCAGATCACGCGGGCGGTCTGGAGGGTGGTGTCCGGGTGGCGGCCGGCCAGGTAGCCGGTCTCGGTGACCGCGCCCAGGACGGTCAGCCGTACGGCCAGGTGCTGCCACCCAGCCCGGTAGGAGACACGGTGCACCCGGCCCTCCGCTTACAGGGAGGACACGGGCTGGTTAGGGCACGTCTTGAGACTCGGAATGCCCTGCTGGCTGAGTAATCATCGCCCGTCCTGCGCGCGGTGTCGTTCCTTGTCTGAAGTTCTAGGGCCGAACGGTACCTTTCTGCGATTTGGTTCAGTTTTCTGTTCGAGGTAAAAGTAGGTCGAGTTGCGCGGCTGTCGGCGCAATGGTCGGCACATGGGTCACTTGCTTGCGTGATGGACGAGTGGCGGTCGAGTGAGA
>NZ_JBVHPX010000053.1:0-11380 GCF_055567735.1 Streptomyces sp. NPDC026394
GCCTCCGCCAACTCCAGTACCGAAGCAACCTCATCGACAGCTGCCTCACCGCAACCAGACTCGCACTCACGACAACGCGCAGACAACCTCAGTAAGCGGTCACGCCAGGCTGTGACCGGTTCCGCCATGAGCTCGCAACGTTGTCGTTGAACCAGCAACATCGCTGTAGGACTCGCAATGCGGCCGCAACAAAATGACCTTCCTTGAGTGATCATCTAGCCTGAGCACGGTGAACGAACAGCCGGTCGTCGGGACGACGGCTCGAAGGGGCAGGGGCGCCGTGGTGTGCGCCGTGGGCCTGCCGACAGCACTACTGGCCCTGCAACTCGGCCTCGGCACCGTGGCCCAGGCTTAGGGGCCCGTCGGCGCGGGGTCGCGGCGGTGAGCGGCGTGATGGCACCCGACCGCGCGACGGTCACGGAGGGTCAGGTCAGGGAGGTGGCGCCGGCGGCGTGATCACTTATCCGAGTGTGACCAGCTGCTTTACGGTGACCGTGCGGCTGCGGGACGGCGGCCTCGTCGGTGCGCACGCCAGCCTGTTCCAAGTGTCGGGCGAACTGCGTGCTCGTCGACGGCGCCCGCAACCAGCTCGACCTGATCCAGAGCGAAGCCGCCCGTCGCGGCACCCACCTGCATAATCTGCTCGACTTCGTGCACGTCGCCGACGTACACTTGGTCGGCCGCGCACGCCTTCCACCCGGTCCGCAGCCGCGAGGCCGAGACCTGGGCCGCGGACAAACTCACCGCGATCCTCGCCGGACACGCAGCCCAGGAGATGACCGCCCAGGCCGAGGCCGAACAGCTGTCCGCCACCCGGCGCGACGCCGTCGCCACCTGCGCCCGCTACCTCACCGGCCATCTCGATCAACTCCACTACGACACCGCCCTGAACAACGGCTGGCCGATCGCCACCGGCGCCGTCGAAGGCGCCTGCAGGCGCCTGATCGCCGACCGCCTCGACATCACCGGCGCCCGCTGGGGCCTGACCGGCGCCGAAGCCGTCCTCCAACTCCGCGCACTGATCACGAACGGCGGCTTCGACGACTACTGGATCTTCCACGCAGCCCGCGAACACCAACGTTTCTACCCCAACCCTGACCAGCAGAAGTACAGCCTCACCGCTTGATCCCAACCATCACTTCAAAGGATCCGCACCCATCTACGACTGGACCTGTCCACCGTCACCCGGTGCGATAACGCCAGCCTCCACACCCTGCTGGGACTGCGGCACGCCCTGCACATCGCCCACGGGAGCCTGGAGAACACCGCGACCAACTGGCCCGTTGCCCAGGCCCTGGCCCGCAACCGCCTGCGGCGCCAGTTCACTGGCCCGGCCCAGCGGTAACCAGTGAGCGCACAGGGCCGCCCGCTGTCCCGCGGCCCGGACCTGGGAAAGTTGCGGGGACGGAAGGAGCGAGTTGTCCGCGTACTCGTCTGAGTGGCTCCGGCAAGAATTTCGTAGACGGAGATCAGGGCGAGGTAGGTGGGTTGGAGCGTGGGCAGCGGCGGCGGAGGTGGGCGATCAGAACGACTCGTTGCCGGAGCAGGGGGATACCGGCTCGCCCTCCCACGATTCACTTCTGGAGCTTCACGTCGGTGATGCGCCCTTCGTTGACTCCCGAGCTGAAGCATGTGGTGATCCCCTGCACGACTGCTGCCTCGTCTTCGCGGATGGACTTGGCCAGGCTGGCCAGGGCCGGGAGGCCGGAGGCGGTGAGCCGGTCGAGCCAGGCGGGCAGCAGGGCGGCATCCTGGGCGTCGAGCATGGTGTCGAACTCGCGGACCAGCTCGTGAGTGTGCTGTAGTTCCGGGCAGTGTTCCAGGAGGCGGCAGAGCCGCTCACGGACGTGAAGGCCACGCTGGTCAGGGGCGGTGGCGATCCAGCGGGCGACTTCTCGCGGTGTGGCTGCCCGTTCGTGCACTTCTTCCAAGGGGAGCCCACGACGCAGGTGCTGAACAGCGAGCTTCACCTGCTGGTAGTGGCCCCGGTAGCCCTTGGCGGCGATCTCCTGGTGGAGGACGAAGGCATTGTGCTCGCCCTCCTCCCAGCGTTGGCGCAGATAGCCGAGATACGGGTCGAGCGGTGTGGGCCTGCGCGGGTAGTGACGCCGGACGCACTCCTGCCAGGTGGTGGCCCGCGCGTACTTGCGGACGGTGCGCCGGTTCAATCCGAGTTCGCGGGCGATGGAGTGGTAGCTGCGGCCGCGGGCGGTGTCGGTCACCGCGTGCACCGCTTCGAACAGTCGCTTCGCGTGTCGTCTGGCAGGCGTATCGGCCGCCTCTGGATCCCTGGCCTCCACAGGCTCAGAGATGACAGGTTCGGGATCGGGCGTCGCGGCGGGCAAGCAGCTCCGGTGTGCGGTGGCTATCTCCCGTACCCGCCTGGACAGTCCCTGCCACAAATGAAAGCGGTCGCTGACCTGCAGCGCGTCCGGTGCGCCGGCGGTGATGCCCTGCCGGTAGGAGGGCGAGCCGTCCCGGCACACGATCTCCACGCCGGGGTTCTCGCTGAGCCAGGTGCTGAGGGTCTGGGCGTCGCGGCCCTCCCACAGGGTGACCGGGAGCCGGGTGCCGACGTTGACCAGCAGGGTCCCGTAGGTGCCCGCGTATAGGGCGAAGTCGTCCACGCCAAGCACCCGCGGTGTGATCGCGGTCGGGAGTGGCACTCTCATCAGATGGAACAGCACACTCGTGCGCGACAGCGTCGTGTTCAGGATGCACAGCAACCTCGTACCGCCGCGGCCGGCCAGGACAATGCCGAGAATCTCCACCAGGTGCTGAAGTAACGGCGTGCGGCGCTGGTAGCGCACGGTCAGTCCCTCGATCTGCTCGGCGAAGGTGACCTTCACGCAGGTCGGGTTCTCGCAGTATAAGCGCCGTACGCTCAAGTCGATGCGGACAGGCCGGCCGCCAAGAGCGGTATCGGCGAGGTGGCGCACATAGCGGCTGTGGACCCAGTCGCTCACGACACCACAACCCGTACAGCACGCGGACACATCGCCGTGAGTGCGGGCCTGGATGACCACGGTGGGGCCCGTGGCATCCACCGAGTCGACGACCACCGACGCCAAGTGCGGTAACAGCGCGTGCAGTTCGTTGTCACGCAAGGGGAGGGTGCCCGCTGACTTGCATCCCAATAGCCAGAGTCTCACCCTGATCTCCGTCTGCGAAATGCTTGCCGGAGCCACTCAGACGAGTATGCGGACAACACTCCTGGACTCCATGGTGAGCCTCGGTGAATGGGCCACTACACACCGACAGGAGATCAACCACAGCCACCGCCATTACGACGCCACCCACTCACCGCGAACCCAACCCTGTCCGCCTACCCAAGCCGTCCGCAGAATGCGACAATTACTCCGGCTACGGAGACTGAGATGGGAGAGCCGTTGCACCAGCGCGGCTGGCGGACGGCATTCACGGTCGTTGAAAGAGTGCTTGCGTGGGCCGCTCTGGTGAGTGTCATCGAGCGCGGTTACGGCAACGACATCTACGAGTACACCAACGGCCTCTACTGCCGAAACGGGTTGCATGATGCGTGGCTTTTGCTGGACGAGCACATCGCGTCCAGCTCTGGGCCCCGCGGGTCAAAACTCTGGACGGCCACTACGGAGCCACCACCGTCGACGATGACGGCCAGACACTCGAGCAGCTCCAAAGGCTGTCCGGGCCCGACCTGTGGTGGTGGCGGGGACACCCTCGCATCCTCGTGGGGACGGGACCCGGTGCATTCCTGGCTCCCATGCGGTGAAAGGTGAACCCTATCGCTGTCTCGCGGATAAGTTGCCGACCTGGGGGGCAACCTCGGTAAGCTCGTCCTAGACGTAGCGGGCAACAGCCGACCAGAGGCGCCCGCGCTGTCCAAACGTTGCGAGGAGGTGACGTGTTGATGAAGAAGCCCGAACGGCTCACTCAAAGGCGTCATGTGGACCTCGTACGCGTCTCCAGCGCTCTGTGTCGGCGCGTCGGCCGGTAGCGAAGTCTCTGGCCCTGCTTCTCCCGAGCCACCTGGCTTATTTTTTCCTGGCTCGCCCATTGCCTGCCGCAATCCCTCTGCCTCACCTTCGGAAGGGTTGCCTCAAGGCTTGGCCCGTCCACTGCTTTCGTGCGCCGATTCTCCGATCCCGGAGGCATGCGGGGCTTATGTGGACAGGTGCCGTATTCGCTTGATCTTTCCGTGGAGCGGCCGTGTGCCCATAGGGGCGCTGGCTCCGCCCTCACAGACCCACTGGGAGTACCTCATGCCCGACTCTTCCCTCTCCGATCCGCTGCGTTTCGCCTACTGGGTGCCCAACGTCAGTGGTGGCCTGGTCACCAGCACCGTCGAGCAGCGCACCGACTGGGGCTACGACTACAACCGTGAACTCGCTGTCCTGGCCGAGAACAACGGTTTTGACTACGCGCTCACCCAGGTCCGGTACATGGCCAGTTACGGAGCCGAGTACCAGCACGAATCCACCTCCTTCAGCCTCGCGCTGCTGCTCGCCACCGAGCGGCTGAAGGTCATCGCCGCCGTCCTCCCCGGCCTCTGGAACCCCGGCGTGCTGGCCAAGCTCGGAGCCACCGCAGACCAGCTGTCCGGCGGCCGGTTCGCGGTCAACGTGGTCAGCGGCTGGTTCAAGGGCGAATTCACGGCACTCGGTGAGCCCTGGCTGGAGCACGATGAACGCTACCGGCGAGCCGAGGAGTTCATCACCGCGCTGCGTAGCATCTGGACCGAGGACCATGCGCGGTTGGCCGGCGACTTCTATCGAATCCGCGACTTCTCGCTAAAGCCCAAGCCGGTCGCCTCACCGTCACGCCCGCACCCGGAGATCTTCCAGGGCGGCAACTCCACCGCAGCGCGCGCCATGGCGGGACGGGCCTCCGACTGGTACTTCAGCAACGGCATTGACTTCGCCGGCGTCACCGAACAGCTCACCGACGTGCGGGCCTCGGCCGCGGCGGCCGGGCGACCCGCGCCCCGCTTCGGGCTGAACGGCTTTCTGATCGCGCGGGACACCGAGGCGGAGGCCCGCGAGGTGCTGCGGGAGATCGTCGCCAAGGCGGACACCGAGGCCGTACACGGCTTCGGGAAGGCCGTGAAGCAGGCGGGCCGTTCCACCGCCGACGGCAAGGGCATGTGGCAGGACTCGTCGTTCGAGGACCTCGTCCAGTACAACGACGGATTCCGTACGGGGCTGATCGGCACCCCGGAACAGATCGCCGAACGCATTGTCGCCTACAAGCGGCTCGGAGTGGACCTCTTCCTGCTCGGCTTCCTGCACTACCTGGAGGAGGTCGAGTACTTCGGCAAGCGCGTCCTGCCGCTCGTACGCGAGCTGGAGGCCCAAGCGTCCGACGAGCAGGCGCGGCCCCCGGCCCCGGCCGTGCCCTGACCGGCCCGCCCGCCGCGTCGGCCGACCCGCCTGGTACCGCTGCCCCCCTAGACCCGAGGTGACCGTCATGTCCACCGTCCTGTCCGTCTCCGGAAGCCCCTCCGCCACCTCCCGTACGGCCCACCTGCTGCGTCACCTGGACAGCAGGCTCACCGCCGAAGGCCACCGCGTCATCGAGCTCGACGTCCGCACCCTGTCCGCCGAAGCGCTGCTCGGCGCCGACTTCCAGCACCCCGACATCGTCCGTGCCGTCCGGCTGTTCGCGCAGGCCGACGGGGTGGTCATCGGTACGCCCGTCTACAAGGCCGCCTACTCCGGGCTCCTGAAGTCGCTGCTCGACCTGCTGCCCCAGTACGCGCTGGCGGGCAAGACCGTGTTGCCGCTGGCCACCGGCGGCAGCACCGCCCACGTCCTGGCCATCGACTACGCGCTGCGTCCGGTGCTCTCTTCCATGGGCGCTGCGCACATCGTCCAGGGCTGGTTCGTCCTGGACCGCCACCTCGACGTACAGGAGGACGGCACGCTCGGTATCGAGACCGGCACCGCCGAAGCCCTCCACCAGGTACTCGACCAGTTCTCCGGCGCCCTCGGCCGCACCCCGCTGCTCGCCGCCGCGAGCTGAGCCACCACCGTAAGGAACCTCCGTGACCAGCTCCGCCCCCACCCCACCGGCGCATCCGGACCACCCCGCACCCGGCACCGCCCCCGACCTCTCACCCGACTCCGCCCACGTCATCGCCGACGACGCCGAAGCGCTCGCCGTCGCGGCCGGACTGGCGGACGCCTTCCGCCCCGGCGCGGCGGAACGGGACGCCCGGCGACGGCTGCCGCGCGAGGAACTCGGCCGGCTCTCAGCGAGCGGCCTTCTCGGCATCACCGTGCCACGCGCGCACGGCGGCGCCGACGTCACCGCCGGAACACTGGCCGAGGTCTTCCGGCTGCTGGCCACCGCCGACCCCAGCATCGCCCAGATCCCGCAGAGCCACTTCGTGTACGTGAACGTCCTGCGCGCCCGAGGGAGCGCCGGCCAGCAGGAGTTCTTCTTCCGCGAGGTGCTGGCCGGGCGCCGCTTCGGCAACGCGCAGGCGGAGGCGGGCACCCAGCACGCCCAGGACATCCGCACCCGCCTGGAGCCGGACGGCATCGGCGGACATGTACTGACCGGGACCAAGCACTACTCCACGGGCGCCCTGTTCGCCCACTGGATTCCGGTGCTGGCCCGTGGCGCCGAGGACAAGCTGTACGTCGCGTACGTACCGCGTGGCGCGCCCGGCATGATGGTCGTGGACGACTGGGACGGCATGGGCCAGCGCACAACCGCCAGCGGCACGGTGCGCCTGGAGGGCGTCGTCGTACCGGCCGATCACGTCCTGCCGCATCACCTGACCTTCGAGGGGCCGCAACTGCACGGTGCCTTCGCCCAGTTGCTGCACGCGGCCATCGACAGCGGCATCGCCCGGGCAGCACTGGCCGAAGCGGCGAGGTTCGTCCGGACCAAGAGCCGCCCCTGGTTCGAAAGCGGCTCCGAGACGGCCGCCGAGGACCCGTTGCTCGTCCAGCGCTTCGGCGGGCTCGAACTGCGGGTCCGGGCGGCACGGGCTCTCCTGGAGGCCGCAGCACGGGCCGTGGACACCGCCACCGCCCGCCTGACCGACGACACGGCCGCCGAAGCGTCGATCGCGGTCGCCGCGGCGAAGGCGTATGCGGCGGAGACGGCCGTGGACACGGGGAGCGCGCTCTTCGAGGTGGCCGGCACCCGGGCCGCCTTGGACGAGCTCAACTTGCACCGGTACTGGCGTGATGCGCGGACCCACACGCTGCACGACCCGGTGCGCTGGAAGGTGCAGCACCTCGGCCGGTACGTCCTCGACGGCACCAGGCCGCCCCGGCACGGCCTCGTCTGACCCCATTTCCACCGTTCTTCCCCCTGCTTCCGGAGACCTCGTGAGCCTCACGTTCCACTGGTTCCTGCCGACCTACGGCGACAGCCGGCACATCGTCGGCGGCGGCCACGGCCTGCCCGCCGGAGCCGCGGGCGGGCAGCGCCCCGCCACCCTCGGCTACCTCACCCAGATCGCCCGCGCCGCCGAGCAGCTCGGCTTCGAAGGCGCGCTGACCCCCACCGGAGCCTGGTGCGAGGACGCCTGGCTGACCACGGCGATGCTCGCCCGGGAGACCGAGCGCCTGAAATTCCTGATCGCCCTGCGGCCCGGCGTCATCGCGCCCACACTCGCCGCCCAGATGGCGGCCACCTTCCAGCGGCACGCACCCGGCCGGCTGCTCCTCAACATCGTCACCGGCGGCGAGAGCCACGAGCAGCGCGCGTACGGCGACTTCCTCGACAAGGAAGCCCGCTACGCCCGCACCGGCGAGTTCCTCGGCATCGTGCGGGACCTGTGGCAGGGGCGGACCGTCGACTTCGCCGGGGAGCACCTGCGGGTCGAGCAGGCGCGGCTGGCCCGCGTCCCCGACCCCGTACCACCCGTCTACTTCGGCGGGTCCTCGGCAGCGGCGGGGGAAGTCGCCGCCCGCTTCAGCGACGTGTACCTGACCTGGGGCGAGCCGCCCGCGCAGGTGGCCGAGAAGATCACCTGGATACGGAAGCTGGCCGCCGACGCCGGGCGCACGGTGCGCTTCGGGATACGGCTGCACGTGATCACACGGGACACCGCCGACCAGGCATGGGCGGAGGCGCGCCGCCTGCTGGACGGCTTCGCGCCGGAGGCGATCCGCGCCGTGCAGGAAGGGCTGGCCCGCAGCGAGTCCGAGGGCCAGCGGCGGATGCTGGCGCTGCACGGCGGCAGCACGGACGGGCTGGAGGTCGCGCCCAACCTCTGGGCGGGCATCGGGCTGGTCCGCGGCGGCGCGGGCACCGCCCTGGTGGGCAGCCACGCTGAGGTGGCAGAGCGGATCGTCGAGTACCGGCAGCTCGGCATCGAAGAGTTCGTCCTGTCCGGCCACCCGCACGTCGAGGAGGCGTACTGGTTCGGGGAGGGTGTGCTGCCTCGCTTGGCGAAGGAGAAGTTGTGGCGGCGGCCGGGGGAAACGGAGACGGAGACTGACGTGCAGATCCCGTTCGCGGGACGGGGATGAGCGGCTCCGGGCCGACCGGCCCCCAGGTCGTCGGGGTACCGCTCCTCGCTGAGTCTCCGGCACGGGCCGTCGCGTCGCGGGAGAGGGCCAGTTACTGACGTTGTCCGGGTGGTGTCGTGAGGGCTGACGTCTGGTGATCGTCGCAGTACGCCGGAGTCATGAGATATCCGCGAGGCGGTGGCCTGACCGCTGAGCGGCGGGCGTTCTCGCGAGCGCATTTGGGTGGAAGCGGCAGGGTGTTCGCCGCCGGGCAGGGCAATGACGTGATCTCGAAGCGGCTGCGGGTCAGCGTCTGCTCGGTGCAGCGGTGGCACCAGGCCTGGGAAGCCACGGGGCGACGGGGTCTGTGCTCGCAGGGGCCAGCCAGCCCGGCCGGGGCTGAACGGGGTCCTCTTCGCGGTGCTGGAGCAGGAACTGGTCTGGGGGCCGGTGGCACATGGCTGGCCGGTCCAGACCTGGACCCTGGCACGCACGGATGCGCACGCTCATCGGACGCCGGTTCCACAAGAGCTTCGCCCTCTCGGGCATCACGAAGATGCTCAGGCGGCCCGGCTGGTCCCACCAGGTGCCGGCCCGCCGGCCGCCGGACGCGATTCGGATGCGCTGGCTGGCTGGGTGAAGGGCACGTGGCCCGCAGCCTAAGCGGTGCGGCGGCGCGCGGGGCCTGGCTGCGCTTCGACGACGAGGTCGGCTTCTCGGTGACGCCGCCCACACGCCGCATCTGGGCCCGGCGCGGCATATGCCGCTCATCCGGCTCCGGGGACGTTCCCAGCACCGATTTTCGATCGCCGCTTCGGCCTGTTACCGCCCCGGCCAGCGGCCACCACCACACCGGATGTCCTTTCCCCCTGAGCTGCTGGTCGCCGCCCTCGCGCAGCTCCGGGACGACCTTCTCGCCCGGCTCCTGCCGCCCCGACGGATTCGCAGCCGGCCCCGTGTCGTCAAACGCCAGATGTCCAACTATCGGCCCAAATAGATAGAACGCAACACCTAGCTGCAGCCCACCAGACCCCCGACCGACGCCATCGTCATCCACGCACCATGAACTCGACACCGATGACACCGATAACGCAGCGGCAATGCGCTTAGGCATGGCCGGATGAAAGATGATCCACACGACTGTGCCCCCTTCACTGATGCTGCACCTAGCTGATGAGCCGAGCTCGCGAACAAGAAGGAGGCCAGGCCGCTAACAATCAGCCGGTCGGGCCCGTGGCAGGGTTTACCACCAGTCGTCAGCTCTTCTCAGAGCGCTGCAGCATGGTCCCGGATTTCGTCACGGCATCCCTGATGCTGAACCTCAAGAGCGATTGGGATGGAGCTCGTGCCGTGGTGCACTCGACTGCATTCGTACCGATTCCAAAGTGAGCAATGCAGCCCCGTCATGGTCCATGACAGCTGGCGTACATTCCAGATGAGTTTGGCGATCCTGAGTCCCAACTGCGGCAGACCAGATCAAAACTGCACGAACAAGCGTTCGGGAGATCGAGTCAGCGGCAGGGAATGAGGTAGAAGTACACGCCATGGAATCGACGCCTGCGCCGCGTTGGGCACAGCACCCTTCCACTGGGGATTTGGTCTACCTCACCCCGACGTCACAAGGCTTGACGTTTCAATGGTGAGGACCAAGGGCCTGAAAATACGGGACTTCCAGACAGAGCCTAGTGGGCCTTCGCCCCTATCCGCGCGGACAGCCAGCGCTGCGCCAGTTCAAACGAGCCTCGCTCAAGCTGCACGCGAGAGAATTTCAATCGAGACCTACCTCGAACTTCAGATATGGTGGTAGGGAATAACTCTCACCTCGCCATCCCTTGCGAACAGCTTACGATGTGGGCCGGAGGCATCTTGCCATGCGTGTAGAACAATTGGAATATCTGATGGCAGTCAAACGACTCGGGTCGCTGCGCCGTGCTGCAGAGTCGCTATATATGTCTCAGCCAGCGTTGGGCCAGACGCTGCGCAAACTGGAGCGCGAACTTGGAGTGGAGCTCATGGAGCGCAAACGCTCGGGAGCCGAAATCAGTCGCGAAGGGCTGGAACTGCTGCCGCACATCACCGCGGTGCTTGGCGCAGTCGACCGTCTGCGCCAAGCAGCCGACGAACAGCCCCACACCAACCGCAGGCTACGGCTGGGCACGGTCAACGCGGCCACCGTCGCCCTCCTGACACCAGCCATCCGCGAGTTCCGCACCACCCACCCATCGACCCAGGTGGAAGTTGTCGCTGACCGGCACGACGGCATCCAACAAGACCTCATCGAGGGCGGATTGGATCTTGGAATCGTCAGCTACCTACTCGATGACGACCTCCCGCCTGACCTGCACACTACTGAGCTGCTGCGTGGACGACCCGTTGTATGCATCCGTCAGGACAGTCCTCTGGCCGCACTCAAAGCAGTCACCGTCGCCGACCTGCTGGCCCACCCGCTGATCACGATGCGAGCCGGCTACGTCATGCACCGTTACATCCACTGCCTTCTCAGCGGCAGCACACCGCCCTTCTCTTACTCGGCCGAGGGCGCCGAAATGGGCAAACTCATGGTCGCAGAAGGGCTCGGCGCCACCGTCCTACCTGACTACAGCGTGCACGGCGACCCACTGGAGCGAAGCGGCACCATCACCTACCGCCCCCTCGCCGACGACAACACCGAATTCCGCGTCATGCTGCAACAACGCCACGCACACACGGCACGCACAGCCGTGCACGACCTGCACAGCACCCTTGTACGCCAAGCCGAAAGACGACGCGAAAACCTGCCCACGCGAAGGAAAGAAGAACGATGAGGTCTTCGTCGCCCCCTGCAGACCGTCTCTTACGAGTTGGTGCGTGATTGTGGGTGGGCATGCTCTGTTGGTGAGGGGTTCGACTGATCGTTCGGTGTTGGCGCATCCGCTGTTCACTGGCATCTC
>NZ_JBVHPX010000054.1:0-7744 GCF_055567735.1 Streptomyces sp. NPDC026394
ATAGCAGGCGTGTTACCAAGATAGGTGTCGCCTCGCGGGGGTCTTGCGCCTGTGAGGTTCCGAGACGATGACGGAATGGACGCCCAAGTGAGGGCTCATGGCCATCCTCCCCCGGCAGTTCCACCCATCGGATCCGGTCACCCTCGGGCGTCACCGTCGCCTTCCGGACAGCCCACTCCCTGTTCCTGTGTGCGAATCGGGATGATCGTAAGGCCACCCCGTTGGCGGGCGTCAGCCGCGGGCGTCCACCACCGTCCGCAGCTTGCCGGTGGTCGGCGTGCGCGCGAAGCCGGCGCTGTCCACCGCTTCCACCGCGACGTCGAGCAGCCGCTCGTCCGCCGCGGTGCGCAGCTCCGGGTAGCCGGCCAGGAGCGCGTCCCGCAGGTGGTTGATGCCGGTGCCGGTGTGCTCCACGCGGACGGTGAGGCGTTCGCGCGGGCCGTCGGCGGACAGCAGGAGCTGGAGCTCCCCGCTGTAGCCGGTCTCCTCCGCGAGGGTGACGAAGCGGCGGTAGTTGAGGAAGTAGGTCGCCACGCGCATCACGTCGCCGGTGCGGCCCAGGAGTTCGAAGCGCGGGGCCCGGCTGCCGCAGGGGCAGGGGCCGGGGACGGCGCGGCCTAGGTCACCGATGACGTAGCGGTCGAGCTTCTGACCGCGGCGGGCGCGGGTGGTGAAGACGAGGCGGCCGGTCTCGCCCGGGGGCACCGGGCGGTCGGCGTCGACGCCGACGATCTCCAGGGTGTGCAGGTCGGCGTGGAGGTGGTGGACACTGCCCTCGCTCTCCACGCACTGGTAGCCGAGCGGGCCGAGGTCGGTGCTGCCGTAGGTGATGGAGCGGACGGTCTCGATGCTGAAGGTCTCGGCCAGGACGCGGCGCTGTTCGGCGGTGAAGTGCTCGCCCCCGTAAAAGATCTTGCGGATGCCGCCGTACGAGCGCAGCAGGTTGGCCTGGTCGTGCAGTAGCTGCCACAGGTAGGAGGGCATGCCGAAGAGGGTGTCGGCCTGGTGGGCGATCAGTGTCTCGGCGGTGGCCCGGTGGTCGGGGCCGGCGGTCATCGGCAGCTGGACGCCGCCGAGCCGCTCCAGGATGGAGAAGAAGCTGATGAACCCGCCGTACATGTCGCCGCAGTAGAAGAGGTTGGCGGTGCGGTCGCGGGCCGGGTCGTAGCCGGCGGCGAGCAGGCCGCGGGCGGCGGCGTGCATCTGGGTGTCGTAGTCGTCGTAGGTGAAGAGGGAGAGGGCGGGACTGCCGGTGCTACCGCCGCTGCGGAAGTACAGCTCGGCGTCGGCCCGGCCGACCTCGCGGTTGCGTTCCTGGACGGCGGCCTTGTCCAGCAGCGGCCCGGCGGGCGGCGGGACGTCGACCGGGCGGATCAGGTCGTCGAGGCAGGCGGTGGTGGCGAAGCGCTCGTCGGCCCGGACGGCCACGCGGCGGCTGTAGCGCTGGAGGGCGTAGACGCCGTCGTGGGGCTCGCCGGGGTAGCTGCCCAGCATGTCGCCGACCGGGGTGACCCGGGTGACACCGGCTGCCAGGACGGTGCGGGCGAGTTCCGCGACGTCCGCGCGGCTGCCCGCGATACCGGCCGTCTGCAGGTAGCGGCGCATGGGCCGCAGGGTGGCGATCAGGTGCTTGCGGGGCAGCGGCTTGACCCAGATGCTGCGGTGCAGCGGTGAGGCGGTGAGCGCGGGCCGGGTGTCGGCCATGACGCGCCAGGAGCCGTCGGGGGCGGCGTGGACGCGGGTCAGACCGAGGTGCTCCTCCAGGCGGGCGAGCAGCTCGGTGGTGGTGATCTCGGCCTCCTCGGCCGGGCCGAGCTCCTCGCCCCGGGGCGCGGGCGGCACGGCGGCCAGGGCGCCGGCCAGGCGCTCGGCGAAGGCGAAGACCTCGTCGACGTCCTCGGTGTCGAGGTAGACGACCTGCGGGCTGGAACACGCCTGCTGCTCGCGCAGGCACACGTCCGCCGCGAGGGCGCACAGCGTGGCCCCGTCGTGCCAGGCGTCCGAGGCGAGGTAGGCGAAGGAGATCCGGTGGCCCCACTCCACCAGGCGGCAGCCGGGCGGGACGTGGGCGGCGACACCCTCGACGGCGGCCTCGCCGCCCCACACCGCGACCGCGTCGGCGGGCACGCACATCAGGCGCAGCCACTCCTGGCGGGAGGAGGGGAAACGCAGTACGACGACGCGCTCGGCGACGGCCCCGGTGGGGTCGAACGCGGCGAGTTCGGCGAGCAGGTGCTGGGCGAGGAGGGTGTCGGCGCTGCTGGTCTTGAGGACGTTGATGTTCCCGGCGAGCAGTCCCTCGACGATGCTGAGCGGTGCGACGGTGGCGGCGTTGCCGGGGGCGATGTGGGCGACCATGCCGACGGGTGCCCACGCCTCGTAGACGGTCTCCTTGGCGTCGGGCCGGCCCAGCCGCTCGGGGGTGGCTCCGCCGAGCTCGCGGCGGAGCTTGCGGGTCAGTTCGGGGCGGCTGAGGAAGGCGGCGAGTTCGGTGAGGAGCGAGGCGTCCTCGTCGTCGGGCAGATGGGCGGCCAGGCGGGCGGTCACCGGGTGCGCGGGGTCGCGCAGGGCGGTGGCCAGCCGGTCGCAGGCGGCCAGCACGGTCTCGGTGTCCAGGGGGGTGGCCAGCGCGGCCTCGACGGCGGCGGGCAGGCCGGCCAGTCGGCGGGCCGCCTCGTCGTCGTCGACGAAGGCGCCCTGCCAGTAGTGCTGGTGGTTCGTCTCGGTCACGACATTCCCTTCATCAGTTCGGAGGCGGCCACGGCACAGCTGCGGTTGCGGCTCACGCCGGCGCGGCCGTGCACGGTGAACCAGGGGGTGTTCAGCTCGCAGCCGCACTCCTCGCCCGGGTGGAGGGAGGCCAGATCGCCCATAAGGACGCTCTGCGCCGGTACGGAGGTGATGTACGGCGAGACGAGGTGCAGATAGCCCCGCTCGCCGTACGGCAGCGGCTCCAGGGTGCGCGTGGAGCGGATGGCGACGCGCGACCAGACGGGGGCGTGCAGCCGGTGGTGGTCGCACTCGATGTACGGGATGCAGTGCTCGACGGAGCCGAAGGTGTCGCGGATCCGCTCCGGGGGGATGCCCAGCTGCTCGGTGATCCGGGCGTACAGCTCGTCCTTGCCGATCTGCCGGTCGGCGTTGCCCTTCCAGCCGCCGCCGAGGATCACCAGGGAGTCCTCGGACAGGCGCAGGGGCGGCAGGCCCATGGCGCGCATCCGCTCCAGGGTGAACCAGAGGAAGGCGGGGAAGCCCAGGATGCGCACGGGCGCGTCGTCCCGCTCGTAGCGGCGCAGCGCCTCGACGCAGCCGAAGGGGTCGAACTCGTGGCCACCGCCGGTGTTCCGCAGGGCGTACGCGACCTGCCGGGCGGGGGCGAAGTCGCACAGGTAGTTGTCGGTGAAGGAGGTGCCCAGCTTGAGGTCGCGGGCCGGCTCGTAGCTGTAGAGGAGATAGTTGACCTCCTGGCCGGGGGTGATCCAGCCGTTGTGGTCGAAGATGCGGGCGACCATGCGCTGGGCGGAGCGGATGGTCCAGGTGTCGAAGAACATCTGCGACTTCTGGCCGGTCGTGCCGGAGGAGGTCAGGTGCAGGTCGACGGCGTCGCGCGGGATGGAGAGCAGCTCGTGCCGCTTGAAGAGGTTCGCGTGCACGAGCGGGGCGCGGTAGGGGGCGCCGGCGTCGGTGCCGGTGCTCTCGTACAGCGAGCGGAAGAACGGGGAGCGGTCGGCGTGCCAGGCGTTGATCTCGGCCATGGCGGCGGCGAACAGCTCGTCCTCGGCGGGGCCGGTAGCGTAGGGGTCGGTCAGATCGCACAGCTCCTCCACCCGGGGCAGCAGCCCGGGGTCCGGCACGGCGATCGGGGCCAGGTGGCTGTTCATGAGGCAACCTTGAGGGTGGGCAGATAGGTCGACGCCCAGGCCGACGCGTAGGAGTCCAGATAGGGCTGGAGCGGCCCGTCGTCGACGACGCCGCGGAAGTCAATCTGTTCGTTGGTGTGGGTCATCACGGCGTAGTCGTGGAAGCCGTCGCCCTCGGCCCGCATGGCCGGGTAGAGGGCGCTGGGGATGAAGCCCTGGGCGAGGAAGGCGGAGAGCAGGTCGTGCCGGTCCAAGGGCACCAGGGCCTCGACGTAGCCGGCGCCGGCCCGGGTGAGGGTGCGCGTGATGGGCTCCAGCCAGGCCGCTGCCGCGGCGGGCCCGGGGTGGGCGGCGATCAGCGCGCAGTAGCTGCCGGTGCGGTTGACGTAAGCGTAGACCTCGAAGTGGCCGTCGTCGGGCATCAGCAGCACGTTGGGCGTGTGCAGGGGGTAGAACCAGCTGTCGGCGTCGGGGAAGCGCTCGCGGAAGCGGCGGCGGACGAACGCCGGTGCCTCGATCGTCTCCAGCCGTCCCGCGGGGGGCCGTTCGGGGGCGGGGAGCGGGGCGGTGGCCCGGGTGTCGGCGTAGCTGACGCCCAGGCTCTGTTCGACGGCGCGCAGCAGCGGCGTCAGCGGTGCGGGGACCTCGGGCACGGGGACGCGGCGGTCCAGCACCCCTGAGGAGTGACGCGCGTAGAGCGCAAGGCTCTCGCGGCTGCTGAGGTCGACGGCGTTGGGCAGGATGCCGAGGGCGCGGAAGCCGTTGCGGGCGACGACGCGCTGGGGACCGGCGCTGATGGTGCGGACGGTGGCGTAGACAGAGTCGAGGAGGCCCGTGCCGAGGGTGCGTTCGCACAGTGCCTCGGTCAGCGCTCCGGCGAGTCCGCCGGTGCGGTGTTTCGGGTGCACGGCCAGGCCTTCGAGCCGGCCGATGCGGCTGACGAGCTCGCCGTGGACGGCGGCGGATCCGACGAGGGCGCCGGTGCCCGGCCGGCGGGCGACCAGCCAGAGGGTGTGCGGGTCCTGGATGAGCCGGGCCATCTCGGCGGGGTCGGTGCCGAGTCCGGCGGGGTAGTGCGGTCCGTAGACCGCGTAGTACAGCTGGCGCAGATCGGCGATGTCGGCGGGGGTGGCCGCCTGGAGCTCGGGGGTCATCGCTCGCTTCCGACGGGGACGGTTTCGGGAAGGGGTGCGGGGTCGGCGGGTCCGGGCGTGCGCTCGCGCAGCAGGGCGAGGACGCAGGCCGCGGGCAGCAGGCCGGCCGCCTGGATCAGGCACAGCGCCCGGACGGGCAGCTGGTCGCCGAGCAGTCCGAAGAGCAGGGAGGCCAGTGGGAAGGTCGCGCCGAGCACGGCCTGCATGACGGCGAAGAAGCCGGGCTTGTCGGCCGCGGGGACCAGCCGCTGGAAGAGGGCCACGAAGCGGACGCCGATGACGCCCACGCACCAGCCGGCCACGACGAGGGAGCCGGCGAAGACCAGCCGTCCGGTCAGCAGACCGGGCAGGGCCAGGGCGAGCGACATCAGTGCCAGGCAGTACGAGCTGAGGACGGTCGGTCGTCCGGGTATGCGCGCTCCGGTGAAGGAGCCGATCAGTGTGCCGGTGCCCAGGGACGCCTCCAGCAGGGCGACGGTCGAGCCGTCGTCGTGGAGCACGGACCGGGTGTAGAGCGGGATGACGACGAAGACGGCGGTGGTGAAGAGGTTCGCGGCCGTGAAGCAGAGCAGGATCTTGCGGACGAGGGGCAGGCCGGACAGGATCCGGCGCAGTGTCCGCCCTCCGGTCCCGGCGGCGTCGTCCGCCGTGGCGGCCCCGGGTGCGGCGGCCGGGCGGAAACGCACCGCCGTCAGCAGCAGCGCGGCCGTCAGATAGGCCGCCGCGCAGCCCACCGCGAGGCCCACGACGCCGGCCCCGTCGGCGATCAGGGCGCCGAGCAGGGCGCCGCCGAGGCTCGCCAGGGACTGGGTGGAGAGTTCGAAGCCTGTGGCGGCCTCGATGTCCTCGTCGTCGACGAGTTCCGGCACGGAGGTGGTCAGACAGGGGTCGAAGAAGGCCTGGCAGGCGGCCAGGGCCAGGGTCGCGGCGTAGGCCGCCGCGAGCGGCAGTTCGGCCGCGTACGCCCAGCCGGCCAGCGCGGCCGTGGCCAGTCCGGCGGTGCCGGCCGCCGCGCGCAGCAGCGAGCGGCGGGAGCAGCGGGCCACGGCCCGGGCGACGACAGGGGCGAGGGCGACGGCGGGCAGGGTACTGACCGCCATGAACAGCCCGGAGGCGAGGCCGCGGCCGCCGCCGACGGCGTAGGCGACCAGCCACCAGGCCACGCCCACCTGGAACATGCGCACCGCGGCCTGGGTCAGGACCTGGGCCAGCCAGACGGCGCCGAAGGTGCGGTTGCGCAGGACGAGCGGCAGCCGGCGGCCCTTGGGCGCGCCGGAGGGGTCGGGGGTGCTCACGCGGTCGGCCTCTCGTCGAGGACGCGGACGAGCTTGCCGGAGCGGGGGTTGACCGCGAGGTCGCCGTTCCGGACCCATTCCACGGTCAGCGGGTGCACCATGCCGGCGCGTTCGCTGTCGGGGTAGAGCGGCCGGGCGGTGTTGAGCGCGGTGACGATCTCCTTGGCGAGGACGTCGAGTCCGGCCGGGTCGTCGTCGCCGGGCGCGGTGGCCAGGCGCAGGACAAGGCCGTCGCGGCCGTTCCAGCGGCGGACGACGAGCTGGGTGCCGGTGACGCGGCCCTCGGTGTCCGCCTCGGCGACGGCGGCGTGGGCGTCCTGGGTGTAAAGGGAGACGGGTCCGACGCGGACGCCTTCCTCGGCCCGGCCGAGGATGCGGAAGTGGCCGGCCGCGGGGTCGGTCCACTCCGCCCGGTCGCCGGCGGGGTAGCGGATGACGGGCATGAGGCGGCGGAAGAGGCTGGTCACCAGGACGCGACCGGGGCGGCCGGCCTCGGTGACGGGTTCGCCGGTCGTCTCGTCGACGATCTCGACGAGGGTGTGCGGGCTGAACGCCCGGTGCACGCGCGGATCGGGGCCGGGCACGGGACGGCCGAGGAGGCCGGCGTCGACGCTGGCGTAGCCGAGGGAGCGGGGCTCGGCGTGCGGGAAGGCGGAGGCGAGCAGGCGCCGCTGGTCGTCGAAGAGCGCCTCGCCACCGAAGAACAGCAACTCGACGGAGGGAAGCTGACGGCCCGTCGCGACCAGGTGTTCGGCGAGCCGGCACAGGGTGGTCGGTGTGCCGGCCGCCACCTGGACGGCGAAGTCCGCCAGGGTGGGCACCGTCGACTCCAGCGGGGCGGCGCCGCCGATGGGCAGGCGCACATTGTCGACGGGGGCCTGGGCGAGCGAGTCGAGGACGAAGAGGAAGCTGGCGTAGAGCTCGCCGGCGTAGAAGAGGTCGGCGACGCGGTGTCCAGGGCGCAGTCCCGCGTCGAGGAGCCCCTGTCCGAAAGCGGCGGTGAATACCCGCCATTCCTCGCGTGTGTAGCAGGAGAACTTCGGTGCGCCGGTGGTGCCGCCGGTCTTGTAGACGACGGCTTCGGAGAGGGGCCCGGTCAGAACACGATTGACGCGGAGGGCATTCGCCTGCCAGAACGCGTTCTGGTCCACCACGGGGAGTTGCGTGAGGCACTCGACCCGGTCGGGAAGTCCGGCGTAGAGCTCGGCGTAGAAAGGAGAGTTATGACGGGCGAAACGTATGAGGTCCGATAGCTGGTGGACGGACATGTAGCCTTTGCCTTGTGGGTAACAATGCGGGGTACGCAGGGTTGTGCGGCATGACGAGGATCGGTGCTCGCCGCCTGCCTGCCGGGCGTCGCGTCAAGCGCGGTACGCCGGCCCATCGGGTCGGTCACTGTCGACCTGACGAACGATCATAACCTTTGTGGCGCCAA
>NZ_JBVHPX010000055.1:0-7636 GCF_055567735.1 Streptomyces sp. NPDC026394
GTCTTGTCAACAGGGCTCTCAGGCCCGGGCATACTCAAAGGCTCAGCTCGCGCCCCTGAAGGTCAGCTACCACCGGCCTTCACTTCCCATTAGGCACAGTCGGTGCTGGACGAGTTCATGATCACTTCGGGGCTGTTCTTCAGCCGTGCCTGTGCCGAACCGGCCCGCGCGCCGGACACGGGCTCCCAGGAAGCTGTCCGCCGGGCCGCGGCGGAAGAGATGCGTACCTCGAAGACCACATACCGGCGGACCGGACGGCTCATTGTCGTCGACCGCCGGGAAGCCCGGCTCGTGGCCGCCTTCAAGGAACACCTCGCATCCTGCGGACGGGAGCCGGCCGAGCGTTTCTACTGCCTGTCGGGCGTCAGCGACCTCTACCTTGAAGACGCCGAGGGCGCCGAGCTCATAGAGGCCAAGAGCACGGCCTCGCACCACTACGTACGCCAGGCGCTCGGCCAACTGCAGGACTACGCGCCGTACTGCCCTGCGCCGCCCGACCGCCTGAGTGCGCTGCTTCCGTCCCCGCCCGCGCGCGCAGATCTCGCCCTCCTGCACCGTTACGGAATCGACTGCGTGCACCGTGACACCTCGGGTGTCTTCGTGCGGGCCGAGGCTCCGGCGGAGCGCCGGGAGCTGATGCGGGCGGTCTGGTCCTCCTGAGGCCTGCTGCCGCCTTCGGTATCTCCCCGAGGCGCCCGGCGGCTCGATACCCGTGCACCGATGGGTCGTACTCCCTTGCGAGGGGATGCGGCCCATCGGTGTTTCCGCAGGTCAGGTCGGTAAGCGTATGAGAATCGTCAACGGGGCGCTAATGGCCGTAAGGGAGGCGTCAACGGTGGTCGGAAACGGTCATGTTGGCGGTTTGCTCTAGGTGTCCGTTCAACCGAACTTCCTAGGAGCACCCGATGGCCGACGTGGCCTTCGTCGTCACCATGCTCGCGGTCTTCGCGCTGGTGGCCCTCGTCGCCAAGGGGGTGACGAGGCTGTGACCGTCGAGAACGTCGTCGGGCTGGTCGTCGCGATCGCCCTGCTCGGCTACCTGGTCCTCGCCCTCGTCTTCCCGGAGAGGTTCTGAGCGTCCCGATGAGCCCCATCCTGGCCGGCGTGCTCCAGCTCACCGCGCTCGTCGCGGCGCTCGCCCTGGCGTACCGTCCCCTCGGCGACCACATGGCCGCCATGTACAGCTCGCGCAAGCACCTGCGCGTCGAAAAGGTGATCTACCGCTGCATCGGAGCCGACCCGGACGCGCAGATGCGCTGGCCCGCCTACCTGCGCGGGGTCCTGGCCTTCTCGCTCGCCGGTGTGCTCTTCCTCTACCTGCTGCAGCGTCTGCAGGGCGGTCTGCCGCTGTCGCTCGGCTTCGCGTCGATCAGCCCGGACCAGGCGTTCAACACGGCGGCGTCGTTCGTCGCGAACACCAACTGGCAGTCGTACAGCGGTGAGCAGGCCATGGGCCACGTCGTGCAGACGGCCGGTCTGGCGGTGCAGAACTTCGTCTCGGCCGCGACCGGCATGGCCGTCGCGATCGCCCTCGTACGCGGCTTCGCCCGCACCCGTACCGGCGACCTGGGCAACTTCTGGGCCGACCTGGTACGCGGCACCGTGCGCATCCTGATACCGATCGCCGTCGTCGGCGCGCTCGTCCTCGTCGCGTGCGGCGCGATCCAGAACTTCTCCGGCATCCACGGGGTCGGCCAGTTCCTGGGCGGCACCCAGCAGACCAACGGCGGCGCGGTCGCCTCCCAGGAGGTCATCAAGGAGCTGGGCACCAACGGCGGCGGCTATTTCAACGCCAACTCGGCCCACCCCTTCGAGAACCCGAACGGCTTCACCAACCTCTTCGAGGTCTTCCTCATCCTGGTCATCCCGTTCGCGCTGACCCGTACCTTCGGCCGGCTCGTCGGCAACGTACGGCAGGGCTACGCGATCCTGGCCACGATGGGCGCCATCTGGCTCGGCTTCACCGCCCTGATGATGTGGACCGAGTTCGCGCACGGCGGCCCGGCGCTCCAGGCGGCGGGCGCGGCGATGGAGGGCAAGGAGAACCGCTTCGGCATCGGCGGCTCGTCGATCTTCTCGGTCGCCACCACCCTCACCTCGACCGGCGCCGTGGACGGCTTCCACGACTCCTTCACGGCCTTCGGCGGCGGCATCCAGTTGCTGGGCATGATGCTCGGCGAGATCGCGCCCGGCGGCGTCGGCTCCGGCCTGTACGGCATGCTCGTGATGGCCGTGATCGCGGTGTTCCTCGCCGGCCTGATGGTGGGCCGGACCCCCGAGTACCTCGGCAAGAAGCTCGGCACCCGCGAGATCAAGCTCGCGGCCTGCTACATCCTCGTCACCCCGACCCTGGTGCTCGGCTTCACCGCCGCCTCGATGGTGCTGCCGGACGCGCTGGGCTCGATGCTCAACACCAAGGCGCTGGGCGCCGGCCCGCACGGCTTCTCCGAGGTGCTGTACGCCTTCACCTCCGGCGCCAACAACAACGGCTCGGCCTTCGGCGGCCTGAACGCGAACACCCCCTGGTACAACACCACGATCGGACTGGCGATGCTGCTGGGCCGCTTCCTGCCGATGGTCTTCGTCCTCGCCCTGGCCGGCTCGCTCGCCGAGCAGCAGCCGGTCCCGGAGACGGCGGGCACGCTCCGTACCGAGAAGCCGCTCTTCGCGGGTCTGCTGGTCGGCACGATTCTGATCATCACCGGCCTGACGTACTTCCCGGCGCTGGCCCTCGGCCCGATCGCGGAGGGGCTGTCATGACCACCGAAGTGAACGACGTACAGCAAGAGGAGCGCCGCTCCATGTCCACCGCAACCCCGACCCGCGCGCCCCACCAGGACGTACCCGGCGGGCACCCGCCGGAGGGCGGCCGCGTCGGCGGCGGCCTCTTCGACCCCGGGCAGCTCGTCAAGTCGCTGCCGGACGCGCTGCGCAAGCTGGACCCCCGGGTGATGGTCAAGTCTCCCGTGATGTTCGTGGTCGAGGTCGGATCGGTCCTGACCACCTGCTTCGCCGTCGCGTCCCCCTCGGACTGGTTCGGCTGGGCCATCGCCGTCTGGCTCTGGCTCACCGTGGTCTTCGCCAACCTGGCGGAGGCGGTCGCCGAGGGCCGCGGCAAGGCCCAGGCGGACACCCTGCGCAAGGCCAAGACGGACACCGTGGCCCGGCGGCTGAACGGCACCGCGGAGGAGCGGGTGCCCGGCACGGAGCTGCGCATCGGCGACCTCGTCGTCTGCGAGGCCGGCGACATCATCCCCGGCGACGGCGACGTGGTCGAAGGTGTCGCGTCGGTCGACGAGTCCGCCATCACGGGCGAGTCCGCCCCGGTCATCCGCGAGTCCGGCGGTGACCGGTCCGCGGTGACCGGCGGTACGAAGGTGCTCTCCGACCGCATCGTCATCAAGATCACGACGAAGCCCGGCGAGACCTTCATCGACCGGATGATCAACCTGGTCGAGGGCGCCGCCCGGCAGAAGACGCCGAACGAGATCGCGCTGAACATCCTGCTCGCCTCGCTCACCGTCGTCTTCCTGCTGGCCGTGGTGACCCTCCAGCCGTTCGCGATCTACGCGGGCGCCGAGCAGCCCATGATCGTACTGCTGGCGCTGCTGGTCTGCCTGATCCCGACGACGATCGGCGCGCTGCTGTCGGCCATCGGCATCGCGGGCATGGACCGCCTGGTCCAGCGCAACGTGCTGGCGATGTCCGGGCGCGCCGTCGAGGCCGCCGGCGACGTCTCCACCCTGCTGCTCGACAAGACCGGCACCATCACCCTGGGCAACCGCCAGGCCGCCGAGTTCGTCCCCGTCAAGGGCGTGACCGAGGCCGAGGTGGCGGACGCCGCCCAGCTGTCCTCGCTCGCCGACGAGACCCCCGAAGGCCGCTCCATCGTCGTCCTGGCCAAGGAGAAGTACGGCCTGCGCGAACGCCACCAGGGCGAACTGGCCGACGCCGAGTGGGTGCCCTTCACCGCCCAGACCCGCATGTCGGGCGTGGACGTGACCGAGCACGGCACCGTACGCAAGGTCCGCAAGGGCGCGGCCGGTTCGGTCATCGCCTGGGTGCGGGAGCAGGGCGGCACCGTCCCCGACGACGCCGACCGGCTGGCCAACGGCATCTCCGAGGCCGGCGGCACGCCGCTGCTGGTCGCCCTGGAGGACGAGCGGGGCGCCCGGGTGCTCGGCGTCATCCACCTCAAGGACGTCGTCAAGGACGGCATGCGCGAACGCTTCGTCGAGCTGCGCAAGATGGGCATCAAGACCGTCATGATCACGGGCGACAACCCGCTGACGGCCAAGGCCATCGCCGACGAGGCGGGCGTGGACGACTTCCTCGCGGAAGCCACCCCCGAGGACAAGATGGCGCTGATCAAGCGCGAGCAGGCGGGCGGCAAGCTGGTCGCCATGACCGGCGACGGCACCAACGACGCGCCGGCCCTGGCCCAGGCGGACGTCGGCGTCGCCATGAACACCGGTACCTCCGCCGCCAAGGAGGCCGGGAACATGGTGGACCTGGACTCCAACCCGACCAAGCTCATCGAGATCGTCGAGATCGGCAAGCAACTGCTGATCACCCGGGGCGCGCTGACCACCTTCTCGATCGCCAACGACGTCGCGAAGTACTTCGCGATCATCCCGGCGATGTTCGCGGTGGCCTACCCGGGCCTGGACACCCTCAACATCATGCGGCTGCACAGCTCGCAGACCGCGATCCTGTCCGCGATCGTCTTCAACGCGCTGATCATCGTCGCGCTCGTACCGCTGGCCCTCAAGGGCGTGCGCTACCGCCCGGTGAGCGCCGACCGGATGCTCCGCCGCAACCTCGGCATCTACGGACTCGGCGGCCTGATCGCCCCCTTCATCGGCATCAAACTCATCGACCTGCTCATCTCTGCGATCCCCGGGATCGGGTGACTTCCTCATGAACAACTCGGTACGCAACACCGCCCGCCTCCTCGGCGCCGGCCTGCGCGCCCTGCTCGTCCTGACCGTGGTCTGCGGCGTGCTCTACCCCCTGGTGGTCACCGGCGTCGCCCAGGCCGCCTTCCACGACCGGGCCAACGGCTCCGAGGTACGCCAGAACGGCAAGGTCGTCGGCTCCGAACTCCTCGGCCAGCGCTACGACAAGGGCACCGACGCCCACGGCAACCCCATCCCCGACCTGCGGTACTTCCAGCCCCGCCCGTCCGCCGGCCTGGGCAGCAACAAGACCAACGGCGTCAACCCCCAGTACGACCTCCAGGTCTCCGGCGCCACCAACCAGGGCGCCACCAACACCGACCTGATCGCCGCGGTCAAGGAACGCAAGAAGTGGGTCGCCGAAACCTACGGCGTACCCGAGTCCGAGGTCCCCGCCGACGCCGTCACCTCCTCCGGCTCCGGCCTCGACCCGGACATCTCCCCGGCGTACGCGGAACTCCAGGTCACCCGGGTGGCGAAGGAGAACCACCTGGACCGCGCCGAGGTCGAACGCCTGGTGAAAGAGACCGCGGAGGGGCGGGTGCTGGGGTTCATGGGGGAGCCCCGGGTGAATGTGCTGCGGTTGAACATGGGGTTGAGGGACCTCACCAAGTAGTCAGGGGCCCGGGGCCCGGCCTGCGGTACCGCGCCGGCCGGGCCCCGGGCCCGTGCGGTTCCGTCCCGTTGCAACCCTTCCAAACCGTTCCGGCCCGCTCCGTCCCCGTTCGCGCCCCCGAGAACCGCCTACCAGACGTCCCCGCTCCGCCAGTCGCAAACCAGTTGCCCCGTGAGGTCCAGCGGGACGCCGGTCCGCAGGACGTGGATGGCGCCGTCCTCCTCCTTGGTGGGGCGCAGGCCGGTGGGGGAGAGGACGGCGGACGGGCCCTGCCAGAGGTGCCAGCCGCGGGATGCGTAGAAGTCGGCGGCGCCTTCGGAGGCGCTGAGGGCGCCCAGGTCGTAGGCGGTGCGTACGACCCGCTCCAGGGCCGTCATCATGGCGGCGCCGTGGCCCCGGCCGCGCCGGTCCGCGCGGACGCCTACGCCTTCGACGTAGCCGCAGCGCAGGGGGCGGCCGGCGTGCAGCATCCGGCGCTGTACGACGGAGGCGTGGCCGATCAGTTCGTCGCCCTCCCACACCAGGGCGTGTACGCCGCCCAGCGCGTGGTCCCAGTCCTCCTCGGTCATGTCGCCCTCGAAGACGTCGTGGAGAAGAGCCTTGGCCGCGGCGCGGGTACGGGGGTCGAGTTCCGCGGTGTGGGCGAGGTGGGTGCGTGCGTCGGTCATGGCTGCAATGATCGTGGAGCTGGCGGGAGGAGAGCCAGCCAGGCCGGAAGGGCGACGGCCGTGCTGGACGAGGGCGGTGTCGGGGTGCTTTGTCATGTACGGAGCAGCCGTGGTGGGATGGCTCCGTGAGCACGCCCGCAGCCCCGCCGTACCCTCCCGCTCAGCCGTACGTCCAGCCCGGCGGCCCGCCACCGTACCTGGGGACGGACTGGGAACCGAAGCGCACGCGCTCGCGGCGCACGCTGATCCTGTGTCACATCGGGATGCTGATCCACTTCCCGGTGCACGTGGTGATGCTCCTCGCGGTGTTCGCCTTGGTGCTCGCGCTCAGCATCGTGGGGGAGTTCGTCTTCGCGGTGCTCTTCTTCCTGGAGAAGCCGGCGCTCAAGGCGGCGGACCGCGCGTTGAGCCACATCCCTTTCCGGCCCACGTGGTGGGCGACATGGAGGGAGGTACGTCATGAGGGTGAGCCCGGCTTTCCCCAGGCCCGTGTCGAGGAGGCGCTGAACGGGCGGAAGCCCAAGACCACCGATGCCCTGCTCCGGGCTCATCTCTATCGGGGCATCGGGCCGTGGGCCGCTCTGGAGATCGCCACGGCGCTCGGCTGGCAACTGGACGACAAGGCCCGGGCCCGGCCCAGAGCCGAACTGGTTCTGCGCCGCGCACCGGCGCCCGGCAGCCTGACAGCGACCGGGCCCGCCGACTGAGATGAGCGCGCCGGCTGTCTCCCGGCCCGAGGTGCGAGGCGGCTCGGGCGTCTCGTGTGCCGGCGCCTGGGGCCCGTCCGGCGGATCATGTCCGGGCAGGGGACGGTAGGTTGACCGCATGCCTTCTGCACTTGTTGTCGGTTACGACCCGCAAGCGATAGCCGGCGCCGACGGAGAAGCTCTTCGTGCGGCGCTCGACGCGGAGCTGGCCCGGTTCGGTGAGCACGGCATCGATGCGGCCATGACGTTGATCGCGTTCGACGCGTCGGCCGAGCCCGCTCTTGTCGCATCGTTGACCGAGCGGCCGTGGGACGTCGTGGTCGTCGGCGGCGGGATCCGCAAGACCGAGCCGCTGCTTCCGCTCTTCGAACAGGTCGTGAACCTGGTCCGGCGCCATGCGCCCCAGGCCGCGATCGCGTTCAACACCAGTGGCGGGGACAGTGTCGAGGCGGCACAGCGGTGGGTCTGAATCCCGGACGGACCGTCGCGTCCTGAGTCGCCGTCGGGTCACGGCGATGGAGACGGATACGG
Organism: Streptomyces sp. NPDC026394; assembly: GCF_055567735.1. Lineage (NCBI taxonomy): Bacteria > Bacillati > Actinomycetota > Actinomycetes > Kitasatosporales > Streptomycetaceae > Streptomyces > Streptomyces sp. NPDC026394. Next base: position 7,481 of record NZ_JBVHPX010000055.1, read on the forward strand.
TTCCGTGAGCCGTGGAAGGCGTGGGCCCGCTTGTCGCGGGCCTAGGGCCTTTCCTTCGGAGCATCTCGCCGACCAGATGAAGATGGCGGCGAGGTGGAGTCCGGCGAGGTAGATGGTGGCGGTCTTGTCGTATCGGGTGGCCAGGCCGCGCCACTG
>NZ_JBVHPX010000056.1:0-5616 GCF_055567735.1 Streptomyces sp. NPDC026394
GCACATTCGCCGTGAATAGGTACCAACCAGTTGATACTGGGTGCCCGACGAAACGCCTAAACCTGCACGTAATCGACAAGAACATCCTCTGAGAGTGCGGTTCGCGCAGTAATGCGAGGTTTGGTGTCGCTCGATGGGGTGGGATTGGAGCGTCTTTGCCGGTCGGGCGTTCGGGGGTCGCTTGGGTGGCGGGATGAGTGGTCGCAATCCGTACCCGAGTGATCTCACGGACGAGCAGTGGCAGTTGGTCGAGCCCGTGATCAGCGCCTGGAAGGCCGAGCATCCCTCGGCCACCAGCCATCAGGGCAAATACGAGATGCGGGAGATCGTCAACACGATCCTCTACCAGAACCGAACCGGCTGTCAGTGGGAGTACCTGCCGCATGATCTGCCGCCGAAGAGCGCGACGTACTACTACTTCGCCGCCTGGCGTGACGATGGCACCGACCAGACCGTGCACGACCTCCTGCGTTGGCAGTTGCGCGAGAGCCGGAAGCGGTTAGCCGACCCGAGCCTGGTGGTCCTGGACACCCAGAGCATCCATGCGGCCGTCGTCGTCCCGGCCGACACGACCGGCAAGGACGCCTCGAAAAGGGTGCCGGGCAGGAAGAGATGCCTGGCCGTGGATGTGCTGGGCCTCGTCGTCGAGGCCGTCGCCCTGCCGGCGTCCGCGCACGACAACACCGCGGGCATCGCCCTGCTGAACGGCGTGGCCGCTCAGATGGGCACCGTCAAGAAGGCCCTGGTCGACCAGGGGTTCAAGAAGAGCGTCGTCGACCACGGCAAGACCCTGGGTATCGACGTCGAGATCGTCGAGCGCAACCCGGCCGACACCGGCTTCGTCCCGCAGGCCAAGCGGTGGATCGTGGAGCAGACGAACGGGATCTTGATGTTCTACCGGCGTCTGGTCCGTGACTACGAGCACCGGCTCGCCACCTCCCGCTCCCGCGTGTTCTGGGCGATGACATCGGTCATGGCCCGCCGCCTCACCGGCGCCACACTCCCCTCCTGGAGGACCGCATGAGCGAGGGCCCGCAGCTCAGCGACGTACTGACCTACCTCGAAGCGCGTGAGGGTGAACTCGGCGAACAGGCCGGGCAGTTGAGCTCCTCCATCGAGGACCTCACCGCGCTTCTCGGAGAAGTCCACGCGGAGATCGAGAACGTGCGCATCACCCGTAAGACCCTCCTGGCCATTCCCCGGCCGGAGCCCGCCGAACAGGAACCCCGTCCCGAGGTGCCCGACCACTCGGCGTACCAGCAGATTCTCGCCGCACTCGCCGACACCGGCCGACCGATGCGGGCCCGCGACATCTGCGAGGCACTCGACCTGCCGATCCTGCCGAAGAACACCGAGGGCATCCGGTCCAAGCTGAAACGCCTGGTAGACCGCGGCATCCTCACCGAACCCGAGCCCGGCTTGTTCACCCAGCCCCACCCTTGAGGACAAGTCCACCCCGCCGAGCAGGGCACCTCACCCAGACCTCATCGCGAATCAGGCATCACGGCACGAACCGCACTCTGAAACGACGCCGTTTGCGTAGGCGGGTTCCCTGTGGTCCGGGAGCGTCTACGGGGTTGGTGACACGCCGGTGACAGCTGAGGTGCTTCTGGGGGCTTGGGCTGACCGGGGTTCTGCGTAGACAGGCACCTGATACGACGGTCCTCGTCGGCCTGCTCCGGCGAGGACCGTCGCGTAACTGCCGGACGGCGTCGCTCACTTGGGCGGTCCGGTAGACGGTTTCCAGGAGGGCGTATCGCTTGAGATCAAGGACGGTTCGCCCGTCGGGAGCTTCGGAGATGAAGTCGCGCAGGATGCGTCGCAGCATTTTCTCCAGGCCCAGTTCGTGCTGGGTGCCGAAGAACAGGTAGTACGGCGTGTGGGTGAAGCGGGTCTGGCGCAGCGTGGCTCGGTAGTGCCCGCGCAGGAACGTGAACTTGTGCGAGGGAGGCTGCGAACCGCGTGAGGTAGGCGGGCTCGAAAGTCACCCTCACCTCGGTGCTTGGGTAACGCCCCCACTCCTGCAGAAGCTGGAAAGGGATGTCTGGTCCGCCGAAGCTGTCGAGCAGGGCGAACAAGGGTTTACCCAACGCACCGATGCTCCGCAGCTTCTGCAGGTGAGTTGGGCCAGCCGGCTCCCGTCGATGAACCAGCGCAGCACCAGGACCGCCTGCCTGAACGGGTCGAGTGCGCGAGTGCCCTTGCGCGTACCGAGGCGCTCACGCTGTCCGGCGGTTGCCCTGCGGACATCGAGCATGGCGGTGCAGGTGATACTGGTCAACGCATGCGGCCCTCTGGCGTGCGGAACTTGATCTTCGTCGACCTGTTCCCACCAGGGGCCTCACGTGTTTCTGGCGCCAGATCAGCCGAGGTGTGCCCACTGGCGGACCGTCACGCACCGCACCCGCCACGTTACCGAGAAGACCTCAATAAGGAGGTGCTGCCGTTGTTCCGGCAGCTGGGGTTCTACCGGATCACCGCGGCCGGGCATCGGGACAAGGCGCTGGAGTACGTCAAAGACATCTGGATGCGCGGCAAGCTGGACGCTCCTGGGCGGTCCACAACACCACCCCAGCCGTGGTGCCGGCCTGGGGAGTGGTCAGCCGAGGCCGACCTCGACCCTGTCGCGGGTGCCCCAGCGGTTGATGCGGTGGCAGGTGGCCATGGCGTACAGGTACATCGGGCGCAGAACCAGGGCGCGCCAGAGCATGGTGAGCGGGGCGAGAGTGAACAGCAGGAGCGACTGGCGGAGGGTCATATCGGTGCGGCGGACGGTGAACAGGCGCAGGGCCATGAGGTAGCTCATGACGGTACCGATCACGATGCCGTAGGCGGCGAGGGTTCCGAGGTGGCCGCGCAGGTCCGGGTCGGCGAGCACGGCGACCGGGATGGCAAGGCCGAGGGCGATGTGGACGTACTCGGCGACAGTGGTCCAGAAGACGATGCCGTTCGCGGGCATGTAGCGCAGCCACCACAGGTGACGCACGGTTGTGCCGCGCATCCAGCGCATCTGCTGGCGCAGGTAGTGCCGCCAGCGCTCGGGTGCGAGGGTGAACACCAGCGAAGAGGGCTGGTGCACGGTATCGCCGGCGAGCAGGCCGTAGAAGGTGAGCATGGAGTCGTCGTTCATCTGCATGGGTCGACCCCGGAACTTCTCGTGCTCGTAGGCCCCGGCTGCGTCGCGGACGATGTGGGCGCGGTAGAAGGCGAGAGTGCCGGAGTTGATGGTGACCCGGCCGAGCACTGACTGGGCGCTGCGCAGGCCGCGGGTGAAGGGGAGATAGAGCAGGTTGATCATCCGGGTCAGCGCGTTGGCGTCGTGGTTGAGGACGACGACCTGGCCCGCGACGGAGGTAACTTTCGGGTCGGCGAAGGGCTTCAGGCCCTCGGCGACGGCGTCCGGGTCGAGTACGGAGTCGCTGTCGAGGGTGACGAAGATGTCTGCGTCGTCGTGGGTGAGCACGTGCATCTGGGCGTGCCGCTTGCCCCGGTTGGTGGTGCGGTCCCAGGTGACCTCGACACCGTATGCTGCGGCCCGCGCGAACAGTTCGGCGCGTACGTCGGCGTACGTCATGGGGGTGCCGTCGTCGTGGACGGAGCCGTCGTCGACGACGCGGATGCGGTCGACGAACCTGGACTGGACGAGCACGGAGTGCAGGCAGGCGCTCAGGGCGTCCGGGGCCTCGTTGTAGACCGGAATCTGCACGGTGACCTTCAGCGCGTCGAGGTCCGCCTGCGCCTTGGGCGAGGCGGTGCGGGGGCGCTCCAGCCAGGACACCGGCACCCACCAGAGCAGCAGGAACGACACCAGCCAGGGCAGTGCCATGCTGCCGGTGTGCCCGGTGGTCAGGGAGGCGATCAGGCTGACGGCGTGCGCGACGCCCCAGGCCAGGAACACGGTCAGCGGCAGCGCACCCAGCAGGACGAGCCCACGGGAAGACAGGTGCCGCGCCCGGGGCAGCTCTGCCACCCCCGGCCACGGCTCGGTCACGGCCGGGGCGGGGCCCGTCACCATCGCGGCGGAGCCCCGTCCCTGGAGGGGCGCGGTCACGGTTCCATCGGCCCGCGTCCGCGGCGGAATCCGGCCCGTACGGCCAGGGCGCCGAGCAGCACGGCCGAGAGGCTGGTCACGACCAGCCATATCTGCCCGGTGGCCAGGCCGGTGGCGGCTAGCGTGCCGCCACCACCCGTGATCGACGCATAAGGCATAGCAGCGCTCCCCTTACTCAAAGTGTGACGTTCCCTCCGCACCCGCCCACCGCGATCACCAGGGCGGCAGGCATGGCGAAGATTCGGACAAAGGCACCTAAATGGGTGAATCGCTAGACTGCATGCTCGGTGCCTTGAGCGCAACCCCCAGCTCTCGGGGGGAGGCGGCGGAGTGCCAATGGCTCCGAGGCGACGGTCCCGATGGGTTCGCGGGACATGCCCGAATGGCGGTCGGGTTCGAACGCAGGGGGTCCACGTGCCGTGAGGGGCCGGAGGACGGGTGGGTGCTGTCCCTGGTCCGGGGTCTGACTCATGAGACTTCTGACCGGGGTGTCTTGATCACACGGTGTCGCCCGTTGGCCGGGGACGGTGCGTTGTCGGTACCGGGCTGGCAGGGGTGTGTCTCGTTAGGGGCCTGCCGATCAGTGAGCGTTTTCAGCGTTGCCTCTCCAGGGTGAGGACAGCTTTGGCGATGACGGTCATGCGGTTGGGGCTGATGCGGGATCTGCGAAAGATCTGCCAGGACTTCAGCCGTGCCATGCCGCGTTCGACTGGTGCCCTCATTGCGGCCAGGGCCCGGTTGACGGTGCGCTGGGTGAGGGTGAGCTCACCGCCCGGTGGGCGTTTGAGCCCGGTGGTCACCCAGGGGCCGGCGCCCTGGGAGGCGCGGTCGGCGAGGACCGGGACGCCCTGGCGTTCGCAGATCCGGATGATGCGGTGGGTGCGGGCCGCCGTCAGGTCGTGGGTGCGGCCCGGCAGCGCGGGCGAGATCCACAGCACCTCACCGGCGGGGTCCGTGACGACCTGCACATTCACGCCGTGACGGCGGTGCTTGGCTGAGTAATCGGCCCGGCTGTCGCCGACGCGGTCGCATTCGGCCAGCGTCCCGTCAAGCAGGACGAACTCCGGATCACGCTCGCGCAGAGTTTTGAGCAGGCCCGGGGCCCGGTCGGCGAGCAAGGCGGTCACGGCGGTGACATACGCGTGGGCGGTGCCGACGGATATCCCGAAGCCGGCCGCGATCCGGGGGAGGGTGTCGTGGCGGCGCAGGTACACCAGAGCGACGAGCGCACGCTGGTGCGGCGGGAGCTTGCACCGTCGGTCGCCCTCACGGGTGACGACGAGCATCGTGACCCACTCGACAAGGGGATGCGGGAGGTCGAGTGCGGCAGGATAGGGAACCAACAGGACTCCTGTGCCAGCGGATTGAGACTTCGAACACCTCCTCCAACGGCACGGGGGCCTCGTGCGTTGCGGCCCTCACCTCAACCTCACCGGCGTCATCAGATCAGTGGCCACGTTGAAAACGCTCACTGATGGGGCTGGGGTGTTGGCTGTATTCCGGGGTGTGTGAGATACGCGGATGGGGGTGGGTTGACTGTCATGGGGCGTCAGCGCCGGGAGTCG
>NZ_JBVHPX010000057.1:0-5360 GCF_055567735.1 Streptomyces sp. NPDC026394
CCCTACAGTGTTCTTGGTTCTTGGAGTGGTCCTGCGTGTCCACGATGAAGAGCACGCCGCCCGACAGCGGTCTGGGCGCGCAGGACCGCGAAGCGTTTGGCGAAGTCTCCGAAGACCAGGTTTCGGCGCTGGTCGATGCGGTAGCTCTGGCCGAGCCAGTCCCACTGATGGGTCGTTCTTGTTGACGAGCTTCTCGGAGAAGGCTCGGGGGGGGGACGGGGTAGGACGTCGGTGACGTTGACGTGCAAGCTGAAGTTGCTGACGGGGGCGGTGCGCACTGTCTCCAGGCGGGGGGGTAGCTGTGCACGCCTGGACCGCCGTCGACTGCACGTGCGCACCTCCTGACGCCACCGAAATCCGCCTCCACGGTACGGCGGTCCTCCCGTTCCTATCGGATCTCGGCGGCACACGGTGGCCGGTTCCCAACCCTCTGGTCCGTTTATATGGCGATCTCCACAATCTGCGGTAGCCGCATTGGACAATCTGCGGTAGCCGCATTGGCGGGCTCATGCCCAATGGGGTTACCCCATACCCCCCACGGAGCGTAGTCAGTTGAAGACCAAGCCGCGAAGATTGCAGAGAGCCGTCACACTCGGTGTGATCGCTCTGGCCACCGTCAGCCTTCAGTCCGTGGCCGCTCAGGCGGCTCCCCACCCGGACTCGAACCCCAGCAACCGTATCGTCGGCGGCACCCGCGCCGAGCAGGGCGAATTCCCGTTCATAGTGCGTCTGTCGATGGGCTGTGGCGGCGCTCTGTACGCCAAGGACATCGTCCTGACCGCCGCCCACTGTGTCGACGGCTCCGACGCCACCGGTATCACCGTCACCGGTGGCGTCGCGGACCTGGAGAGCCCCGACGCGATCAAGGTGAAGTCCACCAAGGTCCTTGTGGCTCCCGGCTACGACGGCAAGGGCAAGGACTGGGCCCTCATCAAGCTCGAGAAGCCGATCGACCAGACCACGCTGAAGATCGCCAAGATCCCAAGTACAACGAGGGCGAGTTCGACATAGCCGGCTGGGGCGCCGACAAGTAGGGTGGCCAGCAGCAGCGCTACCTGCTCAAGGCCAAGGTGCCCTTCGTCGACGACGCCACCTGCCAGAAGGCGTACGGCGACCGGCTCACCCCCGGCGAGGAGATCTGCGCCGGCAAGCTCCACGTGAGCGGCGTCGACGCCTGCCAGGGCGACTCCGGCGGCCCGATGTTCCGCAAGGACGAGGCCGGGGAGTACGTCCAGGTCGGCATCGTCAGCTGGGGCGACGGCTGCGCGCGCCCCGAATCCCCCGGTATCTACACCGAGGTGTCGACCTTCGCGGGCGACATAGAAAAAGCGGCATCGGAGCTCTGAGAGCCTGACGCCCCCACAACCTGACGCCAGACGTTTGAGGGCGGGGCGCTCGCAGAAGCGGGCCCCCGCTTCGCCGGTCCAGAACGCGCACCGCCCGACGGTTACTGACTTTGTCTGCGCGGTGTCGTCAGGGAAAGTCCGGTCGCGGTGAGGCAGCTGTCGATGATGTCGCTGCGGTATTGAATCTGGCGGAGCCGTCGGCGGAGGGCTGCGAGGAGGTGGTCGGGGTCGGCGAAGGCGGTGTTGGCCTGGCAGCGCCTGCGCAGGAGTGACCAGATGCCTTCGACGGGGTTGAGGTCGGGTGCGTAGGGCGGCAGGCAGTGGGTGGTGATCCAGTCGTGGCTGTCGACGAAGGCACGCAGCCGGGCGTCCTTGTGCACATTGAGGTTGTCCAGATGAGAACGATCGGGGCGCCGAGCTGGTGGTGGGCCGCGATGAGCAGGTCGCGGTAGTCGGTCCAGGTGAAGCTTCGGCGCTTGGCCTCCTTGTGGGCGCCGTGCCGCTTGGGACGGAAGATCAGACGGGAGCGTTCGCCGTGCTTGTAGCAGGTCAGAGCGGCGATGGAGAAGCGGCGTTGGGAGCGTCCGCGCACGTGGACCAGCGGGGTGTGCCCGCGCCTGGCCAGGTGCGGCGGGTCGGCGGCGTCATCGAGAACCCGGCCTCGTCCTCGAAGCAGAGCCAGGCCCCGCACGCCGCCGCGGTGCTTTTGCCCGTGGCCAGGTCTCCTTCAGCCAGCCGGTCACCTTCTCCTCGCCGCGCTCCAGTGCCCGCCGGGCGGGCATCTGATGGCTGAAGCCGTGCCGCCGCAGCATCTTCGCGATGGCGGAGAGGGTGAAACTCTTGTGGAACCGGCGCCCGATGAGCGTCTTGATTCTGGCCAGGGTCCAGGTCTGGTCCGGCCAGCCATGCGCCACTGGCCCCTTGGCCAGCTCTTGTTCCAGCGCTGCGAACAAGGTCTCGCTGAGCACCGGCCTGGACGCCGGCCCCTTCGAGCACAGGCCGCGCTGGCCTGCGGCTTCCCAGGCCCGGCGCCACCACTGCACCGACCGGACGCTGATCCGCAGCCTCTTCGCGACCACATGGTTGCTCTGTCCGGCAGCGAACATCCCGGCCGCTTCCATGCGAATGCGCTCGCGAAACGCCTGCCTTTCGGCAGTCAGGCCACTACCTTGCCGATACCTCATGTCTCCGACGTACCGCAGCGATCACCACCTGTCAGCCCTGACGACACCGCGCAGACAAAGTCAGTAACTACGGAAGAAGGGCCATCCGGATGCTTTTCAGCTCCAGGTCCTCTTATGTGTCGCCGAACTCATACCATTGCGACGCAAAGTCTGACGAGGTCTCATCGGAGGTTCACTTTCGTTCGCCCTTTCCAGACTTCCCCAGGAGGCCACGCTCACTGACGAGGTAGCCCGCCTGCATGCGGGTCTTGGCGCCCAGCCGCCGCATGATGACTTCTATGTGGCGCTGGCAGGACCGCAAGGACATGTTCAGTCGTCGCGCGATCAACCAGTCGTCGATACCTTGCACCATGAGATGCAAGATGGTCCGCTTGGCGCTTTCGGAGATTTCCTTCACCACTTGGCGCTCGTAGGAGGTACTGAACGTGATACCCCGGGTCCATGCCCGCTCGAAGGCTGCGACCGCGAACGAAACTACGGCGGAGTCCCGCACCAGCACGATTGCATCTGAGCGCGCGTGATCGGAAAAAACTGCCACCTGCCCGTCGAAAACGATCAGTGGCATGAAGCTGTCGCTCCGAGTGCGGTACGACATATTGCGCTGCGCGGCCTGCATGCGCTCGGCCAGGTCCCGCCGGAAGCGTGCCGTGTGCGGGAACAGTATGCGGACCTGGACATCCGCACTCAGCACGGACCTGCCGCCTGAATGAAAGTACGGCATGGTCGCGACAGCGGCGGTCAGATCCGGTTCGGAGAGCAGTGTCTCCGAGCGGCAAGAGGCAGCCAACTGCGCGATCAGATCAGCGGCTTGGGAAGGCGAGGTGACCACCTCCACCGATGCGGGTCCCGCGCAGCGCGCTACTCCTTCCTGGTAGGCACTGGTGAGCTCGTACAGCGCCGCGCGCATGCGGTCGACCTCATGCTGCCGGTGTTCGATATCGCGCTGGAGGGGCGCAACGAGCTCGACTCGCGCCGTCTCGGGTGACACAGCAAAGTATTTCGAAGGTGACGTCGAGTCGACACGGACCAGATGCATCCGAAGCAACCTGCCGATCGACGTCTCAATTTCCTGCTGCTTCCGGCCGGTCCCTGAGGCGATTTCATTGACGGAGCAATGCGCGTACCCGGCGATCCATCTGTAGATCTCGCGGTCTTCGCTTCGAAGAAAAGCCGTCTCGGTCTCCGTGGCTCGCGATCTGAGTGAACCATCGTCGTGTATGACGCGCGACACATTAGACACGTGGCGTTGTCTTGCTGGGCCGGAAGCCTAACCTACCCGTGAGACCGGAACCGACTCACGCCTCACCGCCGGCATCTATGCCACCTCGTGGCCGCAGGGTGTTCGGTAGCCGCCCTTCTCTTCGCGCGTATTCGCCACGTGAGACGACGCCGAGGTGCGCGGTCCGCTTTTTCCCGGCGCCCACGCAAAACCCATGCATCAAGAAACGGAACTGTCACAAACGTGCAGCGCATAACTCTTTGCGTCGACGACTTGGCGCGTATCAGAATCATCGGCCCACTCGGTCGGCACGTCGAGGCCATATTCGCAGTGGATGCCCTAGGTAACACGAGAATCGACTTCCTGCAAGCTTGGCGCCGTAGAGTGATCGCGACAATAACGCATCCCGGCAAGGAACTGGATGGAGCCCGGCGGCTGACGAGGGTCAGCGGCGGATCTCGTGGTGTCCTGTCCGCCTGGCCGGGCGACGCAAAGGCGCCAGGTGCAACCCGCTCCTGCACCCCGGAACTGCAGAGAGCACACTTAACAGCTGCCGTTGGAGAGATGTACCAGGTGGCCGTGCAACCGTACTGGAGGCGCGTTCATGCTCATCTAGCCTCGGTCCAGGACCTCCGTCGGGACATCATGTGCCGTGATGGAATCGGGGCCCTGCTGAACAGCCTGGGCCCGGGCATACGCTGGAACGCGCCCGTACTGGAAATCGACTCAGCAGGCATGGCGCGTGTCGAGCCGAACGGGCACGGACTGCTGCTGCTTGGAGCACTTGAAGAGCCTCGTGCGGCCCGGCGGCACCGTCGCGCTGATGCTCCACGGTCTGCGCAACCAGGTCGGTGACTCGACGTTCCGCCGCATCGAGCAGAGATTTTTCGACCGGTACCGCAACAAGGCGGCGTCGACCCAGGATTACATCGACGTCGCCAACAAGGTCTCAGGCCGCGACCTCGCACCGTGTGTCAAGAGCTGGCTGTACGACGCCAAGACTCCGCCCATGCCCGGGCACCCGGACTGGAAGTCCAAGCCATAGGGATGGCGAGCGCCTCTGAGCTCATCGTCCGCGAACCCGTCTTGACGGCCTCGGCCGGCTGATCGCGATTCTCCGCCTGTCGCGGGCGGCAGCGTTCGTATTCGTTAACCTGCACAAGGGAGATATCGTTAGCGCAACCGAGAAGGCCGAGGTCGAGCAGCTCACAGGCACCGTCAAGAAGGAGATCGGGCGCGCAGCGGGAAACGCTCAGACGGCGGCCGAGGGCGTAGGCGACATGCTGAAGGGAAACCTCCGGGAAGCCAAGGAAAAGATCAAGCACGCCTTCCGGGGCTGAATACCCTATCGGTATGATACCGCCGGGGTAACAGCATGCCCTGGCTGCTGTCCCGGCCTCGCATCCTTGGTTCACCAAGCCCCGCCTGCGTACGGCCGGACAGGCGGGCCGACATACCGGCCCCTTTGGGCCTGCCTGCTCGCTCGGAATGCGCGAGCCGGACCGCGGGGGGGCGAGCGACCCCTCCAATTCCGCAGGCCAATGCAGCGCCATGACGGCAAACGATGTCCTACGGACCGCGCCGAATGGGTGACCAGGAAGGCCGGGAGGC
>NZ_JBVHPX010000058.1:0-5184 GCF_055567735.1 Streptomyces sp. NPDC026394
GCCTGCCTGCCGGGCGTCGCGTCAAGCGCGGTACGCCGGCCCATCGGGTCGGTCACTGTCGACCTGACGAACGATCATAACCTTTGTGGCGCCAAAAAATATATCGCACCGTCAGCACTGCTTCGTACGACCGTTGAGAGTTGAACGTGAATCGCCGGGGTCGTGGCCGGAAATCGGATCCGGCTCGGCGAGAATGCGGCCGATAACTGATAGAAATACGGCGTCCGGTATCGGCATTCGAAAGGCCCTCGCCGACGAGACCGAGCCGCTGGCCGCAGCAGGCCGAGGGGGCCGGCCATCTTCATCTTGTGGCGGCCCGCAGCCACCAGCGGCGCAGCACGCCCAGCGGCTCGGTCTCGTCGGCCTCGCCCATCTCCCGGTAGAACTCCATGCGGTCGGCCGGCGGCAGGGCCGCGGCCACCGCGTTCTGGGTGCGGGGGCAGCGGCGGTGGGCCGCCGTCGCAGTGGTGTACCGGCTGTGCGCTCATGAACCGTTGACTGAACTAACTCCAGCATTTTCGCAGGTCAGATAGCCTTTCTGCTAGCTTCCCTGGATGCTTGGACGTGAACCCGAGAGGGAGTTACTGACCTTCCGGTCGTGTTGTCGTCAAAGCGAGGCCGGTTGCTGCCAGACATCCGTCGATGAGGTCACTGCGGTATTGGATCTGGCGGAGGCCCTGCCGGAGGACTCTCAGTAGGTGGCTGGGGTCGCTGAAGGCGGTGTTGGTCTGGTGGCTGCACCGCAATGTGGACCAGATGCCTTCGACGGGGTTGAGGTCGGGCGTGTATGACGGAAGTTGGAAGACAGTGATCCAGTCATGCTCGGCGACGAAGTCACGAAGGCCCGCCGCGCGATGGGTGTTGAGGTTGTCCCAAACGAGAGTGATTGGGGCGCCGAGCTGGTGGTGAACGATGCTGAGCAGGTCGCGGTAGTCGGTCCATGAGAAGCTGCGGCGCCCGTCCTTGGTATGGCCGCCGTGTGGATCGTGGAGGATGTACCGGTAGATCAGGCGGGACCGTTCGCCGGCCTTGTAGCAGCACAGGGCGGCTACCGAGACGCGGCCTCGGGACCGGCCTCTGACCCGGATGACCGGGGTGTGCCCGCGCTTGGACCAGGTGCGGGAGGTGGGCGGCGTCATCGAGAAGCCGGCCTCGTCCTCGAAGACGATCCAGCCGTCGAGCGCCGCCGCACTGCTTCCACCTGCGGCCACGTGTCCTTCACCCACCCGGTGACCGCCTCCTCGTTCCGCTCCAGGGCCCTTTTGGCGGGGACCTGGTGGCTGAAGCCGTGGTGGTGCAGCATCTCCGCTATGGCCGACAGCGAGAGAGTCTTGTGGAACCGGCGTCCGATCAGCGTCTTGATCCTGGCCAGGGTCCACCTCTGGTCCGGCCAGCCGTGTTCGACCGGCCCTCTGGCCAACTCCTGGTCCAGAACCGCGAACAGGGCCTCGCTCAACTTCGGCCTTCCCGGCGAGCCCCAGGACCGCAGGGAGGACCGGCCGCCGTCCTGCCAGCGCCGTCTCCACCGCTGCACGGACCGCACGCTGACCCGCAGTTCTCTCGCTACCCCTGCGTTGTCCTGTCCAGCAGCGAACATGTCGGCCGCTTCCATCCGGATCTGCTCGCGAAACCGCCGCCGCTCGTCCGTCAGCCCACCACCTTGCGGATACCTCACAGTCCGGGCGTACCACTGGGGCCACCACTCGTCAGCCCCCGCGACAACACGACCGGAAGGTCAGTAGAGGGTGTCTGAGAAGCCCCGTTCAGGGCAGGTGACTTGGTAGTTCCTGCACTTCGGGGAGGCGGGGATGACCGGTCGGCGGGCGTATCCGACGGACCTTTCCGATGCCGAGTGGGCGGTGCTCGCACCGCTGGTGCCGCCGCCGAAGCCGGGCGGCCGCCCGCTCAAGCACCCGCGGCGCGAAATCATCAACGCCCTGGCGTACTGGGTGCGGGCGGGCTGTGCCTGGCGGCTGCTCCCGCACGACTTCCCGCCGTATCAGACGGTCTATCACTACTGGCGGCAGTGGCGGCTCGAGGGCCGGTGGGAAGAGATTCTGGCCGTGCTGCGGGCCCGGGAACGTACTGGTCAGGGGCGTGAAGCCACCCCGAGTGCCGGGGTATTGGACAGCCAGAGCGTCCGGGCCACCGAGCGGGGTGGCTGGCATGGGTATGACGGAGCCAAGAAGGTACCGGGCACCAAACGCCACCTCCTGGTCGACACGCTCGGTCTGGTCCTGGCCGTCTGTGTCAGCCCGGCCAACGTCAGCGACCGCGATGGTGCCGCGGTGCTGTTGGCCCGGTGCGTCGGCAAGTTCCCCCGCTTGCGGCACCTGTGGGCGGACCAGGGCTACCGGGGCCGGGACTTCCTGGCCTGGGTGCGCGAAGAGACCGGGATCACCCTCCAGATCGTGCAACGCAAAGACGGCGGCTTCCGCGGCACCTGGGCCAGGGCCGACGCCCCACCTCGCGAGGTACCGCTCTTCGCGGTGGTCCCGCGCCGCTGGGTAGCAGAGCGTAGTTTCGCCTGGCTGGGCCGCTATCGCAGGCTCTCCAAAGACTACGAGTACCTCGCCGCCAGCCAGGAGAACGCGATCTACCTGGCCACGATCATGCTCCTACTGCACCGCACAGCACGGGCCCTGCCCTGAACGGGGCTTCTCAGACACCCTCTAGCAGATCGGGCCACACCCGGCCGCCCGGCCCCGAGCACGTGAGCGACGGTCAGCCAGGACCCGCCCCGGGCCCGGCAGGGCGTTGTCGCGTGGGGGCACCGGGGCCTGGACTCCCCACGTGGCACAGCATCCCCCGACGTCGTTCACCGCTTCACTGCGGACGGAACCGTGCCCCGTCACCGCGGACGTGCCCGGTCATCGCCTCCACCAGGGTGCGGATTCACTCGAAGCTGGTCCAGCAGAATCGGCACGCTTGTCTCCATGGCCAGGCTGGGAAGGACGTCCATGTGGAGCTCGTAGTCGTCGCCGCGGTCGGCGGCCAGGGCCAGCAGCCGACGGGCGGCGGCGGTGTCTCTGTCCTGTGCGGCTGCCGGGAACTGTCGGGCTCGTGCGACGGGCAGATCGATCTGCGGTGCGGTCTCCTGCTCGACCACGTCGATGAGGTTGGCGACCTTTCGCGGGCGCTGGTGCGGACCGCGGTGTCGCGGGTGCGCTGGAGGAGGAGGGCCGCGCGGCGGCCGGGACGAGGTGGTGTCGCCGATCCGGCGGCCGGGCCCGGACCGCTCACCAGACCTGCGAGGTGCCCGTCATCCGGGAGCAGGCGCCAGCAAAATGCGCATCCTGGCCGTACCCCCACCGGCTGTTCCCGTCCATCCGTACGGCCGGTTTGCGAACCGTCCGGCTCGCGGCCGGCGCGCTACCGGGGCAGCTTTCACGGGCCTCGTCGGACCGCCCGGTGTAGTTCGGTGGCCAGTTGCTGCCAGGTTGCGGAGCAGTCCTGGGCGAGCTGGGCCATGGAGAGCAGCTGGTGGGCAGGCGTGGAGTCGGCGAACTGCTGTAGCTCCTTGGCGTCGAGAGTGAGGATGCCGAGCCATTGGAGCAGAAGACGGCCCTTCTCGGTCATCCGCACGGAAGGGTCCCCGCGTAGGCTGCTCAGCAACTGCCGCTGGGTTTGCTGAGCTTTTGCGGGCTGCGGCGCCGCGCCAGCGGTGGTTTCCCCGGACGGTACGGGAGCGCCTTTCTTCCTTGCCGTGTCCTTACGTTCCCGGCCGGGCCCGTCTGCATCCGCCTTTGCTTCACTGCGGAGTTTCGCGCGTATGTTGTGTGCGGTGCCTACGGAGACCCCCGCCTCCTGTGCCACCGCCCGCAGTGGCGCTTCCGGACGTTCCCGCATGATGTCCACGGCCTTCTTCCGCCCGGGCGCTCCGTCCACGGGGCGCCTGCGGCCGTCGCGCCCCACTCTCCTGTTCAACTGCGAGGATTTTTCAGTTGAACGGCGACGGATGCCCGCGACGGTCGGAGGGCTGAGGCCCGCCACTGCAGCGATCGCTCGATCCGACCAGTCGGGGTATATGCGAACTATTCTCTCGGTGGCCGCTTCCCGCTCATCGGCCGACAGCGGAAGCCCGTGGGCTACGTTCGCTTGCACGGACTGCACGAACGACTCCGCGTCGCTGCCCTCGAAATACTGGACCGGAATGGTGTCATCGCCGCGCAGCATCGCGGCCTTAACCCGGTGCATGCCGTCAAGGACACGCAGGGTCGAACGCTGAACCAGGATCGGCGGCAGCCCCTCCTTGACTTCCGCCAGGCGCAGGACGTGTTCCGGGTCCGTTCCGCTCGTACTCGGTGTGTCCGTAAGTATCAGCGAAGCGATAGGAACGGTCTCGATACGGCCGTGCCCGATGGTCCTTGAAGGTCGTGCCCACGATTGACTGCCATAGTCTCGGCCTCCCGGACGGACTGGCCCGACAGCAGGCGCTTCAACGAGATTGTCCACCCGTGTGCCTCGCTCTCACTCGACCGCCACTCGTCCATCACGCGAGCAAGTGACCCATGTGCCGGCCATCGCGCCGACAGCCGCGCAACTCGACCTATTTTTACCTCGTTCAGAAAACGGATCCAAATCACAGAAGGGGCCGTTCGACCCTAGGCATTCGGACAAGGAACGACACCGTGCGCAGGATGGGCGATGATTACTCAGCCAACAGAACCTTTCCGAGCCTCAAGACGTGCCCTTACCAGCCCGTGGGTTTCCTGGAAGATGAGGTCTAGGTACCGACCGAGGACATCGGCCGCGGCACCGTGCCCGGCATCGCGTGTCGCTCATCGACGACCTGGCCCGGCTGCCGCTGCCGACCACTGCCCTTTACGATCCGCGCCTTCGTACCGGTCGGCGACGTCCCATCGGCTGCAGATCGAGCGCGGCTACTACGCCGCCCCAACGGTCCGGCTGTCGCCCGACATCAGCAAGGACGAGCTCGCCGCCGAAAGAACTGCTGGGCGGTACGGGTGCGCTGGCGCATCGGAGGCCGAAGGCGGCCCGAGCCCCGCCGATTGTTTGGAGGGGCGGTAGTACTGACCGGGATGCCCCAGGAGGGGCTGGACTGCCCTGTCGGCGATCCGGCGCCGGTTCTGGACGAGTTGCGTGAGCGTGGACGCCTTCGACAACGTGGGGCCGATCGACGCAGGGCTCGCGGAGCAGGAGCCAGGGACAAGCTGACCGCGG
>NZ_JBVHPX010000059.1:0-5004 GCF_055567735.1 Streptomyces sp. NPDC026394
AGGGCACCCCCATCGAAGCCGCCTGCCGCATCATCATCCTCGAAGACCAGCTCGAAGAAGCCCAGCGCATCAACGCCGAATACCGCCGCGCCGCCAAAGCGGCCGATCCCACAACTACGGCCTGACGGACGAGAAGCTGGCCCTCGTCATCGCCTTGGCGCTGAGCATGCTGATCGCCCCCGCGATCGCTCGCTGACCTGTGTGCGCCGCGGTCCCCGGCTGGTTTCGGCCGTGCGGCTACGAGCATCTCGCTCCGGCAGGCGCGCCTGCATCAGTGCTCGGGTGCTATTGGCAGTGGGGTGGTGTCGGCGGGGGCGTCGGTGCTTCGGGATGCGGGGCGGTGCAGGCGTTCCCCGAGCAGGGAGACGACGCCGATCACGGTGGTGGTCAGTGTGCATATGAGGAACGCGGTGCCGGCGGTGGCGGTGCGGAGGATGGCTGCGGACATCAGGCCAGCCGCGCCGTAGCCGAGGCCTGCGGCAGCGTAGAGGACGGAGAAGCCGGTGGCCCAGGTGCTTTGCGGCAGGCGTTTTTGCAGGGCCAGGTTCCTGATGATCATCAGGGGGCTGTAGAGGAGTCCGCCGAAAGCGAAGGCGGCGGTGAAACTCCAGGGGTGGGAGGTGAGGCCGGGGAGGGCGAAGGCGGCGGCGGTGCCCAGGAGCAGGACGAGAGTTTGGATGCGGGGGGTGCCGGGCCAGCGGCGGCTTCCGTACAGGAGGCCGGCGGCCACGCTGGCGACGGCGAACGCGGTCATGACGGGTCCGGCCAGGGCGGGAGAGGCTCCGACGTCCTTGAGGCGGGCGGGCAGGAGGACGTCTGCGGTGCCGATGAGGAACATGATCGATGCGGAGAGCAGGGCGGTGGGCCAGGCCAGCTTGAGCACTGCGCCGGTGCCCACTGATGCTTCCTGCGGGAGGCTGGCTTGCCGGAGCTGGCCGGTGTGGGGGATGCGGTGGGCAAAAAATGCGGGGGCTGCGGACAAGACGGCCATGACGAGGAGCGCGCTGGTGGCGGAGAACTGTGCGTACAGCAGTGCGGTCAGGGGCGGTGCGATGGCCCAGACGCTTTGGCTGAGGGAGCTTTCCAAGCCCAGTGCGGCTGGGCGCAGGTGCTCGGAAGTAGTGGAGGAGAGCTGGGCGCGCATTCCGCCGGGCGCGCCGGAGGCGGCGGCGCCGGCGGTGAAGGTGAGGGCGAGGAGGACGGCCACCGGAGCGTGGGAGGCGGTCAGGGCGAGTGTCGCGAAGGCGGCGGCCTCGACTCCGAGGGACAGGCGTAGCTGGCGGACGAAGGGTTTGGTGTCGAAGCTGCGTCCTGTGACGGGGGCGCCTGCGGCTTCTCCCAGTGCGTGGGCGGCGGCGAGCATACCGCCCAGGGCGAAGGATCCGGTGGTGTAGCCGACGAAGACGAGGGCCAGGGGAGCCATCACCACGGGAGCACGTATCAGCATGACCGCCAGGTACCAGGTCGTGTGGCCCGGAAGGGACAGGACGTTACGGAAGGACGGCTTCGGAGGCCCCCCGGCCAGCTGCTTACCAGTCATGGAAATAGACGGTAACAGCGGTCGCTGGTTTTGTTTACCGCCTATGGTGATGACATGGCGACAACGACGGCGGGTCCTGACGTGGAGGAGTTGCGCAGCTTCCTCAACAGCTGGCTGATCCCGAACGACACCCGCATCCCCACCGAGACGCTCCCGGAGCTGGCTGCAAAGCCGTCTGTCTGGCAGGGCTCCTTCGCACGACTGCCCGCTCCGGCCAGCAGAACTGAGGTCGGTGAGCTGATGCGACTGCGCGATGATCTGCGCGCGGACGTCGAAGAACGCGGCAGCGAGCGGCTCGACTCGTGGCTGCAGCGCCACCCGCAGACGGTGCGCATCGAGAACGAAAGGCTCGTCTACCGGGGGGCTCCGGGCACCATCCCCGAACTGCTCCGCTTGTCGGCTCAGTTGGTGGCCGAAGGGCGCTGGCGCAGGCTTCGCACATGCCCGGACTGTCGCTGGGTCTTCTATGACCAGTCCCGCAACAACTCTCGCGCATGGTGCAGCATGTACGCCGGAGAAACCGGCCGGGCCTGCGGCAGCATCGCCAAGGTCAAGCGCATGCGGGCACGCAAGTCCACCGCGGAGCAGACCGGTTGACACCGTGGACTCGGTCGTGCCGCCCCCGCCGCCGTGCCGGTGCGGGGGACACCGGCACGGCGGCGGGGCGGATCAGCAGGTGGCGGCAAGATCCTGCAACCGCTGCTCAGCCTCGCGCGCTGCACTGACGCTTGTTCCGTACGTGAGGTACTGGACGGTTTCTGTATAGGGAACGTCGTCGACCAGGAGCAGGGCACCGCTTGTGCCATTGCGCCCGTTGAGGTATTCGTTCCGTCCGACGCCCCACGCGAGCTTCTCGAATGAAGTCACCTGCAGATCATTGCGGGTCAGCAAGGTGTAACGCTGCAGGTAGTCGGAGCCGAGCACCCGTTGTGCGGCGAAATGCATATGGGTGCACGGCCCGGCGTCCGCGCGTCTTCGACCGTGAACTCCGACCAGCCTGGCCCCGCAAGGTGATGCTGGAGATCGCCGATGCCTGCAATCACTCCTGCACCTTCTGCGCTCAAGCACTGCTGCGCGTACAGCGGCGCAGCCCAGGTGCGGACTTCTACTTGCAGACCGCCCAGGACTGCTACGATCGTGGGTCGCGCGTAATCAGTCTGCACGGCGGCTACGAGCCCTTCTCCGCCCGGCATCTGGAGACCGTCATCGCCGGTTGCAGCCAGATGGGGTACGAAAAGATCAAGGTCACCACCAACGGCTCGCTGGCCACCACGGACCGGCTACGCCGCTGCGTCGAAGCCGGTTTGACCCATCTCCAGTTCTTCGATCAACGCGGGCGACGCGGACAGCTACCGCAAGGTCCACGGGAAGGCCCATTTCGAGCGGGTGCTGAACCATCTTCTGTACGCCGATGAGCTGCGCAGGAAACACGGTGCCGCACTTCATCTGTCCGTGTCATTCGTGGAGGTCGCGCAGAATACCGGTCAGTTGCCGGCCCTCCAGGAGTGTTTGGGGGATGCCGTGGACACCTACCTCTTCTACGGTGCGTCCAACCAGAGTGGCCAGATGCCGTTCGACGTGCCCACAAAGACCGAGCGCGCTCCATGTCATCGACCGTTCGACCGGGTACATGTCACCGCCGAGGGATACCTGTCCGCCTGTTGCGGCGACTACCAGAATTACCTGGCCATTACCGATCTGGTGGAATCCCCCGACATCGAGGCGGCATTCCACTCGCCACGGCTGGTCAAACTGCGACGGCGGCACCTCGAAGACGACCTCGGTGGCACTCTGTGTGAAAAATGCATCTACAACCGGCCGGGACCGCTGCATCCGCTCAATCCCGACCTCGCGGTGTCCGAGCTACCCGTACTCGCCTCCGCACCGACCAACGAAGGAACAGCGCAGTGACAGAACAGGTTGGCCCCGCCCGCGTCCGTGCGGCAGGCATCTGGTACCACGACCACGCCGTGCTCATGGAAAGCCTGGCCGACGTCGAGGTATGGGGAGTGCCCGGAGGCGGGCTGCTGCCCGGAGAGTCGCTCACCGCCGCCTGCGAACGGGAGTACATGGAAGAGATGGGTCTGTCGGTGCGCTGCGCCCGACTCGCCGTCGTGGCGGACAGTTTCTTCCGTGACGATCGGGGCCAGGTCCACCACGACATCTGCTTCTACTTCCTCGTGGAGCCGCGGCTCCCCGTGGGCGATGGCCGACCCGAGGTCATCAGCAAGGAGCCCCAGCTGCAGTTCCGCTGGATCGACCTGCATGATCTCGGGTCCGTGAAGCTGGTACCGGACTATCTGGGCGCGCTGCTGCCGACGGTCCGCGACCGTACCGCACCCGTCTTCCTGAGCTTCGACTGTCGGGGAACGGCCCCGTGATCCCCGGCCGGCCGTCGCGGTTCGCCGTGTTCGACCTCGACGGCACCCTCCTCGATGCGCGGGGCGCCGTGGTGGAGGGTGCCGCGTCCGGTGTGGCGCAGTTGCGGCGTGCCGGCGGACCTGCGGTGGTCCCCCAGCGCTCGGCGCCACGGACGATCCGTGGTCCAGCACGACGATGTGGTTCACAACGTTGACGTCGTTGTGATCGCCGACGAGCAACTGCCCGTGCACGTTCTGTACTTGGACGCTCGTACCCAACTGCCGCTCCGTCCCCCGTACCGGCCACTGGGACAGCAATACAACAACCCGCGGTCCGACTCGACGCTATGCCACATCTTGGGCAAGTATGACTTGTCGGCCACCTCTTCTGCCAGAATCGGGACACCTCTGGGACACCTTTGCCTGCGGGTGTCCCTTCAGAGATTGGCCCATGCCAGCCGCACGGGCTGCGACGGCGTCTCGGCGGAGAACGCCCGCAAGCCGCTCGTGCCGGGCTCTCCGCTGATGACCATGAGCGGAGTGATCAACCGCCTCCGTTGGGTTGAGTGCTATTGATTCCAGGCGGTCTTCCTCGGCGAGGAAGACCGGGCACCATGACGGGGCAACCCGACCGCGAGATGGGTGTCACATGACCCGCCGTCCAGTCCCTGGACAGGGATCGAGGACAGTAACTGTCCTCGATGGGGTCTACGGTCGGGCGTCGGGTCGCTGATCGGGCGGCTCGCAGGAAGGATGGCAGCCGGTAGCCGCCTTTGACTCTGAGCTGCCGGCCGCTGTGCGAGGAGTACGACCATGGGCATGTCCGAGGCCGCTGACCGCGCCGGCACCTTGTCCCGCACCGATACCACGAGCAGCTGGTGGACCTGGGCGAGATCCGCATGAACTACGTCGCCGAAGGCGACCCCGCTGCCCCCGCACTGCTGCTGATCCCCGCGCAGGGCGAGTCGTGGTGGGGCTACGAGGACGCGATCGGGCTGCTCAGCTCCCGGTTCCAGGTGTTCGCGATCGACCTGCGCGGCCAGGGCCGCACCACCTGGACCCCCGGCCGCTACAACCTGGGCACCTGGGGAGCGGACGTCGAGC
>NZ_JBVHPX010000060.1:0-4660 GCF_055567735.1 Streptomyces sp. NPDC026394
CCGGACAAACTCCCACTCGGCATCCGACAGCTCATGTCGACGTATCACCCGACCATGATCCAACACGCAAGATCATTTGAAGACACCGCCTAGGACTCGTTGTAGTGCGGCCAACCGGTTCCGTCGCCGCGAGCGTGCCCGGTTATCGCCCCCGAAAGGGTGTGGGTCTGCTCGGGGGTGGTCCAGCAGAAGCGGCACGATTGTCTCAGCTGGGGAGGACAATCAGGTAGAGCTCGTAGTCGTCGCCGCGCTCCGCGGCCAAGGCCAGCAGACGACGGGCGACGTCGGTGTCTCTCCCTCCTGTGCGGTTGCCAGGAGCTGTCAGGCTCGCGCGACGGGCAGATCGATCTGCGGTGCGGTCTTCTGCTCAACCACTTCGAGGAAGCTGGCGATCTTCTGCGGGCGTTGGTGCGGATCGCGGTGTCGCGGGCGCGCTGGAGGAGGGCCGCACGGCAGCCGAGGCGAGGCGGTGTCACCGATCCGGCGGCCGGGCCCGGACCGCTCACCAGACCTGCGAGGGGCCCGTCATTCGGGAGCAGGCGCAAGCACCCTGCGCATCCTGGCCGTATCCCACCGGCTGCTTCCCGTCCATCCGTACAGTCGACCTGTGAACCGTCCGGCTCGCGGCCGGCGCGCTACCGGGGCAGCTTTCATGGACCTCGTCGGACCGCCCGGTGTAGTTCGGTGGCCAGTTGCTGCCAGGTTGCGGAGCAGTCCTGGGCGAGCTGGGCCATGGAGAGCAGCCGGTGAGAAGGCATGGAGTCGGCGAACTGCTGTAGCTCCTCGGCGTCGAGAGTGAGGATGCCGAGCCAGTGGAGCAGAAGGCGACCCTTCTCGGTCATTCGCACGGAGGGGTCCTGGCGCAGGCTGCTCAGCAACTGCCGCTGGGGTTGCTGAGCTTCTGCGGGCTGCGGCGCCGCGCCAGCGGTGGCTTCCCCGGACGGTACGGGAGCGCCTTTCTTCCTTGCCGTGTCCTTACGTTCCTGGCCGGGCCCGTCTGCATCCGCCTTTGCTTCACTGCGGAGCTTCGCGCGTATGTTGTGTGCGGTGCCTACGGAGACCCCCGCCTCCTGTGCCACCGCCCGCAGTGGCGCTTCCGGACGTTCCCGCATGATGTCCACGGCCTTCTTCCGCCCGGGCGCTCCGTCCACGGGGCGCCTGCGGCCGTCGCGCCCCACTCTCCTGTTCAACTGCGAGGATTTTTCAGTTGAACGGCGACGGATACCCGCGACGGTCGGAGGGCTGAGGCCCGCCACTGCGGCGATCGCGCGATCCGACCAGTCGGGGTATATCCGAACTATTCTCTCGGTGGCCGCTTCCCGCTCATCGGCCGACAACGGAAGCCCGTGGGCTACGTTCGCTTGCACGGACTGCACGAACGACTCCGCGTCGCTTCCCTCGAAATACTGGACCGGAATGGTGTCATCGCCGCGCAGCATCGCAGCCTTGACCCGGTGTATGCCGTCCAGGACACGCAGGGTCGAACGCTGAACCAGGATCGGCGGCAGCCCCTCCTTGACTTCCGCCAGGCGCAGGACGTGTTCCGGGTCCGTTCCGCTCGTCCTGGGCGTGTCCGTAAGTATCAGCGAAGCGACAGGAACGGTCTCGATACGGCCGTGCCCGCTGGTCCTTGAAGGTCGTGCCGACAATTGACTGTCATAGTCTCGGCCTTCCGGACGGACTGACCCGACAGCAGCCTCTTCAACAGGAATGTCCACCCGCGCACCTCGCTCTCACTCGACCGCCACTCGTCCATCACGCAAGCAAGCGCCCATATGCCCATCGCACCGACAGCCGCGCAACTCGACCTACTTTTACCTCGATCAGAAAACGGATCCAAATCGCAGAAAGGTGCCGTTCGGCCCTAGAACTTCGAGCAAGGAACGACAGTGCGCAGGACGGCTGAAGGTTAATCAGCCAGCAGCACCTTTCCGATCCTCAAGACGTGCCCTTAGACCGTTTCCTAGGTGGTGAGGCGGACGAGTCGTTTGTAGCAACACAGGGCGGAGGCGAGGCCGAGGAAGGTCAGGTAGTTGCGGGGGTTGCGCTCGTAGCGGGGCTGAGGCGGCGGTAGCCTGACAACCAGGACAAGGTGTACTCGATCACCCACCGGCGGCGTCCCAATCGTTCGCTGGACTCGATTCCCTTTCGGGCGATGCGCACGCCGATGTGCTTTCCCCAAAGCCATCTCCGCAGGTGGGTCAAGTCGTACGCCTTGTCCGCATGTAGTCGCTGAGCCTTGAAGTACCGGCCGCGACAGGGGTCGTGTTGCATTGGTGGCCCTCGACCATGGGCTTCAGCCCATCGCTGTCGTGGACGTTGCCAGCCGAGATGCCAACGCCGAGGGGCAGCCCGTTCGCGTCCGACAAGATGTGCATCTTGGAACCCGGCTTGCTCCGGTCCACGGGGCTCGAACCTGTGTGTTCGCCCCCCCTTTTTGCCCGGACGTGAGCGGTGTCGAGGACGACGCGGGTGACGTCGACGAGGTTGGCGTCACCGAGCCAGTGCAGCACCGCCTGGTGCAGCCGGCCCCAGACACCGGCTCTGGACCAGGTCAGGAACCGGTGGTGCGGCCCAGGCGTTCGGCCTGTCGAGGTCGAAGAGCTACGACCTCGGTCGCCGCGGGGAATTCCCCTACCGCGTGCTGTCGATAGGCGGCACCGCCCGCGTCGTCACCGCCTCGCCCCTCCGGGTACTCGATAGCGGCGAGCCGGAGTACAACAGAATCTCTAGTGCGATCCCCAATCCATCTCGACCAACTGCACGATGACGCTCCGCCAGAGCAAGCCGACCGGGGCACTTACATGTCACGAGCGATCACAACCCAATCACTAACCCCACGGACGCACTCGCGTCACAGCGCTCTGACCTGGACTTACGCGCTCACCCTGGACCTGCTGGACGACCCTGGACGGTTTCTACGACATGTGCCATGTGGTACCGCGAGGCCCACCAGCTAGCATCACAGACCTCTCACCAAGGTCCGGAGCATGTGCGGACCAACTCAGTCTCTTACCAGGCGTTTCCAGCCTTTGCCGAAGGTCGGAAGCGAAGTAGGGCGTGTACCACCAGCAGACGAAGAAACTGCGGGCAGTTTCGCCGTCCCACACCCGACCCAGGTCCGTGTCACGCAGCGTACTCACCAAGAAGTCTCCGCTAGGTCTGATCGCCCGCGTCCCCGACCCTCACGGCCAGTCCTCTCTGGGGAGAATCTGGGGAGTATGGAGGCCGCTGGGGAGCGGCTGGGGAGAATCGGCTGCGTAACGCGGCACGACGCTGAAAGGCGCCGAAAGATCGATCTGCGCAGGTCAGAGGCCCGAAGAGCCACATACCCGCAGGTCAGCCCGGTCCGGTAGGCGACTTCATGACGTACGTACCGAGATCGTCGGCCTCGACGATCCCCGGAAGCGACCCGCCTTCACGCAAGGGCGTGACATAGCGGGTCGCGGTGACTTCGGACAACATGCGGATCAGGCTACTTCCTGGGCTTCGTCGCAGGTCAGCGACGTGCGGTCGATTCGGTCCACAGATAATGATGCAAGCATACCGATACGATCGCATCGAATCCCGTTCCGGTCACCCCCTTTACTCGCAAGCCCCCCGGAAGGCCTTGGGGAGAGTTTGGGTGATTTCAACCTTCAACCACAGCGTCCGCCGGATCGCCGAGCAATCATCGATGGCCCGACGCCCTCACCCCTGCCCCCGGCCTCCGGCCTCCGGCATGAAGTGAGCATAGTGACTGAGCGTGATCACCGAGGACGAGTGGCCCAGCCATCTGGCCAAGGTCACCACAGACTCGCCGGCCTCAAGGACCAGCGACGCGTACGTATGCCGCAGCACATGGAAACCGTCCCGGTGCGCAGCCTTCCACTGCCACGACTTCGCGCCCGCAGGTCGCGGAGGGATGATTCCAACGCGCGCCAGCGCAGGCTTCCAGCGGCACCTACTTCTCCCGCGAGACACCCCTCGGCTCCGTCCTGCCGGACCTCTTCGACGAGGACCACTGGCGGCCCGAGTTCTGCCCCCCGAGCCGGACTCCACCCGCCACCAGGTCGACCAGGCCCTGGCCATCGCCGACACCTACCGCGAGAGGCCGCTGTTCCTGTTCGTCAACGTCTCGGCCACCCACGTCCCCCACGGGCACTACCTCGGCGAGGCGCAGGACACCGCCGCCTCCCAACGGGCCGCCCTCGCCTACGCCGACGCCCACCTCGGCCGCCTGATCACCACCGTAAGCGCCCGGAAGCGCTGGCTGATCATCCTGTGCGCCGACCACGGCGACGCGTACGGCGACGACGGCTTCCACGGCCGCGGCATCGGCCATCCCGTCGTGCTGAATGTGCCATTCGCCGTAATGGTGTGCTACTGAGGTTGTCTGCGCGTTGTCGTCGGTGCTGACGATCGGCGGTCGTTGCGGTACGCCGGAACCATGAGGTATCCGCAAGGCGGTGGCCTGAGTGCCGACCGGCGGGTGTTTCGCGAACACATCCGCATGGATGCGGCCGCGATGTTCGTCGCCGGGCAGGGCAACGACGTGATCGCGAAGCAACTGCGGGTCAGCGTCTGCTCCGTGCAGCGGTGGCGGCGGGCTTGGGAGCACGAGGGGCCAAAGGGCCTGCGCTCGACGGGGCCGGCCTCCCGCCCCGCGTTGCGCGAAGCC
>NZ_JBVHPX010000061.1:0-4342 GCF_055567735.1 Streptomyces sp. NPDC026394
GGGGTGGGGCGGCGCGGGCGGGGGGCAGCGAGACCCCGGGGCCGCCGGGGGGGGGGCGCGCGGGGGGGCCGGCGGGGGGGGGCCGTGGGGGGGGCGGGGGGGGGCCCCCCCCCCCCCGGGGCCGGGGTGCTGGAGGCGTTCCCCCGAGCGCCTCCAGCACCCAACCGAGCCGGGCGATACCCGGCGTCACATCACACCGAGGAGAACAACGTGTCCACTGCCTTGTCCGCCCCGTCGGCACCGGTCGACAGGCCCTACGTGCTGCGGCATCTGACGCCCCTGCCCGCAGCCGACCAGCCCCCGGCGGCGCCGGAACTTTGCTACGACGCCGAACGCCAGATCGTTGTCGGCGGGCTGGCCATGGCGTACTACTCCACCATGGCCCGGCGGGGCACGCCGGTCCCGGAGAAGATCGACCGCATGACGGGCGGAGCCGACTCGTGGTGGTAGACCACCTCGTCGCGCAGGCCGGGCGTCCGCGCCCGGTCTGCGTGGTCGCCCGCGACGACGACGCCTCTTTGAACGGCGTCGTCCAGGAACTGCACGCCCTCGGCGCCCCGGTGATCCGCTTCGACGTGGGCAGCTTCCCCGGCCGCGTCACCCTGGCCGCCCAGCTGGCCGGCGGGCACATCGTGGGCACCCTGGAGGCCGACGGGCGCCGCGTACACCTGGAGGACATCGGCGCCATCTTGTGGTGGCACCCCTCCCGCCCCCGGATCAGCCCCGAGGGCCTGGACGCGGGCCGCGCCGAGTGGCTGAGCCGGGAGGCGGCCGCCGGACTGGCCGGCACCCTGGCCGCCCTGGACTGCCTGCACGTCAACCACCCCGTACACACCGACGCGGCACAGAACAAGCCCCACGCCCTGGCCCAGGCCGCGGCCGCCGGGCTGCGGGTTCCTGCGACCTGGATCGGCAACGACGCGGCCGACGCGCGCCGCGCTGTGGACGGCTTCGGCCAGGCGGTGTGCAAATCGCTCGTGCGGCCGTGGGTCGAAACCGCCGACGGGCCGCTGGCGTTCTTCACCAGCGCGGTGCCGCCCGGTGATCTCGATGAGGGCGTGGCCGCCGCGGCGCACCAGTTTCAGCAGCGCATCCACGCGCAGCACGAGGTACGGCTCATCGTCGTCCGCGGGGAACTGTTTGCCGCACGGCTGACGGCGCCGGCCCACTCCACGGACTTCCGCGCTCACTGCGACGAGCTGGTCTACGACTACACCGACGTTCCCGGCGAGGTGCGCTCTGGCGTGGTCCGGCTGATGCGCCGCCTGCACCTGGAGTACGCGGCCCTGGACCTGCTGGTCGACCACCAGGCCCGGTGGTGGCTGGTCGACGTCAACCCCGCCGGAATGTGGGGTTTCGCCGAAGGCAACCTCCCCGGCCTGGCCATCTCCGCCCAGCTCGCCGCCGCGCTGGCCGACACCCGCCTCCGGCGACGGCGCGCCCCCGCCTCCCTGCCCCAGTGCACACCCTAGGAGCCCCCGTGTCGCACAGGGCGTGACCCCGCGCGCCAGCCCCGGCCCGTTCCAACGGGCCAGGGCCTGACCGACGCCGACGACCAGACCGGCCGTTCGGCCCACCGTCCGAGGAGCCGCCGAGGTCATCCGGCGCACTCCTCCGAGAACGGCCCTGCCTCGCGCAGTGGCGAGAGCGGGGCCGCGCCGCGGCCCCCGGCAGTCGCACAGCCGGGAGCCACCGGCCATCCGCTTTGGGAGACGGAACGGCCGGCCGGTGCCGGGGCACTTGAGGGGTGCCCCGGCACCGCGCGGCACGCAAGCAGGCCCTGGCCGCCGGAGAGCGGCCCGCGGCCAGGGCCCGCCACCGGCGCACCGCATCAGCCTGCGAGGAGCAGAACATGACCAAACACCTCATCGCGATCAATGCCAACGTGGAGCAGAACGGCTTCGGCGACCGGAACACGCGGCTGAAGGTATGGCGCCGCCTGCGCCCGCACAGGCCGGCCGTGGTGCGGCGCCAGGAGACGCCCCGGGCGGCCGGCCACGCCAAAGCCGTGATGAGGACCCCGAGGTCGGGCTGGGGCTCGGCCACGTGCAGCCGTACCTGAGCGCGGCGCCCGCACAGCGCCACCGCGCCACGTTCGACGCCTACGCCACGGCGCAGCTCCTCATCGCCATGGCCACCCACTACCGCACCTGGGACCAGCTCGTGGCCGCGGCCGTTCCGCCCGGCCTGCCCGGAGCCCCCGAACCCGACCAGGAGCCCACCCTGTGGTGACCAAACCACCGACGCACCCCCTACGCATCGGCGTGCTGGGCGCCCCCTCCACCGGCAAGACCCTGCTGGTGCGCCGCATCGACCGGGAACTGCGCCGACGGGACATATCCGTCGAGCACACCGCTCACCTCGGGCGGCGCGCAACTCGCGTCCCTCTGCCGCAACGACAGGACCTCTCCGCGGATGCCACCCGGTGGGCCATCGCGACCGGCATCGCGGATGAGGTCGAAGCCGCCGCCCGGCCAGGCCATGACGGCCCACGCGTCGTCCTGGCTGACCAAGTCGGCTGGGAAGCGCTCGCCTGCTTCCGCGCCGCCCAGGAGTGGCACAGCCGGGCCGCCCCCCGCACCGACCGCGAAGCCCTGCACCGGCTCGCGTCCGCTCACGCCCCCTACGACCTTCTCTTCGCCACCCACCTCGACCCGGGCCTGCGCGTCAGGCGCGAACACGGCTACGACAGCCGCTACCGAATCCTGATCGACCGCCACATCCACCGCCTCCTGCGCGAGGAGGGGCTGGCCTACGTACCCGTCACCAGCGACCGGGCCAGCCAGGAACAGGCCGTCATGCGCGCCGTCCAAACCTGCCACTCGCAGGCACCGCTATAACCAGCTCCCCACCCGGCGGCTCCACCCACATCGCCGGGAAAGCCGGCTCCCGCCTCGGCCTGGGCACCGCCGCTCGCGCCACTGTCCGTTACGCGCCCGGGACCCGCTGAAGAGTATGGCGACTACCAGTTCGGCGCTTGGCGGACCACCTCGCTGGGTATGCCGGTGAGTTTCGAGAACGCGTGTCGGTCAGCGCCGTGAACGCCTTGGGTTGTGGTGTTCGAGTGTCGGTGAATTTTGGGTTCTGGCACAGATCTTGGGGAGCCGTAGCGGAGCGTGATGACGCTGTTCGATTGAGAGGGTCCGAGCCCCGGTCGCTCGACCTGCAGGCTCACCTCATACCCTCCGCACATGACTGATGATCCGTTCCAGTGCCGGTGTCTCCTCTGCCATGACTACGGCGACCGGGACGAAGTGGACCGCATGGATCTGACGGTCATCGAGCACGTGCAGCAGCACGGATGGCACGTCGTGATGGTTCCCGAAGACGAGATCGGTCCTGGATTCGCCTACACGATCGGCCTCGCGCACACCCACGGCGGACCTGAACTCGCCATGTTCGGGCTCGATGTCCACGCCATGCACCGCATGCTCAACACGCTCGGAGAGAAGTCTGCCGCGGGCGAAGTGCTGGCGGACGGCCAGAGCCATCCTGATGTTGTCGACGGGTATCGAGTCGCGCTCAGGCAGGTCGATCGCAGTTGGTACCGGGCCTTCTTCGGGCAGGCCATCGGGTTCTACCGACGGCCGCCTCTCCCCGTGCTGCAAGTCGCGTGGCCTGATGTCGAGGGCCGTTTCCAATGGGATGAGCAGGCTGACGAGAGGCATCGCGACTCACAGCCTCAGTTGTGGCTCCCTGCGCGTGACCATCCTGTCGGGATCTGGACGGCCGATCTCTGATCTCAAGGGGCCGGGAAGCTGGCGAGTCGGCACCCCGGGCGATGCGCTATCGAAGCAAGATCATCTTGCGTAGGAGTTCGAATCCGGCTCGGCCGTAGAGCTGTCTCTTGATCTTCTTGATGCGGTTCACGGCGCCCTCGATGCTGCCGGAGCTCCAGTCCAGAGTGAGGCCGGCGGTCACGGCGTCGAGGCCTCGGCGCAGGTGAAGCGCGAAGCCGGTGAGCCCGGGCAGCTGGCTGGCATCGACTGCGTCGATCCAGACAAGAAGCGTGGCGCCCAGGCGGCCGCTGAGTATCTCACCGAAATCGCGGACGTGTCTGGCGGCCGTGTCCAGTTCGGGACAGCGGGCCAGGACGTCTTTGAGGCCGACGCTGTCTTCCTCGCTCAGCGCGGCGGGGTGGCGGGTGAGCCACCAGGTCACTTGCCGTACCGTCGGCGGCCGCGGCGGTGCGGCGGACGGAGCCCCGCGCAAGGTGGCGATGTGGCAGTACTCCGGCACCGCGGGAGGCACCGAGAACTCCCAGATCGGGGTCTTCCTCGCCTACGCGACGGGCCGCGGACGCACATTGATCGACCGGCGGTTGTATCTGCCCGCGTCGTGG
>NZ_JBVHPX010000062.1:0-3787 GCF_055567735.1 Streptomyces sp. NPDC026394
TGAAACAATGGCGCGGCATCGCCACCCGCTACGACAAGACCGCCGAGTCCTACCAGGCAGCCGTCACCCTCGCATCGCTCCTGATGTGGGCCTGAAATTTGAAGACAACTCCTAAGGCAGCACCTGAATCCTGCGCGCACCACCGATGTCATCAACGAGACAGCTGGCGAAAGGCAACTCCCGCCATACGAAAAACCCCGCACCCCACACCCCACACGCGTGCGGGTGCCAATGGAGTGCCAGTCACATAAGACGACGCCTCAGCGCCTGCAATTCCACAATAGTAGGGCCTTTAGGGTTAATGGCTTGGGGTTTCCTTCGAAAAAGGTCCGGGGCCTTAGTCCCGAACTTTCATTAACGTTTGATTCCTGACTAGACGTCACCTTAGTATCTCTTCAGTCACTCCAAGCCAATCGGAGCTGCGGCGCGCATCCGCAAGCCGTATCGCTGATTGCCTCCCACCGACGTGGTTGGGCACACGAGAACTGGAGATGTCATGATTCCCAGGAAATCCGCCCTTGCTCTTTCTGCAGCGGTATCTAGCGCCGCGCTGGCGCTTTCGATCTCGCCTGCGGAAGCCGTCTCATCCTCTTCCGATTCCGCCGCCGCGCCCTCACGGGTTTCGAGTCGGGCCGCAGACAGTGTCAAGATTCTCGTTGATGGCGTCCATATACGCGCAAATGCCACGACAAAGTCGCCTTCGCTCGGCCTCGCATACAAGTCTCACAAGGTGACTTTCCTGGCCAGCGTGCGCGGGGAGAACGTCAATGGCGAGTTCAACTGGGTGAAGGTTCGCGACAACACTACAGGCGTCACCGGTTACATAAACGGAGCCTACGTTCAGACGTGAACCACCAAGGTGTACTCGGCGGAAGCTAGCTTCCGCCGAGTACACCCGACAATCATGCCATTACTGCACCACAGAAACGCTGGTGCCAATATTTGCAAATCGCCACAGCTTCTCGGAATCTTCGGCCCGAAGGCGTATGGCACTCGTCTCTTTACCTGGTGCGGGTTCAGGGGAAGCGCCATTCTCGGCAGCCGAAAATGCTGCCGGTCTACTCCCTGGACCGGAGAAGTAGACGGCCCGAACAACCGGGATACCATCGCTGCCTATGGTGGATTCTCGTCGGCCGGTCACCGCATGCTTACCGACTTTCGGATCCACTGCCCCAGGCCATGCAGTAAAGGTTACGAAGTGCTCACCGCCACCCCCGCTGGTCAGCCATATCCGGTCACTTGCAAGAGAATATACAATCCGCCTGCCGCTGCCTGAATTTTTTGGGATAGCAGGCGGCCTGGGCGGGTCAGGCTTTTTTTCGCCGACGCGAGGGCTTGCACTCGCCGCAGTTTTCTTCTCAACAGCGGACAGGGCGGCGGATTCACTAGTCTGGGATGCAAGAAAGGCGACTATCCCAAGCGCTGATACAGTGAGGATGGAAACAGCCGCCCAAGACGGTATCGGGCGCACCATGATTCAATCGCCTCCTCGGCGAGCTGCGGGCCGGATCGGGTTGATACTAGCAGGGGCTTACCTGATTGATCATTTGCCAGTCCGGCAGACCGGAGTGGAATACTGAATCGAGCCGCGCAAAATTAGACCAGTCTGCCCGGGCAGTGCTCTCAGTCACGCACTCGCTCACCTAGAAATCTCGGCATCAGCCTACAGAGTCCCGCAGACGCCGCCAGCACGTCACCCCACTGCAGCCGATCGTCTCGGTCGGCACGCCCGCCCAGGTCACACCCGTGCGTAAGACGTAGACGATCCCGCGCAGAGCCGCACGGTCATCCGCGGGCAGCCAGCCCGGATACCGCCGACGCCGCGGCGGGCGAGCAGGGAGCAGCGGAGCGACACGGTCCCACAGATCATCAGGCACAAGATCATCCGAAACCCGCAGAACTCTGCCGCCGATCAGCCCAACTGCCAAGGCCCTGAACCGAACTCATTCTGAAATGATCAGTAAGCCGCGTGGTTCGCGTCGTCCTTCACAAGTTGGTAGGCAGCCGTGAGCGTCAGGCTGGGAACAGCCTGACGCAGCGACTTCACCGCACCTACCAGGTCCCGCTCGGCATCGGCCCCCGCGGCCTTGAGGATGCCGCGCACCCAGCTTCTACGCACCTGTTCATCCGCGAGAGCAGCGGTGGCCTCTGCGATGTCCACCGCACGCTCCAGGCCTGGGCGCTCTGCGGGACCGGCGGACTCCAGCGCCTGACGCAGGCGAGTCAGGGCTTCCTGGCTGTCACGTACGACGATCACCGGCTCCTTCTGCGCCTTGTTCGAAAACAACATCATGTTCCTTGTCGCTCCCAGCTTTCGTGTAGCGGATGTACAAGCCCTCTTGATCAGAGACGGTTGGTCTTGCATAGCCGAGGTGCCCAAGATCCGGAGGCCTCGATGTGATCGAGCGGGTAGTCGGGGCCTTGCGTCGCCCGGGCAAGAAGCGCTTTCCGCGTAGCGGTTGACTGGTGTGCCACGCGCCGGAGGACCTGCAGGACGCCGGCAGGCCCTCGATCGCATGGTGACGTGGCTTACCAGCCCGTCATCACAGCGCCGATCGGCAGGGGGGCGGCCAGCAGCACCAGCGCTTTCATCTGCAGAGAATTACTGCTGTCCCTCTTGGTCAAGCTGCAGACGACAAAGGTGGCGACAACGCCCAGAGGAAAGAGGATCGGGACGGTTTCCTGCAGTCCGCTGCGAGTGCCGCCCACGTACGCCGCCGACCATGAGCCGACAATCCCGACGAGGACCGTGAAGAACACCTTCCCAGCGCTGAACCACTCGCGTTCCATCAGTTCAGCCAGTTCGACGAAGCTGGCACCAGCGCGGCGCTGGCGGGCAGCGGTGATGACGAATGCCATCAGCAAGACAGACCCGACGCCGAAAAATCCCCAGCGCAGGACGGCCGCGGCTAGCTCCATAGTTAAGGCACCGGCCCTTCGTCTGCCCGTGTGTCACCAGCAGTGCTTGATGACACCGTCTACGCCCAGTATCTCCGCGCCGATTGCTCCGAGGCCCGATCCAGCTTCTTCGAAGACTTCCATGATCCCCTTCTTGAACGTCTTGCCCATCTTCTTCTTGGACCTGATCTTTGCGATGATCTTTTTGACGCCGCCGAGTTTGTCGATGGCCTTCTTCAGTTTGTAGACCTTACCGAGGGCGAAGAGGTTGGAGCCGAGGGCGACCGCAATGCCGCGCACGCATCCGCCCAGGTCGAAGGCCCGCGCCTGGATGTCGCCGGCCGACTTGGAGGGGATGCGCTCAGTCAGCCACTGCGCCGTGGCTTCCTCCCCCTGCGCAAGCACCTCGTCAGGGATGGAGTCGATGAGTGTCAACGCCGTCTCCAGTCCTTTCAGGACCTGGTCATCGGTGCCGACACCCTCCAGTCCGCTGCTGGGGGCGGTTACAGCGGTGGCAGACGCCGTTGCCTCAGGACGCGACGGCGCACCGGAGGCGTGAGCGGCAGCGGTGGTGACGAAGACAGCCCCAGCGGCGATACCGGCCACCACGGCCGCACGGCACCTCAGCGGCGCGCCGGTCCGGGCATTAACAAATCCAGACATGAAGAAGTCCCCCTCATCTGTGGAGCTCAGGATGCTTCGGCCCGTCTCATGGCCCTGGGCCGCACGGGCGTCGGCGCACTGCGGATAGTTGTTGACTTCTCAACAGTCGGCAAGGTCCGTATGGCCCTTAGCGCTAGGAGTTGTCTTCAAATGTCAGGCCCACATCAGGAGCGATGCGAGGGTGACGGCTGCCTGGTAGGACTCGGCGGTCTTGTCGTAGCGGGTG
>NZ_JBVHPX010000063.1:0-2888 GCF_055567735.1 Streptomyces sp. NPDC026394
GCCTCCGCCAACTCCAGTACCGAAGCAACCTCATCGACAGCTGCCTCACCGCAACCAGACTCGCACTCACGACAACGCGCAGACAACCTCAGTAACAGCTCATCAGCGACGCATCTGCGGACGAAACATCGGGAGAAAATGACCTCCAACGAGCGCGCCCTCACCTCCAAGCCCTCATGTCGGCCCAGCTTCAATGAGCCGGCCTACGAGGGCGCTCCCGCCTGCCTGGCGGGGCTTTGCAGTCGGCATCGTCCAGGTCTTCTTCGTTGCTGTCCGCCGCGGCGACGGCACGCTCGTCGAAACGACACGGCAGTCGGGCTCTGCGGATCCCGGCAGGCTGTGGTGGACCAAGAGCGGGCCGGCTTGGTGATGACGGCCGCCGTCGTGGCCCCTCGCTGGGGCCCGACAGCAAGTGACGTCAGGCGGACCGGTTGAGGTCGTCGAAGTCGGTGGAGGCCGAGAGTTCGGCCCATGCCAGCATCTCGCGCTCGAAGGCGTCGCGGCCGGCCTGGACGAGCCGAAGCGCGTCGGTGCCGAGCAGCAGGCGCGTCGGCGGCTGGTCGGCCGCCACGATGCGCAGCACCGCGGCCGCGGCCTTGTCCGGGTCGCCCGGCTGGTGCCCGCTGCCGTTGATGCGCCGGGCGCGCAGCGGCTCGAAGAGCTCGTCGTAGTCGGCGATCACACGGGGTGCGCGGACCATCGAGCGGCCGGCCCAGTCGGTCCGGAAACTGCCCGGCTCGACGGCGGTGACATGGATGCCGAAATCGGCGACCTCCTTGCCGAGCGTTTCGAGGATGCCCTCCACCGCGAACTTGCTGCCGTGGTAGAAGCTGAGGCCCGGCATGGTGATCAGCCCGCCCATCGAGGTGACGGCGATGATGTGGCCCGAACGGCGCTCCCGCATGTGCGGCAGCACGGCCTTGATCACCGCCACGGTTCCGTAGACGTTCACCTCGAACTGCCGGCGAAGGTCATCCATCGACGACTCCTCGAAGAGGCCGTCATGGCCGTACCCGGCGTTGGCGACGAGTACGTCGACCGGGCCCAGGACGCGCTCGGTCTCGTCCACGACCGTGTCCACCGCGCCATGGTCGGTCACGTCCAGGATGCGGGCGTGCGCGTCGCCGGCGAGCGCCTCGAAGGCCCGTGCGTCGGCGGGCGTGCGCACCGTGCCCACCACCCGGTGGCCCGCAGCCAACGCCGCGCGCGCGAGGGCGCGGCCCAGGCCGGTGCTGACGCCGGTGATCAGGAATGTCTTGGTGTCGGACACAGGAGTTCCCTTCGTGCGATACGGACAGAGGCCGACCGGGGCGTTGGGCCCCGGTCGGTCTCGGCACGTTCCACTTCAGCACCGGAATCGGCTGCCGAACGTCTTTGGGGGAGCCCGCTTCGCCCCGGGGACAGCCGGACCGGGGACTGTCAGTCCCCCCTTCGCGGGCCGTCGGGGCGATCTGGGGCCCTATCGTGAACGGCATGGACCGCAACACAGCTCTCGGTGAGTTCCTCCGCTCCCGGCGGGCACGGATCACCCCGCGCCAGGCGGGCCTGCCCGACGACGGCGGCCCTCGGCGCGTGCCAGGACTGCGCCGCGAAGAGATCGCGCAACTGGCGGGCGTGAGCGTCGACTACTACGTACGCCTGGAACGCGGACGCCGGCTGAACGTCTCCGAGACCGTGCTGGACGCCATCTCCCGCGCGCTGCGCCTCGATCCCGTCGAGCGCACCCACCTGTTCCAGCTCGCCAAGCCCGCCGCGGGCAGGCCGCGCCGCACGGCGACGCGTCCGCAGCCGGTCCGCCCGGGACTGCGCGACCTGCTCCGGACCCTCGAGCACACCCCCGCCCTTGTGCTGGGGAGACGGCTGGACGTACTTGCCTCCAACCAGATGGCACGTGCGCTGCTCACCGACTTCGACGCGCTGCCGCACCGCGAGCGGAACCTGGTGCGGTTCATGTTCTGCGACGAGACCGCCCGCTCGCTGTATACCCACTGGGACACCCACGCCCAGGACATTGTCGCCTCGCTCCGGCGCGACGCCGGACGCCATCCCCACGATCCGCTGCTGGCCGAACTCGTCGGCGAACTCTCGATCGCGGACGACGACTTCCGCCGCTGGTGGGCCGACCAGAACGTGTATCGGCACACGCATGGCAGCAAACACTTCCATCACCCGATCGTCGGCCCGCTCACCCTCCATTACGAGTCCCTCACCCTGCCCGCCGACCCGGACCAGCGGCTGAGTGTCTACACCGCCGAGGCAGGCTCCAGCTCCGAAGAGGCGCTTCGGCTCCTGGCCGCGTGGATACGGCAGCCCGAGACCTCGCACGAGCAGTACACAGATCATTAGACGCCCGCCGTCCGCGAAGAGCGGTCGGCTACCGTGACTGCGTCCCACGAACCGGGCTGGGACAAGCTCCGGTCCTCCCGTTCTCTGTTCGCGAGTATGTTGTCTGTCTAGTCGGTCTTGGCCAGGTGGACCATGGCTTCGCAGCGGGCGGGGAGAGTTTCCCTGTCGTGGGCCAGGCGGTAGTGGAGGATCAGCCGGCCGGTTGGGACGACTGCTTGGTGAGGTGCCGGCCGTAGCCGGTTTTCTTCCGCTCCGCGCATGGTCCCGCCGGGCCGGAGCCGTTCCTCGTCACGGCCGTGCGATGGTGACCGGCTCACTTGGTGGGCTGAGCTGGATCACGGTGGTGCCCGCGGCCTTGTCGTGCAGGGGCCTGCCCTCTTCACCCAGGAACCACGAGTGGTCGACCAAGAAGAGGACCCCCAGCACGGGCGCAGCCGGGAAAACGGCCTCTGAGAGGGCGTCTGGTTCGCGTAGTTCGTGAGTGATTGCGTTTTATGTGTATCGCCAGGTGGGGGTGGTTTCGTCGGTTGCTCGTTTGGCGA
>NZ_JBVHPX010000064.1:0-2683 GCF_055567735.1 Streptomyces sp. NPDC026394
GCGACGCTCCCACGGCTTGTAGGCACACGGTTTCAGGTACTATTTCACTCCGCTCCCGCGGTACTTTTCACCATTCCCTCACGGTACTATCCGCTATCGGTCACCAGGGAATATTTAGGCTTAGCGGGTGGTCCCGCCAGATTCACACGGGATTTCACGGGCCCCGTGCTACTTGGGTGATTCTCAAACGAGCCGTTGACATTTCAGCTACGGGGGTCTTACCCTCTACGCCGGACCTTTCGCATGTCCTTCGCCTACATCAACGGTTTCTGACTCGCCGACCGGCCGGCAGACCGGTCAAGAGAACTCCCACAACCCCAACCACGCAACCCCTGCCGGGTATCACACGTGACTGGTTTGGCCTCATCCGGTTTCGCTCGCCACTACTCCCGGAATCACGGTTGTTTTCTCTTCCTGCGGGTACTGAGATGTTTCACTTCCCCGCGTTCCCTCCACACTGCCTATGTGTTCAGCAGCGGGTGACAGCCCATGACGACTGCCGGGTTTCCCCATTCGGACACCCCCGGATCAAAGCTTGGTTGACAGCTCCCCGGGGCCTATCGTGGCCTCCCACGTCCTTCATCGGTTCCTGGTGCCAAGGCATCCACCGTGCGCCCTTAAAAACTTGGCCACAGATGCTCGCGTCCACTGTGCAGTTCTCAAGCAACGACCAGCCACCCGTCACAACCCGCCGAAGCAGACCTATACCGGGGCCGGCGTCGAAGGTACGAGCAAAGCCCGTGCCCTCAGACACCCAACAGCGTGCCCGACACTCCCAGACCAGACTCACGTTCCACGCCGAAGCAGTACTAATGATCCCGAACCGAGTGTGCCGAGTAGTCAACGTTCCACCCATGAGCAAACCACCGCAGAACATTCGCCTGCGTAGTGGCTCTGGACAACCTTGCGGCTGCCTAGAAGCTCCTTAGAAAGGAGGTGATCCAGCCGCACCTTCCGGTACGGCTACCTTGTTACGACTTCGTCCCAATCGCCAGTCCCACCTTCGACGATTCCCTCCCACAAGGGGTTGGGCCACCGGCTTCGGGTGTTACCGACTTTCGTGACGTGACGGGCGGTGTGTACAAGGCCCGGGAACGTATTCACCGCAGCAATGCTGATCTGCGATTACTAGCGACTCCGACTTCATGGGGTCGAGTTGCAGACCCCAATCCGAACTGAGACCGGCTTTTTGAGATTCGCTCCACCTCGCGGTATCGCAGCTCATTGTACCGGCCATTGTAGCACGTGTGCAGCCCAAGACATAAGGGGCATGATGACTTGACGTCGTCCCCACCTTCCTCCGAGTTGACCCCGGCAGTCTCCTGTGAGTCCCCATCACCCCGAAGGGCATGCTGGCAACACAGAACAAGGGTTGCGCTCGTTGCGGGACTTAACCCAACATCTCACGACACGAGCTGACGACAGCCATGCACCACCTGTACACCGACCACAAGGGGGCCCCTGTCTCCAGGGGTTTCCGGTGTATGTCAAGCCTTGGTAAGGTTCTTCGCGTTGCGTCGAATTAAGCCACATGCTCCGCCGCTTGTGCGGGCCCCCGTCAATTCCTTTGAGTTTTAGCCTTGCGGCCGTACTCCCCAGGCGGGGAACTTAATGCGTTAGCTGCGGCACGGACGACGTGGAATGTCGCCCACACCTAGTTCCCAACGTTTACGGCGTGGACTACCAGGGTATCTAATCCTGTTCGCTCCCCACGCTTTCGCTCCTCAGCGTCAGTATCGGCCCAGAGATCCGCCTTCGCCACCGGTGTTCCTCCTGATATCTGCGCATTTCACCGCTACACCAGGAATTCCGATCTCCCCTACCGAACTCTAGCCTGCCCGTATCGAATGCAGACCCGGGGTTAAGCCCCGGGCTTTCACATCCGACGTGACAAGCCGCCTACGAGCTCTTTACGCCCAATAATTCCGGACAACGCTTGCGCCCTACGTATTACCGCGGCTGCTGGCACGTAGTTAGCCGGCGCTTCTTCTGCAGGTACCGTCACTTGCGCTTCTTCCCTGCTGAAAGAGGTTTACAACCCGAAGGCCGTCATCCCTCACGCGGCGTCGCTGCATCAGGCTTTCGCCCATTGTGCAATATTCCCCACTGCTGCCTCCCGTAGGAGTCTGGGCCGTGTCTCAGTCCCAGTGTGGCCGGTCGCCCTCTCAGGCCGGCTACCCGTCGTCGCCTTGGTAGGCCATTACCCCACCAACAAGCTGATAGGCCGCGGGCTCATCCTGCACCGCCGGAGCTTTCCACACACAGACCATGCGGTCGTGTGTCATATCCGGTATTAGACCCCGTTTCCAGGGCTTGTCCCAGAGTGCAGGGCAGATTGCCCACGTGTTACTCACCCGTTCGCCACTAATCCCCTCCCGAAGGAGGTTCATCGTTCGACTTGCATGTGTTAAGCACGCCGCCAGCGTTCGTCCTGAGCCAGGATCAAACTCTCCGTGAATGTTTCCGGGTTCTCCCGGTAACACACACGAGAGCGGAACAGGAAGCGGAATAGGCTTCCCGTTCACAGCGTCCTCGCTGTGTGTGCCACCCGCACCGTGAAGGTGCTGGTGGGCTTTTCAAAGGAACCTCATCCTCCGGCGTGTGCCGGTGGACGGGGTATCAACATATCTGGCGTTGACTTTTGGCACGCTGTTGAGTTCTCAAGGAACGGACGCTTCCTTTG
>NZ_JBVHPX010000065.1:0-2296 GCF_055567735.1 Streptomyces sp. NPDC026394
GGGCTTCTTACCTGGACGCGTGCGCAAGCGCCGCCCCGAGAAGGGCGGTGCCAGGATGTCGAGGTGTCCGGTCCGGCCCGCGGAGGGCTGTTACTGGGCCGATTCTGCCTGGTGCTTCGAGACGTCATGCACTGCAGGTGATCCGGTCTGGTTGCCCGCGGGATCAGCCAGCCGAGGCCGTCAAGACGGATTCGCGGACGATGAGCTCAGAGGCGCTCGCCATCCCTATGGCTTGGACTTCCAGTCCGGGTGCCCAGGCATGGGCGGAGTCTTGGCGTCGTACAGCCAGCTCTTGATATACGGTCCGAGGTCGCGGCATGAGACCTTGTTGGCGACGTCGATGTAATCCTGGGTCGACGCCGCCTTGTCACGGTACCGGTCGAAAAAGCTCTGCTCGATGCGGCGGAACGTCGAGTCACCGACCTGGTTGCGCAGACCATGGAGCATCAGCGCGCCCGGAGCGTTTGTATTGAACATCACTGCGGAGGAGGACGTGAGCTTGCCGGCAGGGCCGCTCTCTTGGCGCTCCTTCGCATCGTGCTCGTACAGCGTCCGCATGTCTTCCTCGAACTTCGAAAAGCCCCGAGCCGCCTCGTAACGCTTCTGGTAGTAGTGCGCGTGGCCCTCGCTGATCCACATGTCGTCCCAGCTCCGCACGGACACCGCGTCACCGAAGTACTGATGGACCAGTTCATGAGCCATGACCGGCTCCACCTGCCTGGCCGGCCGATTCAGTCCCAACGAGCTGAAGGTGGACAGTGTGGCGGTCTCCAGGGCCACGCCGTTGTAGGGGCTCTTGACCCCCAGCATCCCGTACGCCTCGAAGGGAAAAGGGCGACCGATCTCCTTCTCCAGCCACGCCACGTGGGCGGGCGTCTTGCTCACCACCGGCTTGAGCTGCGCGTACTGGTCGGCCGGCACATAGCTGCGGATCGGCAGTCCGTGCGGCCCGCGCTGCTTCACCTCCCGGTACTTTCCGACGGCCACCTGCACGACGTGGGTCGGGATCGGATGGCGTGTGCGAAAGGTATAGGTGGTGCGGTCTCCGGACGTACGGCGCGATATCAGGGACCCGTTGGCCACCGCCTGCAGATTCTTGGGCGTCGAGATGCGGAAAGTGAACAGGGCCTTGTCGCTGGGGTGGTCGTTGCCCGGGAAGAACAGATGCGCGCGATCGGGCTGGCCCATCAAGGCAAAGCCGTCCTCGGT
Source organism: Streptomyces sp. NPDC026394 (assembly GCF_055567735.1). Taxonomy (NCBI): domain Bacteria; kingdom Bacillati; phylum Actinomycetota; class Actinomycetes; order Kitasatosporales; family Streptomycetaceae; genus Streptomyces; species Streptomyces sp. NPDC026394. The sequence continues at coordinate 1,210 of NZ_JBVHPX010000065.1, forward strand.
GGGAACCCAGTGCTTCATCGGGTACGCGACGCCCGAAGGCCAGGAGAAGTTGGGCAGGTTCTTGCTGCGGTCGGCGCGGTAGTCGGTGCGCACGGAGAACGTCTGGCCCTTGCGCACGGGACTCTTCGGCGTAATGGTGAGCTTTTCGTCCGACGTATGGAAGTCGGCCCGAGCTCCCTGGACAGACACGGACTTGATGTCCTGCCCGGCCGCGTCCAGGCTGAACCGGCTCAAGTCCTGCCGCGCGGTCGCCCGCATCGTCACGGTCGCGTCCATCTTCGGGGTACCGGGCCGGTAGTCGAACCTCACGTCATACGAATCGGAGTCGTACCCGCCGTTGCCGAGCTTCGGAAACAGCCGGTCGCCGGCACTCTCCGCTCCCGCTCGGCCGGCGGGCTCACCGGCCTGGGGCGAGGGGGCCACGACGGCGGCCACAACCGTTCCCGCGACGGCTGCTGCGGAAACGGTGAAAAACACCTTTTTACGAGGTCTGCGAAACATACTCACGTCCTTGTTCTCGTCTCTTGCCGCGCCCCCTTGCACCGCAGTCCCGTCTCGGGGGGGCGCCATAACAGAGGTGTATCCGACATTACGAACCCAGGCCGTCCGTGTGATCAGCACACAGGCTGAACCGGCGTCATACGCCAGAGGTACGTGCCGCCCCCGCCTCCGACGGCAGATGGTGCATCGAGATGCTGGTGGACGCGGCAACGCACTGGGGTGGTCAGCTCTTGACGATGGCCTGGATGTCGAGGTCGATCACGATTCTGTGCCCGACGGCCGCGATGCCGCGCGCGAACATCTTCTGCCAGGTGATCGTGAAGTCGTCGCGGTGCAGCTCGGTGGTAGCGCGGCAAGCCGCGCGGGTCTCGCCCTCCAGCCCCTGGCCCACTCCGAGGTACTCGGTATCGAGCGTGACCGTCCGCGTCACACCGTGCAGAGTTAGGGCCAATGCCGTTGCTTTACCAGCGGGCGTAGGCTTCTTGGTAGTTGCCGTCGGGGGTGGTGCGGGTGCCTGCGAATGTGTCTGAGCTGTCGGGCTTGGGGTTGCTGACCTGGGTGTATCCGCCGGGGCTGGTGGATCGGG
>NZ_JBVHPX010000066.1:0-2127 GCF_055567735.1 Streptomyces sp. NPDC026394
AGCTTGTTGTTTAACCTCCGGTGGCTGTGACGTCGCGGAGTCGAGTGCTCGGGCAGAGGTAGAAGAGTTCGGGATCTTCCTCGTCGAGGCCGTGGAGCAGACCGACGGGGTGCCAGCTGGCGCGTTGTAGTAGTTGCTGCATGGGGTGGTTGGAGACGTTGGTTGATGTGAACAGCTTGGTGGTGGTGCATACGGTCTCGACGGCCGTGAGGAGACGTGCGCCCACACCTCGTCGGCGGGCGCTGGGGGCGACCATCAGCATGGTGACGAAGCCTTGCTCGAAGAAGCTGTACTCCAGCACGCTGTAACCCAAGGGTCCGGATGAGTCTCGGGCCATCAGGACCGCACCCTGTTCGCACCAGTGCCGGATGTTGTCCCGTCGTGTGTGGTCGCCTGTTGCCGCGACAGAATCGATCTTGGCTAACGCGGCCCAGTCCGATGGGTCTGCACGGTCCACTTGAAGCCCGCTGAGGTTCTCGACGTCCATGGGTGCATCGTGGCAGCGTATGGGCGGTTGGTGCTCGCCTATTGGATTCGGCGGGGCTTGGTTCCCTTCTTGTGGTGTGCGGGGCGGCTGTATGCCTCGCCGGTGGCGAGGGCGCGTCCCACGTCGTGCCGGGTGGCTGGGTGGCGGTTCTTCGAGCCGAGCGGTCGACCGGGGCCGGGATGGGACGGTTTCGGTGCACCGGCCAGGGAGCCGGTCTTCACACGCAGGTTTCTGAACCCCCTGCGGACCCGGGCGGGCGTCAGCTTGTTCGGCTCGGCCGGCTTCTCCCAGGGCCGCCGGAGATCGGTGGCCAGTGACCGGGCGAGCCGGAGCTGGGCATAGGCGGCGATCACCAGCCATGTCCACCGGTCGGCCGCCTCCGAACTGCGGAGCCTGGGCCTGGTCCACCCGAGTGTCTGCTTGAACAGGCGGAACGTGTGCTCGAGATCGAAGCGGCGGAGGAAGGACTGCCAACAGCGGTTCACGTCGTTCGCGGTGGCGGCGGTGCCCGACCACCACAGCCAGACCGGCTTGTTCACCCCGCCACTGGGCAGCTTCTCCACGGTCAGACGGATGACGGTGCCCTCGATGATGGGCAGCGGTCCGTCGTGGTCGAGCCAGGCCGCCCGCCGGGTCAGCCTCGGGTGCAGCCGGTCCCACGCCTGCGCGGTCGCTGGGCCGTAGAGGCGGGTGTCTGTGACGGTCACGGCCTGCTCTGTGCCCCAGGTGGTGGGGTCGCCGAAGACGAACTCGCCGCCATGCTTGGGCGGTCGGCCGCCCTTGGGGTCGTAGACCCGCGTTGGGGTGGGCCGGCGCATCACACGGTCGGAGCGGAGCCGGCCGAGGATCTCGACGGGCAGGTCGTGCAGCAGGTGGGCGATCCGGGGTGCGTCGTATCCGGCGTCCAGCACGACCAGGACCTCCGGATCGCCCGCCTTCCACTGCTCGGCGGCGATGAGCCGCTCGACCAGCCCGCGAATCTGGACCGTGGTCACTGCGGCGACGTCCGCGCCTGGCTCCAGGCGGACCGCGTCCAGCACTGCCGTCCACGACGTCCGACCGGTCTCCAGCGCGGCGACGATCGAGTACGGCCAGCCCGGGATCATCTGGTGCTTGCCCTCACCTCGGCCGAAGGTGTGGCAGAAGGACCGGTCAGGGCAGGTGTTGGCGTCCGGCCGCAGCCATGGCGAGACGTCCGCAGCCAGCACAATCCGGCCGTCCGCAGCCCTCGGCAGCGGCACCCCCGCCAGCGCGCGACGAAGCCGGGAAACGTCGATCCGTCCGTCGTTGAGGCCGCTGTAGAGGGCGCCGTGACCGCGGCGGTGTTCCGGCGCGAGCGCCAGGTCGACAAGCGTCCGCACCGGCCCGTCCGTGCACAACAGCGCATCGCATAGCTCGAACAGCGCGTCGCCCCGCGCGGTCAGACACGCGTACAACTCCGCCCGGAAGCATGACACTTCCGCAAACGCATCCCGCAGGACGCCCTGATAACCCAGACTCACGACCACGGCCTTCGCGCTGGTTCCTCTGCCTCTGTGACGGAGCACAGGATCAGGCGAAGGCCGCCTTCGCGTCCGCTGAACTGCGGAAACGCTGGTCAAGTTCGAATCGCGTTCGACGCCAGACCTTAAATGACAAGC
>NZ_JBVHPX010000067.1:0-2126 GCF_055567735.1 Streptomyces sp. NPDC026394
AGTAACAGCCCTCCGCGGGCCGGACCGGACACCTCGACATCCTGGCACCGCCCTTCTCGGGGCGGCGCTTGCGCACGCGTCCAGGTAAGAAGCCCGACCGAGCCGACCCGGTGCATGAAATGCGGAAGGCTCTGTGGCACAGAAAGCAGGGAAACATGGGAAGGCCAGAGACCCACATAGATCCATCCGAGGGTTCCCTACAGCGTCTCGCTTACGAGTTGAGAGCACTCAAGAGAGCAGCGGGGAACCCCTCGTACAGACAACTGGCCAGTCGCGCCAAGTACTCAGGTACCACGCTGTCAGAAGCCGCCCGCGGCATCAGTTTCCCCAGTCTTGCGGTGACGCTCGCCTACGTCGGCGCATGCGGCGGGGATACCGTGCACTGGCGTACGTACTGGCAGGAGACCAACACCGCTCTGCAAACCGCCGAGACCCGCGCCGCTTACGGCTCTTCGAAGCGGATCAGAGGGGTCAACGACGTAGCCGACGCTGCCTCGGTCACCTTGCGAGGGTCCGGCCAGCGGCGGCTCCTGGTTCGGTGCCTTCCCGCCGTCGCCGGACTCGTCGGCGTGGCAGGGGCTGCCGGTGTGGCCGGCCTGTCCGGCCACAGGCCGAAGGCGGCAACGCTCAGCGTGGTGGCCGGAACCTGCATGGTGTCGGGGTTCTGGCTCGGAAGGGTCATCCAGGATGTGTGACCAGACGGCTTCCGGCCCCATCGAGGCCCAAGCGCCTCGTAGGTCGGGGGCCCAGTGGACGAGGACCATGCTGCGTGACCTCGGGGCCTGGGCGGCCCGACGACCGCTGCGGCTTCCCGAGGGCGAGCGGCGTATCCCCCATTCCTCAAGCGCGCGGATGGCCATCCTGGCCTTCACTGTTACCGATGTACTCGTCGCGCTGATCATCGACGCGAAACTTCCACCAGTCGCCCGGGCGGTTCACATCGTATGGGTCCTGCTCTCCCTGACGTTGTCACTGGGTATCTGCGCGATGACGTCCCGGGCACCCCACCTGCTCGGCGACAGCTCGCTGCTTCTGCGTACCGGCCCCTTCCGCACGCTGACGATTCCCACGACAGCACTGGGCAGGGTGAGCGTCGCCCACCGGCACTTCCCCGGAAACGGACTGCGCCGCGTACCGGGCTCGGCCGAGGAGGTGGCATGCTCCGTCGGGGGGGGCGACCCACCTCGTCATCGAACTCAGACAGCCAGTGCTGCTGCACTTGCGCAAGGGGGAACCCGTGCTCGCGAAGCGGGTTTACACCGCCGCCGATGACCCGTCACAGGCGACGCGCCTGATCAGCCAGTCAATCAACAGGGATGTGCGGTCGTGACCGGCGGGCCTGTGAGCACTCTCGACCAGCTCCGTGAGGTACAGGGCATCCTCTCCCGTACCGGACTCGGACTTCTCGCCCATACGACCGATCTCCGTCGGCTTCCGGGCCGCAACCGCAACTGGATCTGCACCACGGAGAACGGAACACGCGTCTTCGTTAAGAAACTGGAGGGGCCGCGCGAGGCATCGGCGGCGAGGGTTCGCCAGTGCCTCTCCTTCGAGCGGTCGCTGGCAAGAGCTGGCTCCACCGCATTGGTCGCTCCTCGACTGCTCGGCGCCGATCCTGAAGCGGCCGTACTGGTCTTTTCGTGTGTGGACGAAACAAAGACCGCGGTGGAACTGATGCGCGAGGAGCAGCTCACCCACGACTTGGCGCACTCCCTCGGCCACACGGTCGCACTGCTGCACAACCTGCCGACCGACGACCTGCAGCCCGAACGGGCGACAAGCCCCCTGCTGCCTTCGGAGGAACTGCTGGAGGCGATACCTCTGGCCCTCTTTGAGTCGTCGTCGGCCGCGGAGCTGCAGGTGTGGGCCCTCCTGCAAAACGACGCCGACCTGGTTGCGGCGTTGCGTCAACTACTTCGCTGTGAAGGCGAAGCCGACACGGTGGCGGCCCACTGCGATCTGCGCCTGGACCAATTCCTGGTCGCCGACGACGGCACGATCTATCTCACCGACTTCGAGGAGTTCCGGGCCGGAGATGCTGCGCGCGACCTCGGCGGGGTCGTCGGGGACTTGCTATACCGCACCCTGTTGGACGCGGCGACCAGTGCCAGGGAATCGACTCAGGC
>NZ_JBVHPX010000068.1:0-1836 GCF_055567735.1 Streptomyces sp. NPDC026394
CCATGGGGCCCCACCGGCCCACCGAACCCGTGTGGTTCCTCGGCTCGGTCGGCGTCGACCCCGGCCGCCAGGGTCAGGGCCTGGGCGGCGCGGTGGTCCGGCCCGGCCTGGAAGCCGCTGAACAGGCCGGTGTCCCCGCCTTCCTGGAGACCTCCGACGAACGCAACGTGCGCTTCTGCGAGCGCCTCGGCTTCGAGGTGACGGCCGACTACCCGCTTCCCGGCGGCGGCCCGCGCACCTGGGCCATGACCCGTAAGCCGGGCGCCTGAGCCAGGGCTGCCCACGAAGATGCCGGTCGGTGCCGCGCGGCCCGGCCACCGGAACGCGGAGACGAGAAGGGCTGGAAGACGTGACCATAGGGCTTGCCACGACGCTCGGCGACTATCTGGAGTACGCGTTCGCTCAGCACGGCCGCGGGGCGCGGTATCTGCCCGTGTTCGACCCGGCCGGGAAGCATGTGTGGCCCCGCCGGATCGCGGCGCGCCTCGGCCTGGAAACGGTCGAAGTACCTGCCCGGGCCGATGGCGCCGTCCCTCCGGGGGCCGGTGACTGCGCGCGCGACGGGCGGGAGGACCACCTCGTCGTCGCCCTCACCGACGACGCCGGGTTCTGCGCGCCGGCACTGGTGTTCGCGCTGGCCAAGGACGCCCGGCTGGTACGGGCCGACACCGCGAGTCAGGTCGTGAAGGCGGCGCTGGAGCTGCCGCCCGGCGGCTACCTCACGGTCGTCGGCCCGGAACGGGTGCTGGAGTTCGCCCTGCTGAACCGGCTCCGCCGGGAGGCCCCGGAGGTGAACACGGGCGTCCTGTGCGGGCCGACCCCGGCCAAGCTCAGCGAGCTCAAGGAACCGATGACGTCGGGTCGCCTGACGGTCTGCCCGACGGACGCCGTCGACGCCGGGCATCTCATGGACGGCACGGTGCTGCGCCGGGTGCTGAGCTTCATCGCCCACGCCAGCGAGGACTACCTGCGGGTCACCCCCGACGACATCCTGTGCGGTCTGACCGACGACCCGGAGGAGCAGGCGGCGGCCCGGCGCGCGCCCGGCCCGCTGCCCGCCTGCATGCAGGGAGTAGAGGGCCGGCCGCTGCTCACGGAGGAGTCGCCCCGCGTCCTCGACGTGCGCGCCACGGCGCCGCGGGCCGAACTGGACTGACTGACCCGGGCCTTCGAACGGTATGAGAACCTGGCGTTCCTGGACATCAAGCTCGACAAGGGCCGCGCGGTACTGACCGACATGGTCAACAACCTGCCCACGATGGCCCGCAGAGCGCGCAACACACGCTTCGAACTGACCGAGTGGGAACGGTTCAGCCGTTCCGTCGAGCGTATCCGGGAGAAGTGCACCGCGCTCGACCGCGGCGTCATGGACAAGCTCCTGCAAGCCACCGAGAGCCGCGAGTACCACTTCGTCGAGGCGTACCGCCACACCTACACGGTGCAGCGCACCGAGAGCACCGACGATCCGTGCCGTTACTGCGGCGAGGCCCTCCACCGCTACGTCAGCGGCAACATCCTCCGCCCCCACCTGCGCCGCTACCTGATCAGCTGCGCGATCTGCGGTGCCGTACAGGACACCGAGGACGAGGCGGTGACGCTACTGACCTCTGCGCTTCAGGGTGACGCTTATTGTGTCCTTCGGCGCACTGTCGCCTGTATGGGTGAGGTGCGAGCGTATGAGCTTGATCCCTTTTCGTTCTGGCCACTGGATACCGATGCAGCGGCAGGTCAGGGTAGGTGGAATGAAGTCACGCACCACATCCGGCAGGGGACAGTTGGACCCAGTAGCTGAATCAGTCGCCGTCTACAGCGGCCATGCCGACGACTACGCGGCGG
>NZ_JBVHPX010000069.1:0-1592 GCF_055567735.1 Streptomyces sp. NPDC026394
CGAGGCCGGCTCGCGCCCAGCAGTCTGGTCAGAAGTGTGCGGAATCAGGTGCGGTTCGTGCTGCCAGGGCACCGAAAGGATGCCGTTCCTGCGGGACGGTCCGCCTGCGGTTCTCGGCCGGTTGGCTGTTCGTAGTCCGAGCCGGTTGCGCGGATCACCTCTCAGCTCTGCCTTGAGCTTTCAGCTCTGACGCGGACCGAGGGCCGTGTGACTCGCTGGGGTTGCGAACGGCTGGTGGGATGACGTGCCTTGAGCACTTCCATTAGGGAGCACGCGCACCCTGCACAGGCTCTGACCTGGCAAGAGAGTCGTCACGACGGAGGATCGGATGGACATCACCGGGTTACCGGCGCCAGTGTTCTGCGGAGTGGACTGGGCCGAAGAGCACCACGACATCGCACTGGTCGATGCGGGTGGACAGCAGCTCGCCAAGGTGCGGATCAGTGACGATGCCGCAGGCTTTGCTGAGCTCATGGCTCTGCTGGCCGAGCACGGTGACAGCGAGGACACACCCGTTCCGGTGGCGATCGAGACATCACGCGGACTGCTTGTCGCCTGCCTGCGGGCCACCGGCCGTCCGGTCTTCGCGATCAATCCGCTGGCGGTCGCCCGCTACCGCGACCGCCACTCCGTCGCCCGCAAGAAGTCGGACGCCGTCGACGCCGCGGCATTGGCCAACATCCTGCGGACCGACATGGCCGCCCACCGCCCGCTGCCAGCGGACTCCGAGCTCGTCCAGGCCATCACCGTGCTCGCCCGGGCCCAGCAGGACGCCGTCTGGGCCCGCGGCCAGGCCCATAACAAGCTCCGCTTCCAGCTCAGAGAGTTCTATCCGGCGATCCTCACCGCCTTCGCCCAGCACAAGCACGGCCTGTGCTCAAGGGAAGCCCGCAGCATCCTGGCCGCGGCACCGACCCCAGCATCGGCTGCGAAGCTGACACGGCGGCGTCTGCAGTCTCTGCTCAAGCAAGCCGGCCGCATCCGCGGCATCCAGGCCGAAGCCGAACGGATCCACGAGGTCTTCCAACGCGACTACCTTCACCAGCTTCCGCAGGTCGAAGCGGCTCTCGGACATCAGACTTCCGCACTACTCAGGCAACTGAACACCGCCTGCGACAACGCCGACCAGCTCGAAGAAGCCGCAACACAGGCCTTCGAGGAGCATCCGGACGCGCCGGTCATCCGCAGCTTTCCGGGCCTCGCCGCACTGACCGGCGCCCGGGTCCTGGCGGAGATCGGCGACGACCGGACCCGCTTCGCCACCGCCGGGTCCCTCAAGGCCTACGCGGGAAGCGCCCCGGTCACCAGAGCCAGCGGCAAGAGCTGCAAGGTCATGAGCCGGAAGGTCAAGAACCAGAGACTGGCCGCTGTCGGCTACGTCTGGGCCTTCAACTCTCTCACCAGGTCAACCGGCGCAAGAGCCCACTACGACCGCCGACGAGCAGCCGGCGACCACCACGTCGCAGCACAGCGCAACCTCTTCAACCGCTTCATGAGCATGCTGTTCCACTGCCTCCAGACCGGTCACACCTACAACGAAACGATCGCTTTCCCACAAGCCCCAGCGGAGGTCCAAGCAGCGGCGGCTTGAC
>NZ_JBVHPX010000070.1:0-1462 GCF_055567735.1 Streptomyces sp. NPDC026394
GGCAGCGAGACTTCCAGGCGCTTGCCGCCGACCTCGACGACGACCGTCTCGCGGGTGTCGGGCTCGGTCTCGTCGGTGCCGGGTGCGGCGAACGGTTTGATGTCGTTGACGAACTCGGTCTCGATCCAGCGGGTGTGGACCTGGAACGGTGCGGTGGAGCCGGTCAGCTCGGGTGCGAACGCGGGGTCTTTGACGACCGTGCGGTGGAAGGGGAGGGCGGTGGCCATGCCCTCGACGGTGAATTCTTCCAGTGCGCGGGCGGCGCGTTGCAGGGCCTGCTGGCGGGTGGCGCCGGTGATGATGAGCTTGGCGAGCAGGGAGTCCCAGGCCGGGCCGATGACGGAGCCGGACTCCACGCCCGCGTCCAGGCGCACGCCGGGGCCGGCGGGGGCCTGGAAGGTGGTGACGGTGCCGGGGGCCGGGAGGAAGTTGCGGCCGGGGTCCTCGCCGTTGATGCGGAACTCGAAGGAGTGGCCGCGTACCGGCGGGTCGTCGTAGCCGAGTTCTTCGCCGTCGGCGATGCGGAACATCTCGCGGACCAGGTCCAGGCCGGTGACCTCTTCGGTGACCGGGTGCTCGACCTGGAGGCGGGTGTTGACCTCCAGGAAGGAGATGGTGCCGTCCTGGCCGACGAGGAATTCGCAGGTGCCCGCGCCCTGGTAGCCGGCTTCCTTGAGGATGGCCTTGGAGGCGCGGTAGAGCTCGGCGTTCTGCTCGTCGCTCAGGAACGGTGCGGGGGCTTCTTCGACGAGCTTTTGGTGGCGGCGCTGGAGGGAGCAGTCACGGGTGGAGACGACGACGACGTTGCCGTGCTGGTCGGCCAGGCACTGGGTCTCCACGTGCCGGGGGCGGTCGAGGTAGCGCTCGACGAAGCACTCGCCGCGGCCGAAGGCGGCGACGGCCTCGCGGACGGCGGAGTCGTACAGCTCGGGGACTTCTTCGAGGGTGCGGGCGACCTTCAGGCCGCGGCCGCCGCCGCCGAAGGCGGCCTTGATGGCGATGGGCAGGCCGTGCTGTTCGGCGAAGGCCACGACTTCGTCGGCGCCGGAGACCGGGTCGGGGGTGCCGGCGACCAGGGGTGCGCCGGCGCGCTGGGCGATGTGGCGGGCCGCGACTTTGTCGCCGAGGTCGCGGATGGCCTGGGGCGGGGGGCCGATCCAGGTCAGTCCGGCGTCCAGGACGGCCTGGGCGAATTCGGCGTTCTCGGACAGGAAGCCGTAGCCGGGGTGGATGGCGTCGGCACCTGAATCGGCGGCCGCGGCCAGGACCTTGGTGATGTCGAGGTAGCTGGTGGCCGGGGTGTCACCGCCCAGTGCGTAGGCCTCGTCCGCCGCGCGCACGTGCAGGGCGTCCCGGTCGGGGTCGGCGTAGACGGCCACACTCCCGATTCCGGCGTCCCGGCACGCCCGGGCAACGCGGACAGCGATTTCGCCTCGGTTGGCGATGAGCACCTTGCGCACGA
>NZ_JBVHPX010000071.1:0-1454 GCF_055567735.1 Streptomyces sp. NPDC026394
GCAATGCCGTTGCCTTTGCTGACGGCGTAGGCTGCTTGGTGGCCGCCGGGGGTGGTTTGGGTGTCTGCGAGCGTGTCGGAGTTGTCGGGTCTGGGGCTGTTGACCTGGGTGTATCCGCCGGGGCTGGTGGACCGGGTGGTGACCGCCTGCGGGCGGGCGGAGCAGCGCAGACGTCTTCTGCCGGCCCGGCTGGTGATGTACTTCGTGTTGGGGCTGGCGCTGTTCTCGCCGGCTCCGTATCTGGAGGTGATGCGGCACTTGGTCGAGGGCCTGAGAAGCCAGGGGCTGCTGGGTGAGTGGCGTATTCCGGGGAAGCCGTCGCTGTTCCGGGCCCGGCAGCGGCTGGGATGCGAGCCGCTGCGGGTGCTGTTCACCACAACGGCGAAGCCGATGGGCACCGAGGACACACCGGGGGTGTTCTGGCGGGGGCTGCGGCTGCTGGCGGTGGACGGCACCTGCTGGGACGTGGCCGACACACCTGCCAACGAGGCCGCCTTCGGCCGTCCCGGCAACAGCCGCGGCACCGAGAAGAGCTCGTTTCCGCAGGTGCGGATGGCCTGCCTGGTGGAGACCGGCACGCATCTGGTGCTGGACGCGGAGCTGGCCGGCTGCCGAACCGGAGAAGTCACCCTGGCCGGGCGCCTGCCCCGTTCCTGCGGCCCGGGCCAGCTCGTCCTGGCCGACCGGGAGTTCCTTGGGGTGCCGTTGTGGCGGGCCTTCACCGCCACCGGCGCCGATCTGCTGTGGCGGGTGCCGGGCAACCGTGTCCTGCCCGTCGACAAGCGCCTGCCGGACGGGTCCTGGCTGTCCCGTATCCATGCCTGCACCGATCCCGGCCACCAGGACCCGGTCACTGTCCGGGTGGTGGCCTACCAGCTCGCCGGCACCGGCCGGGCGGCCGTCGGTTACCGGCTGGTGACCAGCCTGCTCGACGCCCGCCGTCATCCCGCCCGCCAGCTGGCCGTGCTCTACCGTGAGCGCTGGGAGGCCGAGGCGGTCTTCGCCGAACTCAAGACCTGCCAGCGCGGTGTCCGCGTCGTGCTTGCCAGCAAGACCCCAGATGGTGTGTGCCAGCAGATCTGGGCACATCTGCTGGTCCACCGGGCCCTGCGCGAGCTGATGCTCGAAACGGCTGCTGCCCGCCGCCTTGATCCCGACCGGATCTCCTTCACCGAAACCCTGCGCTCCGCCCGGCGCAGCGTGACCGTCACACCGGGCGGTTTTTCCCCCTGACCTGCTGGTCAGAGCATTCCACCTGCTGCAGCACGATCTGCTGGAACGACTGCTGCCCGCAAGACGCCTGCGCAGCCAGCCCCGCGTCGTCAAACGCAAGATGTCCAACTACCGGCTCAAACGGATCGGACACCACACCTGGCCCCAGCCCACCCGCACCGGTGTCAGAGCCGTACGCATCCAACGACCTCAACGCGCAGATCCATAAAACAACGGCATTG
>NZ_JBVHPX010000072.1:0-1397 GCF_055567735.1 Streptomyces sp. NPDC026394
GCCGTCGGGGGTGGTGCGGGTGCCTGCGAATGTGTCTGAGCTGTCGGGCTTGGGGTTGCTGACCTGGGTGTATCCGCCGGGGCTGGTGGATCGGGTGGTGGCCGCCTGCGGCCGGGTGGAGCGTCGCAAGCGCCTGCTGCCGGCCCGGCTGGTGGTCTGCTTCGTGCTCGGGCTCGCCCTGTTTTCACCGGCTCCGTACCTTGAGGTCATGCGGCACTTGGTCGAGGGGCTGCGGAGCCTGGGGCTGCTGGGCGACTGGCATATCCCGGCAAGGTCGTCGCTGTTCAGGGCCCGGCAGCGGCTGGGGACCGAGCCGCTGAGGGTGCTGTTCACCACCACCGCCGAACCGCTGGCCACCGCGCAAACGCCGGGGGCGTTGTGGCGGGGGCTGCGGCTCATGGCCGTGGACGGCACCTGCTGGGACGTCGCCGACACGCCGGCCAACGAGGCCGCCTTCGGCCGCCCGGGTAACAGCCGGGGCCCGGACCGGAGCTCTTTCCCGCAGGTGCGGATGGCCTGCCTGGTGGAGACCGGCACCCATCTGGTGCTGGATGCGGAGCTGGCCGGCTGCCGCACCGGGGAGGTCACCCTGGTCGGCCGCCTGCCCCGCTCCTGCGGCCCAGGCCAGCTGGTCCTGGCCGACCGGGAGTTCCTCGGGGTGCCGCTATGGCGGGCCTTCACCGCCACGGGTGCCGATCTGCTGTGGCGGGTGCCCGCCAACCGCGTGCTGCCCGTCGACCGGCGGCTGCGGGACGGCTCCTGGCTGTCCCGCATCCATGCCTGCACCGACCCCGCCCGCAGCGATCCGGTCACCGTCCGGGTGCTGGCCTGCCAGCTGAACGGCACCGGCCGGGCGGCCGGGGAGTACCGGCTGGTGACCAGTCTGCTGGACGGCCGACGGTGTCCGGCCCGGCAGCTGGCCGCGCTGTACCACGAGCGCTGGGAGGCCGAAGCGGTCTTCGCCGAGCTCAAGACCCACCAGCGCGGCGCCCGCACCGTGCTCAGCAGCAAGACCCCCGACGGCGTGGTCCAGCAGATCTGGGCGCATCTGCTGGTCCACCGGGCCCTGCGCGAGCTGATGTGGAGAACCGCCGCCACCCAGCACCTGGATCCGGACCGGATCTCCTTCACCGAGACCCTGCGCTCGGCCCGTCGCAGCGTGACCGTCACGCCGGGCAGTTTTTCCCCCTGACCTCTTGGCCCGGGCACTGGTCTGGCTCCAGCACGACCTGCTGGAACGGCTCCTGCCGGCCAGACGCCTGCGCAGCCAGCCCCGCGTCGTCAAACGCAAGATGTCCAACTACCGGCTCAAACGTGCCGGCCACCGCACCTGGCCCCAACCCACCCTCGCCGGAGCACGAGCCGTCCGCATCCGCAGACCTCAACCCGCAAGGTCG
>NZ_JBVHPX010000073.1:0-1379 GCF_055567735.1 Streptomyces sp. NPDC026394
ATCGTCTACAACGATGCCGAGCGGTTGCCTGCTGCGGTGCAGTCGGTGCTGGATCAGTCGTTCGGTGATGTTGAGGTGGTGATTGTCGATGACTGCAGTACGGATGGTTCTTTTGCGGTGGCGCAGGGGCTGGCGGGGCGGTGGCCGGGGCGGGTGCGGGCGTTTCGGCTGGAGGAGAACAGTGGGGCGGGGGGTGAGCCGCGTAACCGGGGTGTGCGGGAGGCGGTGGGGCGTTATGTGATGTTCCTGGACAGTGATGATGTGCTGGAGCGCAATGCGTGCCGGAATCTGGTGGAGGCGGCGCGGGCGTCGGGGGCGGATCTGGTGTCGGGGCTGTGTGTGCGGTTGCACAAGGATGCGCCGGTGGAGCGGCGTAATGAGTGGTATGCGTGGCTGTACCGGGAGACGCGGACGCTGGAGTCGGTTGAGGAGCTGCCGGATCTGTTCGTGTGGGACACGCTGTCGACGAACAAGTGTTATCGGCGGGATTTTCTGCTGGAGCATGATCTGCGGTTTCCGAAGGGGATGTTCTATGAGGATCTGCAGTTCATTGCGGAGGCGTATCTGGCGGCGAAGCGGATCACGCTGATTCCGAATCAGGTGTATTTCTGGCATGTGCATCAGGCGGCGGCGGTGAAGTCGGTGACCAACCGGCGTCATGAGATGACCAATTATGCGCACCGGCTGGAGGTGCACCGGCGTATTGATGCGATGCTCGCCGAGCGGGGGATGGCGGAGATGCGGCGGGCGAAGGATGTGAAGTTCCTCAAGCATGATCTGGTGCTGCATCTGCGGGATCTGCCGTTTCGGGATGCGGAGTACCGGGCGGAGTTCGCGCGGTTGTCGGCGGGGTATCTGGCGACGCTGGACGAGGAGGCTTTTGAGCGGGCGCAGCCGTTGCAGGCGGTGTGCGGGTATCTGCTGGGGCGCGGGGACTGGGCGAATCTGATTCCGGCGGTGGATGCGCTGCTCAATCCGGGCAAGGTGGCGGTGCCGCTGGTCGAGCGGGACGGGCGGGTGTTCTGGTGTGCGGAGCATCTGGAGGATCCGCTGGGCCGGCGGGTGCTGGATGTGACCGATCTGGGGTATCACACGCGGCCGCTGGAGAAGATGTTCCTGCGCAACCAGCTGACCGTTTTCGAGGCGGCGGCCGGCGGCGGGGTGCGGCTGGCCGGGCGGGTCACCAATGCGCTGGGCCGTATCGGCGAGGGGGCGGTGCTGCGGGCGGAGCTGCAGTTCAGTGCGCGGCGGCGGGGGCTGCAGGCGTTCACCTTCCCGGTGCGCACGGTGCGTCATGCCGGGCCGGTGGTGGAGTGGGAGGCGGTGGCCGATATCAGCGGGCGGCTGCGGCCGCTGGGCATCATCGATGCGGTGTGGGA
>NZ_JBVHPX010000074.1:0-1290 GCF_055567735.1 Streptomyces sp. NPDC026394
GGCCGGCGGCAGGGCCGCGGCCACCGCGTTCTGGGTGCGGGGGCAGCGGCGGTGGGCCGCCGTCGCAGTGGTGTACCGGCTGTGCGCTCATGAACTCATTCCTTCCGGCAGTGTCGAGTCTGCCGTCTGACGGCCGGGGTGCGCGAGTGACGACGTCAAAAGCGGGAAGTTCACATGAGCCGCGACTGGTGTTGACCGCTTCGGTGGCACGCCCCGTCGGCGGTCGGGGGCCGCCTCCGTCCGGGTAGGGCTTCTCTCGCCGGGGCATCGGTGGTGTGGGCAGGCCGTTGTGTGGGTGTGCGCACCTGTACATGCGACTTCGGCTTCATTGCGGGACCGGCGATGTTGACCGTCGGCCTGCTTCGCCGCGTGCAGGCACGGGCCGACGGGAGGAAGCGCCCAGGCGACGACGGAGCCGTCAGTGATGTGCCGCACTCCCTGGCCTGCCGGTTGCAGGGCAGCGGTCCACGATTCTCAGGGGGAGCGACTGTGGTATGAGGTCTTAGAGGTGATTTCGTGCAGCTCAGCGCCGGTGAGTCGAAGGCTAGTGACTGCAACAGGTACGGTGCCCACCCCGATTCAGATGAATGGCAGACCTGGGGGTGGTTGACGACGAGGCGGCAGGGTGTGCAGTGTCAGAGCCAGCAGAACCTCTCTCCTCCGAGCACGGGCCCGTCCCCACACATTCCGGGAAAACTCGCAGCAGCGGCTGGCCGCCGCTCGCTACCACAACAAGGTCGTAGCAGCAGGTTTCCACCAGTCTTTCCGGCACGGGCAGGTTGCCGGTGTCTGCCGACAGTTCCTCCCGGCCGCGAAGCCAGGACACATTGGCGGCAACACCGCCGACAGCGACGGCCTCAAGCCGATGATCGGCGGTTACCAGACGAAACACGACCCCGAACGCGGGCGGAACTACCCGGTGGGCAAGGTGCATGCCGACAAGGCATACGACCGGCCGCACTTGCGGCGATGGCTGCGCGGACGACGCATCGCGGTCCGTATCGCCCGTATCGGCGTCGAACCCAGCGACCGCCTGGGCCGTCACAGGTGGGTAATTGAACGAACGTTGGCCTGGCTGTCCGGCTACCGCCGGCTCAACCCGCGATACGAGCGCCACCACGGCCTTTCTCGGCCTCGCCGCCGCCATCGTCTGCCACAAGCGCCTTGCCCAGCTCACCACGTAGGACACCCTCTAACGAGTTGGTGCGTGATTGTGGGTGGGCATGCTCTGTTGGTGAGGGGTTCGACTGATCGTTCGGTGTTGGCGCATCCGCTGTTCACTGGCATCTC
>NZ_JBVHPX010000075.1:0-1131 GCF_055567735.1 Streptomyces sp. NPDC026394
CTCTGAGAGGGCGTCTGGTTCGCGTAGTTCGTGAGTGATTGCGTTTTATGTGTATCGCCAGGTGGGGGTGGTTTCGTCGGTTGCTCGTTTGGCGAGGTTGGCGATGGCTGCGATACGGATCATGCTCTCGGAGTGTTCGGGCTTGGTCTCGTAGTCGCGGGCGAGGCGGCGGTGCATCATGATCCACCCGAAACTGCGCTCCACCACCCAGCGTCGCGGGAGCACGGAGAAGCCTTTGACCTGCGTGTTCCGTGGCACAACGTCGACATCGATGCCGAGTTGGGCGCCGTGTTCGATGGCCTGGTTCTTGTAACCGGTGTCGACCCAGGCCTTGGTGATCGTGGGGTGGGTGGCTGCGGTACGGGTCAGGAGATGCTTGCCGGCCTCGTTGTCGGAGACGCCGGCCGCGGTGACCATGACCAGTAGCAGGAGCCCCAACGTGTCGGTGACGATGCTGCGTTTACGGCCGACGATCTTCTTGCCGGCGTCGATGCCCTGCGTGCTGGCGGGGACGGTGTGGGCGGTCTTCACGCTCTGGGAGTCAATGACGCAGGCGGTGGGTTCGGGGTCGCGCCCTTCCTTCCCGCGCACCAGCCGGTGCAGGCGGAGGCCGAGCTTCTCGACGGTGCCGTCGGCAGTCCAGGCGCTGAAGTGGGAGAAGACGGTGGTGTGAGCTGGGAAGTCGTGCGGCAGGTAGCGCCAGGGGATGCCGGTGCGGTTGACGTAGAGGATCGCGTTGAGGACTTCCCGCAGGTCGGCGACCCTGCCACCGAGGTTGAGCGAGGTCTTTTGCCGCTCAGCCCGCCAAGCTGTCAGTGTGGGTTCGATCAGGGCCCAACGGGCGTCGGACAGATCGGACGGGTAGGGCTTGCGGGGCAGCTGCGACGTCATGGCAACACTGATACGGCCCGGAGCCGGGCGCGTACATCGCTCGACCGGGCGACTTGAGCTGACCGTTCCGGGCAATTTCGAACCGGACAGGAGCTGTCGGGGCAGAACGGGACGACACGCGGGAGCGGTCAGGAGCACTGGCCTCGCACATTCGCCGTGAATAGGTACCAACCAGTTGATACTGGGTGCCCGACGAAACGCCTAAACCTGCACGTAATCGACAAGAACATCCTCTGAGAG
>NZ_JBVHPX010000076.1:0-1022 GCF_055567735.1 Streptomyces sp. NPDC026394
CCGGGGGCGTTTCCCGAGGACGCGACGCTGGTGCGGCGCTGGTCGCTGCCGTATCTCAAGGCGCTGGCGCAGGCGGAGTTCTGGGTGGACAACCAGTCCTTCCCGCTGAAGCTGGCCAAGCGCCCGGAGACGACCTACCTCCAGACCTGGCACGGCTCGGCGCTGAAGAAGATGGGCTTCGACCAGCCGGCGCAGAAGACGCTGACCCGGGCCCAGCAGGCCGAGCAGCAGCGGGCGCTGGACCGCTTCGACCGGTTCCTGGTGCGCTCCGAGCACGATGTGCGCACCCTGGCCCGGGCGTTTCGGCTGCCGGAGCGGGCGCTGCTGCGGGTGGGCTATCCGCGCAACGACGCGCTGGTGCAGGCCCGCCGGCGCGAGGAGGCGGGCCAGGCGCGCCGGCGCGGGCCGCTGGCGGCCGAGCTGGGCATCCCGGCCGGCAAGCAGGTGCTGCTGTATGCGCCGACGTTTCGCACCAGCGGGGGCCGCTCGCACCGCTTCGAGCTGCCCTTCGATGTGGAGCGCTTCGCCGAGCGGTTCGCCGACCGCTATGTGCTGCTGGTGCGCTCGCACTACCTCAACCATGTCACGCTGCCGCCGACGGTGGCCGGCTCGGTCCTCGACGTCTCGGCGCACCATGACGTGGCGCCGTTCCTGGAGCTGGCCGATGTGCTGGTGACCGACTACTCGTCGGTGATGTTCGACTATGCGCTGCTGGACCGGCCGATGGTGTTCTTCACCTACGACTACCAGGCCTACGTCCAGGAGCAGCGCGGCACCTACTTCGATCTGCGCGAGCACGCGCCGGGGCCGCTGGTGGAGGACGAGGAGGCCTTCTTCGGCGCGCTGGAGGACCTCGCCGACGGCGGGCAGCACTACGCCGCGGCCCGCAAGCGCTTTGTTGCCCACTTCGGCGAGTACGAGCGCGGGGACGCCGCCCGCACCCTCGTCGAGCAGTTCTTCGCCCACTGGAGCCGTTGATGACCACCACCCCCACCACCGCAGACACCCACCCGGCCCCCGCC